>NC_008209.1:3105000-3705000 GCF_000014045.1 Roseobacter denitrificans OCh 114
CGAGGTTACCGATGATGACATCGACATCTTTGACCGCGAGGCTGTCTTCATCGACCGCGTTCTGGACCCGATCCGGCAGGCGACACCGGGGCTGCGGGTGGTCATGGAACACATCACGACGCGCAACGCGGTGGATTATGCCACGGCACAGGACGACACGCTCGGCGCGACGATCACGACCCACCATCTGGTGATCAACCGCAACCATATCCTCGCCGGGGGGATCAAACCTCACTACTATTGCCTGCCCGTGGCCAAACGCGAAGAACACAGGCTGGCGTTGCGCGCTGCGGCAACTTCGGGGGATGCGCGGTTTTTCCTCGGCACCGATTCCGCGCCGCATACGGACGCCAACAAGCTGCTGCCCTGTGGCTGCGCCGGGTGCTTTACCGCGACCAACACCATGTCCATCCTCGCGCATGTTTTCGAGGAAGAACAGGCACTGGAGCGACTGGAAGGATTTGCATCCCTGCACGGGCCTGCGTTCTACCGTCTGCCCGCCAACGAAGCACGCCTGACCCTGACAAAAACACCCGCCACCTTCCCGAGCCATATCGAAACAGAGGATGGGCCAGTGACCGTATTTGACCCCGGATTTGTTCCGAATTGGACGGTGGTGTAATCGTCTGCGCGAAAGCGCCCTGCTCAGCCATCCAAACACGAAGGACAGCGACATGATCCCCTCCGCCTACCCCGATGCGAAAGAAATGGCACGCCTCACGGCCCGCATGCTGCTTGAAATCCACGCGGTACATTTCAACGCAAAAGACCCCTTTACGCTCTCCTCCGGTCTGCCCAGCCCGACCTATATTGATTGTCGCAAACTCATCAGCTTTCCGCGCATCCGCGCCACCTTGATGGATTTCCTGACCGTCACCGTCATGCGCGATGTGGGTTTTGAGGCCTTTGACAACATCGCGGGCGGGGAAACCGCAGGCATTCCCTTTGCTGCATTGGTGGCCGAACGCATGGCCCTGCCCATGACCTATGTGCGCAAAAAACCCAAAGGCTATGGCCGCAATGCGCGTATCGAAGGCGCGATGGGCGAGGGCGAACGCGTGCTGCTGGTTGAGGATCTGACCACCGATGGCGGCTCGAAGCTGTCGTTCGTGGATGCGATCCGCGAGACGGGTGCGACCTGCGGGCATACGGCCGTGATTTTCTACTATGATATCTTTCCCGAAACCACGAAAACACTGGGCGATCACGGCGTCGCATTGCACTCACTTTGCACCTGGTGGGACGTGCTCGCCGAAGCCAAACAGCAAGGCGTTTTCGATGAGGCAACACTCAGCGAAGTGGAGAAATTTCTGCACAATCCGCGTAAGTGGCAAGAAGCAAACAAGAAATAATTTCTTTCCACACCGGGCGCAGTTCAGCACGCGGGGAATCGCGGCACGCACCAAGATGTTGCGCCAAATTTGCACCGTGATACTATATGCACGTATACGTGAGGATGTGCACAGGGTTGAGCCGATGTTATCCACAGCTTTGCCCCGATAGGCGGCAGGGGAATTTTCGACTACATCTGTCACATAAGCGTTACAAAAATCAGCAGCAGCAAATGCCGCGCAGGCAAGGACAGTCATGAACGAGATATCGACCTTCAATCCGACCGGCGTTGATGTGCAATCGCCTGAGACCATGCCCCATTCCATCGAGGCGGAACAGCAGTTGCTCGGTGCCATCCTGACCAACAACGACATCTACGACCGCGTGGCTTCGATCATTGGACCCCAGCATTTTTATGACCCCGTCCATGCGCGCATTTTCGAGATTGCCGCCGCGCGGATTGCCAAGAACAGCCTGGCCTCCCCGGTCACGCTCAAAGCCTTCATGGAGGACGACGAGGGCCTCAAGGAGCTTGGCGGCCCGGCGTATCTGGCGCGCCTTGCGGGGGCGGCGATTTCTGCATTTGCGGTCAAGGACTACGCGCAGATGATCTATGATCTGGCGGTGCGGCGGGACCTGATCCAGCTTGGGCGCACGATATCGGACAAGGCGGCGCATGTGGATGTGGCCTCTGAACCGCGCGAGCAGATTGTCGAGGCGGAACAGGCGTTATACGCGCTTGCGGAACAGGGGCAGTCCGAAAGTGGTTTTCAAAGCTTTCTCAAGGCAGTAACGGATGCTGTTAATGTTGCAAATGCCGCCTATCAGCGCGACGGCGGCATGTCAGGTGTCTCCACCGGCCTGATCGACATGGACAAGAAGCTTGGCGGTTTGCACCGGTCGGATTTGCTGATCCTCGCGGGTCGTCCATCCATGGGCAAGACCTCTCTTGCGACGAACATCGCCTTCAACATCGCCAAGGCCTACAAGCGCGGCGTGTTGCCCGACGGCAGCGAAGGTGCCGTTGATGGTGGTGTGGTCGGGTTCTACTCCCTTGAGATGAGCGCGGAACAACTCGCCGCGCGGATTTTGTCTGAAGCCTCCGAAGTGCCCTCGGAACAGATCCGGCGGGGCGATATGACAGAAACCGAATTCCGACGCTTCGTGGATGCGGCGAAATCGCTGGAGGCCTGCCCGCTTTACATAGACGACACACCCGCGCTGCCGATCGCGCAGCTTGCGGCCCGCGCGCGGCGGCTCAAACGGACCCACGGGCTTGATGTGCTGATGGTGGATTATCTGCAACTGGTGCGCGGGACGGGTAAATCCGAGAACCGCGTGAATGAAATCTCCGAGATTACAATGGGCCTCAAGGCCATCGCCAAAGAGCTGGATATCCCGGTCGTTGCCCTGTCGCAGTTGTCACGTCAGGTGGAAAGCCGCGAAGACAAACGCCCCCAGCTCAGCGATCTGCGCGAATCAGGCTCCATCGAACAGGATGCCGATGTGGTCATGTTCGTGTTCCGCGAAGAATATTACAAGGAACGCGAAAAACCGGGCGACCACGACCTTGAAGCCATGGCAAAATGGCAGGAAGAGATGGATCGCCTGCATGGCCGCGCCGAAGTGGTTATCGGCAAGCAGCGACATGGCCCTATCGGTACGGTTGAACTCAGTTTCGAGGGGCGTTTCACGCGCTTTGGCAATCTGGTGCAGCCCTGGCAACAGGGCAGCGACCGCGAATTCTGATTGCCCAACGGCTCAAACAGAACGGGACCCCGTCGGTGCGGTTGCCTTTTGTGCAAACGCCTCCCTTTCAGCGCGTTCCGCGTCCTGTAAGGGCGGATGCCATAAAGCGTCATGCGGAAAACCTGCGGCACCCGCCGCAACATGATGTCGTAGATTTCAAGGCACTAAAGCGTCATGCGAAAAACCTGAATCACGTAACGCTGCCTGAAATCAAGGATTTCAACGCGTTACGTGATACTCGATGCTTCAGGTATTTCGTCAGACGCTCTAGGTGACAGGCGATGTTTCTGCTATTTCGTCAGGTGCATAAAAGGAGAATTTCATTGAAACATTTACTATTCCTGCTTGCCCCGCTGGCCGTTACTGCCTGTGTCGGGCTCGAAATCGAACCGGTTTCGGTCGATGATGGCGCGGATGTGGGCGGCCTGACGCTGGGCACTAATACCTTTGTCGGTCAGGTCAGCGGCACATGCGCCGCGGATATGGGCTGCCGGACCCGCCCATCGGGCCGGGATGAATTCAAATTCGATGTGGCCGACGGCACCGCGATTACCGCAATCAGGGTGTCAGCTGTCGGAACCGGACCGCAGGGCTTTGCGATGAAAGCCGTCATCAAGGACCTGCGTGGCGCCACAGAGCGCGCGCCGTTTCTGACGGGTGTCACCTTTCCACCCAACGGCCAAACGCGCGACGGTCTTGTTGGATTTCTGGACGCAGGGACGGTCGGGCCTGTCCCCGCCCTTTCCGACTACATCATGGAGGTTGGCACCAGCGATAAGAAAGTGCCCGAAGGAACCTTTGATGTGACCTACAGGCTGGAGCTTGACGTTCAATTCGTGGCGCCGGAATAAGGGTTTCCCCGTTTTTCTGAGATGTCTCAGGCCCGGATCGCGCGCCGGGCCCGTGATGTCATATCCCGGTGATCCGGTCTGCGACGTCGCGCTTTAACCACGGCCTTGCCGGGGCTGGACGCCGAGGCGACTTATTCAGGTTATAAAAGCTTCAACCGGCAATTTCCGGCGGAGGTCGCACCGCATCTTTGCCCAAAGGCTTGACCTTGCGCGCATTCGTGTCATGAACGCGCCATGAGTACCGCTGTCCTGACAATTGATCTTTCTGCGCTCGCTGCAAACTGGCGCAGTCTGAACGCGCTATCAGACGTCGAAACCGCCGCTGTCGTCAAAGCCAACGCCTATGGCCTTGGCGTAGGCACTGCGGCATCGGCCCTTGCTGAGGCCGGTGCGCGTCATTTCTTTGTCGCCGTTGCCGAAGAGGGCGTGGCACTGCGGCAGGCGCTTGGCGCGGGGCCGCAGATCAGCGTATTTTCCGGCCATATGGCGGGGGATACCGCCTTGATCCGGGACGCGGGCCTCACGCCGATGATCAATTCCATCGACCAGATGATCCGACATGTGGAGGCCCTGCCCGAGCATGACTTTGGCATCCAGCTTGATACCGGCATGAACCGGCTCGGCATGGAAGACGGCGAATGGCGCGCGGTGCGCGAGGTCGCCACACAGCGCCCTCCCAGCCTCGTGATGTCGCACCTTGCCTGCGCGGATGAGCCGTCCCACCAGATGAACCGCCAACAGTTGGACTGCTTTGTCGAGATGACACAGGACATCACCGCGCCACGCTCGCTTGCGGCGACAGGCGGGATTTTGATGGGGCCTGACTATCATTTCGACCTGACGCGCCCGGGGATTGGCCTTTACGGCGGTCTGCCCTTTGTCGACGCGCTGCCGGTGGTGCAGCTTGATGTGCCGGTCATTCAGGTGCGCGACGTTCACCCCGGCGAAACCGTGGGCTACGCCAACACATGGACGGCCACCGCGCCTGCGCGCATTGCCACGATCTCGGCAGGTTATGCCGATGGTCTGATCCGCGCGATGGGGGCCAAGGCACGGCTGCATGCTGGCGATACTGCCCTACCCGTCGTGGGCCGCGTGTCCATGGATCTGATCGGTGTCGATGTGACGGCACTGGGCAGCGACCCGGACAGCCTGCAGCTTATCGGGCGTCACCAGTCAGTCGATACGGTTGCGGGCTTTGCAGATACCATCGGATATGAAATACTGACCTCTCTCGGCGACAGATACAAAAGGGTCTATACGCAGTGAAGTTTTTCGCCGTCATAGGCCGCGTTGTCCTGAGCGCATTGGCAGCCATTGGCCGGATCGCCATTTTTGGCGGCCAGACGATCGGCCATCTTGCCCGACCGCCCTTTTACGCCCGCGAGTTTGCGACACAACTGCTCAATATCGGTTGGCTGTCCCTGCCGGTCGTCGGGTTGACGGCGGTGTTCACCGGGGGTGCGCTCGCCTTGCAGATCTACGCAGGCGGCTCGCGGTTCAATGCCGAAGCCGTGGTGCCCCAGATCGTTGCCGTCGGGATGGTGCGCGAACTGGGCCCTGTGCTGGTCGGCTTGATGATTGCCGCGCGGGTGACGTCCTCCATCGCCGCCGAAATCGCGACCATGAAGGTGACAGAGCAGATTGACGCGCTCGTCACCCTGTCCACCCATCCGATGAAATACCTCACCGTGCCGCGCGTCCTTGCCGCCGTGCTGGTGGTGCCGTTGCTCGTGGCTGTCGGGGATATCATCGGCATCTTCGGCGGTTTTGCGGTTGCCACCGGAACGCTCGGGTTCAATGCGGCAACCTACATCAACAACACGGTGAATTTTCTTGAACCGCTGGACGTTATTTCATCGCTGACCAAAGGGGCGGTCTTTGGCTTTTGCGCCGCTCTCATGGGGTGTTATCACGGCATGAACTCAGGCCGTGGTGCCATGGGGGTCGGTCGCGCCACGAAGGGCGCTGTTGAAGGTGCCGCCGTTCTCATTCTGGCCGCGAACTTCGTGCTGACGGGGGTATTTTTCACGCTATGATCCGGATGGAAGGCGTACATAAATCCTTTGGCTCAAACCACGTGCTGCGCGGGATCGACCTGAATATCGAAAAAGGGTCGTCCATGGTCATCATCGGCGGCTCCGGCACCGGTAAATCAATTGCGTTGAAATGCATATTGGGCCTTGTGACACCGGACAGCGGAAAGATCCTCGTGGATGGCAAGGACGCAACAACCGGCGACCGGGATGCTTTCCTTGCGCGCTTTGGCATGCTGTTTCAGGGCTCCGCCCTGTTTGACAGCCTGCCCGTGTGGCAAAACGTGGCCTTTCGATTGCTGCGCGGCTCGCTCAAACGCCCCAAGGACGAGGCGCGCGCCATCGCGATCGACAAGCTGCGCCGCGTGGGGCTGAAACCCGATGTGGCAGACCGCTTCCCGGCGGAGCTGTCGGGAGGCATGCAAAAACGTGTCGGCCTTGCCCGCGCCATCGCCGCCGAGCCGGAGATCATCTTTTTCGATGAGCCCACCACCGGTCTTGATCCCATCATGTCCGGCGTGATCAACGATCTGATCCGCGAAATCGTAGTGGAAATGGGCGCAACGGCCATGACCATCACGCATGACATGACAAGCGTGCGCGCGATTGCGGATAATATCGCCATGCTGCACGAGGGTGTCATTCAGTGGACCGGCCCCGTGGCACAGATGGATGCCTCCGGTGATCCCTACCTGACCCAATTCATCAACGGCAGTGCCGACGGACCAATCGAATCTGTGCGATAAACGGGTTTGGGACCTCGCGAAACCGCGCCAACGTGACAGGTATTGCCGCGCGTGCTTTGCTCAAAGCGTTAACCATTGGCTGCCATTGTGATTGCGGCACGCATCCCCCCGTGGCATTCCGTTTAACAAGAATTTTAAACGTTTTAACAAGTTTCAGCCTTTCCAGTGGAGAAATCGGATATGAAAAAACTCGCCCTCGCAGCAGCGCTCGTGCTTGCAACCGCAGCCACAAGCCACGCGGCCACCATCATCGATTCCGCCACCAAGGGGTTTTACAACGCCGGCATCGGCAGTGTGCTGAACAGCACCTCCATCGCGTTTCCGGGTGTCGGTGATGGCGACCCGACGCAGTCATTCGGTCCCGGCGATGCGCCTGATCTGTCCGCAGCGGCCTCTGCTTTGGGGGACTGGTTGACAACGCCTGCCACCCCCGGTGGCACTTGGTCGGCGACCGAGCAGGCAATCCCGCGCAACTGGAAGGTCAACGACGAAACGGCCGTCATCTATGCCTTTGACGGCGGCGCAAACGGCATCGAAAACCTCAACCTCAGCATCGGCGTGGACAATGGGATTTTCGTCTGGCTGAACGGTGTGTTTCAGGGCGGTGCAATGGCGCCCGGTGGCGCGCGTCTGGGCGAATTCACGCTCGACCTCGGCACCGTTCAGGCGGGTACGAACTTCCTGCAGCTTCTGCGTGAAGATCACGGTGGTGGCACGGGCTATGCCATCGAAGTGACGGGGGATGAAATCTCCGCCGTGCCATTGCCTGCCGGTTTGCCACTTCTGCTTGCAGGCCTTGGTATCTTTGGCTGGATGAAACGCCGCGCGGCCTGACCGGTCCGTCCCCGCAGCGGTTGCTGCAAAATATATCAAAACAGGCCGCGGAGAAATCCGGGGCCTGTTTTGCGGCGCCAGCGCGACAGTCGCACAGAACCATCGACCCAAAATCTCTTTGACGGCAATCCTCGTCTGCGCCACAAGAGGCCATGGTCAAATCCCCCTCATTCTCCTGCTCTGCCTGCGGCAGCGTCACGACCAAATGGGCCGGGCGCTGTGAATCCTGCGGCGAGTGGAACACGATTTCCGAGGACGCAGGCATCTCGAAAGGCCCGGCCAAATCGCTTGGCGGCAAGCGCGGCGCATCGGTCAAACTCACCAGCCTGTCCACCGAGGAAGCCCCCCCGCCCCGCACCACCTGCGGCATCAAGGAGTTGGACCGCGTCCTGGGCGGCGGATTGGTTGCGGCTTCGGCGATCCTCGTGGGCGGGGACCCCGGCATCGGGAAATCCACGTTGCTGCTGCAAGCCGCAGCCCAGTTCGCGCGCAGTGGCTTGAAAACAATATATGTTTCTGGCGAAGAGGCCTCTGCACAGGTGCGGATGCGCGCGCAGCGTCTGGGATTGACCGACGCGCCGGTGCAACTCGCCGCAGAAACCAACCTGCGCGACATTCTCACCACGCTTGAGGCGGAAAAGCCCCAGCTTGCCATCATCGATTCCATCCAGACCATGTGGGCTGACAATGTGGACAGCGCCCCGGGCTCGGTCAGTCAGGTGCGCGCCGCAGCCCATGAGTTGACCAGTTTTGCCAAGCGCAAGGGGATCAGCGTGATCCTCGTGGGCCATGTCACCAAGGAGGGCCAGATCGCAGGCCCCCGCGTCGTTGAACATATGGTCGACACAGTGCTCTATTTCGAGGGCGAGCGCGGGCATCAGTTCCGCATCCTGCGCGCCGTCAAAAACCGCTTCGGTCCGGCAGACGAGATAGGCGTGTTCGAGATGACGGGCAGCGGGCTGGACGAAGTGGCCAACCCTTCGGCGCTGTTCCTGAGTGAACGGGGGACGCCCTCACCCGGTTCGGTGGTGTTTGCCGGGGTTGAGGGCACGCGCCCCGTCCTTGTCGAGTTTCAGGCGCTGGTGTCCCCCTCGCCCCATGCGCAGGCGCGCCGCACTGTGGTCGGCTGGGACGGGGGACGCCTGGCGATGATCCTTGCCGTGCTGGAGGCGCGTTGCGGCATCCCCTTTGCGGGGCTTGACGTCTATCTGAACGTGGCGGGCGGCATGAAAGTGTCAGAACCGGCAGCGGACCTCGCGGTGGCGGCGGCCCTGCTCAGCGCGCGAGAGGACGCCGCATTGCCTGCGGATACGGTGGTTTTTGGCGAAATCAGCCTGTCTGGCGCCCTGCGCCCGGCCACCCAGACCGAAAACAGGTTGAAAGAAGCGCAAAAACTTGGTTTTACCAGCGCCATTGCTGCCAAGGGCGGTAAAGCGGTCGGGGTCAGCGGCATTACTTTGAACACGATGCCGGACCTGACGGGCTTTGTAGGCGAGATTTTTGGCGCAGGCTAAGCGTCGCGTAAAGAGGCAGTTGAGGCTATGGAAAACTTCACAATGATCGACGGGGTCGTGGCCCTTGTGATCGTCATTTCGGCACTGCTTGCCTATAGTCGCGGCGTCGTGCGTGAGATCATGGCCATTGTCGGCTGGGTGGCAGCGGCGATCCTCGGTTTCATGTTTGCCCCGCAGGTTGAACCGCTGATCCGCGAAGTACCGGTTGTTGGCGAATTTCTGGCCGATAGTTGCGAATTGTCGATCATCGGGGCCTTTGCCGCCGTTTTTGCGGTCGCTTTGATCGTTGTGTCGCTCTTTACCCCGCTGTTTTCCTCGGTCATTCAACGCTCCGCACTCAGTGGTGTGGATCAGGGGCTTGGATTCCTTTTTGGGGTCGCGCGCGGCGTGCTGCTCGTTGCGGTGGGGTTTTTCGTCTACAACACCGTTGTGACGGGTGAAAGCTATACAGTCGTGGACAACAGCCGCTCCGCCGCGGTGTTTTCGCAGCTGTCCGACGACATCGAAGGCGCCGAACCCGAGCAGGCTTTGGGGTGGATCACCGGCCAATACGAAGCCCTGGTCAGCAATTGCGGACAGTAACAGCCGCTGATCCGCTTCGGGTTTCCCGCTGGGCGCGAGGGATTGCTGCTCAAGAGGTGCACGACATCCGCACAGACCGCGACAATCAGCACCAAGACCGTCATAGGTTCGTGACATAAGCCCGCGCAGGGCCTAAACAGTGCTCACCTGCAAACCGGATTCGGAGCTGCCCCGTTGTCCAAGATCATGCCTCCCGCTCATCCGTTTGATACAAGTTATCTGCGCGACAGCAATGACGACGACAAACTGAAGGAAGAATGTGGGATCTTTGGGGTCATCGGTGTCGCCGATGCGTCCAATTTCGTGGCCCTTGGGCTGCATGCCCTGCAACATCGCGGACAAGAGGCGGGCGGCATCGTGAGCTATGACGCGGTACAGGGCTTTCAATCCGCGCGCCGCTTTGGCTATGTGCGCGATAATTTCACGAGTAAATCCGTGATGGAAACCCTGCCGGGTCCGCTGGCCATCGGGCATGTGCGCTATTCCACCGCCGGATCAAAAGGCCAGACGGCCATCCGCGACGTACAGCCGTTCTTTGGCGAATTCGCCATGGGTGGGGCGGCGATTGCGCACAACGGCAACATTACAAACGCAAACGCCCTGCGCCGCGAGCTGATCGAACGCGGTTCGATTTTTCAAAGCTCGTCCGACAGTGAGTGCATCATTCACCTGATGGCGCGATCCCTGCAACGCAACATCCCCGAACGTATGGAAGACGCCCTGCGCCGGGTGGAAGGCGCGTTTTCGGTTGTCGCGATGACGCGCACCAAATTGATCGGCGTGCGCGATCCGCTTGGGGTACGCCCGCTTGTTCTGGGCAGGATCGGGGATGGCTGGGCGTTGTCTTCGGAAACCTGTGCGCTGGATATCATCGGGGCCGAATTCATCCGCGAAATCGAACCCGGTGAAATGGTCGTCATCACCGAAAAAGGGGTCGACAGCCAGTTCCCGTTCCGCCCGCAAAAACCACGCTTCTGCATCTTCGAACATGTGTATTTCTCGCGCCCCGACAGTATTCTGGGCGGGCGGTCGGTCTATGAAACGCGCGAAGCGATCGGGCGTGAATTGGCCAAGGAAAACCCGGTGGAGGCCGATCTTGTCTGCCCGGTACCGGATTCCGGCACCCCGGCGGCGATTGGCTATTCGCTGGAATCGGGCATTCCCTATGCGATGGGGATCATCCGTAACCAATATATGGGCCGCACTTTTATCGAGCCGACTGAACAGATCCGCAACATGGGCGTGCGCCTGAAACTGAACGTGAACCGCGCGCTGATCCAGGGCAAACGGGTTATTCTGGTGGACGACTCCGTGGTGCGCGGGACGACGAGCCGCAAGATCAAGGAAATGATCCTTGATGCCGGCGCCAAGGAAGTGCACTTCCGCATTGCCTCGCCGCCTACCGCCTGGCCCTGTTTTTATGGCGTCGATACGCCGCAACGCGAAAAACTGCTGGCCGCGACCATGTCCGAAGAGGAGATGCGCGCCCACCTACAGGTCGATAGCCTGAAATTCATCTCGCTGGATGGGCTTTATCGTGCCGTGGGCGAGGCGAAGGGCCGCAACCCGAAACAGCCGCAATATTGCGATGCCTGTTTTTCCGGCGAATACCCGGTTGTGCCCTCGGACCAGATCGAAGACGGCTTTGAAATGAAGCCCGCCGCCGAATAGCCACCCTGTACAAACACTGCGGCGCGCTTTGGCCGTTACGCTGTTCTGACACTGACCTATCGTCGCAAGACGGCTTGACGCCCGCGCGATTACACGGCACCAGCAGGACATGACAAAAACTGCTCTCATCACCGGCGCATCGCGCGGCCTGGGTTACGCACTGGCCGAAGCGCTGGCGCCCACGCATCACATCATCGCGGTTGCGAAAACAACCGGCGCTTTGGAGGAGTTGGACGACCGCATCCAATCCCACGGCGGGACAACTACGCTTGCGCCGATGGACATCACCAATACTGACGCCATGGCGACGCTCTGCCGCGGGATCTTTGACCGTTGGGGCAGCCTTGATCTCTGGTTGCACGCGGCCATTCATGCAGCCCCCCTGACACCGACCAGTCACATCGACAGCAAGGATCTGGCCAAATCCATCGCAACCAATGTTACCGCGACGGCGACCCTGATCACCTTTGTCGCGCCCTTGCTCGGCACGACCGGACAGGCGGTGTTTTTTGACGATGCGCGCGCGGGGGAGAAGTTCTTTGGCAGCTACGGCGCAAGCAAGGCCGCGCAGGTCGCGCTGGCCCGGTCGTGGCAGGCCGAAAGCGCCACAACAGGGCCGCGCGTGGATATTGTGACACCGCCGCCCATGCCAACCGCGACCCGTGGGCGGTTCTATCCCGGCGAAAACCGCGATGCCTTGACGCCCACGAGGGACGCAGCCGAAGCAGTTCTGTCACAACTCTGAGCTTTCGAGCTGCAAAACAGCTGACAAGGGGCGGCTTCTCTTGCTGCGCTCCTATCGCTCGCCTATCAAAGCCAAAAGGGGCCTTGATATGCGCATTTTGATTACAAACGACGATGGGATAAACGCACCGGGACTGATGGTTTTGCATGAGATCGCGACCAGACTGGCCGGGCAGGATGGCGAGGTCTGGACCGTCGCACCTGCGTTCGAACAATCCGGCGTCGGCCATTGCATCAGCTACACCCGCCCCATGATGGTTGCGCAAATGGGCCCGCGCCGCTTCGCCGCCGAAGGCTCACCGGCAGATTGCGTGCTGGCCGGCCTGCACGATGTGATGAAAGACAGCCCACCCGATCTGGTGCTTTCGGGCGTGAACCGGGGCAATAACTCCGCTGAAAACACGCTTTACTCGGGCACCATCGGCGGCGCGATGGAAGCAGCCCTGCAAGGGTTACCCGCGATTGCCCTGTCGCAATACTACGGGCCGCGCAACAACGCGATCGAGAACCCTTTCGAGGCCTCAGCACAGCATGGTGTCGATGTGGTGCAGCGCATCCTTGCGCACACACCGCAGGAAACGGGTGGCTATCGTCTGTTTTACAATGTGAACTTCCCTCCTGTTCCGGGCGACGAAGTCCTCGGCATCCGCTTGGCAACGCAGGGCTTCCGCGAGGGGCTGGGCTTTTCGACCGAGCCGCATAATGCCCCATCGGGTCGGCGGTTCTTGTGGATCAAGGGCGGCGATCAGCATCGCCCGACCGCACCCGGATCTGACGCACAGTTGAACCTTGAGGGGTACATCTCGGTCACGCCGATGCGGGCGGATTTGACCGCGCATGACATGATGGCCCCGCTGGCGGGCATCAATACATGATGACAGAAATGTCTGAGGCAGAACGCAAGATGCAGTTCCTCTATGCCCTGCGCTCCAAGGGTGTCACAGATAAACGCGTGCTCTCGGCCATGGAAAACATCGACCGTGGCCCCTTCATCCGGGGGATTTTTGCCGAGCGCGCCTATGAGGACATGCCGCTGCCGATTGCCTGCGGTCAGACCATCAGCCAGCCATCGGTTGTCGGGCTGATGACACAGGCGCTCAAGATCAGCCCGCGCGACAAGGTGCTGGAGGTGGGCACGGGCTCCGGGTATCAGGCCGCGATCCTCAGCCGGTTGGCGCGCCGGGTCTATACGCTGGACCGCCACAGCCGATTGGTGCGCGAGGCGCGCACCCTTTTCGAAGAGATGAACCTCACAAATATCACCGCGATCACCGCAGATGGCAGCTATGGCCTTGCGGATCAGGCCCCGTTTGATCGCATCCTCGTCACTGCCGCCGCCGAGGACCCCCCCAGCACGCTGATGGAGCAGCTCAAGGTCGGCGGTATCATGGTCATTCCCGTCGGACAGTCTGACGCCGTTCAGCATCTGATCGTCGTTCACAAGACCGAAGACGGGCTTGAGTATGACGAGCTGCGGCAAGTCCGCTTTGTTCCTTTGCTGGAAGGCTTGGGAAAGGACGGATAAGCTGTTATAGTGTTAACGAATAAGCGGCCGGAAAACCGGCTCACGCTCAAAGAGCTACGTTGAGGACATGCAGATGGTCAGACATTTTTCCCGCACGCGGGTTCGCCTATTGTTTTTGAGTGCAAGCACCGTGGCGCTGCTGGGCGCATGCACGCAAGGTTTCGATTACGATTTGCGCGGCATTGGCGGCGGGTTTTCCACAGCGGATGCCGCAAGTCGGGTCGGCACGGAACCGCGCCCGCAACCGGATGACCGGGGGGTGATCTCATACCCCAACTATCAAGTTGCCGTGGCCGAACAGGGCGATACGATCCAAAGCGTCGCGACGCGTTTGGGCGTGGACGCACCTGCCCTCGCCAGCTTCAATGGCATTGATGAGACCGCGCCCCTGCGCAGTGGTGAAATCATCGCCCTGCCAAACCGCGTGGCCGAACCCAGCCCTTTGACAGGCGCCCAAAGCGATGGCCCCATCCGGCCCGGAAGCGTTGATATTGGCGCGTTGGCCGGGAACGCCATTGACCGTGCGCCCGAAACCAACAGCGGTGACGTGCGTGTCGCAGCCCTGCCCCCCGCCTCGGGCACGGCGGAACCTGCAAGCACCGGAAAGGAACCCGTGCGCCACAAGGTTGAACGTGGTGAAACCGCCTATACCATTTCGCGCCTCTATCAGGTTCCGGTAAAATCACTGGCCGAGTGGAATGGCCTCGGGTCGGATTTTGCCATCCGCGAAGGACAGTTCTTGCTGATCCCTGTGGCGATGCAAGCCCCGCCTGCCGCGCAAACCGAAGACGCCACGCCCCTGCCGGGCACCGGCTCTCCCACGCCGACACCTCCGAGCGCAACCAGACCGCTGCCCCCGCCCGAACCGCTCTTGTCCGAGACGCCCGCGCCAATCGACGTTGGCGAACGCACGGCCGCCTCTGATGTGGCGCGCATGTTGTTTCCGGTGAACGGGTCGATCATTCGCGAGTATTCCAAGGGCCGAAATGAGGGAATCAACATAAAAGCCGCGCCCGGTACTGATGTGAAATCAGCGGATGTCGGCACCGTGGCCGCTGTCACCAAAAGCGCCGAGGGCGTGCCGATCATCGTGATCCGACACGAGCCTGAACTGCTGACGGTTTATGCCAATGTGACGGATGTGAGTGTCGAAAAGGGCACGAGGGTTGCGCGTGGCCAAAGCATCGCCAAGCTGCGCGATGGCGACGATGCCTTTGTGCATTTTGAAGTGCGCCGCGGGTTTGACAGCGTGGACCCAATGCCGTTTCTGCAATAGCGCTCCGTCGGCGGGGCGCAGCACGAGCGACTTTGCAAAATCGGTGTGTCGACTTTGCAAACCACAGCATGTCGTCGCTATGGGTTGAGCTTGATGCCTTTGCGCCCTGCCAAATCAGTGAAATACTGCCAGGCCACTCGCCCGGAGCGTGACCCGCGCGTGGCCTGCCACTCGATGGCTTCGGCGCGCAGGCTCTCGTCATCCATGTCCACACCGTATGCGTCACAATATCCGCGGATCATTTGCAGGTACTGATCCTGATCACAGGGGTGAAAACCCAGCCAGAGGCCAAACCGATCCGACAGAGAAACCTTTTCTTCCACTGCTTCGGAAGGGTTGATGGCTGAACCCCGCTCATTCTCGATCATGTCGCGCGGCATCAGATGGCGTCTGTTGGATGTGGCGTATAACACAACATTGTCGGGACGCCCCTCAATGCCGCCATCAAGCACCGCCTTCAGGCTTTTGTAATGCGCGTCATCATGGCCAAACGACAGATCGTCACAAAACAGGATAAAGCGATAACGGCTTTCCCGAAGGACGTTCAGCAAGCGACCGACTGACGGCAAATCCTCACGCTGCAATTCGACAATGCGCAATTCTTCATGTGATGCGTGAACTGCGTCATGTATTGATTTGACAAGACTGGATTTTCCCATGCCACGCGCACCCCACAAAAGCGCGTTATTTGCGGGCAACCCCTTGGCAAACTGCTCGGTATTGGCCAGCAACGTATCCCGCGAGCGATCCACGCCAACCAGCAAGGGCAAGTCAATCCGCGATACCTTTTCCACCGGTTCGAGCCGGTCCGGTTCCGTATGCCAGACAAAGGCGGAAGCCTGCGAGAAATCAGGCGCTTCAAGCGGCGCCGGTGCCATACGCTCAAGTGCTGCGGCGATCCTTTCCATGGGGTCTTTGCTCACGCAGGATCGTCCTCATCGTCATAATAGCCTTCGGCGCGCAGCTTGGCTTCGCGCTTGGTCTCCACGCGTTTGACGAGGAAAATCGACACCTCATAAAGCCCATAGACCACCACGAACAGGATCGCTTGCGTAATCACATCAGGCGGTGTGACGAGGGCTGCGAGAACCAGAATGGCCACAACCGCGTATTTGCGCACGTTGCCAAGCCCTTCGGAACTGACCAGACCGGCCTTGCCCATCAGGGTCAGCAGCACGGGCAATTGAAAACACATGCCAAAGGCGACAATGAATTTGATCGTCAGGTTCAGATATTCCTGCGCAGAGCCCTGAAAAACCACGCTCAGTCCGGGGCTGGACGCAGGGTCACCCACAACCGCTTCGCCCTCGGCACCGAATTGCTGGAAGCCCAGAAAGAAGTCATAGGCCAGCGGCGTCACCACATAGAATGCAAAAGACGCGCCCAGCATGAACATAACCGGCGAGGCGATCAAGAACGGAAGGAACGCGCCCTTTTCGTTTTTATACAGACCCGGGGCCACAAAGCGCCACATCTGATGCGCGATCACCGGAAAAGACAGCATGAAACCACCCAGCAGTGACACTTTGATCGCAACGAAGAAGCCTTCCTGCGGGCTGATAAAGATCAGGTCACAGTGCTGACCGCGGTCCGCCAGAACCGCACAAAGCGGGTCCGTCAGGAAATTGAAAATCGGCGTTGCCACGGTAAAGCAGATGATCATGCCGACCAGAAATGCGATGACCGACCGGATCAGCCGGGTGCGCAGTTCTGCCAGATGCTCGATCAGCGGCGCGGCGCTTTCGTCCATGTCTTCGGATGCGCTCATGTCTCGTTCTTTTCAGGGGGCGTTACGGCGGCCTCGAGTTCGGAGGCGCGGGCCTGTGCCTCTTGCGCTTCCTTCAGCTTGCGATCCGCTGCGGCGCGGGCTGTGGCAGCCTGTATCTTCTTGGCGTTCTGTGCGCGTTCCGCCTTGTCGGCTGCCAACTTGCCCGTCTCGCTCTCGGGGTCGAACTTACCCAGATCCGAGGCGGCGGATTTAACGCTATCCATGGCTGTGTTCACCGGGTTCACGGCGGCTTTCAGGCTCTTGGTGACGTCGTTGACACCGGAATCGGCGGCGGCGTCATTCATCGCTCTGCTGAACTCACGCGCCATGCCTTTGGCCTTGCCCACGAACTGCCCGATCGTGCGGAACATCACAGGTAAGTCCTTGGGACCAATCACAATAAGCGCAACGATGCCGATGACCAGCATCTCCGTCCAGCCAAGGTCGAACATGGATCAGACCTTGTCTTTTTCAGTCTCAGGTGTCACGTCCTTTGCCTGCTCCGAGGCAGTCGTGATCTCGTCCTGTCCTTCGCTCACACCCTTTTTGAACGACGTGATGCCTTTGCCGACCTCGCCCATCAGGCTGGAAATCTTACCGCGTCCAAAGAGGACGAGCACCACGACGGCGATCAGCAAAAGTCCCGGCAGACCAATATTGTTTAACATTTTCATGCTCCCAAAAGAAATGTGCCCGCAAAACAGGCGCTGTCGCGCTCAACTGTAGAAAAAGCGGGGCGAAGGCTAAACCGCTATCTGCATGAAATGGGGAGTTGCGGTGACCTATTGCGTCAATTTTTGCTCTCGCAAAATCCAACTGACAGGTTTATGTCAGTTGCATCCTGTCAGAAGCATCGCATTGCAGAACACATACAAGGAATACGTGCATGACTGACACCACTGTCGCTGAAATCGTGACTTTTCGCCTGAACGCGGGCACGGACCCGGACCAATTTGCCAAGGCTGCCGCGCAAATGACGCCGTTTTTATATCGGACTGGCGCGGTCATATCGCGCACCCTCAGCCGTGACGAAACCGGCGGTTGGGTGGATCACATCACATGGACGTCGATGACGGCGGCCAAAGACGCCGCGCGCGCAATCATGACCGCCCCCGAAGCGGCACCCTTCATGAAAATGATTGATGTGCAAAGCGTCAACCTGCGCCACGCCGACATATATTTTTCATGGGCACCGGAGGATCATGCGCCGCACTGACCGTCTTTTTGACATCATACAGATCCTGCGCGACGGCAAATTGCACCGCGCGCAGGACATGGCCGCGCAGCTGGAAGTGTCCACGCGCACGATTTACCGCGACATGGACACGCTGGTCGCCTCCGGCGTCCCGGTGCAGGGGGAGCGGGGCGTAGGGTACATGATCACCGAGGCGATCACCCTGCCCCCGTTGACGCTCTCCGTTGCTGAGATGGAAGCGCTGAACCTCGGCATCGCCATCGTCGGCGAAGCGGCTGATCCGGACCTTAAGGCGGCCGCATTGAGCCTTGGGGCAAAAATTGACGCAGTATCCCCAAGCCGCGTTATCGCACAGGCCGATGAATGGAAATTTGCCGTCTACCCATTTGCCGATGCGACCCGCGCATTTGCGCATATGCCGACCTTGCGCGCCGCGATCAAGGCCCGCCAAAAGGTCGAATTGAATTACCAATCAAAGCGAAATGAGCGCACCTGTCGGATCGTACGCCCGCTGCATATGGAATATTGGGGGCGCATCTGGACGTTGACCGCGTGGTGCGAACTCAAGCAAGCATTTCGCGTCTTTCGCGTCGATCTGATCGAGACCGCGCAGGCCTTGCCCGAACTATTTGTCGATGAGCCCGGCAAGACACTGGCGGATTACACGCCTTAACCGCCGCGGGTTTGTTCAGGAACCCGTGCGCCCTGTCGCCGCCGGTTGTTTGCTCAGCTTTTAAGCGTCCATCCGGTTTGGGGCGGCAGGAATGCCTCAACACTGGCCTGTGCCACCACGATGGGGTCACCGTTCACGGTTTCGACGTTCAACCCGCCCTTCACCACGCGCACCGATGCCCGCCCGCGCGGCAGTGTCTCTGCAAGCGCCTGCGCATCCACCGCATCCGGGTCCTGAACCCCAACCGTCACCTGAACGCGCATGACCTCATGGCTCAGCCCCAGCACGCCGAAAAGAGGGATCGAGGAATGCCGAAACGCGTCTTCAATCGCGCGTTTGGCGGCCTTGGTATAGTCCTGACCGTGCAGATCGTTTCCCATGCCCATTTCGATGATCATGCGTTGTTCAGTCATTGATCCGCTCCATGTCAAAACCAACGGTCAACGCCACATTCGCCATGATCGTCGGATGCCCATCGCCATCCGGGCGCGGAATATCGAGGCCGCCCTGTTGCACGCGCACCTCCGCCTGACCATAGGGAAATACCTTGAGCACTTCGGCAACATCGACTTTCTCGGGGGCCTGAACCCCCACATCAACGAGAATGCGCATATCGGTTTTTTCAAACCCGAACAGTTCGGCCAGATTGATGGAGTTGTGCCAAAGCGCATCCTTGACGCCCCGCACAGCCGCTTGTGTGTAGTCTCCGCGCCGCAGCGAGGTGCCCATGCCAAATTCAACCAACAGTTTTTGCATCATATCCCCTTGTCTGTCCGTTCCGAGACCGGAAAGATGAAACACCGGTCCCGCCGTATTGTCAGCCACATCACCGTATCGGGTTTGGGCAGAAACACGTTCGGGACGGTGGATTTCAGAACCGACCCGTCATGATCCAGCCGGAACTCAACAAGGCTTTCGTTGCCCATGAAGCGCGCTCTTTCAACCAGCGCGCGCACGGCGGTGCCATCACTGGCCGTCGGTTTGGGCCCTTGTCCCGCGCGATCAAAATCAATGCGCAGATGCTGCGGGCGAAACACGATGTCAACGGGCGTGCCATCGGGCACACCGGGAGCCAGAAAGCTGCCAAAAGGGGTATGCGCCAAAGCGCCGTTGACCTCAGCCGAAATGACATTCGCATCAGAAAAGAACGACACGGCAGCCCGGTCCATGGGGCGCGTATAGACGTTATAGGGTGCGCCCTGCTGGACGATCCGCCCATCGCGCATGAGGGCGATTTCATCAGCCATGCGCATGGCCTCTTCGGGTTCATGCGTGACCAGCAAAACAGCGGTATCCTGTTCCTTGAGGATCGTCAGCGTTTCATCGCGGATGCCGTCGCGCAACCGGTTATCAAGACCGGAAAACGGCTCATCCATCAGCATGATTTTCGGTTTCGGCGCCAGCGCGCGCGCGAGCGCGACCCGTTGCTGTTCCCCGCCCGACAGCTGATGCGGAAAACCATCGATGAAACGCTTCAGGTCCACACGCTCCAGCAGTTCCTCGATCCGGGCACGCTTTTCGGCTTTGCTTGCGGACTTCAGACCAAATCCCACGTTGTCGGCGACACTCAGATGTGGGAACAGGGCAAAATCCTGAAACATCAATCCGATTTCGCGCCGCTCCGGCGGGATACGATGCACGGTGTCGCAAATCAGTTTGCCATCCACATAGATTTCGCCGCTATCCTGCATCTCGACACCCGCGATCACACGCAGGGTTGTGGACTTTCCGCAGCCCGACGGCCCCAAAAGACAGGTCACCTGGCCCCGGTTGATGCGCAGTGACACGTTGTCTACAACCCGGCGACCATCAAACGCACAGCAAATGTTCTTTATTTCCAGCCGGGGCGCATCAGTCGTCACACATTTCTCCGGATATCTGATAGAATTCATCGGAATAGCAGCTATCAGCCCTGCCGCGCGCCCGCAAGCACCGACAGCGCCCGGTCTTGAATACGCAGCACGTCGATCCGGTCAGGGCCGCTGCCGCTTCTTAAATCGTTGCGTTCGTGGCACCGCCATCCAGCAGAATGTTCTGCCCGACAATGAACCCCGCGTGCTGCGAACATAAAAACGCACAGGTCGCGCCAAACTCCTCGGCTGTCCCGTAGCGGCGGGCGGGAATGGTCGCGGTCCGTCTTGCGCGGGCCTCTTCCATCGTGATGCCCTCGCGCTCCATCACGCCGCCATCAAGGGCGGTGGCGCGGTCCGTGTCGTGGATGCCCGGCAATAGATTATTCATGATCACCCCTTTTTCAGCGACCTGACGGCTTGTGCCCGCCACATAGCCGGTCAGACCGGTGCGCGCTGCATTGCTCAGGCCCAACTGGGGAATGGGTGCCTTGACGGATTGCGACGTGATGTTCACCACCCGGCCCCAGCCACGCGCCATCATGGCCGGCACCAGCTGCTTGATCATCGCAATCGGGGCCAGCATGTTGGCATCCAGCGCCTTGATGAAATCATCGCGGTCCCAATCCTGCCAGAGGCCCGGCGGTGGGCCACCGGCGTTGTTGACCAGAATGTCGACTGCGCCGGCTGCCGCAATGACCCTGGCGCGCCCCGCATCACTAGTGATGTCCGCCGCCACGGTCGTGACGCTGACGTCGAATTCCGCTCTGATGGCTGTTGCCGCCGCCTCCAGCGCGTCTGCGCCACGGGCGTTCATGACCACATCCACGCCAGCGCCGGCAAGCGCGCGCGCACAGCCCAGCCCCAACCCCTTCGATGACGCGCAAATGACGGCGCGCTTGCCTTTGATTCCCAAATCCATGATCTGTTCCCTTTTGCTAGCCTTTGCGTAGCATCAAAAACGCATGCTGCACCAGCAG
Organism: Roseobacter denitrificans OCh 114; assembly: GCF_000014045.1. Classification (NCBI taxonomy): domain Bacteria; kingdom Pseudomonadati; phylum Pseudomonadota; class Alphaproteobacteria; order Rhodobacterales; family Roseobacteraceae; genus Roseobacter; species Roseobacter denitrificans. Next base: position 3,126,327 of record NC_008209.1, read on the forward strand.
ACAAGCGACATATACCGCTGCTCTCTTGCTTTGCCTCATTGCAGCGCCTATAGCCGCAGGCATGCTCGATACACCAAAAAACCGCGCGGATTTACCGCCCGAAATCGCCCGGCGGCGCACCTTTGCGATCATAAGCCACCCTGATGCCGGCAAGACCACATTGACCGAAAAATTCCTGCTCTTTGGCGGGGCCATCCAGATGGCCGGTCAGGTGCGCGCCAAAGGCGAAGCACGCCGCACGCGCTCCGACTTCATGGCGATGGAAAAGGACCGCGGCATCTCTGTCTCCGCCTCCGCCATGTCATTCGACTTCAAGGAGTTCCGGTTCAACCTCGTCGATACGCCCGGCCACAGCGATTTTTCCGAGGATACCTACCGTACACTGACGGCCGTGGATGCAGCGGTGATGGTGATTGACGGGGCGAAAGGCGTGGAGAGCCAGACGCAGAAACTCTTTGAAGTCTGCCGTATGCGCGACCTGCCCATCTTGACATTTTGCAACAAAATGGACCGCGAAAGCCGGGATGTTTTCGAGATTATTGACGAAATTCAAGAAAACCTCGCCATTGACGTGACCCCCGCCAGTTGGCCCATCGGGGTGGGGCGTGACTTCATCGGATGTTACGATATTCTGCGCGACCGCCTTGAATTGATGGACCGCGCCGACCGGAACCGCGTGGCCGAAAGTGTCGAGATCAATGGCTTGGATGACCCCAAACTGATCGAACTGGTCCCGGGTGAACTGCTTGAAAAACTGCGCGAAGATCTTGAGATGGCGCGCGAACTTTTGCCGCCCCTCGACATTGCCGCGATGCACGAAGGGTCCCTGACACCGATCTGGTTCGGCTCGGCCATCAATTCATTTGGCGTCAAGGAATTGATGGATGGCATCGCCCAATATGGCCCGCAACCACAGATCCAATCCGCCGAGCCACGCCAGATTCTGCCCGAGGAAAAGAAAGTATCCGGCTTTGTATTCAAGGTGCAGGCCAACATGGATCCAAAGCACCGCGACCGCGTTGCATTCGTGCGCATCGCATCAGGCCATTTCAATCGGGGCATGAAACTGACCCACGTGCGTCTGAAAAAGCCGATGGCGATTTCCAACCCCGTCATGTTTCTCGCGTCTGACCGCGAGTTGGCCGAAGAGGCATGGGCAGGCGATATCATCGGCATCCCGAACCATGGCCAGTTGCGCATCGGCGATACGTTGACCGAAGGCGAAGCGATCCGGGTCACGGGCATCCCCTCCTTTGCGCCGGAACTTTTGCAAACCGCACGCGCCGGTGATCCACTCAAGGCGAAACATCTGGAAAAAGCGCTGATGCAATTCGCCGAAGAGGGTGCTGCCAAGGTCTTCAAACCCGCCATCGGATCGGGATTTGTGGTGGGCGTCGTCGGACAGTTGCAATTTGAAGTGTTGGCCAGCCGCATTGAACTGGAATACGGCCTGCCTGTGCGGTTCGAGGCGTCGCAATTCACCTCGGCGCGCTGGGTCAGTGGCGACAAACAGGCGGTGGACAAATTCACCGAAAGCAACAAGCAGCATATCGCGACAGATCACGACGGCGATACGGTATACCTCACCAGACTGCAGTGGGACATCGACCGGGTGGAGCGGGACCATCCACAGGTGAAGCTAACCGCGACCAAGGAAATGATGGTTTAGGCGATTTCGCGCCAATCTGGCGGGCAAACATCTACCCACGCGGGAACTTTCGCAAGATGTGAAGCCAAAGCGCATCGCCAAGCGCGCAAAGCCGACCTGTTCTGCGTCAACTGTTTGACCAATTGCCGATGAGTTGGTAAGCACGCACAGCATGTCGCGGCAGAGCCGCCGTTTTGGGCCATGCGGGCCGATGTGAGAGCTGCCGCGGGCCAAGAATGTGTCCGCAAATTACGGATACATATGATAAAATTCTCTGAGTTGAACCTCAATCCTAAAGTATTGAAGGCAATTGACGAAGCCGGGTACGAGACCCCCACCCCGATCCAAGCTGGTGCCATCCCTCCCGCCCTCGCAGGGCGGGACGTTCTGGGCATTGCGCAAACCGGGACCGGGAAAACCGCCAGTTTCACGCTGCCGATGATTACCCTTTTGGCGCGTGGACGCGCCCGGGCCCGGATGCCGCGCAGTCTTGTGCTGTGCCCGACGCGTGAACTCGCAGCACAAGTTGCCGAGAACTTCGACACGTACACGAAACACCTGAAACTGACCAAGGCGCTGCTGATTGGCGGCGTGTCGTTCAAGGAACAGGACAAGCTGATCGACAAGGGTGTCGATGTTCTGATTGCGACACCGGGACGGTTGCTGGACCATTTCGAACGCGGCAAACTGCTGCTGACCGGCGTGCAGATCATGGTGGTGGACGAAGCGGACAGAATGCTCGATATGGGATTCATTCCTGACATCGAACGCATCTTCAGCCTGACGCCCTTTACCCGCCAGACGCTGTTCTTTTCGGCCACCATGGCTCCGGAAATTGAGCGGATCACGAACACCTTCCTGTCCGCACCCGAACGCATCGAGGTCGCGCGTCAGGCAACGACCAGCGAGACCATCGAGCAGGGTGTGCTGATGTTCAAGGCCTCGCGCAAGGACCGGGAAGGCACGGAAAAGCGCAAGGTGCTGCGTGCCCTGATTGATGCCGAAGGTGAAAAATGCACCAATGCCATCGTCTTTTGCAACCGCAAGACTGACGTGGACATCGTTGCCAAGTCACTGAAAAAATACAACTATGACGCAGCCCCTATTCACGGTGATCTGGATCAGAGCCAGCGGACACGCACGCTTGACGGGTTTCGCGATGGCTCGTTGAAATTCCTGATCGCTTCTGATGTGGCGGCGCGCGGCCTTGACGTGCCTGCGGTGAGCCATGTCTTCAATTTTGATGTGCCCGGCCATGCCGAGGACTATGTCCACCGCATTGGCCGGACGGGTCGTGCGGGGCGGGACGGCAAGGCGATCATGATCTGCGTGCCGCGCGACGAGCGCAACCTTGAAGATATCGAGCGCCTTGTGCAGCGCGAAATTCCGCGGCTGGACAATCCACTGGGCACCAAGGAAGCGCCGAAGGAGAAAGCGCCGGACGGTGAGGCCGCCGCGTCGGAAAAGCCGAAACGGACCCGGACACGTGCACCGCGCAAAAGCGACAAACCGCAGGAAACAGAGGCCGAAAAAACGCCCGAAGAACCCACGGTGGACGCCACACCTGCGCAGGAGCCCGCACAAAAACCTGCCCGCTCCCGGGGCGGTCGCAACCGCAACGCCAACACGGGCAAGGATCGCGGGCCGGGTGTCATCGGACTGGGCGATCACACGCCGGAGTTCATCGGGCTCAGCTTCAAAGATCGGATCGGCGGCTGAAGCGTCATGCGAAAAACCTGAATCACGCAACGCTGCCTGAAATCATAGATTTCAACGCGTTACGTGATGTTTGATGGTTCAGGTATTTCGTCAGACGCTCTAAAAGCCATGCAACCAGAAAATTGCCGGGCCGCCCTATCAACGGGCGGTCCGGTTTTTTTGTCAGCTTAACCGGCTGACGATCACGCTGACTTCTGGTTTCTTGCCGATCTCGTCTTGTGACGTCTGACGCACCACGCGGCGCAACCCTTCGTTCAGCTTGTCATCATCGCGCATCGTCTTGGGGTCCGCCCGTCCGAGCCACTGACCAAGGTCCGCTTCCAGCACATCCACCAGCGACGCCTTGCTGCGCCCGGTTTCCGGCAAGCCTTTCAGTTCGCACCATGGATCGCCAAGCGGCTCGTCATCTTCATCCACGATCAGCGTCACCACCACATGCCCGTTCAGCGCCATGCGGATACGATCGCGCACAACACCATCGAGCGCGCCAATCTGCACGGTGCCATCGAGATAAGTACGCCCCGTTTCAACATATTCCGCGATCTTGGGCTGGTTGCCGGACAGATCAACCATCATGCCATTCACGGCCAGAACGCCGGTTCTGCCATTTTGTTCAGCGATTTTCACGTGCTCGCGCAGGTGACGGTGTTCACCGTGCATCGGGATCACGACCTGCGGGTTCACGATCTCGCTGAGGCGTTCCAGATCTGGCCGGTTCGCGTGGCCCGAAACATGGTACAGACCCGAGCTGTCATCGACCACATCAACCCCCAGTTCGGAAAAGGCGTTGATGATCCGGATCACCCCTTTTTCATTGCCGGGAATGGTTTTGGACGAAAACGGGAAGAGGTCTCCCTCCTTCATCTCCATCCCCTGATATTTACCGCGCGCAAGCTGCGCCGAGGCCGCGCGCCGCTCCCCTTGCGACCCGGTAACGAGAAGCATCAGGTTTTCGCGCGGGATGGAGCGTGCATCTTCGGGGCTGACGACGGATGGAAAATCCTGCAAGACGCCGGTTTCGGCGGCCGCTTCGATCATGCGGCGCATTGCGCGCCCCATCAGAACAATCGAGCGCCCTGCCCGCACCCCGGCATCCGCCAGCGTTTTGACCCGCGCCACATTGGAGGCAAATGTCGTCGCGACAACCATGCCTTCAGCGCTTTGCACCAGATTCGTAATCTCTGGCCCAACCGACGCTTCAGAGCGACCGGGGTGTTGCGAAAACACGTTTGTGCTGTCACAGATCAGCGCCTTGACCCCCTCCTTGCTGACCTCGGCCCAGAGTTCGGGATCAAAGGCTTCGCCCACCAGCGGCGTTTCATCCAGTTTGAAGTCCCCCGAATGGATCACGCGCCCTTCGGGCGTATCAATCACCATGGCGGAGCTTTCGGGGATTGAATGGGATATCGGCAAAAAGCTCACTTTGAACGGCCCCGCCGAAACCGTTTCGGGCCAGGGCGAGACGGTGTGCACCGCGTCTTCGGGGTGGCCATGTTCGGCCATTTTACGCCGCGCAATATTCGCCGTGAACGCACGCGCGTAAACCGGCGCGCCCAGCTTTTCATAGGTATGGGCCACGGCGCCCACGTGATCTTCATGCGCGTGGGTGACGAACACGGCCTCAATCCGGTCGCGCCGTTCCTGCAACCAGGTGATATCCGGCAGGATCAGATCAACGCCGGGACTGCCATCCATATCCGGAAAGGCCACGCCCATATCCACCACGATCAGCCGTTCGGCATCCGGTTTGCCGTATCCGTAAACATAGGCATTCATGCCAATTTCGCCCGCCCCGCCGAGGGGCAGATAGATCAGTCTTTCACTGCTCATAGAATTATTCTGTTTCCTTGTTGTACTTATAAATCACGGTCAGGCCGTGCATTGTCAGATCTTCCTGATACGCATCGAAAAGCGCTTCAGTCTGCTGGAAAAGGGGTGCCAGCCCACCCGTTGAGATCACGCGCATATCGCGGGCGCGTTCCGCCTTTATTCGTTCGCATATCTCACGCACGAGGCCGACATAACCCCAAAAGACGCCAGATTGCATGCAGGCAACCGTATTTGTGCCCACGACACTCTGCGGTTTGGTGATATCGACATGCGGCAAGGCTGCGGCGGCCTGATGCAACGCCTCAAGGCTCAGGTTCACGCCGGGCGCGATCACCCCACCCACATAGGCACCATCGGTGTCGACCACGTCAAAGGTCGTCGCGGTGCCAAAATCCACCATGATCAGATCACCGCCGAAAAGGTCAAAGCCGGCGACTGTGTTGACCAGCCGGTCCGGGCCGACTTGTGTTCCTTCGTCCACGCGCACATCGACGGGCAGCAAGCAGTCGGGTTTACCGACCACAAGCGGGCGCGTGTTGAAATACCTGTCGGCAAAGACCCGCAGGTTGAACACCACACGCGGCACGGTCGAAGAGATGATCACATCGGTAATTTCGACTTCGAGCTTCTGAAACTGCATCAGCGTTCTGAGCCAGACGTAATACTGATCTGCGGTGCGCTGCCATTCCGTCGATGTGCGCCACGTGGCGACAAAGCGGGTCCCGTCCCAGAGGGAAAAGACGGTATTCGTGTTGCCGCAATCAATTGCCAGTAACATAGCCTGCGCGCCCTTCTCTCAGAAATACACATCCGCCGCTGCGATGGACATGACACCGCGCGGGCCGCGTAACACGAGATGCCCCTCGGCGTCCACATCTTCGAAGGTGCCCGTGTATTCATCGCGACTCGTGCGCGCCGTGATCACCTCGCCTAGGCGAGCGGCCTGGGCCAGCCAGCCGGTGCGAATGGGGTCAAAGCCGTAGCGTTGAAACTGCTGCTCCAAAACGGCGAAATGACCGGCAAGCACCTCCAGAAAGGTTTCAGGTGACACCCGCACCGATGTTTCTCTGAGGATCGACACAGGCTTGAGCGCGCGTGCCTCGACATCGCCCGGTGAGGGCGCAGCCACAAGATTGACCCCGACGCCAATGGAAAGACATCCCGTCTGCTGGCCTGCGCCCACGCTCTCAAGCAGGATACCGGCCACTTTGCCCCCCTTCAACAACACGTCGTTTGGCCATTTCAGGGTGAAGTCATTTTCCCGCCCCGTGACCTCAACAAAGCTGCGATAGAGCGCCAGAGACATAGTGAATGACCGCAACGCAGCCTGCGCCGGGGGCCCTTCGGAGCGCATGAGCAGCGTGGCTGCAAAGTTGCCCGCCGGCATCGACCAAGGCCGCCCGCGTCGCCCGCGGGCAGCGGTCTGACGCTGCGCAAAAACCCACAGCGGGGTTGCGGCATGCGGGGCTTGCCGCGCGGCCTCGTCAAGGGTGCTGTCGACCTGTGCCAACTGCAGGCGGCCATAGCCTTCGGGCCAGCGGTCCGGTGTCACTGCCATATGCCCGCGCCCAAGGGCGCGCCGCCTTGTGCCCTAGTTGACAAGTGTCGCCGCTGCGGATGCAGCTGCCGTTTCAACGCCGAACATATTGGCAATGCCCAGCACCATAATCGCGGCAGAGGCCAGCAGGAAGCCCGACAGTACCGGGGAGCCACCCTTGTCCAGCCCGTCTTCCTTTTCGTCGCCGAAATACATGAAGAAGACGATGCGCAGATAGTAATAGGCCCCGATGACCGATGCGATGACCCCCGCGATGGCCAGCCATGCGAACCCCGCTTCATAGGCGGCGCGCAAGACGTAGAATTTGCCAAAGAACCCAAGCATCGGCGGCACGCCCGCCAGCGAGAACAGCAAGACCAGCATGGCCAGCGCCTTGCCCGGTTCCTTCTTGGAATACATGTTGAGCGATGAAATGTCGGTAACCGGCTGGCCATCCTTTTCCATCATCAGGATGAAGGCAAAGGTGCCGACATTCATTGTCACATAGATCGCCATGTAGATCAGCATCGCCTGCACACCCAGCACCGTACCAGCGGCCAGACCCATCAGCGCGTAGCCCATATGCGCAATCGACGAAAAGGCCATCAGACGCTTGATGTTTGTCTGCCCGATCGCCGCGACCGCGCCGAGGAACATGGAACACAGCGACAAGAGCGCGACGATCTGGCTCCAGTCGCTGATGGCATTGCCGAAGGCGTCATGCAGCACGCGGGCAAACAAGCCCATGGCCGCCACTTTGGGAGCCGTGGCGAAAAAGGCGGTGATCGGTGTTGGCGCGCCCTCGTAGACGTCCGGTGTCCACATGTGGAACGGCACGGCAGAGACTTTGAACGCCATCCCGGCGATCAGGAACACCAAGCCAAACAGCAGGCCAAGGGAGACATCCCCATGCTGCGCCGTCTCGATGATCCCTGAAAAGAGCGTTGTTCCGGCATAGCCGTAGATCAGCGATGCCCCATAGAGCAGCAGACCAGAGGACAACGCGCCAAGCACAAAGTACTTCAGCCCGGCTTCGGTGGATTTCACGCTGTCGCGGCGCAAGGACGCGATCACATAGAGCGCCAGCGACTGAAGCTCGAGCCCCATGTAAAGCGCCATCAGATCACCGGCGGACACCATGACCATCATGCCGACCACGGAAAGAGCCAGCAAAAGCGGATATTCAAAGCGCAGCAAGTCGCGCGCCTTCATGTAGCCTTCGGACATGATCAATACGGCAGCGGCGGCAAACAGGATCGTCACCTTGGCAAAACGGGCGAACCCGTCCTCGATCAGCATGCCGCCAAAGGCGACATTTGTCCCCTCCCCGTGCACAGTGATCCATGCGCCCAGCGTTACCATCAGACCCGCGGTGAGCCAGACCAGCAGCGAGGCCATGCCGTCCTTGGTGGTGTAGACAGCCACCAGCAGCATCACCATGGCATAGACCGACAGGATAATTTCCGGCAGGATGAGGGTCAGATCAGCAGTTATCATGGTATCCATCCTTTAGTTCGACGCCAGCTGGCTGGCAGCTTCTGCAGCACTCAACGCCGTATCATAGCCTGCAACCAGTGCCGCAACAGACGGGCCGGTAATATCCAGCACCAATGCGGGGTAAACCCCCAAAAGCAGCGTCATCGCCACAAGCGGTGCGAAAATCCAACGCTCGCGCGATGTCATATCGGTAATGGATTTCAGGCTTTCCTTGATCAGGTCCCCCATCACCACCCGGCGATAAAGCCAAAGCGCATAGGCCGCCGAAAAGATCACCCCCGTTGTGGCCACCGCAGCGACCCAGGTATTCACCTGGAACACGGCCATCAGCGTCAGGAATTCACCGACGAACCCGGACGTGCCCGGCAGACCCACATTGGCCATGGTAAAGAGCATGAAAATCAGCGCATAGGCCGGCATCCGGTTGACCAGCCCGCCATAGGCGTCGATGTCCCGGGTGTGCATCCGGTCATAGATCACGCCAACACACAGAAACAGCGCGCCAGAAATGAACCCGTGGCTGATCATCTGAAAGATCGCGCCATCGACGCCCTGTTGGTTGGCCGCAAAGATACCCATCGTGACAAAGCCCATATGGGCGACGGATGAATAGGCGATCAGCTTCTTCATGTCTTCCTGCACGAGCGCCACCAGCGAGGTATAGACAATCGCGATGGCCGACAGCCACAGGATCATCGGCGCCCAGATATCAGCCGCGACCGGAAACATCGGCAGCGAGAACCGGATGAAGCCATAACCGCCGAGTTTCAACAGGATCGCCGCCAGCACCACAGACCCGGCCGTCGGGGCCTGCACGTGGGCATCCGGCAGCCATGTATGCACCGGCCACATGGGCATCTTGACGGCGAAGCTCGCAAAGAAGGCAAGGAACAGCAGCGTCTGCATCCCGCCGACAATCTGAACGCCCAGCAGTTCGAAATTGGCAAAGGCGAATTCATGGCGCAGCAGCATTTCGATATCCGTGGTGCCCGCATCGGCGAACATACCCACCATCGCCACCAGCATCAGCACCGAGCCAAGGAAGGTATAAAGAAAGAACTTGAAGCTCGCATAGATGCGGTTCGCCCCGCCCCAGATGCCGATGATCAGGAACATGGGGATCAACCCGGCCTCAAAGAAGAGATAGAACAGCACCAGATCCAGCGCCATGAACACACCAAGCATCAGCGTCTCAAGCAGCAGGAAGGCGATCATATATTCCTTTACCCGCAGCGTGACATTCCACGACGCGGCAATCACCAGCGGCATCATGAAAGTTGTGAGCATCACGAAGAGCACGGAGATGCCATCAACGCCCATCTTGTATTCGAGCCCCAGCAGCCAGTCGCGTTCTTCCACGAATTGAAACCCGGTGTCCTGCGGGTCAAACCCGGCCAGAATGAACAGCGAGACGAGGAAGGTCGCAACCGTGGCAAACATCGCCACGCGCTTGGCGTTGAGGTTGGCCGCCTCATCATCGCCGCGCAAAAAGACCGCGAGGATCAACGCGGCCATGGCCGGAATGAAGGTTACGATGGAAAGAAGATTGCCCATCAGTTGGCCCCTCCTGACAGTGTCATCCAGGTCACCAGCACGGCGATGCCGATGACCATGGCGAAGGCATAGGTAAAGATATAGCCGGACTGCGCACGCCCGGCGAGGCGGGTAAAGAACGGGATGATGCCCATGGCGATGCCGTTCAGCCCTCCGTCGATGACATCCCCGTCACCGCGCTTCCACAGCACCGAGCCGATCCATTTGGCCGGGGTCACGAATACGATGTTGTAAAGCTCGTCGAAGTACCATTTGTTCTTGAGGAAAAGGTACAAGGGGCGTTGGTTTTCGGCCAGCCGCTTTGGCAGTTCGGGGTTCACGATGTAGAACCAATAGGCCATCAGAAAGCCGATCAGCATGGCCGCGAAAGGCGACGTCTTGACCCAATAGGGCACCTTATGGGCGTCATCGAGCAGCGTGTTATCGGGTGCAATATACAATGCGCCCTGCCCCGGCTCCCCGGCAAAGACGTAGTGATGCTTGCCCTCTTTGGCGCCATGGCTGTCCCCGGCCTTATCCGCGCCATGATCCTCAGCGCCATGTTCAGAGGCTTCGGCGTAGGGAATGCCGTAGAACTTCGCCACTTTGTCGGTGTGGCCAAAGAACGACCCGTACCAGACCATACCGGCAAAAACCGCCCCAAGCGCCAGTACACCCAGCGGAACAATCATGACCATCGGGCTTTCATGGGCGTGGTCATGGGTGTGCTTGTCGCCCCGTGGCGTGCCGTAAAACGTCAGGAACATCAAACGCCAGCTATAGAAACTGGTGAACAGTGCGGCGATCACTAGCGCCCAGAACCCATACATGGACCCGGCGGCAAAGGCGCTTTCCACGATCGCGTCCTTGGAATGGAAGCCCGCTAAACCGATCGGTATTTCGCCCAGTGTCAGGATCCAGACCGGGATACCGACCCCCGTGATGGCCAGCGTGCCGATCATCATGGCCCAGAAGGTATAGGGGATTTTCTTGCGCAAGCCGCCATAGTTCATCATGTCTTGCTCATGGTGCATCGCGTGGATCACCGAGCCTGCGCCAAGGAACAGCATCGCCTTGAAGAAGGCATGCGTGAACAGGTGGAACATGGCCGCCGAATACATGCCGACACCGGCGGCGACGAACATATATCCCAGCTGCGAACAGGTCGAATAGGCGATGACCCGTTTGATGTCGGTCTGGACGAGGCCCACCGTGGCGGCGAAGAACGCCGTTGTTGCGCCCAGCACGGTGACAAAGGCCATGGCTTCGGGTGCGAATTCCATGATCGGTGACATCCGGCACACAAGGAACACACCCGCCGTGACCATCGTGGCCGCATGGATCAGCGCGGATACGGGCGTCGGCCCCTCCATCGCGTCCGGCAGCCATGTGTGCAGCAGCAATTGCGCCGATTTCCCCATCGCCCCGATAAACAGCAGGAAGGCCACAAGGTTCGCCGCGTTCCATTCGGTCCACAGGAAGGTCAGTTGCGTTTCGGCCAGTTCCGGTGCGGCGGCAAAGATGTCATCGAAATTGATGCTGTCCGTCAGGAAAAACAGCGCAAAGATCGCCAGCGCAAAGCCGAAGTCCCCGACACGGTTGACAACGAACGCCTTGATCGCCGCCGCATTTGCCGAGGGTTTGCGATAGTAAAAGCCGATCAGAAGGTAGGACGCGACGCCCACCCCTTCCCAGCCAAAAAACATCTGCACAAGGTTGTCCGCCGTGACCAGCATCAACATCGCAAAGGTAAAGAACGACAGATAGGCAAAGAAGCGCGGCTTGTAGCTCTCGTCGTCTTTCCACTGCGGGTCTTTATCCATGTAGCCAAAGGAATAAAGATGAACGAGGCTCGACACGGTGGTGATGACGACCAGCATGATCGCGGTCAGCCGGTCCAGTCGGATCGCCCAATCCGTACTGAGGCTACCGCTTTCGATAAAGCGCAAAATCTGAATTTGTTCCGTCGTGCCATCAAAGGAGAGGAACACGACCCATGACAACAGCGCCGACAGGAACAGCAGCCCGGTGGCGATCCAACAGGCTGCGGCTTCTCCGATGAATTTCCAGCCAAAACCACACAGGAGCGCACCAACGAGCGGGGCAAAGAGGAGTATTGTTTCCATCAGTCTGTTTCCTTGGTGCCAGGACGGCAATCTGGGTCATAATCGTTGCGGCCAACCCAAGGGCATGGCGCCCCGCTGGCCAATAAGCTGTCAGCCGTATGCTGCGCGTGCGTCGTTGGACGGTGCATGTCTCAGCCCTTCATCACGTTGACGTCTTCCACGGCAATCGTACCCCGGTTGCGGAAGAAACAAACAAGGATCGCGAGGCCAATCGCCGCCTCGGCGGCAGCGACCGTCAAAACGAAGAGCGTGAAAACCTGCCCCACCAGATCATCCAGAAAGCTGGAGAACGCCACGAGGTTGATGTTCACCGCCAGCAACATCAATTCGATGCTCATCAGAAGGATGATGATGTTCTTACGGTTCAAAAAGAGCCCGAAGATGCCAATGACAAAGAGCGTCGCCGCCACTGTCAGGTAGTGTTCAAGTCCGATCATGTTGTCCCTCCGGGATGTATCCCGTTTGTCTTTACCCTGCCGCGCCTCAGCCCAGCACGAATTCCGTCTTGTCGCCACGCGCCTCCGGGTAGAAGGCCGCGCAGGCACATGTTTCTGTATTCAGCGTCTCTATCCGCACATCGCGGGCGAATTCTTCCAACTCATCCGCCATCCGCTCCAGCGTCGCAAAGACCCGCGCGCCGCTTTCATGCGTGGCGATAACCTTCAGTGCGTCCTCAACCCGGTCGAAGGGAAAGCGCGCATTCATGTTCTCTTCTGCCGCACGCGCCCGCAGCGCTGTGCCGGGTGCGCAATCCATCACGGTGATATCCGTGGCCGAGCCTTCCTGAGACCACCAGTCGCGCCACATCACACGCCCCTCGCCCAGATCGACGTGATCCGCCTCGCCGCCATGGCTGATGTGGGTGACACGCGTGCAGGCCTCGATCGACAGCGCCTGAGCGGCACCGGACGCCAACAGGGCGAGCCCGGTCGCCGCGATCCGTACCGCCTGCAGTGTTCCGCCGTTAAGCCCCATCGTGTCGTCCTTGCTGGTCTCAGGACCGGTTGAAATATCCAAATGCCGCGAAAACCGCGACAGCGATGGCCACCAGAATTGCAATCTGATCGCCGTCCATCACAAGCCCTGCCCTGATTTGACGTCCTTGAGTTCCATCGCCTTGGCCGGGTCACGCATCATTTGCGCCACGACATCCTGGCGTTTCACATCGGAGCGGTGGCGTAGCGTCAACACAATCGCCCCGATCATCGCGACCAGAAGGATCAGGCCGCTGAGTTGGAACAGCAGGAAATACTGATCGTAAAGGATCATCCCCAAGGCTTCGGTGTTATGCCGGTCCACGGGTGTCACCTGCGCGCGCATGCCTTCGGCGGCGGCATTGCTTTCCCATGCGCCAAAAGCGATGGCGAATTGCATCAGCAGCACCACGCCGATCAGCAACGCCAGCGGCAGGTATTTCGACATCTCCGCCTTGAGTTCCGCAAAATCCACGTCGAGCATCATCACGACAAAAAGGAACAGCACCGCGACGGCCCCGACGTAAACGATGATCAACAGCATCGCGACGAATTCAGCGCCCAGAAGCACAAACAGGCCGGCAGCGGAAAGAAACGCAAGAATGAGCCACAGGACCGAATGCACCGGGTTGCGGCTGATGACGGTGAACAAACCGCCCGCGATCACGCTGATCGCAAAGAGATAAAAGGCAAAAACCGTCATTTAGGCGTCCTTCTCTTCATCCAGAACCTGCTGCGCCAGTTCCAACGCGCGGGTCATCGCGGGCAATCCGGCAAACATCGACATCTGCCCAATGGATTCCACGATATGTTGTTTCGTGGCACCCGCCTCGACCGCGTGGCGCACCGCCTGACGAAAGGCGACGTCGTTCTGCGCGCCCTGCATGGTCAGCCCCGCGAGGGTCAGCAGCATCCGCGTGCGCGCATCAAGCCCGCCCTCGTTCAGCGTATTGCCGAACATCATTTCCATCATGTCCTTGGGCATCGTGCCCATCATCTTTTCAAACCCTTTGGGCGAAAACGCCTCCATCGCCGGATAGGATTTCGCCATCTCCTGCGCCTGCGCCATCATCGCGGCAAAAGGGTTTGCGCCCTCAAACGGGTTGTTTTTGTCACTCATCGGTAAGGTGCATCCATCTCAAGGTTGCGCGCGATCTCCGCTTCCCAGCGCTCGCCATTGGCCAGCAGGCGGTCCTTGTCGTAATACAGCTCTTCGCGCGTTTCGGTGGAAAACTCGAAATTGGGCCCTTCGACAATGGCATCCACCGGGCAGGCCTCTTCGCAGAAACCGCAGTAGATGCATTTTGTCATGTCGATGTCGTAGCGCGTGGTGCGCCGACTGCCGTCATCGCGCGGTTCCGCGTCGATTGTAATGGCCTGCGCCGGGCAAACCGCCTCGCAGAGCTTACAGGCGATACAGCGTTCTTCACCGTTGGGGTAACGGCGCAGCGCGTGCTCACCGCGAAAACGCGGGGAAAGCGGCCCTTTTTCATGCGGGTAGTTCAGCGTGGCCTTGGGGGCGAAAAAGTATTTCATCCCCAGTTTCATGCCCACCCAGAAGTCCTGCAGCAGGAAGTATTTCGCAGCGCGTGTATAGTCGACTTGTGTCATATCACCCTCCCATACCCCAGCGCGCATATGCGCCCCAGAACCATTCGAATTTTGCCGCGAATGCCACGAAAACCACCCAGACGAGGCTGAACGGCAGGAATACTTTCCACCCCAGTCGCATCAATTGGTCATAGCGATAACGCGGCGTGATTGCCTTGACCATCGCGAAGAGGAAGAAGAAGAACGCCATCTTGGCAATCATCCAGAACACACCATCCGGCAGGCCCGGGATCGGCGACAGCCAGCCGCCAAAGAACAGCAGCGAGGTGAGCGCGCACATCAGGAAAATGGCGATATATTCCCCGGCCATAAAGAGCAGGAAGGGTGTCGATGAATATTCGACCTGATAGCCCGCGACCAGTTCGGATTCCGCTTCGGGCAAATCAAACGGTGGACGGTTCGTTTCAGCCAGACAGCTGATGAAGAACAGGAAAACCATCGGGAAGTGCGGCAGCCAATACCAGCTGAAGAAGCCGTAAGGCCCGTCCTGCGCAGCGACAATGCCGCCGAAATTCATCGACCCGGTGGAAATAATCACCCCGATGATGATCAGACCGAGCGACACCTCGTAAGAGATCATCTGCGCCGCAGACCGCAGGGAGCCGAGGAAAGGGTATTTCGAGTTGGACGCCCAGCCCCCCATGATGACACCGTAGACTTCCAGCGATGAGATCGCAAAGACGAACAGGATCGCCACATTGATGTCACTGAGGACCCAGCCGTCATTGAACGGGATCACCGCCCATGCCAGCAGGGCCAGAACGAAGGACGTCATCGGCGCGAGCATGAAGACGGTCTTGTCGGCACCGGCAGGCACCACGACTTCCTTGACGACGTATTTCAGCGCATCCGCCACCGTTTGCAGCAACCCGAAGGTGCCAACAACGTTTGGCCCGCGCCGCATCTGCACAGCCGCCCAGATCTTGCGGTCGCCGTAGACCAGAAACAGCAGGGAGACCATCACGAAACCGATGACGGCCAGCACCTGCGCCAGGATCAGGACAGCTATGCCGCCGGGAGTGGTAAAGAAATCAGCCATATGTCCTCACACCATCGGTATTCCGCTTTGCTCACAGTCAGCCTGCACGACACCGGCGTCACTCTTGGCTCGCCTGTCAGGCAGGGTTGGCGATTTGGTGTAAACAGCATCTGCCGACCACGCGCCACCCTCTTCGTGTACTTTTGTGCGCAAATGCCGCGCAAAATCGCGCAGTTGCGGTCTTGATTGCCCGGCCACCCAGACGCGCAAGGTTTTTTGCGCGCTTGCGGTGCCATGCGTTAACGTCACTACCGTGCCTGCCCCGCGAAACACCGACTCGCAGCGGCGGGTTTCGGGAGCACGCGCCGCGTCGCGCGACAACTGAGATATGCGCGGGCTCTGCGTCATTCGGCGGCCAAGGTCTCTTGTTGACGTGCCTTTGCATTGGCGGAAAGTTCCGCCATCAGCTCGGATGCGCGCGCAATGGGGTTTGTCAGGTAGAAATCGGTTATGGCCGGCTCAAATGCGCCACGGCTCACCTCGCCGCCTGTTACCGCCTGCCAGTCATTTTCCGGCACCGTGTCGATATTCGCCAGATGTGGCACCTCTTTGACCAGCGCCTGCCGCAGCTGCGCAATGCTGTCAAACGGCAGCTGTGATCCGGTTTCCGCCGACAGCGCCCTCAGGATCGCCCAGTTTTCCTTGGCTTGCCCCGGCGCAAACCCGGCCCGGAGCGCCAGTTGAGGCCGCCCTTCGGTGTTTACAAACAACCCCGGCTCTTCGGTATAGGCGGCGCCGGGCAGGATGACATCGGCGCGATGCGCGCCCCTATCCCCATGCGAGCCCTGATAGATCACGAAAGGACCCGGTTTGATGTCGATCTCATCGGCACCGAGGTTATAGATCACCTCCGCATCCATCACCGTATCGACGCCGCCATCGGCACATGCGCCAATGTCCATCGCGCCCACACGTCCAGCGGCGGTATGAAGGACCAATACCTTGGACTTGCTACGCTCTGCGAAAGCGTGGGCCCTCGCCAGCACCGCTTCGCCATCCGCGCCGCGCAACGCGCCCTGCCCGATGATCACGATGGTCGGGTCATCCGTCATGTCAGCGGTGTTTTCCTGATCCAGCGTCGCCAGACCGTCGCAACCATCGCCGTAGTGATGATAGTCATACGTCAGATCAATCGCCGGGCCGACAACGCCGACCTTGGCCCCCTTCAGCCACGCCTTGCGGATGCGCGCATCCAGCACCGGCGCCTCGATGCGCGGGTTGGATCCGAGCAGTATGACGTGGGAGGCATCGTCGATCTCTTCGATGGTGGCGTTGCCCACATAGGCGAACCGGTTGCCCGCAGGCAATTTCGCCCCATCCGTGCGGCACTCCACAACGCCGCCCAGACCCTCGATCAGCGCTTTCAGCGCATAGGCGGCCTCTACCGGCGCAAGATCCCCGACCAACCCGGCCAGTTTCTTGCCTTGCATCGCTGTTGCAGCCGCTGTCAGGGCTTCGGGCCAGCTTGCGGGGCGCAACTTGCCGTTCTCGCGGATGTAGGGGCGATCCAGCCGCTGGCGGCGCAACCCGTCCCACACGAACCGCGTCTTGTCTGAAATCCATTCCTCATTCACGCCATCATGGTTGCGCGGCAAAAACCGCATCACCTCACGGCCCTTTGTGTCCACGCGGATGTTGGAGCCAAGCGCATCCATAACGTCCACGGATTCGGTCTTGGTCAGCTCCCACGGGCGCGCGGTAAACGCGTAAGGCTTTGAAACCAAAGCCCCAACCGGGCAGAGGTCAATGATGTTGCCCTGCATGTTACTGTCCAGCGTCTGGCCTAGGTAAGACGTTATTTCTGCGTCTTCGCCGCGTCCCGTCTGGCCCATCTGGTGAATGCCCGCAACCTCCGTGGTGAACCGCACGCAGCGCGTGCAGGAGATGCAGCGCGTCATATGCGTCTCAACCAGTGGGCCGAGATCGAGGTCTTCGGTCGCGCGCTTGGGTTCACGGTAGCGGGAGAAATCCACGCCATACGCCATCGCCTGATCCTGCAGATCGCATTCACCGCCCTGATCGCAGATCGGGCAATCCAGCGGGTGGTTGATCAGCAAAAACTCCATCACCCCCTCGCGGGCCTTCTTGACCATGGGCGAATTGGTCTTGACGACCGGCGGCTGGCCTTCGGGTCCGGGGCGCAGATCCTTGACCTGCATCGCGCAGGACGCGGCAGGTTTCGGCGGCCCGCCGACCACTTCGACCAGACACATGCGGCAGTTGCCCGCAATGGTCAGCCGCTCGTGATAGCAGAAACGTGGAATTTCGATCCCGGCCTCTTCACAGGCCTGAATCAGGGTCATCGCCCCGTCCACTTCAACCTCTTTATCGTCGATGATGACTTTGCGCAGATCGCTCATATCATTCGCCTTTGTTCATCGCGCCGCACCGGGCGCCCCTTTTACCGAGAGACGCGCAGCAGCGCCCCAATTTCCGTTTTCTGTGCGATTTCGGCCCGACCGAGCGCACAATACCCGTCTGTGTCCTGTTTGTAGCCAGCCGCTTTCATCTCATCCGCTGCCCTTGCACGCAGGCGCTTCTTCTCTGCGTCCGACTCAAGATGCGCCCTGATCTCGGCTTCGGAATATCCAAGCCCGCGGGCTTTGTCTTCGAGCGCCCGCAAAAAACGTACCGCCTTGAAAAACCGCGCGGAGATATCGGGGCATTTGCGCCGGATTTCATTGGCCAGCCCCACCGTGTACAGCGCATCGTCAATCTGCTTGACCTCACGCAGCGGCGGGTTCGCCGCCACCGGAGCCGCAAGCCCCATCATCAGTACCGCCATCATCATCGTTGCACGCATCCCGGTTCTCCACCTGTTTTTACCATGGCCAAAGGCAGACCGCCTTTGCCGGGATAGATGCGCGCGACCTGCGTTGATAAGCAATAACCACACAGGTTTCGGGACGGGATCAGGGCACGGGTCATATCTCGCGACACCTCCCCTGCAACATCAATGTGTCATTTTCGATGGTGAGCGCTTCATCTTCATCGTCAGGCCCCACGACCCAATCCACATCCGAGCGGCCAAAGCTGTTGACGCAATAGACCGTCGCCTCATAGCGCGCGGCCTCGCGGGCCCCCGCGAGGGAGGCGGAGACCGGCCTGGTGGTCACCGCAAACTGCGCGCGATCGCTGCGCTCGGACTTCAGGCGTGCGCTGAAAAACTGACCATCAAAACTGATGGCATCATCGCCCGGCCCGCAGGCCGTGACAGCGAGTGCGACACCCATCAGGAGTATGAAAACGCGCATAGGCCCTACTCTGCTGCAACCGGCGCACACCGGTTGTCTTTCCATTTGCTGGCATTGGTCAAATGCGCCCAGCCAAAAGCATGATCGCTATCGCCGTGGGCCTTGAGATACTCCAACCGCTCCAGCGCCTCATCCAACGTCGGCTTATGTCCGACCGGCACCCACCACATCACAAAATGCATCTCGCCCAGCACTTCGAACCATTCCTGACGGCGGGCATAAAACTGTTTGTGCACGGTGCCCCAGACGAATTGTTCCAGCGTCTCAACGCTTTCCCAGACGGTCAGGTTGGAGACATAAAGCGGATCGCCGTCGATCTTGGCCTCGGTATTGCCTGTGCCCGGCTCCCCCGACCCTTCCATCATCCACACGAACCCCGGCATGCGCTTACCCAAACCATTGATGCGGTCAAGGTTCTCCATGAACTCCGCCACGCGCGGATCATCCGTGGGGGCCGCAAGGCGACCGACGTTGAGTTCGGCGAGGTGCATTTTCGCGTCAGCCATGAGACACAGCCTTTAGGCGACCAACTGGCCAATCTGCAAACGCCAGGAAAATCACCAGAACAAGCGGCATGCCAGGAACAATCGCCAACATCCCCCAAGCCCCGCTGTAACCAGCCTTTGAAAATATTCGCCACAAGACGAATGGCACAAACACCAGGAGCAGAAATAGAACAATCAATTGAACAAGTGGACTACTATTCATACTGCCATTTTACTCCGCCGCCACTGCGCTCACACGCCCTGTCCGCTTGTGCTTGATCCGATCTTCGATCTCATCCCGGAAATGCCGGATCAGCCCCTGGATCGGCCACGCCGCCGCGTCACCCAACGCACAGATCGTATGGCCTTCGACCTGTTTGGTCACATCAAGGAGCATGTCGATCTCTTCGGGTTCCGCTTCGCCTGTCACCAAACGGTCCATCACGCGCATCATCCAGCCGGTGCCTTCGCGACACGGCGTGCATTGCCCGCAGCTTTCGTGCTTGTAGAACTTCGACAGCCGCCAGATCGCCTTGATCACATCGGTGGAGTTGTCCATCACGATCACCGCCGCCGTGCCGAGGCCGGAGCGTTGTTCGCGCAGATAGTCGAAATCCATGATCGCGTCTTTCATGTCCTTCCCGGGGATCAGCGGCACGGAGGATCCACCCGGGATCACCGCCTTGAGGTTGTCCCAACCGCCCCGGATGCCGCCGCAATGGGTCTCGATCAACTCTTCAAAACTGATCGACATGGCCTCTTCGACCACACAGGGGTTGTTCACGTGACCCGAAATCGCGAACAGCTTGGTGCCCGCGTTGTTCGGGCGGCCAAAGGAGGAAAACCACTCCGGGCCCCGCCGCAGGATGGTCGGCACAACGGCGATGGATTCCACGTTGTTCACCGTCGTCGGGCAGCCGTAAAGCCCCGCACCGGCTGGGAACGGCGGCTTCATCCGGGGCATCCCCTTCTTGCCCTCAAGGCTTTCCAGCAGCGCGGTTTCCTCACCACAGATGTAGGCCCCCGCCCCGTGGTGCAGGTAGATGTCAAAATCCCAGCCGGAGCCTGCGGCGTTCTTGCCCACCAGCCCCGCATCGTAGGCCTCGTCAATCGCGGCCTGAAGCGCCTCTTTCTCGCGGATATATTCGCCGCGAATGTAGATGTAACAGGCATGCGCATTCATCGCGAAACTGGCGATCAGGCACCCTTCAACCAGCGTATGCGGGTCGTGACGCATGATTTCGCGGTCCTTGCAGGTGCCCGGCTCGGATTCATCCGCGTTGACCACCAGATAGGCAGGTCGCCCGTCACTTTCCTTGGGCATGAAGGACCATTTGAGCCCCGTCGGGAAACCGGCCCCGCCGCGACCGCGCAGACCCGACGCCTTCATCTGATCCACGATCCAGTCGCGGCCCTTTTTGATGATGGCATCCGTCCCATCCCAATGGCCGCGCGCCTGCGCGCCCTTCAGCGTGCGGTCATGCATGCCGTAGATATTGGTAAAGATGCGATCCTGATCGTTAAGCATCCGCTTCCCCTTTTACCTGTCGTTCTGCGCAGCCTTGCGCGCACGTTTGATTTGCAACGAAACAATGAACGACCATGCCAAGGCAGCCAGCGCGAGGAAATCGATTAAAATCGCGTGCCGCGCGGTCAACCCGAACTTGGGGGCGAGCCACAGCGACAAGACCCACGCCACCATGGTGCCCACGATGACGAGGCTTACCATTCGCCCCTTTTTGGCCAAGGCACGCTCGCGCGCCTCGGCTGTCTGGTCTTGCGCACTCATGAAGCCTCCTAGCTCCGTCGTTCAGGGTCAGCCCTTGCCTTTGGCCAATGCCTTGGCCTGACCAACCCAATCGTCTCTTTCGATACGTCCTTTAAACCGCAGGCGTTCATCCACCCACGCGATGTCTTTCTTCTTGAACTGGGCAACCTGTTCAAAATGCCAGACACCCAACTCATTCAGCGTCTGCTCCAGCTTGGGCCCGACGCCGGAAATCTTTTTCAAATCATCCGCCGTGCCATTCGGCGCATCCGTCAGATACGCGGGCCGGCCCTCCGAATCTGCCGCCTTTGGCGCAGCCTTTTCAGCCTTGGCTTTCTTCGGAGCGGCTTTCTTTTCGGCCTTCGGCGCGGGGGCCGCCTCTTTTTCGTACTTCCACTCGCCCTTGCGGGCGGCCAGTTCCTCTTCACCGGCCAGCCGTGCCGTCGGCTTTACCTTCGCCACGGTCGGTGCAGGTGCCACATTGATCGGCGCGGCTTTGGTCGCGGCGACATTGGCGGAAGGTGTCGGGGGGTTGATCTTGACCTCACCGGGTTTTGGCAAAGGTCGGGTCATCACCCAACTGACCAGGATGCCCGCCACGATGAACACAACAGCCCCAAGGAAAACGCCCTGCAAAAAGCTCCAGCCAAAGAGCACCCATGCAAGTGTCCCCGCAAGCGTACCGCCTGCGAAAGCCACAAGCCAGCTCCCCAACGCCATTCCAACCATTCCTTTATTGCTTTCCATGAAGGCCTCTCTTTCGGTTATTTACGCAATCACTTTTTATAAATACCGTCTTTTTCGGCGCGTTGGGAAAATTCTGTTTCTTTACCCTCTGCCAACAGCTTCGCCTGTGCGACCCAATCGTCCCGGCTGACGCGCCCCTTGAAGCCGACAAAGCTCTCATCCGCCCATGCGACCTCTTCTTTCGTCCAGCTGGCGATCTGGTCAAAATGGAAAATCCCGATGTCATTCAGCATCGACTCAAGCTTGGGGCCCACGCCCTTGATCCGTTTGAGGTCATCCCCACCACCGCTGCGCGCGGCCTTCAGAAGGCCCGGCTGCACACCCTTGACGGGGGCATCCGGCTCTGCCTGCGCGGGCGCGCCTTGCGGCTTTGCTCTTGGTTTTGGCGCGGCGTTTTCATTCGCGCCCTGCCATGGCGTTGTTAGCGGCACCTCGGTCCCGTCAATACGTTTGATCGTGTCACCCAGATCAACGGCCAATTGCACTGACGCGTTATATTGCGTTCTGCCACTGTCGTATTCTGTCAATGACGTCAGACCCTTAAGAGGTTCTGCTGCGTAGCGTCCGTTTTGTGGACCGGGCACCGGCACCTTGCCTGCGGCCAATTCGTCAATGATTTCGCCCATGCGTGCGGCGGTCAGGTCTTCGTAGTAATCCTTGCCGATCTGCGCCATCGGCGCATTGGAACAGGAGCCAAGGCATTCGACTTCTTCCCACGAGAAATTGCCATCCTCCGAGAGTTGATGCGGCTCGCGTGCGATCTTTTCCTGACAGACTGCCACCAGATCTTCGGCCCCGCAGATCATGCAGGATGTGGTGCCGCAGACCTGAATATGCGCAATCGCCCCGACGGGCTGCAGTTGGAACATGAAATAGAACGTCGCAACCTCAAGGCCCCGGATATAGCTGAGGCCCAGCATGTCAGACACATGCTCAATCGCCGGCTTGGACAGCCAGCCTTCCTGCTCCTGCGCGCGCCACAAAAGCGGAATAATCGCCGAGGCCTGACGCCCTTCGGGGTATTTCGTGATCTGCCCTTCGGCCCAGGCCTGATTCTCTGGCGTGAAGGCGAAACTGTCGGGTTGATCGGGATGTAGTCTACGCAGCATTGGAAATATCCGTTAACTCAGATTTGATCGCGCCAGCGATGCGAATGCAAAAACGCATGCGGCGCCTTTGAAACCAAAGGCTTCACATTGTACGAAAGGGCTCACCGGTCGATCTCCCCGAACACCACATCCATGGTGCCGATGATTGCCGCCACGTCCGCCAGTTGGTGCCCGCGTGACATGTGGTCCATCGCCTGCAGGTGCAGGAACCCGGGCGCGCGGATCTTGGCGCGGTAAGGTTTGTTGGTGCCATCGGCCACGAGGTAGACGCCGAACTCGCCCTTGGGCGCCTCGACACAGGCATAGACCTCACCGGCAGGCACGTGGAACCCTTCGGTATAAAGCTTGAAGTGGTGGATCAGGCTTTCCATCGACGTCTTCATGTCCGAACGCGAAGGCGGCGTGATCTTGCCACGGGCCAGAACATCGCCCTGCCCCTCGGGTGCGCGCAGCTTGGCAATCGCCTGAAGGATGATTGACAGAGACTGGCGCATCTCTTCCATCCGCACCAGATAGCGGTCATAACAATCACCGTTCTTGCCAATGGGTATCTGGAAATCGAACTCGTCATAGCGTTCGTAGGGCTGCGCACGGCGCAAATCCCACGCCAGACCGGACCCGCGCACCATGACGCCCGAGAAACCGTATTCGAGAATGTCTTCCTCGGTCACCACACCGATATCGGCATTACGCTGTTTGAAAATCCGGTTTTCCGTCAGCAGACCATCGATGTCGTCGATGACACGCGGGAACTCATGCGCCCATGTTTCAATGTCGTCGATCAACGCTGGCGGAAGATCCTGGTGCACCCCGCCGGGACGGAAATAGGCGGCGTGCAGGCGCGCGCCACTGGCCCGCTCGTAAAATACCATCAGCTTTTCGCGCTCTTCAAAGCCCCAAAGCGGCGGGGTCAGCGCGCCCACATCCATCGCCTGCGTCGTGATGTTCAGGATGTGGTTGAGAATACGGCCGATTTCGCAAAACAACACGCGGATCAAAGAGGCACGGCGCGGCACCTCGACACCGGTAAGCTTTTCGATGGCAAGACACCATGCATGCTCCTGATTCATCGGTGCCACATAGTCCAGCCTGTCGAAATACGGCAGGTTCTGCAGATAGGTGCGGCTTTCCATCAGCTTTTCGGTGCCCCGGTGCAGCAGGCCGATATGCGGGTCACACCGTTCGACAATTTCGCCGTCCAACTCCAGCACAAGCCGCAACACGCCATGTGCCGCCGGGTGCTGCGGGCCAAAGTTGATGTTGAAGTTACGGATTTTCTGTTCGCCCGTCAGCGCGTCCTCAAACCCTTTGGTTCCATCCATCATGTCAACGTCTCTCCAACTCTTGCAGCTTGAGGCTCATCCACCAGATCAGTGCCAACACACCGAAAGGAACAATGCAGGCCAAAGCCCAATATTTATTGATGCCGAAATGCGGCAGCAGCTTCAGCAACGGGATGACCGTCAGGATCGTGAATGCAAGCCAAATTATCCCTTCCATCACGCGATCTCAACTCTGATCTCTTGTTGCCCTCGGCGCTTTTCATTTCGTGCCATTGCGATCTACCCCGATACCGAATTTCGTAGTGCCGCGCTTTTCAGCCATTTGTCAGGCAGGTTTCCATCAAAACGCGCAAGCATAAAATCATAGACCGGGGCCAGTGCATTCGCGATCATGCGGCGGTCGTCTTCACTGACTTCCACTTCGCCGCCCGCGCCACGATGAACCACACGGTCGACCTTGCCCGGTTTGTAGGGGATGTTCAGGAACGCGCATAACTCTTCGATTTTATCCTGCGCAAACATCTCCTCAAAGAAAATCAGAGACGTATTTTCCGGCGCGACAGCCGCATCAAGGTTTGCGAGCGTGCGGTGATACTGCGAATGGCCAATTGGACGGCGACCGTTTGCACTCATGCCCAGATGCGCATGGATTGCTGCCGACAGGCTGTCGCTGTCAATTCCCGTGGCGCCGACGGAATTCCGCAGGGAATGCCGGACGGACGAAATGAACCGCGATACCGGGTCTCGCATCAGATAAATGAAGCGGACGTTATCAGACAAACGCGCCATCTCGGCATATGTCGCGGGCTTCAGAAACGCATAGGCGGGGCAAACCTCTCCCATAGCTTTGGTGTCCGCCGTACAGTTTTCCAAAAGCAGATCAGCATAGGCGCTATAAGGTGGGTTCGGATCATCAGCCGCCGCCAGCGCCAAGGTTATGCCCTGCTGCTTGCGCGTATCCGCCCGGGACATCGTCGCTTTTTCCTTGAACCGTTGGAAAAAGCCCTTCTCCTCGCGCAGCTTCTTTTGTTCCATCAGCATGGCGCCGGGATCAGGATAGCCTTCGACCATGTTCCAGAAGTTGTTTTCTTTCCACTGCGGGACCGCAGCGTTTGCATGTTCACGCAGATATTTGTTCAGCCACGTCGTCCCGGATTTTTGAGCACCAACAACAAAGAACAGACAGCCCACAGACTTGAAACGCGCGTCAAAGCCCGTAAAACTGCCTGACTTGGGATGATCCAACACGTGGCTCACTCTTTCTTCTCATCACCGGGCAGGATGTATTCCGCGCCCTCCCACGGCGACATGAAATCAAACTGGCGGTACTCCTGCACAAGGCTGACCGGTTCGTATACGACGCGTTTTTGCGCTTCATCATAGCGCACCTCGGTATAGCCGGTGGTCGGGAAATCCTTGCGCAGCGGATGGCCGCGAAATCCGTAATCGGTCAGGATGCGGCGCAAATCCGGGTGGCCGGAAAACAAGATCCCAAACATGTCGAACACTTCGCGTTCAAACCAGTTTGCAGAAGGATGTACGGAAATCACCGACGGCATCATCTGATCCTCGCGGATGCTGACGCGCAGCCGAACCCGGTGGTTCTGATACATCGAAAGAAGGTGATAAACGACGTCATACCGCTTTGCGCGCCCGGTGTAATCCACCGCCGTGATGTCAATGAGGGTCGAGAAGCGACATGTGGCGTCCGTCTTGAGGAACTCGACCAGCCCCACGATATTGGACGGTGTTACATCAAGGTTAAGCTCTTTATTGGTCACATCCCATGCCAAGACGCAGTCTGCGCGTTTTGTGGCGATGTAGTTTCCCAATTCCTGCAAAGGCTCTGACATCGGTATCCTCTTTTTCCCCGGGCCAAACCGTCCCGGTTGTTACCGCACGATGGTCCCGGTCCGTCGTATCTTACGTTGAAGTTGCATGATGCCATAAAGCAGCGCCTCGGCAGTGGGCGGGCAGCCCGGCACATAGACATCGACCGGCACGATCCGGTCACAGCCCCGCACGACACTGTAGGAATAATGGTAATAACCGCCACCATTCGCGCAGGACCCCATCGAAATCACATACCTTGGTTCGGGCATCTGATCGTATACCTTGCGCAGCGCGGGTGCCATCTTGTTGGTCAGGGTTCCCGCCACGATCATCAGGTCGGACTGACGCGGGCTGGCACGCGGCGCCGTCCCGAAGCGTTCCATGTCATAGCGCGGCATGGCCGTGTGCATCATTTCAACCGCGCAGCAGGCCAGACCAAAGGTCATCCAGTGCAGCGAGCCGGTGCGCGCCCAGTTGATGATATCCTCCGTGGATGTCAGCAGGAAACCCTTGTCCTGCAACTCACGGTTCAGCTCTTGCGTTGCGACCTCACGGTCGACGCCGGCTGCGTTTACATTCGTTGCCACAGTCATCCTGATAGACCTCCGAACTCTTTCATAAAGTTTCGCACGACGGGGAATATCCGCAGTTAGAAATGCCATACCCCAGCACGGCTGCAAGATCAACGCGACAGCATGGCTCAGTCGTGAATAACCTCTCAAAAATACGATGTTTTTTCACGCATACCGCCAATCAGGCGACAGCCGCAGAGAACCACGCGCCCTGATTCCCCCGCCATGCCCGATAACCCGCTGGATCAGCTTGGAAACGTCACCTGAACGGGGCTGTCTTTGTCCCGCCTGATTCCGCAAAAGGTTGTTTTTCAGGTCGCTACGTCCCTGCCTGAACGGCTATTGCCACTCAAGCGCGCCCTTTTTCCATTCATAGGCAAAGCCGATGGTCAAAACGCCCAGGAAGACCATCATGGACCAGAAACCCACCATGCTGATGTCCTGGAACGCAACGGCCCATGGAAACAGGAAGGCGATTTCGAGGTCAAAGATGATGAACAGGATCGAAACGAGGTAGAACCGCACATCGAACTTCATGCGCGCATCATCAAAAGCGTTGAAGCCGCATTCGTAGGCGGACACTTTTTCGGGGTCCGGGTTGCGCACCGCCAGCACGACAGCCGCGAGGATCAGGACCAGACCAAGACCGATGGCGACCGCCAGAAACACGAGAATCGGCAAATATTCGCGTAACATGTCGTCCAAGGTAATGATCCTTTCTTGGCCTTTTGCGGTGCCTGTGTACGCGCAGTATATGGCTTGGTCAACACGCACGAAACGCTCCGCGCCACTTTTGGAACAGGCTGCACCCATTTGCCGCATCGCTCCGAGATGAGCATGTATCCGCCGTTCGATTTGAAATCACAAACGAGTGATCCAACTATTTGTATAGGCCGGTGCGGCACACCGCGCGCACGGCCCGGAAACACATCAGTGCCGCATGCATCGCGCACGCCAAGACAAGGAAAACACCATGAACAGACGTTCTACCCTCAAAGCGGCCCTTGCCGTCACTGCCCTGACCACCATTTCTGCCTGCGCGACACTGACAGGGGGCGATGACATCGTCGATGTTGCGGCATCCAACGGCAACTTCAACACGCTGGTTGCTGCGGTTCAGGCGGCTGGGCTTGAGGACACGTTGCGCAGCGAAGGTCCGTTCACTGTGTTCGCACCCACCGATGACGCCTTTGCCGCCCTGCCCGCTGGGACCATTGAGGACCTGCTGCTGCCGGAAAACAAGGACAAACTGGTCGGAATTCTGACCTATCACGTGATCCCCGGCGCTGTGATGGCTGCCGACGTGAGTGGCGCAAGCACGGACGTGGCAACCGTTAACGGCGCAATGTTGACCGTCGACGGAACCGGCGATGGTGTTGTCGTCGGCGGCGCAAATGTGACCGCGGCGGACATCAAAGCGTCAAACGGTGTGATCCATGTGATCGACAAAGTGCTGCTGCCCTGATCGAGGCATCGAGACAGACCGCAGGTTTACCCCTGCGGTCTTGATCTTGTTTTCAAACAGCGTGTGGGTCTGTCACTGGACCCAAGCCGCTTTGCGCTTGTCAAAGAAGGCTGCGATACCTTCGGCGGCTTCCGCCCCGTCCCACTGGTCGGCCAAGGCTTCAATTGAATATTCAATCTGTTCCGGAGAAACCGTCGCGCCCAATTCCCGTGCCAGCTTTTTGGCCGCCGCCACCGCACCGGGCGCGCAAGACAGATAGGGCGTGACTTCCTCTTCAACCGCTTGGGCAAAGTCTGTTTGTGGCACCACACGCGCCAGAATGCCCAAGGACACGGCCTGCGCTGCGTCAAAGATACGGCCCGACATAAAGACACGCCGCGCACAGCCCTCGCCCATCCGTCCGATCACGTAAGGCCCGATGGTGGCAGGGATCAGGCCAAGGCGCGTTTCCGTCAGCCCCAGATTGATCGTGTCGACCCCGACCGCGACATCACACACGCAAGCCAGACCGACGCCACCGCCAAAGGCATTGCCCTGCAACGCCCCGATCAGTGGTTTGGGCAGGCTGTTGAGCGCATCCAGCATCATCGCCAGCTTGCGCGCCTCTTCATTGCGGGTGGCGCGGTCCATCGTCATCTGGTCGCGCATCCACCCCAGATCACCGCCCGCGCAGAAACTCTTGCCTGCTCCGGTCAGCACAACGACGCGCACATCCGCATCGGAGCCGAGCCGTTTTGCAGCGGTTGTCAGTTCTTCCAGCATCCGCCCGGACATCGCGTTGTGCTTTTCCGGACGGTTGAGGCTCAGGGTGGCGACGCCGCGCGCATCTGTATCAACCGTGAGGGTATCAAACATTCGAACGTCCTACTGCGCGGGTTCAGGCTGCGTGCGCATGGACCGGGCCAAAGCCGCAGCCTCCGCGATCACTTCGGGATCAAGACCGGTTTCATACCCCAGCGCCGCGAGATGGCGTGCCAGTGTTTCGGTGGCCACATTCCCGGAGGCTCCGGGTGCGAAAGGGCATCCGCCCAAACCGCCCACAGCGGCATCAAAGACTCGCACCCCAAGGCTGAGCGCAGCGTCGATGTTTTCGATCGCGCGGCCATTTGTGTCATGAAAATGCCCGGCCAGCCGACCGACCGGCACCACATCGCGCACCGCAAGCAACATGCGCGCAACACTGTCCGGCGTGCCTGCGCCGATTGTGTCGCCGAGGCTGACCTCATAACAGCCCATCGCAAACAGCTTGTCTGCCACCTCGGCCACCTGCGCCGGAGCCACGGCCCCGTCATAAGGGCATGCCACCACGCAGGACACATAGCCGCGCACGGGCAGATCAATGTGACGCGCCTCTTCTAGAATGGGCGCAAAACGCTCAAGGCTTTCGGCAATGCTGGCGTTGATGTTGGCTTTGGAAAACCCCTCCGAAGCGGAGGCAAAAATCGCGATCTCATCGGCGCCGGCACGGCAGGCGTCCCTGTATCCCTGCATGTTTGGCGCAAGTGCCGCGTAACGCACCCCCGCCGCCCTTGAGATACCGGCCAGCACCTCGCCGGACCCTGCCATCTGCGGCACCCGCTTGGGAGAGACGAAACTCGCAGCCTCGATCCGGTTGAACCCGGCGCGGCTCAGGCAGTCGATGAGCGCGATTTTATCGCGTACCGGTATCTCGCGCTCTTCATTCTGCAACCCGTCGCGCGGGCCCACTTCGTATATCTCACAGTTTCCCAAACTCATCCCTGACGCTCCTGTTGTGGGTTTCGCCTCACTCTAGCGGCCAAGGCGCGTAAAAGTCTTGCGAATAAATTCCACCGCCATTTGGCAACGCCGCTTTGAACCCTTCGCGCGCCGTGATCCGTTCGTACCACGCCTCAAGCGCGGGGTAGCCTCCCAAACGCACAAAATGCGACGCCATGTAGACCGCCTGCCCCACTGAAATGTCTGCGGCGGAAAAACCGGAGGTCAACAGATAGTCGCGGCTTTCGATGGGCGTCGACAGGCGCGCCTCGATGGCATCAAAGCATTTACCGACGCGCGCGGCCTCCAGCTTCATCACGATCGGGCTGCGCATGTGATCCTCATACAGCATCACATGCTGCTGGGTCAGCGCCGCCACATGCTGGCTGAGCGTTTCGGCAAAATGCAGCCAGACAAGCCATGTCATCCGGTCCGGGCTGGCGGTGCTGCGCCCCAGCCGGTCCGGGCTGTAGCGTTCGCACAGGTATTCCGTAATCGCCCCGGTTTCGAACATGCGTTCGCCATCCACCTCAAGGGCGGGCACGCGTCCTGCGGGCGACAGGGTCAAAAACTCAGGGCTGCGCAGACTGCGATCGAACGGATAGCTGCGCAGCTGAAATGGAATCTCAAGTTCGTTCAGCAGCCACAGCGTGCGCATGGACCGCGTCTGGGGGCAGTGATGCAGCGTGATCATGCCTGTTCCTCCTCAAGTCGGATGAGGGCAGCACCCGCGCTGACCTGATCACCTTCCTGCGCCAGCACTTCGGCGATCTTGCCGTCGCGCGCAGCCAGCAGCGCGTGCTCCATCTTCATCGCTTCCAACACGGCCAGCCGATCCCCCCGTAAAACGGTCTGTCCGGGCACCGCCGCCAACATCTTTACCAGACCCGGCATTGGCGCTTCGATCAGATTGCCACTGCGGCCTTCGGTCGCGCCCGCCAGCAACGGATCATGGATGTCAAAAACCAGACCGTAGTGATCAAAAACCGTGACCTGCCCTGCCGCCATGTAACAGAACGGCAGGGGTGCGCCATCAATCGACCACTGGCCCGCATGTCGCGTCGCGGTGACGCTTTGCGCGCCGTGGGTCCAGCGCTGGCTGTGCTGATCCAGCACCTCAACGGACAGCAGATGTTCCTGATCCTGCCAGCCCAGCCGCACCTGATGCGCAAATGGCACCCAGAGGGCAAAGCCTGCCATCGCCGCCGGTTTGTCCAACCCCGCAACCTGCATCGCCGCCGCCACCATATGAGCGATCTGCGGGTCGGCAGCAGGTGTGAGTGTCGCAAAATCACGCTCAATCAGGCCCGTGTCGAATGCCCCTGCGGCGAACCCCTCATGGGCCGCCAAGGCGCCCAGAAATTCCAGATTGGTCACGCTGCCCGCCACCTGAGTGTCTTTTAATGCCCGACGCAACCGCGCCAGCGCAATGGCGCGGGTGGGGCCAGCGACGATCAGCTTGGCAATCATCGGGTCGTAATAGGGGCTGATCGCATCGCCTGCGCGCACCCCGCTGTCTGCCCGCGCAATCGACGGAAAAACCAGATGATGCAGCGTTCCGGTGGCAGGCAGGAATCCCGCGCGCACATCTTCGGCATAAAGACGCGCTTCAAAGGCATGTCCGGTGATCGCCAGATCATCCTGACCGCACGGCAAAGGTTCGCCCGCCGCCACGCGCAATTGCCATTCGACCAGATCAACGCCCGTGATGGCCTCGGTGACGGGGTGTTCGACCTGAAGGCGGGTGTTCATCTCCATGAAATAAAACCCATCGGGGCGCAGATCGCCCGTGCCATCAACGATGAACTCCACCGTTCCGGCCCCTTTGTAGCCGATTGCCTTGGCAGCACGCACGGC
Source organism: Roseobacter denitrificans OCh 114 (assembly GCF_000014045.1). Taxonomy (NCBI): domain Bacteria; kingdom Pseudomonadati; phylum Pseudomonadota; class Alphaproteobacteria; order Rhodobacterales; family Roseobacteraceae; genus Roseobacter; species Roseobacter denitrificans. Next base: position 3,157,951 of record NC_008209.1, read on the forward strand.
GGCGCGGCCCATGGCCTCTCTGACCTCCGGGGTCATACCGGGTGCGGGGGCTTCTTCGATCACTTTCTGATGGCGGCGCTGCAGCGAACAGTCCCGTTCAAACAAGTGCACGACATCAGTACCATCGCCGAAAACCTGCACCTCGATATGGCGCGGCTGCGGAATGAACTTTTCGATCAGAACATCAGAATTGCCGAATGCAGCCTGCGCCTCGGAACGCGCCGCCGCCAGTGCCTCGCTGAATTCTGACGCGGCGCTGACCAGACGCATGCCTTTGCCACCGCCCCCTGCAACGGCCTTGATCAAGACCGGATAGCCGATCCTGTCAGCCTGCTGCTGCAACTGTGCGTCCGCCTGATCCGCACCGTGATAGCCCGGCACGACGGGCACGCCCGCGTCGATCATCAGGGCCTTGGCCGCGTCCTTGAGGCCCATCGCCCGGATCGCCTGCGCCGAGGGGCCGATGAAAACCAACCCGGCGGTTTCGACCGCTTCGACAAACTCGGGGTTTTCGCTCAGAAACCCATAGCCCGGGTGGATCGCTTGCGCCCCGGTGGCGCGTGCGGCTGCGATGATGGCATCGGCGCGCAGGTAACTGTCCACAGGTGCGGGACCGCCGATCCGCACGGCAGCATCCGCCATTGCCACGTGTTTCGCACCTGCATCCGCGTCCGAATAAACGGCGATGCAGCGCACCCCAAGGGCCTGCGCCGTCCCCATCACCCGGCAGGCAATTTCGCCCCGATTGGCCACCAAAATGCAGTTAAACACAACGTCCCTTTCTATTTGCCGCATCCGGGGCGCGCACCACCGAGGTTGACGCCATTGCCGCGCGCCACCCCCTCCGGCTACATTCTGAAAACGCCAAAGCGTGTCTCCTCAATGGGGGCGTTGAGCGCGGCAGACAAGGACAGGCTCAGCACCGCGCGGCTTTTGCGCGGATCAATGATCCCGTCATCCCAGAGCCGCGCGGAGGCATATAGCGGATGGCTTTGTTCCTCAAACATATCAATGGTGGGCTGTTTGAAGGCCGCTTCCTCCTCAGCCGACCACGACCCGCCCGCCCGTTCAATGGCGTCGCGTTTGACGGTGGCAAGCACCCCGGCAGCCTGCGCCCCGCCCATGACCGAAATACGGCTGTTGGGCCAGGTCCACAGAAACCGCGGCGAATAGGCCCGCCCAGCCATGCCATAGTTACCCGCCCCGAACGAACCACCAACCAGCATGGTGATCTTTGGCACATTGGCACAGGCCACAGCCGCGACCATTTTCGCCCCGTGCCGCGCAATCCCTTCGTTTTCATACTGCCGCCCGACCATGAAGCCGGTGATATTTTGTAAAAACACCAGAGGGATACCGCGCTGTGTGCACAGCTCGATGAAATGCGCGCCCTTTTGGGCCGATTCCGAAAACAGCACCCCGTTGTTGGCAATGATCCCGATCGGGCACCCGTCAAGATGTGCAAAGCCGGTCACAAGTGTTTCACCAAAGCGCGTCTTGAACTCGTCAAACCGTGAGCCATCCACCAGCCGCGCAATGACCTCGCGTATGTCATAGGGCGTGCGCAAATCGGCAGGCACGACGCCAAGAATCTCTTCGGGATCATAGTCGGGTGGCTCTGGCGTGGCCCAATCAACGCTCGCCGGTCGGGTCCGGTTCAGCGCGCCCACAGCGCGGCGCGCCAATGCAAGCGCATGGGCGTCATCCTCCGCCAGATAATCGGCAACGCCCGACAACCGCGTGTGCACATCGCCACCGCCAAGGTCTTCGGCGCTCACCACTTCGCCCGTGGCCGCTTTTACGAGCGGAGGGCCGGCCAGAAAAATAGTTCCCTGATCCTTGACGATGATTGTGACATCCGACATCGCCGGCACATAGGCACCGCCCGCCGTGCAGGACCCCATGACCACGGCGATCTGTGCGATGCCTGCCGCAGACATCCGCGCCTGATTGTAAAAGATGCGACCAAAGTGATCCCGGTCGGGGAATACCTCGTCCTGATTTGGCAGATTGGCCCCGCCGCTGTCCACAAGGTAGATGCAGGGCAGATGGTTCTCAGCGGCGATTTCCTGAGCGCGCAGGTGCTTTTTGACACTCAGCGGATAATAGGTGCCCCCTTTGACCGTCGCATCGTTGCACAGGATCATGACCTGCTGCCCGGATACCTGCCCGATGCCCGCGATCACCCCCGCCGCAGGCGCAGCACCGCCGTAAAGCCCATGCGCCGCCATTGCGCCGATCTCCAGAAAGGGACTGCCGGGATCAAGCAGACCCGCAACCCGGTCACGCGGCAGCATCTTTCCGCGCGACACATGACGCGCACGCGCCGCGTCCGTACCCCCACGTGCTGCTGCCTGTGCAACAGTAGCGACCGTTTCCAACGCCTCAAGATGCGCAGCCCGGTTTGCCTTGAAAACGTCAGAGCCTGAAACAGCCTGCGACACCAATTTCATCTCAAGTCCTTTGCTTTCGCATGTCTCGTCCCCCGCCTCGGCTCTTTCATGTCTGCGGCGCTTCCAGACGTTGCGGATCAGGCGCCAGTTTCAGCAAACGCCCCATCCGATCAACGGGAAAGTCAAAACGTACCCTATCCGGCCCCGTGCAACTTACGATGATCCAGACCGGGGCCATCCGGCCCGGCTGCGCCGAACAATCCGTGATCCGTGCGCCCTCACCGCCCATTTCAAGATAGCGTGCCGTGTAGGTTTCGATGACATGCGTCTCCGTGAGTGTGGCGCGTATCCAGCCGAGACGAAACCCCCAAACAGCCAGCGCCACCACCAAAGCCCCAAAAGGCACAAACCACACCCAGCGCGGCATTATACCGCGCCCGCCTCTCCGCCAAAATCAGCCGGCGGCATATCGGTTTGACCCATGTCAATGAAGGGGCTGTTCGCTGATGCCATAGGGTCCACGCTAAACTCTGAAAGGCACTTGGAATCATGAAACACACTCTCAAAGCCATCCTTCTTTCCAGCGCGCTTGCCATAGTGGCAGGACCAGTCGTTGCGCAATCGCAAGGGGACTGGACCGTCGCGTTCGGCTTTGGCAACGTCAACCCGAAATCCGGCAACGGCACCCTCGCTGGCGGCGAGGCCGACATTGATGATGACACCCGTCCCATCTTTACCGTCGAGTATTTCATCGCAAACAACATCGGGCTTGAGTTGCTTGTCGCAACACCGTTCGAACACGACATCTCCATTGACGGTATTGGTGGCGCGGGCAGCACCAAACACCTGCCGCCCACATTGTCGCTCAACTATCACTTCCCCACCAACAGCGCATGGAAACCCTATGTGGGTGCGGGTCTGAACTACACGTTCTTTTTCGAAGAGGATTCCGGGCTGGGCGATCTTGAGCTTGATAATTCCTTCGGCTTGTCCCTGCAGGCCGGTCTCGACTACATGATCAGCGACACCGGTGCCGTGCGGCTGAACGTGCGCTGGTTTGACATCGACGCCGATGCCGAACTCAACGGCAGCAAAATCGGCACCGCCGAGATTGACCCCGTGCTGATCGGTGTCTCCTACGTGCACAGGTTCTGAACATCGCTGCGCGAGGGGGCGGCCTGACCCGGATACCATCATAGGGTCAGGCCATCGCCGCCATCAGTTCGCGCCCCACCAGCATCCGGCGGATTTCAGAGGTGCCTGCGCCAATCTCCATCAGTTTGGCATCCCGGAACAACCGCGCCGCCGGGCTGTCGGACAGAAACCCCGCACCGCCCATGGCCTGCACTGCCTGATGGGCCTGTTTCATCGCCTCTTCGGAGGCATAAAGGCAGCAGGCAGCCGCATCCTGCCGCGTCACATCCCCCCGATCACAGGCTTTCGCGACCTCGTAGACATAGGCCCGCGCGGAATTCATGGCCGTATACATATCCGCGATCTTGCCCTGCATCAGCTGAAAACTCCCGACCGGCTTGCCGAACTGTTTGCGCTCGGCCAGATAGGGCATCACCACATCCATACACGCCGCCATGATGCCCGTCCCGATCCCGGCCAGAACCACCCGCTCGTAATCCAGCCCCGACATGAGAACCGCGACCCCGCGACCCTCTTCGCCCAGCACGTTTTCGAACGGAACTTCCACATCGTCAAAGATCAACTCGGCCGTGTTCGATCCGCGCATGCCAAGCTTGTCGAAATGCGGGGATGTGGAAAACCCGGCCATCTCTTTTTCAACGATAAAGGCCGTGATGCCATGCGCCCCGGCATCAGGATCGGTTTTGGCATAGACCACAAGGGTGGCGGCCTCGGGACCATTGGTGATCCAGTATTTGTTGCCGTTTAGGCGATAATGATCGTTGCGTTTTTCTGCACGCAATTTCATCGACACGACATCAGACCCCGCCCCGGCCTCTGACATGGCCAAAGCGCCCACATGCGCGCCGGAGATCAGTTTTGGCAGGTATTTCTCTTTTTGCGCAGCGGTCCCGTTCAGGTTTATCTGATTGACGCAGAGGTTTGAATGCGCGCCATAAGAGAGCGACACCGACGCACTGGCCCGCGCGATTTCCTCGATCACAATCGTATGCGCCAGATAGGTCATTCCCGCGCCGCCGAACCGCTCATCTACCGTGATCCCTAAAAGGCCCAGCTCACCCATCTCGCGCCATAAATCAGCGGGAAAATCGTTCTTTTCATCAATCTCAGCCGCCAAAGGGGCCACGCGCTCCTGCGCCCAGCGGTGCACCATATCACGCAGCGCATTTGTATCCTCGCCCAGATCAAACTGCATCGCTGCGTTAAACATCACATAAACCTTCTGAAAAACCGACTGCTCGGCAATTTTGAGTGTCCCGACGCAGCCTAGTCCTGGCCTGATTTTCGGTCAAGCGACGCATCTCATGGAAGCACTGCCCTCGGGTCTGGCCGTTTTGGGCCCGCGCCCAAAACCAAATAAAAAAGAATGCAGGCGGCGCAGCCGCCTGCGCCGCCGGATCACGCAGCCTTTTGATAGACCAACCCGACCTCAGCGCGAATGATCTCGGAAATAAGCGCACAATCCTCCAGCGAAAACGTCAGCGGCACCCGCATGTCGACAACACCGGCCAAGATCCGGTCCGTCGCAGGCATTGCCGCGGGTTTCGCATAGCGCCAACTGTCATAGCGGCTGGTAAAGGCGACTGGTTCGGGTGCGCCAAACCACTTCAACTCAACCCCGCGCGCGGCGCAGCGCGCCACCACGTCGCGCACCGCATCGGCAGGCCAATTGCGCAACAGGAACTGGATGGAGGATCCGACAATCGTCTCCTGTGCAGGGCGGTCGATCACCTGAAGACCCGGCGTGTCGCGCAGGCCCTTTTCCAGCGTGTAATACCGTTCGTTCCAGCGTCGGCATTGGGCATCAAGATCGGCCACCTGCGGGCGCAGGATCGCGGCACGCAGGTTATCCATGCGCCCCGATATATTCGGCGTCTCATAGCGGATCGTTTCAAAGGCTTCCCTGGGGGGCGCCGCCAGATGGCGTTCATAGAGCATATAGCTCCCCGACATCATCACGGCGCGGGCCGCAATATCCGAATCATCCGTCACCAGAAACCCGCCCTCACCGGAATTCACATGTTTATAGGTCTGACAGGAATAGCACCCCACGGCCCCAAACCGGCCCGATGGCACCTCTTTCCACGCCGCGCCCATCGTGTGGGCGCAATCCTCGATCACTTTTACGCCTGCCCGGTCACAGATCGCCATCAACCGATCCATGTCACAGATATGCCCGCGCATATGGCTGAGCAGGAGAACATCCGCCTGCCCGATCTTGGCCTGCAGATCCTCAAGGTCGATGGTCAGGCTCTCGGTCACACCGACAAATACCGGCTCTGCGCCAACCGAGGCAATCGCACCGGGCACGGGCGCCAGCGTGAAGGCATTTGACAGTACCTTGTCACCCGGCTTGACCCCAAGGGCGCGCAGGGCCGTGCCCATGGCATACCCACCTGATGCCACGGCCAAACAGTACTTCGCCCCGACATATGCCGCAAATTCCTGTTCCAGCAGGGCCGTTTCGCTTATTTCGCCCTCGGCTGTGTTATAGCGGTGCAATCGACCATGCCGCAGCACCGCCAGGGCGGCCTCGATACCCGCTTCGGGAATGGGGTCCTGCTGAGTAAAGCTGCCGGTGAATTTTTCGCTCATTGCCTTGGTCTCCCTTGCAAAAACAGTGGCCCCTGCGCCCCCGCGCGTCAAGTCAGAAGCCTGTCCACCATATCGGGCAACGCCTCGTAATGTTCCAGCAGCGCCTCAGGCTCCAGCGCGGCCATATCTTCTCCCGCAGGGCCAAATGTGACCAAGACACTAGGCACGCCCGCCGCGCGCGCCGTGTTGCGGTCGGTGTCGGAATCGCCAATCAGCACACAGCGGCGCGGATCGCCCCCGGCGCGCCGCGCCGCTTCAAACAGCGGTTCGGGGTCAGGTTTGCGCACAGGCAGCGTATCCGCCCCCACGAGCGAGCCAAAGACATCGCGAATCCCAAGGTTTTGGAGCAATAGCTGCGCCAGCCCTTCCGGCTTGTTGGTACAGATGCCAACACCGTACCCGCGCCCCTTGAGCACCTCAACGGCATCCATCGCCCCGGGATAAACGGTGGTGAACCGGTCGATCTGCGCGCCATATGCCTCAAGCAGTACGGGATAATAGCGGTCAATCGTCGCCTCATCCTCGGGCCGACCCAAACGCGCCATGCCAAGGCGCAACATCGCCCTGCCCCCGCGCAGCGCCGTTCCCTGATCCACATCCGGTTTGAGCAAATCACCCGCGCCCATGTCGCGAAAACAGGTATTGGCCGCTGCAATCAGATCACCACTGGTGTCAGCAAGCGTGCCATCGAGGTCAAAAATGACTGTCTTCATCAATTCCTTTACCTTTTGTCGCGAGAAAGCGCGCAGGATTATTGCAACCCGCAACCTTCTTTGATCCACCGTGGCTTGCGCCGCGCGATTTAGCGGATAAACAGACCGGCGACAGAACACAAAGAGAATTCGCATGAAAACAGCATTGGTCATCCTTGCGGCGGGCAAAGGCACGCGTATGAATTCCGACCTGCCCAAGGTGCTGCATCCGCTGGCGGGTGCCCCCCTGCTTATTCATGCGATGCAATCGGGGGCCAGCCTTGGCCCAAGCCGAACGGTCATCGTCGCTGGTCACGGCGCGGAACTGGTGCAAAAAGCGGCGCTGTCGCATGACGCCTCCGCCATCATCGTTCAGCAAACCGAACAACTCGGCACCGGACATGCCGCGAAACAGGCGCAGGACGCGCTCAAAGGGTTTGACGGTACTGTGGTTGTGCTTTTTGGGGACACGCCTTTTGTCAGCCCCGATACCCTGTCCGCCATTTGCGACGCCCAACGCTCGGCCGACGTCGTGGTTCTCGGGTTTGAAGCCGCGGATCCCGCGCGCTATGGGCGACTGGTGATGGATGGCGCGCAGCTTGATCGCATCGTGGAGTATAAAGACGCCACAGAGGCAGAGCGCGCGATCACCCTGTGCAACAGTGGCGTTGTCGCCTGCAATGGAACGCGTCTGTTTGAATTGCTCGAAGCGGTGGACAATGACAATGCCGCGGGCGAATTCTACCTGCCCGATATCGTGGGCGTGGCGCGGGCACGGGGGCTGACAGCGGCCGTTGTGACGTGTGACGAAAGCGAGACGCTGGGGATCAATTCACGCACAGAGCTGTCAGCGGCAGAGGCCGCGTTTCAAGAGCGCGCCCGCACAAACGCCTTTGAAAACGGCGTCACCCTGCCCGCGCCCGGAACCGTTCATTTCGCCTTCGACACGGTCGTTGGCCGCGACACGCTTATTGAACCAAACGTCGTTTTTGGCCCCGGTGTGACCATTGAAAGCGGCGCAACCATCCGCGCCTTCTCGCACCTCGAAGGGTGCCATGTGGCGCGCGGCAGTGTCGTTGGCCCTTACGCGCGCCTGCGCCCCGGCGCGGAACTGAGCGAGAACGTGCGCGTGGGCAACTTTGTGGAGGTCAAGAACGCCCGCATCGGAACCGGCACGAAAATCAATCACCTCAGCTACATCGGTGATGCGACCTTGGGCGAATATACAAACGTGGGCGCCGGCACGATCACCTGTAACTATGACGGGGTCTTGAAACACCATACCGAGATCGGAAACCATGTCTTTATCGGGTCAAACACCATGCTGGTTGCCCCTGTGCAGATCGGTGATCACGCCATGACGGGCAGCGGGTCGGTGATCACCTCCGATGTCGAGCCCGAAGCGCTGGCCCTTTCGCGCGCCCCGCAAATCGAAAAACCCGGCATGGCGACAAAAATCATTAACTTGCTGAGGGCCAAAAAGGCCAAGCAACAGAGAGGCAGCTGACCATGTGTGGTATTGTTGGCGTTCTGAGCAAACATGAAGCAGCCCCCATCCTCGTTGACGCGCTCAAGAGGCTGGAATATCGCGGCTACGACAGCGCAGGTATCGCTACCGTCAACGCAGGCAAGCTGGATCGCCGCCGCGCGGTCGGCAAACTGGTGAACCTGTCGGACCTGCTGGTCCATGAACCGCTGGTCGGCAAATCAGGCATTGGCCATACCCGCTGGGCCACACATGGCGCGCCGAGTGTGAGCAACGCGCACCCCCATCAGGCGGGACCAGTCGCGGTTGTGCACAACGGCATCATCGAGAATTTCCGCGAATTGCGCGCGGAACTGGCCGAAAACGGCATGCAATTCGTGACCGAAACGGATACGGAAACGGTCGCCCTTTTGACGCAGCACTTCATGGCCCAAGGTCTCGGCCCTGTCGATGCGGCCTTTCATGCGCTGGACAAGCTGCGCGGGGCCTTTGCGCTTGCCTTTCTCTTTGACGGTGAGGACGATCTGATCGTCGCCGCGCGCAAGGGCTCACCGCTGGCAATCGGACATGGCGCGGGTGAGATGTTCATCGGCTCCGATGCGATTGCGCTGGCCCCGATGACCAACGAAATCACCTATCTGGAAGAAGGCGACCGCGCTGTGCTCACACGCACCAGCCTGCAGATCACCGACGCTGCGGGAAACCCTGCAACCCGCGCAGTCAAGACCATCCAGATCGACAACACCCGCATCGACAAGGCCGGTCACAAACACTTCATGGCCAAGGAAATCGCTGAGCAACCCGGGGTGATTGCGCAGGCTCTGGGGCATTACATTTCCAGCGACGGGCAAATCATCCTGCCCAAACCCGACATTGATTTTACCGCCATCGACCGGTTGACAATGGTGGCCTGTGGCACGGCCTATTACGCCTGCCTGACGGCGAAATACTGGTTCGAGCAGATTGCGCGCATCCCGGTCGAAGTGGATGTGGCCTCCGAATTTCGCTACCGCGAGCCGCCGATCCCGGCGCGCTCGGCTGCGCTGTTCGTCAGCCAGTCCGGTGAAACTGCCGATACGCTGGCCGCCCTGCGCTACTGCGCCGGCAAGAGCGATACGATCCTGTCCGTGATCAACGTCCCCGAAAGTTCCATCGCGCGGGAAAGCGATCTGGTGCTGCCGATCCATGCGGGTGTCGAGGTTGGCGTCGCTTCCACAAAAGCGTTCACATGCCAACTGACGGTCTTGTTGCTTCTGGCGCTGCGTGCCGCGCAGGACCGCGGTGAGGTGGATGCCAAAACGCTCGCACGGCATCTGTCCGATCTGCGCGATCTGCCCAATATCGTCAGCACGGCACTCGGGGCCAATGCCGAAATGCATCAGGCCGCGATCAAGCTGTCCGAGGCCCGCGATGTACTGTTTCTGGGGCGCGGACTGATGTACCCGCTCGCATTGGAAGGGGCATTAAAATTAAAGGAAATCAGCTATATACATGCCGAAGCCTATGCAGCAGGTGAACTCAAACATGGCCCTATCGCGCTGATTGACAAACATGTGCCCGTGGTCGTGATGGCACCCCGCGATGCGCTGTTTGAAAAGACCGTCAGCAACATGCAGGAGGTGATGGCGCGCAAAGGGCGGGTCATCCTTGTATCTGACGCCACCGGTATTGAAGAGTTCGGACAAGAGGCTTTCGCAACGATTGAAATGCCGCAGATTTCATCGGTTTTGACACCCATCCTATACGCGATACCCGCCCAACTGCTGGCCTATCACACCGCTGTGGCCAAAGGAACGGATGTGGATCAACCACGCAACCTGGCAAAGTCGGTGACGGTCGAGTAGCAAATCCGGCGCGCAGGCGTGTCGCCGCCCCGCGCAGGGTGCGATTTCAAATCGCTGCGGCCCCGCAACAGCCTGCAAAGCCCAGCGATGACCTGAAAAAACAATTCTGGCGCAGCCTCAAGTACTTGGGTTTTGCAAAAAACCGCGCCACATGCGATGAAACTCAGGCGATCGACGCAAACCCGAACCCCGGGCCGGCACTTTCTGATCATGACACGGAGAACCCTGTGGCCACACAATATGAAAACCTCAACGACACCCTGACGAAATTCATCGCGGCTCAGCATCTCTTTTTCTGCGCCACGGCAGGCCCCGGTGGGCGGGTGAATGTGTCCCCGAAAGGGATGGACAGCCTGCGTGTTCTGGGACCAGACCGTATCATCTGGCGCAACCTCACCGGGTCGGGGAATGAGACCGCAGGGCATCTTGCCCAGATCAACCGCATGACCCTGATGTGGTGCGGGTTCGAGAAAAAACCCTTGATCCTGAGGGTTTACGGAACGGCGCGCACGCTGCACCCGCGCGATGGGGATTTTGACGCATTGAACAGCGAATTTCCACCATCCATCGCCGCGCGCCAGATCTACGATGTCACGATTGACATGGTACAGACCAGTTGCGGCTACGCGGTGCCGTTCATGGACTACGCAGGCGAGCGCGATGTGTTGGCCAATTGGGCAGAGGATAAGGGCCCGGACGGCATCGCGGAATACTGGGAAACGCGCAATCAAACCACGATTGACAACGATCCCACCTTCATTCTCTCCCCCGTCAAAGGGTAGGCCGTTTCAAACGCGGCGGGCGTGACACGATCGCACGCCACTTTTGACGTTATATGCTTGCCGCCCCGCGCGCGGACCATTACTTGTTAATGCATGAATGCTCCGTTGATTGATCCCTTCGCCCGCGCGATCACATACCTGCGTGTTTCCGTAACCGATCGTTGCGATTTTCGCTGCGTCTATTGCATGTCGGAAAACATGACGTTCCTGCCCAAGAAAGAGTTGCTGACGCTCGAAGAGCTTGACCGCATGTGTTCGACCTTTGTGGGCCTCGGCGTGGAAAAGCTGCGGATCACCGGCGGGGAACCTTTGGTGCGCAAAGGCATCATGACTTTTTTCCAAAGCATGTCGCGCCACCTTGATGCGGGCACCTTGAAAGAGTTGACGCTGACCACGAATGGCAGCCAACTCGAACGGTTTGCCGCAGACCTCTATGCGGCGGGTGTGCGGCGGGTCAATGTATCGCTTGACACGTTGGACGAACAGAAATTTGCAGATATCACGCGCTGGGGACGCCTGCCTCAGGTACTGCGGGGCATTGATGCGGCTCTGGCGGTCGGCATGCGGGTCAAGCTGAACGCTGTTGCGCTGAAGAACTTCAATGAAGATGAGTTGCCCACGATCACCGAGTGGTGCGCCGCGCGCGGCGTCGATCTGACGTGGATCGAGGTGATGCCGATGGGCGACATCGGAAACGAGGACCGGCTGGATCAGTATTGGTCGCTCAAAGACGTGCGCGCACGTTATGCCGAACATTACACCGTCACCGATCTGGCCGAACGAACCGGCGGTCCTGCGCGCTATGTCAGGTTGGAGGAGACAGGTCAGAAAATCGGCTTCATCACGCCGCTCAGCCACAATTTCTGCGAAAGCTGCAATCGCGTGCGCCTGACCTGCACCGGAGAATTGTTCATGTGCCTCGGCCAGGAAGACGCCGCCGATCTGCGCGCGCCGCTGCGCGCCCACCCGGAGGATGATGCCCCGCTGCAAGAGGCGATCCGCGCCGCCATCGCACGCAAGCCCAAGGGCCATGACTTTGACTACTCGCGCCAGCGCCTTGACGGTCAGATGCCGCGCCACATGAGCCATACGGGCGGCTGACCTGCGCCATGCGCCCCCCTTTGCTCTACCATCTCTATGTCGGTGCAACGGCGCTGCTCGTCCCGTTCTTTGCCTGGATTGAAACCCGGAAATTGCGCGCCGCAGGCGTATCAATCCTGCGCGCGCATGAAAAACTGGGCCATGCCACGGCCACCCGCGCAGGCGCCGGCCCGCTGATCTGGTTCCATGCAGCCTCGGTTGGCGAAAGCATGTCGGTCCTGTCACTGATCGGTGAAATGGGGCGGCAGATGCCGCGCGCCCATTTTCTGATCACCTCTGGCACGGCCACATCGGCCAAGATGGTGGCAAACCACCTGCCCCCGCGCACGGTGCACCAGTTTGCCCCCCTTGATGCGCCCGGTCCGGTGCGTCGGTTCATCCGGCACTGGCGTCCGGAGTGTGTGGTTTTCGTGGAAAGCGAGCTGTGGCCTCAAATGCTGCGCCTGACGCGGGACAGCGGCGCAAAGATGATCCTTGTGAACGCCCGCCTGAGTGCGACCTCGCAAAAGGCATGGCAGCGGCGGCCCAAAACGGCGGCCTTCGTGCTGGGCACGTTCGATCTGATCCTGACCCAGAACGACGAGATGGCGCAGGCGATGGTGGATATGCACGCCCCTGCCGATCGGGTGGCGCGTGGCATCAACCTCAAATCACTGGCGGCCCCCTTGCAGCAAAACCCTGAAACGCTTGCAAAAATTCGCACCAGCCTGAAAGGCAGGCGTGTGTGGGTCGCGGCCTCAACCCACAAGGGCGAAGAGGAAATCGTGTTGCGCGCGCATGTCCGGCTTTTGGCAGATAATCCGGATCTTCTGTTGCTCCTGGCACCGCGCCACCCCGAGCGCAGCAAGGAGGTCGTGCAATTGATCGAGGAAGAGGGGTTGAGTTTCCGTGTGCGCTCGCAGGATGAGTTACCGGGCAACCGCAACGTCTATCTTGCCGATACTTTGGGCGAGTTGGGCAATTGGTATGCTCTGTCCAACGCCATTTTCCTTGGTGGGTCGCTGAAACCTATTGGCGGGCATAACCCGTTTGAGGTCACGCTGAGCGGGTCGGGTGTCATCTCCGGTCCGGAGGTTTTCAATTTCAGCGAAACATATGCCGAGATGACCCAAGCCGGTGTCGTGCAATTCGTCAAGGATGATGCGGAACTGGCCCAAGCGGTTGACAAGATGCTCAACGACACCGCGGTGATGGAAGCGACGGGCCGGGCCGCGCGCGATTATGTGCGCGGCAAGTCATCCCAGACCAGCACGATTGCCACGCGGCTGATCCGTGCGCTGGATTTGCAAGGTGAGGTCCGCTGATGTCCCCTGCCCAGATCCCCGCCCTTCGAGAGATCGAGGTGATTGCGCCCAATTTCAAACGGCGGCATTCCGGCGTCACATCGACCGTCATCCGTCTTGTGCCGTTGCAGGCGCGCGACATCGCGATTGTGGCTTCGGGCCCTGACCTGCCCGGCGAAGTGCCCAACCTGCCCCCCCGTGGATTGCTGCGCCTGCCCCGCTCCGGCCCCTCTGGCGCGCGCGTCTGGCATGCCCGGCGCAATGTGGAAATGGTCGCCGGGCTGGCGCTGAAATATCTTGCGGGGAAACGGTTGAAACTGCTTTTCACCTCCGCCGCGCAGCGCCGGCATACGGGCTTTACCCGCTGGCTCATTCGCCAGATGGATGCGGTCATCGCCACATCCGCGAAATCGGCGGGCTACTTGGAACGCGACGCAACTGTCATACACCACGGTATCGACACCGTGCTTTTCAGCCCTGTCGAGAACCGGGAGGCTCTGCGCGCCACACTTGATTTGCCAGTGGATGGCCCTTTGGTCGGCTGTTTCGGGCGCATTCGCCATCAGAAAGGCAACGATCTTTTTATCAAAGCGATGATCAGCATCTTTTCTGAGGTGCCCCACGGCAGGGCGCTGATGATGGGTCGCGCGACCGAAGAGCATAAAACCTATCTGCAGGAGCTCAAGGATGAGGTCGCAGCCGCCGGGTTGTCAGACCGCATCCTGTTTCGCGATGAGGTGCCAATCGACCAACTGTCGCTGCATTTTCAGGCGCTTGACTTATACATTGCACCGCAGCGTTGGGAGGGCTTTGGCCTGACACCGCTGGAGGCCATGGCGTGCGGCGCGCCCGTGGTCGCCACACGCGTCGGCGCGTTTGAAGAGCTGATCGAGGACGGCGTGACCGGTAATCTGGTCGAGGTTGATGATGTTGACGCGATCACAGCCAACTTGCGGCGACTGCTGGTCGATGAAGAGATGCGCGCCAGTTTTGCCACGGCCGCACGTGAAAACGTGGTCAAGAATTTTTCAATCGAGAAGGAAGCCGCGTCCATTCTCCACATCTACCATGGTCTGCTCGGGCGCGCTTGACGCAAGGCAGTTGGCCCTTGCACCTGACGACATACCGTCATGAATTCTTGGAATCCGGGGCAGCGGTGTGGACGGGTCAGGATTTCACATGACGCTTCAGGCCGCCGGCATGCGTTGTTCCACGATTTCGGCCCACCAGCTACACCCGGCGGGAATGGCGTCGTCGTCGAAATTATATTCGGGATGATGGAGCCGCGCGCTCGCGCCATTGCCCATCAGAATATAGGCACCGGGACGCTCTTCAAGCATGAAGGCGAAATCCTCGCCCCCCATGACCAATTCCGCATCCGCACAATCGCCCGCAACTTTCTTGGCCACCTCGGCTGCAAACTCGGTCTGCGCCGGATGGTTCACCGTCACGGGATAGTTGCGCATATAGTTGATCCGGCCCTTTGCGCCAAAATTCTCTGCTGTCCCTTCGACGATTTTTGTCAGCCGCTCTTCGACCACGTCTCGCATCGCGGTGCTCATGGTGCGCGCTGTGCCTTTCAGCGTAACCGTCTGCGGGATCACGTTATAGGCATGCGATGAAGTCTCAAACGAGGTGATCGACATGACCACCTGCTCAATGGGGTCCGCGTTTCGGCTTGCGATGGATTGGGCCGCCACAACGATGTGACTGGCGACCAACGTGGGGTCAATCGTCTGATGCGGGAAGGCTGCATGCCCGCCTTTGCCCTCGATCTCAATTTCGAAAATATCGGTGGCTGCGAAAAACGCACCCTGACGGATCGCAAACTTGCCTGTCTCGAGACCGGGCCAGTTGTGCATGCCATAGACTTCCTGAATACCGAAGCGGTCCATCAACCCGTCTTCGCACATCTCGCGCCCACCACCGCCCCCCTCTTCGGCGGGCTGAAAAATCACAATGGCCGTCCCATCAAAATTGCGCGTTTCGCACAGATATTTCGCCGCCCCCAGCAGCATCGCCGTATGCCCGTCGTGACCACAGGCGTGCATCTTGCCGGGCACAGTTGAGGCATAATCCACGCCGGTCTCTTCGGGAATGGGCAAGGCATCCATATCCGCACGCAACCCGACCACATGGCCCGAGCTGTCAGTGCGGCCCTTTATCACGCCAACCACACCCGTGCGCCCGATCCCGGTCACCACCTCATCGCACCCAAAGGCCGCAAGTCTCTCCGCCACCAGCGCTGCCGTGCGGTGCGTATCAAACTGCAGTTCGGGATGTGCGTGCAGATCCTGACGCCACGCAGCGATTTCAGACTGAAGCTCGGAAAATCGGTTCTTGATGGGCATCAGAGGTCTCTCCTGAAGGGCGATATGGATCAGGGTTTGCCAGTTATGACCGCGCGGAGCAAGCGCCTCGCGCAAATCGGCGTCGGCATTGGTTTCAGCGGCCAGCCGATGCCGGGATTGATCGGGCTCTGACATGGTGCGCACCTCGCCCGGGGTGGCGGCTCGCCTGGCCCGCATGGTGTTGGTTGTAACAGGGCAATGGCGCACTGCTTTGCCCTGTTTTCAGCAGCATCGCCCGTTGTCCATCATCTGCCACAAAACGTGCCGTGGCACCACCCAGGTCACAAAACGCGTCCCGTGCCAGCCTGTGCCTCGCTGCACATACCCCGTTCAAGAAAAGATGCGACGCACGCCCTTATCTGCAAAGCCGCGCGATCAGGCGCTGCATAAAACCATGACCGGCGTCGAATTGTGCCTTGGTGATGAATTCGTTGGGCTGATGGGCTTGCGCAATATCCCCCGGCCCGCAGATGATCGCTGAATATCCGGCCTCCTGAAACTGTCCGGCTTCGGTGCCATAGCTCACCACATGGCTTGCGTTGTCACCGGTCAGACTGCGCACCAGTGTTTCCGCCTCGCCATTTTCCTCCGGGGCGAGGGCGGGCACATTGAACCTTTCGCTGATCTCGATGAATGTGTCAGGGACGATGGCTTGCATCTGCCGTTCCACATCCGCGACAACATCGCGGTAGCGCGCCTCCCATTCGGCCTTGGATTCTCCGGGCACGACCCTGAAATCCATCGCAAAATTGCAATCCTTGGCCGTGATGTTATGCGCCGTTCCGCCACTGATCTGCCCCACATGAAGCGTGGTGTAAGGTGGGTCGAAGGCTTGCGCCAGAACGCCGGGCACCGCATCGCGATTTGCGGCGTTCGTGGCATTCGCCCATTCGATCAGCTTGGCCCCGAACATGATGGCATTCACGCCCCGGTCCATCAGAGAGCTGTGCACTTCAAAGCCCCGGATATGCGTATCAAAGCCGCTGCCCCCCTTGTGACCCGACACCGCCTGCATCATCGACGGCTCGCCCACGATGACGGCAGCGCCCTTTGGCAGGACGGGTTGCATCGCGTCGATCATTGGGGGCGCACCGGTGCAGCCGACCTCTTCATCAAAGCTCAGCGCGATTTGCAGCGGTCGTTTAACGCCGGCATACTGCGCTTCGACGAGGGCCCAGATGGCCAGCGCGTCAAACCCCTTCATGTCGCAAGTACCCCGGCCAAAATACTTGCCGTCTTTTTCCACCACCTCGAACGGGTCGCTATCCCAGGGCTGGCCATCCACCGGCACGACATCCGTGTGCCCCGACAACACAATTGCGCCTTCCTGCCAGGGTCCGACATGCGCAAACAACGCGTGCTTGGGCTGTTCGGGGTCAATGTAACGGTGGCTTTCGATGTTGTGGCTCGCCAGATACCCGGCAACCCAGTCGATCAACGGAATATTCGTGTCTCTGCTCACCGTGGGAAAAGCGACGAGCCGCTGCATCAGTTCGAGCGGCGAAAGGCGGTCGGTCATCGTCCATATCCTCCATAAATCACAGCGACACGGCCCGCGATAAACGCGCCCACGGCCCGCGCCAACATTTGAATTCCAACAGCAGGCACCTTCGGGGCGGGCCTAATAGCCACTGTCCGTTTCCAGAATCCTGTGGCCCGGCGCGACCTCGCGATAGACAGAGGGTTCAGGCTCATATCCCACCGGATGAATAGGCGAGGGAATGGGCTTGAAATTCAGATCTTTTTCGTCTTTGCGCTGACGCGGGTCCGCAATCGGCACAGCTTTCATCAGGGCCTGCGTGTAGGGGTGTTGTGGGTTTTCAAAGACGCTGGCGCGCGGCCCGAGTTCTACGATCCGACCCAGATACATGACGCCGACATGATGGCTGACACGCTCGACGACGGCCATGTCGTGGCTGATGAACAGGAATGAAATGCCCAATTCGGATTGCAGTTCCATCATCAGGTTCAGCACCTGCGCCTGCACCGACACATCCAGTGCGGAAACCGCCTCATCCGCGATGATCAGCTTGGGGTTCAGAGCCAGAGCCCGCGCAATCGCCACGCGCTGACGCTGCCCGCCTGACAACTCATGCGGAAAACGGCGCATGAAACTGCGCGGCAGTTCCACCCGGTCAAACAGCATCGCAACCCGGTCCGCGACCGCCTGCCCCTTGAGCGTGCCGTAATTGCGGATCGGCTCCGCGACCTGATCGGCCAGTTGCATTTGCGGGTTCAGCGAGGCGAAAGGGTCCTGAAAGATCATCTGCATGTCAAGCCGCGCCGCGCGCAAGCCTTTGGCATCCAATGCCATGATGTCCTTGTCGCCCAGCCGGACCTCCCCCGCCATCGGATCAACCAGCCGCAGGATCGAGCGGCCAGCGGTCGATTTTCCACAGCCGGATTCCCCCACAAGGCTCAGCGTCTGGCCCTTGTTGATGGTGAAGGACAAGTCCTCAACCGCATGAACATTTGCCACCGTCCGGCGGAAAAACCCGCCTTTGACCGGAAAGCGGGTGATCAGGTTCTTGACGCTCAACAACACCTCATCCCTACCCGGGATCGGGTTGATCGCGCGGCCTTCACGCCCGAGCAGCTTCATCGGTTCGGGAAACCGTTTGCCCGTCATTTCCCCCAATTTGGGCACGGCAGCCAGCAGTGCCTTGGTGTAGGGGTGTTGCGGGTTTTCAAAGATGGTTTCGACCGGGCCCTCCCTCGACCTTGTTGCCGCGAAACATCACAACCACACGGTCCGCCATCTGCGCCACGACGGCCATGTCATGGGTGATAAACATCACCGCCGTGCCCGTTTCGCGCTTGAGACGGTCCATCAGGGCCAGAATTTCCGCCTGAATGGTGACGTCGAGCGCTGTCGTGGGTTCATCCGCGATCAAAAGCCGGGGCTTGCAGGCCAGCGCCATGGCGATCACTACCCGTTGGCGCATGCCCCCCGACAACTCATGTGGATATTGCGTCAGCCGCCGTTCAGGTTCCGGTATCCGAACCTCGCGCAGCAGTTCCAGCGCGCGTGCCTCGGCCTCGCTCCGGTTGAGCTTTTTGTGCAAGCGCAATCCTTCGGTCAACTGCCGACCCACCGTAAAGACCGGGTTGAGCGCCGTCATCGGTTCCTGAAAGATCATGCCGATCTCATTGCCGCGAATGCTGCGCATCACCTCGGGATCGGTATTGGCGAGGTCGATATCTGCCGCTTCCGCCCGGTCAAACAGCAGTTGACCGCCGGTGATCGCACCGCCACCGAATTCCACCAGCCGCATCAGCGACAGGGACGACACGGATTTGCCGGACCCGCTTTCCCCGACCACGCAGACGGTCTCACCGGGGTTGATGTCAAATGACACGTTTTCAACCCCCAGCACGGGGCCATCCTTGGTCTGAAACTCCACCCTCAGCCCCTTGATCTGCGCGATCGGATGGATGTCCTGGCCCTGCATTTCGTGATCTAGCATATGCGCCTCAGCTCCTTGTTTGACGACGCTAAGGCCAAGAACGCACAACTGTCAAACTTAAGGCGGCTGTTTCGACTGTTTGCGGTATCACAACCCTTGCATTTTCTCAGAAACATGCTGTGATACTCCTAAGCGCACAGTGGAGCGCGTTTTAATAAGGCAGGCGGTTGCGCGCCAGCCCAAATCGCCCCCACCCGGTCGCTCAACAAAAAGGCGTCTTGAACGCATGGGAACAACCGGCATTTCGGTGTCCAATTGGGAGAATATTATGAAACTGAAAACATTACTGATGGGCGCAGTCGCGACCGCCAGCTTTGCCCCCGCCGTCCTTGCCGACGGGCATGAGGGCGAACGCGGACGCGACGGGCAGCTCAATATCATTTACTGGCAAGCCCCCTCGACGCTGAACCCGTTTTTATCCGGGGGCACCAAGGAAAACGAAGCGGCAAGCCTCGTGCTGGAATCCCTCGCCCGGTTCAATGAAATGGGCGAGATGGTCCCTTGGCTGGCCGAAGACATCCCGACGGTCAAAAACGGCGGCGTTGCAAAGGATCAGACCTCGATCACCTGGACATTGCGTGAGGGCCTTGTCTGGTCCGATGGCACCGCTGTTACGGCTGATGACATCCTGTTCACTTATGAATATTGCACACACCCCGAAAGCGGTTGCGCATCGCTGAGTTACTTTGACGGCATCAGCGCGATTGAAGCTGTCGGTGAGCGTGGTGTCAAAATCAGTTTCGACACCCCCAAACCGTTCCCCTATACGGCCTTCGTAGGGGCAGAAGCCCCGATCCTGCAAAAAGCGCAATTTCAGGAGTGCCTTGGTGCGCGCGCCCCCGAATGCACCGAAGCCAATTTCGGCCCCATCGGGACCGGCCCTTTCGTGGTTGAGGAATTCCGCCCCAATGACGTGATTACCTATGTGGCCAATGAAAACTACCGCGATGCGAGCAAACCTGCCTTTGCCCGGGTCACGCTGAAAGGTGGCGGCGATGCGGCGGCGGCGGCGCGTTCGGTGCTGGAAACAGGCGAATTCGACTACGCCTGGAACCTGCAGCTTGCCCCCGATGTTCTGTCGCGCATGGAAGAAGCCGGCAGGGGCACCGTGATCACCGCCTACGGCACGTCGGTCGAGCGGCTGCACCTGAACCAGACCAATCCGGATCCATTGCTTGGCCCGGATCAACGCTCTGTCTTCATGAACGGCGAAAACGCGCATCCCTTCCTTACGGATCCGGCGGTGGGTCAGGCGCTTTCCATGGCCATTGACCGCGCCTTGATTGATGAAATCGGATATGGCGCCGGCGGGCAGCCGACCTGCAACGTGCTCCCCGCCCCCGAACTTTACGCCTCAACTGCCAATGATGCCTGCCTCGTACAGGACATTGAGGGCGCAAACGCCGTTCTCGATGCGGCAGGCTGGGTTGACACGAATGGCAATGGCGTGCGGGACAAGGACGGGGTCGAATTGTCCATCCTGTTCCAGACATCCACCAACGCCGTGCGTCAGGACACGCAGGCCCTGATCAAGGATTGGTGGCGTCAGATCGGTGTCGAAACCGAATTGCGCAATATCGACGCATCGGTCTTCTTTGGGGGCGATCCCGGTTCCCCTGATACGTTCCAGAAATTCTATGCCGATGTGGAAATGTATACCAACAACTTTGCCGGGGTTGATCCCGAAGCCTATATGGGCAACTGGGTCTGCGCCGATATCCCACGCCCGCAAACGCAGTGGCAGGGAAACAACATCCAACGGTTCTGCGACCCGGAATATGACGCTTTGGTGCAGCAGATGTCCACCACCACCGATCTCGCGGAACGCGGCGAACTGGCAAGGAAAATGAATGACATGCTCGTGCAAAGCTGGTCGATCATTCCGCTGATACACCGCGGCAGCCCCTCAGCACATGCCAACACCCTGGGCGGGATCAAGATGTCCGACTGGGACAGCGAACTGTGGAACATCGCGGATTGGTACCGCAAGGACGGCTGAATGACACATGTGCAGGGCATCCGCTTTCGGCCTGCCCTGCACCCTGAACACGACCGACCCGATTGCCAGAAGGCAAGACGGCCCGCACCAATAGCAAGAACGACGCAATGAAAGCGCAGGCATGCTGACATACACCATCAGGCGACTGGTTCTTGCAATCCCGACGCTGCTTTTCATCAGCATCGTCATTTTCCTGCTGTTGCAACTGGCACCGGGCGATCCGATGTCACAGGTTCCGCTGACGGTGCCACCCGAAGTCAAACAGCTGATGCGCGAGGCGCTTGGCCTTGGTGAGCCGATCCATGTGCAATACTGGAAATGGCTGGTGCAGTTCTTCTGGGTCGAACCGCAGGTACTGATCGACCATTGGTTCGGCACATCGTTTTCCGAAGGCAAGCTACGTGTCATCTCTTGGCAGACTCGCTCACCGGTGATGGACATCGTCATCCAGCGGCTGCCACAAACCCTCTGGGTGGTTGGCATGTCCTATATCGTGGGTATCCTGATTGCCCTGCCGATCGGGATTTACTCGGCATACAAACAATACTCGCTCTTTGATCAGGCCGGGACATTCGTTTCCATGATCGGCTTTTCGATCCCCCCGTTCTTCTCCGGCGTTCTGGTCATCGTGATCTTTTCGGTGAACCTCGGCTGGTTGCCCTCGATCTATGACACCACCCACGAGGTCACGGACTGGGCAAGCTTCAAAGTGCAGCTGCAACAGATGATCATGCCTGTCATGGTGCTCGCCCTGCAAACCACCGCGCAGATCAGCCGCTTCATGCGCGCCTCGATGCTCGACAACCTCAATCAGGATTATGTGCGCACAGCCCGCGCAAAGGGCCTCAAGGAGAGCGTCGTGGTCATGGTGCATGTGCTGCGCAACTCGATGATCCCGATCATCACGGTGATCGCTCTGGGCGTGCCGTCGATTTTTGGCGGCGCCATCATCACCGAAACCCTGTTTAAGGTGAACGGGATTGGTCAATTGCTGCTCACCGCACTTTTTGCCAATGATTTGCCGATGGTCATGACGCTCACCTTCATTTTCGCCATCCTGATCGTATTTTTCAACCTGATCGCAGATGTGCTCTACGGCGTTCTTGACCCGAGGATCCGCTATGACTGATCAGAATACGGAAATCGAAAGCTTCGGCGCGCTCAAGGACAAGGAACCGCAGAAAGAACCGCGCTCCCAGTGGAAAGACGTCTGGGATCAGTTCCGCAAGCACAAGGGCGCGTTGATCGGGGGTGGCTTTCTGGCCTTCATCACGCTTTTTGTACTGCTCGGCCCACTGATCTGGCAGGTGGATGCAAAGGCGCTGGACATCCGCAACAAGGATTTGCGCCCCATTTACACAGCGCTCTGGGACGCCGATGCCAAGGTGCTGTGGTCACGCCCGCTTGGCACGGACAACCTTGGTCGCGATATCATGGCGACGCTGATCGCGGGCGGTCAGGCCTCTCTTGCGGTGGGCTGGGCTGCCATGGTGCTGTCCTTGCTGATCGGTACAGCCGTCGGGGTGATCGCTGGTTATTTCAAACGTCTCGACGGCGTTCTGATGCGCATCACGGACCTGTTTTTATCACTGCCGATCCTGCCTCTGTTGCTGGTCGCGGTAACGCTGTTTCGCCAACCACTGCGCGCGGCCTTCGGCCCCGAAGGCGGCATGTTCATCCTGATCGTCGGCGTCATCGGGATCACATCCTGGATGCCGACGGCGCGGATCGTCCGGGGCGAAATCCTCGCCCTGAAGGAGCGGGAGTTCGTCCTCGCTGCCCGCTCGATCGGCACCACACCATTCCTGATCATACGCCGCCACCTGCTGCCCAATGTGATCTCACCAATCATGGTCTCGGCGACCCTTGGCCTTGCCACGGCGATCATCACGGAAAGCGCATTGTCTTTCCTCGGCGTCGGGTTCCCCTCGGATTTTCCAACCTGGGGCAAGCTCCTATCCGATGCCGTCCCCCGCATGGAAGAATTCCCCGAACGTGTGATGCTGCCCGGTATATTGATCTCCCTGACGGTCTTATCCGTCAATTACCTGGGCGATGGGCTGCGCGACGCCCTCGACCCCCGTATTCGCGGACGCTGACACAGCACCGATATGGGACGGCGGGCGGGGCGTCTTTCGCGCAGCGCAAAGAGCGCCGCTGCGCCGCCCCCCGAAACACGGCTGATCTATTCGACCTTGGCCCTCAAGCGCCGGATGGCCCACCAGACAAACGCCACAACCGGCAAGGTGACCAATGCGCTCAGCGTGCCCTTGGTGATGCCCGTCGCCTGCGCCATGGGGTACAGGGTATAGCCAACCAGCGACACCGCGTAATAACTGATCGCAACCACAGACAGCCCCTCAACCGTGCGCTGCAACCTCAGTTGCAGATCCGACCGTTGGTCCATGCTTTCCAGCAAGGCCTGATTCTGCGCTGAGCGCTCCACATCCACCCTTGTCCGCAACAGGTTCGAGGCGCGGATAGAACGGCTCGACATCGCTTCCAGCCGACGCTCTGCCGAGGTCACGGTCCGCATCGCCGGCGCATAGCGCCGCATCATGAATTCCGCAAAGTGCTGTCGGCCCTGAAACCGCTCTTCACGCAGCGCCTCGATGCGCTGATTGACGAGCGCCTCATAGGCCCCCGTCGCCCCGAACCGAAAAGAGGATTGCGCAGACAGCGTCTCAAGTTCGGCCGATATGGACAAAAGATCATTCAACGTCTCTTCGGCGCTGGCCTTGTCATCCGACATCGCACTCATCAGGCCGGTCAGCTGCGTATCCAGCGTGTTCAGCTTTGGCTGCAACGACCGGACCCGCGCGAACCCCAGCATCGACATGGACTTATAAGTCTCGATCTCACACAGCCGCTGTACAATCCGCCCGACACGGCGCTCATTCGTCCCGGCATTTGCAAAGACCGCAAAACGCAGGTGTCCGTTCTCATCTATGCGAAAGTCGCCCGCCACAACTCCTGAATTGTCCAGCACGCAGGCTGCGGCAAGGCTCTCGGTCACAAACCACTCATCCAGGTTTTCGGTGATTTCAGCGTCGGTTTCCGGGCGCTCGCGAATGTCGATCAGAACGGATGTCACCCGCTGCCCCGGGGCCTGTTCCAGCCAATCGCCCGGAAAGACCTCGAATTCCGCCGGATCAAACGCGCGTTTCGGCGCACTTTCGCGAAAAACCGTATAGGTCACAAACTCCGTATGCTGCTCCCATTTGAGCCAGTGCTTGCCAATCTGACCATAGTAATGCGTGGCCCCCGGTTGCGGGTGGGGCGCACCATAGCGATCCAGCAGCGCGATCAGATGCTCCAGATCCTTCTGCCGGTCACGGCTGACGGCGTCATTGGGCTGCTTGATCGCGATATAGGCCGCAGAACAGGGCGCCTCCATGGATGGAAAGGGCCGCGCATGCAGTTCATTCGCCATTTTATAGCGCAGCGGGTGATCGTCGATTGGCGGCATCAAAAACATCTCCAGTCTGCAGTGAGGGATAGCGTAGAAGCAAACGATGTCAATTATTTTCTGAATAGTTTTCAATATGTTAACGGAGTGCAATCGTATACTGCCCACTGACTGACCGGCCTTGAGCCTCCCAAAAACCACCGTGTCAGCGCAACTTAGAGCGTCTGACGAAATACCTGAAACATCGCATATCACGTAACGCGTTGAAATCCTTGATTTCAGGCAGCGTTACGTGATTCAGGTTTTTCGCATGACGCTTTAGCGGCAAACCTTCGGCTGAAGCTCTGAGGCACCAAGCGAACATCGGTGCCACACGCTGCGGCAACCGCGTGCCAAAAGTGCACTGCCCCAATGAGCAACCTCACCGGCCATACCGCCCGCGTCACGGCACCAATCAATTGAAAAAGCCCGACACCAATGTGCCGGGCTTTCATTCATTTCACACGCGCGCCCCGGTCGCGCAAAGCGCGCAGGCGCATCGAACCTAGTCAATCATCGGCAAAAGCTTGTCGAGGCTGGCCTTGGCATCGCCGTAGAACATCCGCGTGTTGTCCTTGAAGAACAACGGATTTTCGATCCCCGAATAGCCTGTGCCCTGCCCGCGCTTGGACACGAACACCTGCTTTGCCTTCCAGCATTCCAGCACCGGCATCCCGGCGATGGGCGAGTTCGGATCATCCTGCGCCGCCGGGTTCACGATGTCATTGGACCCGATCACGATCGCCACATCCGTGTCCGGGAAATCATCGTTGATTTCGTCCATCTCCATCACGATGTCATAGGGCACCTTTGCCTCCGCCAGCAGCACGTTCATGTGACCGGGCAAGCGCCCCGCCACCGGGTGTATCGCAAAACGAACGTTTTTACCCTTGGCGCGCAATTTACGCACCAATTCGGCGACACCCTGCTGCGCCTGCGCCACAGCCATACCATATCCGGGGATGATGATGACGCTGTCAGCTTCATTCAGGGCCGTGGCAACACCGTCCGCTTCAATGGCGACCTGCTCACCCTCAACCGCCATCTGTTCGCCCGCAGGGCCACCAAAGCCACCGAGGATCACGCTGACAAAAGACCGGTTCATCGCCTTGCACATGATGTAGGAGAGGATCGCACCGGAGGAGCCGACAAGCGCGCCGACCACGATCAACAGATCGTTGCCGAGCGAGAAACCGATCGCCGCCGCCGCCCAGCCGGAATAGCTGTTGAGCATCGAAACGACCACGGGCATATCCGCCCCGCCGATCCCCATGATGAGGTGATAGCCGATGAACAGCGCAAGCAACGTCAACAGCACAAGCGTCCAGCTGCCAGAGCCGCCGAGGTACATCGCGGCAAAAAGCAATGACAATGCCGCCGCACCTGCGTTCAACAAATGGCCGCCCGGCAGTTTCTTGGCCGATGTGTCCACCTTGCCCGCCAGTTTGCCATAGGCAATCACCGACCCTGTGAAGGTGACTGCACCGATCCAGATGCCCAGCACCAGTTCGACTTTGAGGATGTTGATCTCGACATTGGATTTCTTGGCGATCAGCTGCCCGAAGGAGGACAGCCCGTCATAGATTTCCTTGGGCAGGCCGATGGCGGTGTAACCATCCGGCCCCACAGCCCCCAATACGCCACCGTTTTCCACGAAAAGCGCACTCATATTGTTGATCATGATATCCGCGTTAAAGCCGACAAAGACCGCCGCAAGCCCCACAAGGCTGTGCATGATGGCCACAAGTTCGGGCATCTGCGTCATCTGTACCTTGGTGGCCAGTTGATACCCCACGGCAGCGCCCAGCGCGATCAGCACGATCGTCACCACGCCAAGACCCTGACCGGGCCCGATCAGCGTCGCCACAACAGCGATGGCCATACCGACAATGCCGTACCAAACGGCGCGTTTTGCGCTTTCCTGACCGCTCAGACCGCCAAGGCTGAGGATAAAGAGAACCGCCGCAACCGCATAGGCTGCAATAGTAAATCCGAATTCCATTGTTCCCTACCCCTTACGATTTCTGGAACATGGCGAGCATGCGCCGTGTCACAAGGAAGCCGCCGAAAATATTGATCGACGCCATAAAGACCGACAGCGCCGCAAGAAGCGTGATCAGGAACGAGCTTGACCCGATCTGGATAATCGCGCCCAGAATGATGATCGACGAAATCGCATTGGTCACCGCCATCAATGGCGTGTGCAAGCTGTGCGCCACGCCCCAGATCACCTGGAACCCGATGAACACGGACAGAATGAACACGATGAAGTGCTGCATGAAGCTGGCAGGCGCGACAAGGCCGACCGCCAGCACCAATGCGGCACCGACCGCCAGCAAAGCCACCTGATTGCGGGTCTGCGTCTTGAATTCCGCCGCTTCCTTGGCGCGCTTCTCCTCGGCCGTCAGTTCCTTGGGCGCTTCTTTCTTGGGGGCGGCCGCGATGGCGGCAACCTTGGGCGCGGGTGGCGGGAAGGTGACTTCCTTGGCATGCGCGATCGTGGCACCGCGGATCACATCGTCTTCCATGTTGTGATTGATCACGCCGTCTTTTTCGGGCGTGAGGTCTGACATGAGGTGACGGATGTTCGTGGCATAGAGCGACGAGGCCTGCGTGGCCATGCGGCTCGGGAAGTCCGTATAGCCGATGATGGTCACGCCATTGTCCGTCACGATCTTTTCGCCCATGACCGTCAATTTGCAGTTACCGCCCTTTTCCGCAGCCAGATCGACGATCACCGATCCTGCCTTCATGGATTTCACCATGTCTTCGGTCCAAAGCTCGGGGGCTTCGCGGTTCGGGATCAGGGCCGTGGTGATGACGATATCGACCTCCGGGGCCAACTCGCGGAACTTGGCAAGCTGTGCTTCGCGGAACTCCGGGCTGGAGACCGACGCATAACCACCAGTCGCGGCCCCGTCCTGTTGCTCTTCCTCGAAATCCAGAAACACGAATTCCGCGCCCATGGATTGCACCTGTTCGGCAACCTCGGGTCGTACATCGAACGCATAGGTGATCGCGCCCAGAGACGTGGATGTCCCGATCGCAGCCAGTCCGGCGACACCGGCGCCGACAACCAGTACCTTGGCCGGTGGTACCTTGCCCGCCGCCGTGATCTGCCCGGTAAAGAAGCGACCAAAGTTGTTCCCGGCCTCGATCACAGCGCGGTAGCCTGCGATATTGGCCATGGAACTCAGCGCGTCCATCTTCTGCGCGCGGCTGATCCGGGGGATCATTTCCATCGCGATGACGGTGGCACCCTTGTCTGCGGCGGCCTTCATCTTGTCTTCATCCGCGACGGGGCTGAAGAAGGAGATCAGCGTCTGGCCCTCGCGCAGCCGTTTCATCTCGGCGTCCGAAGGCACCCGCACCTTGGCAACGATATCTGCGGCCTTCCACAGGGCAGCAGGCGTTTTGACAACCTCTACCCCTGCGGCCTCATAATCCGCGTCGGAAAAACCGGCGCTATGGCCCGCGCCGCTTTCCACCACGCATGTGTGACCAAGTTTTTGCAGTTGCAAAGCGCTGTCCGGCGTCATGGCGACGCGCGCTTCACCTTCAAAAATCTCTTTTGGTGTCCCGATCTTCAATTTTAGCTCCCCCGTCTGATACGTTTTTGAGCAATCTGGTGCACAGAAGTGCGATGTCCACTAGCGTCAACAGGGTCAAGGCACAAGGTACAAGATGGTCTGTGTTCCCCCAGAGGCCGTATATATCACAGCCAGCGGCGCGTTTTCTGGGCATATCGCGCAAAATCCGCGCGGAATGTGCGGCGTAATCTATCCTCTTCCGGGATGACAAACCGTGTTTCCAGCACCCAGAAAAGGACAGGCACCAGCACCAGTGACAAAACTGCGTCCAGCCAGAACACCAGTCCCGTGAACAACGCCAGATCACCCAGGTAGATGGGATTCCGGCTGCGCTTGAAAACGCCGGTCTGGATCAGTTGGGCGGGCGCCTGATGCGGCACGATCGTCGTTTTGTGACGCCGGAACTCCATCGCGGCCAGCAGGATCAGGACCACCCCCGCCCCCACCAGCAGCCCCGCCAGCAGCGAGGTGACGGGGTGCGCGAGGCTCAGACCGAGCGAGAAATTGCGCGCCTGCACCGCGGCAATCGTGACAAAGACCAGCGTCCAGACCGGCGGCAAATCGAGCCATTTCATTTCACGTCTCCTTTTGTGCCGGGTGTGCCGTGTTTCACTTGCATCGTCCAAGGCGTCCGGAAAACCCTGTTCGGCCGTGCATCAAGCCCTTGGGTAGCTGCAATTTCACCGACCCGCAACGCCGCGCTGTGAGGCGACAAGGCGTTGTTTCGCGACGGAACAGTAAATTCCCGCGTTGTCACGCATTTGGGATCAGACCTGCCGCTTGCGCTGCACGAAGACCACTCTAAGCTGCGGCCAACCAAAGGGAGGGACATGCATGACTCTGGCGAACGCACATGCACTTGTGACCGGTGGCGGCACCGGCATCGGGCTTGCCATCGCAAAAGACCTCGCCGCCGCGGGCGCACAAGTGACGATTACAGGACGCCGCCAGGAAGTGCTGGATGCGGTTGCGGCGCAAACTCCGGGCCTGCATGGCATGGCGATGGATGTGCGCGCGCAGGCAGATGTGATTGCCACCACCGAACGCGCCGTCGCCGCACGGGGCCCAATTCAGATCTGCATCGCCAATGCCGGT
This sequence comes from Roseobacter denitrificans OCh 114, assembly GCF_000014045.1. Taxonomy (NCBI): domain Bacteria; kingdom Pseudomonadati; phylum Pseudomonadota; class Alphaproteobacteria; order Rhodobacterales; family Roseobacteraceae; genus Roseobacter; species Roseobacter denitrificans. The sequence continues at coordinate 3,187,232 of NC_008209.1, forward strand.
ATCGCCGAGGGCCGCGCCCTGCACAAAACCGATCTGGATTTCTGGCGCAACATGATGGCGACAAACCTTGACGGCACCTTTCTGACCATCCGCGAAGCGCTCAAAACCATGCGCGGCGCACCGTGGGGCCGCGTGATTGCCGTGTCCTCGATCGCCGGGCTGCGCGGCTTGCAGGGCGCGTCGTGCTATACCGCGTCAAAACATGGCATGATCGGCCTGATCCGGGGTCTGAGCGAGGATTATCTGGGCAAGCCCATCACCTTTAATGCGTTGTGTCCAGCCTATGTGGACACGGAAATTATCACGCGCAACACGGACTCCATCGCGGCCCGCGCCGGTGTCAGCACGCAAGAGGCGCGCGACATCATGGTCTCTGCCAACCGTCACAACCGCCTGATCGCCCCGGAGGAAGTCTCGGCCGCCGCGATGTGGCTCGTTTCCGAGGCCGCCGCGAGTGTCAACGGACAGGCCATCGAAATCGCAGGCGGTCAGATGTAGCTTTATTTTTTTCAAACACCCACGCCTGTCTGAGACGTGCCGACTTAAAAACCGCTGCTCAAAGAAAGACCCGGGAAAGCACGGCAAGTGCCGAAAAAGCTGCCTGACCGAGGCAGCCCAGACTTGGGTTCAGGCGACGCGCGCCGCATGCGCCCTGCCCTTCGTGGCCCATGCGCGTGCCGCATCCCCGAAGGCCGTGAACAGCTTGCGCGACACCGGGTCTGCGGCGGCGTTATACTCAGGGTGCCACTGTACCGAGAGCGTAAATCCAGGTGCGCCCTCGATGTAGATCGCTTCGGGCGTGCCATCGGGCGCATGACCGTCAATCACGATCCGATCGCCTTCGGTTTTGATTCCCTGACCATGCAACGTGTTCGTCATCACCTCGCGCGTACCGATCAGACGATGGAAAACGCCCGCCTCGCTAAAGCGCACGGCGTGTCGCAGTTCGAATTTCTCTTCCAACGTCCCGTCGGGAGGCATCCGGTGATTCATACGGCCCGGAAGGTCCCGGATTTCAGGGTAAAGCGTGCCCCCCATGGCCACGTTGACCTCCTGAAAACCGCGACAGACCCCAAAAAACGGCTGCCCCCGCTCCACACAGGCCCGGATCAGGGAAAGCGATACCGCATCACGCGCGCGGTCGAATTCACCATGCGCGGGCGTCTCAGGCTCACCATACTCCTCGGGATGGACATTGGGCCGTCCACCGGTGAACAGAAAACCATCACAGACCTCAAGCAAATCCGGCACGCTGACGTAATTTGGATCGGACGGCACGATAAAAGGAACACATTCGGATACTTCGGCGATGGCAGCAGAATTCATCGTGCCCCCCGCATGCACGGGGTATTGATCATGCAACAGATACGCATTGCCAATAATTCCGATGACCGGACGAGCCATTCTGCATCCCTCTTGAGCGTTTCGGGTGTTATACCTTGCACGAGTTAAGGTTAACAGAGCGTGTTAGCAATGCAGATCTTGCGCCGGACCGGTCAGGCGCAGTGCGCCTGCACGCTCAAACCGGCACTTGCCGCGCAGAAAATGGTCGCGGGGCCTTGATCATGGAGACCGCCCCGCGCCTTTCAGTTTTTGCAACCTGTCAGATGGCCCCTCAGCCCTGCGCCCGGGCCTTCAACTCAAGCCGACGTGCGTGCAGAACCGGTTCCGTATAGCCCGATGGCTGCACACGACCCTTGAACACCAGATCGCACGCCGCCTGAAACGCGATGCCGTCAAATCCCGGAGCCATCGGCACATAGAGCGGATCGTCTGCGTTCTGCGCATCCACCACCTGCGCCATCTTGCGCAGCGCGGCCATCACGTCCTGCGCATCCACAACACCGTGATGCAGCCAGTTCGCGATATGCTGCGCCGAAATACGACAGGTGGCGCGGTCCTCCATCAGGCCCACATCGTTCATATCCGGTACTTTGGAACACCCAACCCCCTGATCGACCCAGCGCACCACATAGCCCAGAATTCCCTGCGCATTGTTCTCAACTTCGCGGCGCACCTGTTCCGGTGTCCATTTCTGATAGGTTGCCAGCGGAATATCCAGCACCGTGTCCACATAGGCCCGCCGCCCGCCCGCGCGCAGTTTTTGCTGCACCGCAAAGACGTCGACCTTGTGATAATGCAGCGCATGCAGCGTCGCCGCCGTCGGGCTGGGCACCCAGGCACAGTTTGCCCCTGATTTGGGGTGTTCGATCTTTTGCTCCAGCATCGCGGCCATAAGGTCCGGCATGGCCCACATGCCCTTGCCGATCTGCGCGCGCCCCGAAAGACCACATTCCAGACCGATATCCACGTTCTGGTTTTCATAGGCGCCAATCCACGCCTTGCGCTTGATGAAGTCCTTGCGGCTGAAGGGCCCTGCCTCCATCGAGGTGTGGATTTCATCGCCCGTCCGGTCCAGGAACCCGGTATTGATGAAAGCGACCCGCGATTTGGCGGCGCGAATGCATTCTTTCAGGTTCACGGACGTGCGCCGCTCTTCATCCATGATGCCCAGCTTGACCGTGTATTGCGGCAGGCCAAGCACGTTCTCGACATGCGTGAACGTGCGATCCGCAAAGGCGACCTCCTGAGGTCCGTGCATCTTGGGTTTGACCACATAGACGGACCCGGTCAGCGAATTGCCCCCCGCCCGCTTGAGATCATGCATCGCGATCAACGTGGTGATCATGGCGTCCATCAGGCCCTCAAAGACCTCGTTGCCGTCGCGATCAAGAATGGCCGGGTTGGTCATCAGATGACCGACATTGCGCACCAACATCAAGGCCCGGCCTTTCAATACGACCTCCCCGTCGTCCGGCCCGGTCAGGGTCAGATCACCGTTGAGCCGCCGGGTCAGCGTCTGACCGCCCTTTTCAAAGGATTCCTCGAGGTCGCCCTTCATCAGGCCAAGCCAGTTGGCATAGGCGACGACTTTATCTTCGGCATCCACACAGGCGACGGAATCCTCGCAATCCATGATCGCGGAGACCGCACTTTCCATCTGCACATCGGCAAGCCCTGCCTGATCGCGCCCACCAATGGCATGGGTGCGGTCAAAGACCAGTTTCACGTGCAAGCCATTGTTACGCAGAACAATGCTGTCGGGCGCTTTGGGATGGCCCGTGTAACCGATGAATTTTTCCGGGCTGACAAGGGGTTGGTCGTCCACCAGCAAGGCCCCTTTGTGCACGATGTAGCGGCGCGCATCGGCGTGACTGGTCCCGACAATCGGAAACGCCTCGTCCAGAAACACCCGCGCACGTGCAACCACGCGCGCACCGCGCCCCTGATCATACCCACCCTTGGGCGCCGGAGAGCCCATGGCATCGGTGCCATAAAACCCGTCATACAAGCTGCCCCAACGCGCGTTCGCCGCATTCAGCGCGTAACGTGCATTGGTGATGGGCACCACAAGCTGCGGACCCGGCACGCTGGCAATCTCGGGATCAACATTCGCCGTGTCGATTTCAAAGTCGGGACCCTCTTCAACCAGATACCCGATCTCGCGCAGAAACGCGGAATAGGCCTCGTGGTCATGGGGCTGGTCGCGATGTGCGATGTGCCAGTCATCGATCTTGGACTGAATGGCCGCGCGCTGTTCCAGCAATGCGCGGTTTTCCGGGCCAAACTCATGCACAAGGTCCGACAGCCCTTTCCAGAAATCAGACGCCTTTATGTCTGTGCCGGGCAATGCGCTTTCTTCTATGAAAGAGACAAGTACATCAGCGACCTGCAGTTCATGTCTGGTCTGAAATCCGGTCATGCGCGCGTTTCCTTTATTGCAGTCTTTTCACCACCTGCGCTTTAGGCAGTTTGGCGCGACGAGGCAACCGGATGTGTGCCTCATTTTGACGGCATCTTGCGCTGGCCGCTGCATTTCTTTGAACAATAGCGTACCTCGTCCCAGACCTTCTCCCATTTCTTGCGCCACGCGAAGGGCCTGCCACAGGTGGCACATATTTTCTGCGGCAGATCCGATTTGCGGCGCATACCCATGTCAAACCTCTCAAAGCTCCGGCGGCACGGCCTCTTGCAGATCCGCACCGAACCCGAATACCGCGACATAAGCCCCAATACTGACCAAAGCGATAATTCCTACGCCAATCCAGATGCCCCGGACCATTTTCCGATGGCGGTGCTTTTGGCGTTCCAATGTTACGTCAGGCGCTGACATAAAACTTCCTTTCCTGATCTTTTGTCAAACCCACCTTGCCGATGGGCACTCGCCGACTTAACGTCTGGGCGACCCTGATTGTTCCCAGAAAGATGCCAGCATCATGCGCGACGCAGCCCCCACCACGATTTACCTCAAGGATTACCAGCCATTCGGGTTCGACGTTGAGAACGTCGAGCTGACGTTTGATCTTCACCCGACGAAAACGCGCGTGAAAAGCCGCATCTCCTTTGTGCCAAAACCGGGGGCACCTGCGCAGATATTCCTTGATGGGGAAAATCTCACACTGATTTCTGCGCGTATTGATGGAACATCTGTTCAGCCCGTGATTTCCGCCGAAGGGCTGACCTGTGCTGTACCGGATGCGCCTTTTCTTTGGGAAGCGGAGGTCGAAATTGACCCCGAGAACAACACCGCCCTCGAAGGGCTGTACATGTCCAATGGCATGTATTGCACGCAATGCGAGGCGCAGGGATTTCGCAAGATCACCTATTACCCGGACCGTCCCGATGTCATGAGCGTCTTCAGCGTTGAGATCAACGGGCCCCATCCGGTGCTGTTGTCCAATGGCAATGTGATCAGCACGTCGCGGGCCCATGCCAAATGGCACGACCCCTGGCCCAAACCCGCCTATCTCTTTGCGCTGGTCGCTGGTGATCTGGTGGCGCATTCGGACAGTTTCGTCACCGCCTCGGGCCGCAACGTCGATCTGAACCTCTATGTGCGTCCCGGCGACGAGGGCAAATGCGCCTTTGGCATGCGCGCCCTCAAAGCCTCGATGAAGTGGGACGAAGAGGTTTACGGGCGCGAATACGACCTTGATCTGTTCAACATCGTGGCGGTGGATGATTTCAACATGGGCGCGATGGAAAACAAGGGCTTGAACGTGTTCAATTCCTCAGCCGTGCTCGCCTCGCCCGAGACCTCCACCGACGAAAATTTCCTGCGCATCGAGGCGATCATCGCGCATGAGTATTTCCACAACTGGACAGGCAATCGCATCACCTGCCGCGACTGGTTTCAGCTGTGTCTGAAGGAAGGGCTGACGGTCTATCGCGACAGCCAGTTCACCTCTGACATGCGCTCGGCCCCGGTGAAGCGCATCACGGATGTCATTGACTTGCGCGCGCGGCAATTCCCCGAGGATCAAGGGCCGCTGGCACATCCGGTACGGCCCGAAAGCTTTCAGGAAATCAACAACTTCTATACCGCCACTGTCTATGAAAAAGGCGCTGAGGTCATTGGCATGCTGCGCTGTCTGGTGGGGGCTGAGGCCTATGGCAAGGCGCTGGACCTCTATTTTGAACGGCACGACGGGCAGGCCTGCACGATCGAGGATTGGCTCAAGGTGTTTGAAGACACCACCGGGCGCGACCTCAGCCAGTTCAAACGCTGGTATTCGCAGGCCGGCACACCGCGCCTGACCGTCAGGGATGCATGGTATAACGGCACCTATATCCTGTCCTTTACCCAGAACCTTGCGGCCTCGGAAACAACGCCGGACCCGCAGCCACAGGTCATCCCGATTGTGACCGGACTACTCAGCCCTTCGGGAGAGGAAGTCGTGCCCAGTCAGGTGCTTGAAATGACGCAAGCGACACAGTCCTTCACCTTTGAAGGGCTTAAGGAACGGCCCGTCCCTTCGGTGCTGCGCGGCTTTTCGGCCCCCGTTGTGCTTGAAAGTGAACTTGCGGCAGATCATACGGCCTTCTTGCTGGCCCATGACACGGACCCGTTCAACCGGTGGGAGGCCGGGCGCAGCCTTGCGCGCGCGAGCCTGCTCAAGATGATCACGGAGGGTGCCGCACCCGATCCGGCCTATCTGGATGGCATCCATGCGGTCATGGGGGATGCAACACTCGATCCGGCCTACCGCGCGCTGATGCTCAACCTGCCGGGGCAATCCGATCTGGTGAAATCGCTTTGTGACATGGGCGAAACGCCCGATCCGCAGGCCATCTGGGAAGTTTGCCGGGCCATGAGCCACGTACAGGCGGAGCGGTTGCAAGATATATTGCCCGCCCTCTTTGATGCCCATCAGGTGACAGAGCCCTACGAACCAAATGCCGATCAATCCGGGCGGCGCAGTCTGGCCAATGCGGCCCTGCGGCTGGTGTCGCTGATCGACGGCCCTGACCGGGCGCGCGCGCAGTTCACCAGTGCCGACAATATGACACAGCAACTTTCAGCGCTTGGCGTGTTGTTGCGCATCAATGAGGGCGCGGATGAGCTTGCGGCCTTTGAGCAACAGTGGAAACACGACCGGCTCGTGATGGACAAATGGTTCGGGATGCAGGTGATACATGCCGACCCAGACAAAACCGCTGCGACCGCTGCCCGCCTGACCGAGCATCCGGATTTCAACTGGAAGAACCCCAACCGCTTCCGCGCCGTGATGGGCAGCCTTGCTGCGCATCATGCGGGCTTTCACTATGCCGACGGGCAAAGCTATGACCTGATGGCTGACTGGCTGATCCGGCTTGACCCGGTCAACCCGCAGACAACCGCGCGCATGTGCGCCGCCTTTCAGACATGGCGGCGCTATGACGATAGGCGCCAGCAGAAAATCGCGGCAGCGCTCGATCGTATCCTTGCGACGCCCGGTCTGTCGCGTGACACCACCGAAATGCTGACCAGAATAAGAGGGAGCTGAGCGATGAAACCCATCATGCTGATCACAGGCGCATCCGCCGGAATTGGTGCCGCCTGCGCCACCATCGCGGCCACGCGCGGTTTCGATTTGGCGCTGAACTATCGCTCGGATGATGCGGGGGCTGAAGCGGTGGCCCAAAGCTGTCGCGCCGCAGGTGCTGAGGTGCTGCTGTGCAAGGGCGATGTATCTGACCCGGCGGCCATTGATGCGATTTATGCCAGCATTGATGCGAGCTACGGGCGGCTGGATGCGCTGATCAACAACGCAGGTGTGGTGGATCAGACCGCGAAGGTCACTGACATGAGCCATGAGCGTCTGCGCCGCATGTTCGACATCAATGTCATCGGGGCCATTCTGGTGGCCAAGGCCGCCGTGCAGCGCATGCAGGCGCAGGGCGATGGCGGGGTGATTGTCAATATTTCCTCGGCAGCAGCGCGTCTGGGGTCGGGCAATCAATACGTGGATTACGCTGCCTCCAAAGCGGCCATCGACACCTTTACCAAGGGGCTGTCGGATGAGGTCGCGGCCGATAATATCCGCGTCATGGCCATCCGCCCTGGCCTGATCGAGACCGAGCTTCACGCCAAGGGCGGCGAGCCGGGGCGTGCGGACAAGCTGGCGCATATGGTCCCGATGAAACGCAAAGGCTCTGCCGAAGAAGTGGCGCAGGCGATCCTGTGGCTGTGTTCTGACGAGGCGAGCTACGTTACGGGGTCCACGCTGGATGTGACGGGTGGACGCTGACGATTTCAGCTTTCGACGTCAAGGACGCAGCCGCGCCGCCCTTTTGACGGTTACGGGCGTTTGGAGCGTGCTGATCCTGTTGAGTATCACCGTCGATGCCGCGCCCTGGCTGATGCTGGCGGTCGCGGCTTTTACCCTGCCTGCTCTTTGGGAACTTTACAGCAACCCGGCCTCGGGCCTCGATTTTCGCCCCGATCGGATAACATGGTTCACCGGGCGCAGGCAGGCAGCGATCAACTGGTGCGAGATTGACCGCTTTCGCCTCGATACCCGGCTGGATTTTTCAGTGCGGGCGACCGCCGTTCTGACCAGTGGGCGCAAAATCAGACTGCCCTATGAATGCACGCCCCATCACGCATTGCTCGAAGCCGCGCTCAACGCCCGGGGCGTCCGCACAGAGCGACACCATTTTTCGCTGATTGGCTGAGCCAGCGGCAGATCACTGGACCTGACAAAACGGCTGATCGTTGAGCCATCCGGCGATGTCACGCTGTTTGGACGGCACACGCAACGGCCCCCAATCGGCGGCCACACCGCGCCAGCGTCCGTCGTAATCCTCGATCACACCATCGCGCGGCACCGTAACCGCCATGATCCGGATTGCGCAGCTAAGGTTTGCACCACCATCCTTGAGCGCCTCGCCCGACCCGGCCCGACAGTCATACCCGCGCGCGGTCGCAGGCGAAATCTGCAGCAGCCCGAACCACTTGCCGTTGGGGTTCACGGCCGTGGGTTTGTAGGTGCTTTCGTGTTTGGCCAGTGCGGACATGAACCCGATCCAGAAGGCTTCGCGTCCCGCTTCGTCGGCCTCCGGATAGGCCGGACACCATTTTTCAATATCTTCCGGCACCATCTGAACCAACGGCGCGCCGTGACCATCAAGCGCCTCCAGTGCCGCCTCATTCCATTCTGCCTGTCCAGGCGCCGCACTCCAGCGCATCTGTGGCAAATCCCCCTCCGACAAGGCCGCTGCATCGCCACTTGCTTGCTGACACCCGGCCAGCACAAGCGCACTCAAACATATAACAATTGCGTGTCTCATTCTGTGATATGCGTCCATTTTCACTGTTCTGACAAGACATCAGATATCAGATCGGCGGCAATCCGCAGGCCGGTTCAGGGCGATACCATGGCGGGCCGGGGCATCGTTCACGATCCCGGAACAACACCTGCATATTGTTCACCCTTCAGGGTCAATAATCGTGATATCTCCGCGTGCGCGCCTTTTTTCGGCCCCAAAGCTGCGGCATTTTCTCAACCGTCATAGTTGAGGACGCGGGTAAATGGTTTTGTCGACGATGCTGGGGTTTAAAGACCTGTTCAGGCCGGTGCGCCGTGCCGGATCGGCACCGGCAACGCCGCTGGACGCACAGGACGATGCCGATGCGCGCGCGCTCGATGCCATAACGATCCCCTGCCCTGATCCGACCGAAGAAGAACGCATTCGCGACGCGCATCAGGCGCGCGGTCAGTTCCTTGCCCGCCAAGAGAAATGGCACAGGTTGAGCCGGGAGATGGCGGTTGCCGATCTGACCCGCTCCATCACGCCGGCAGCGATGCCCGTCGCGGATTTGCTGTGTTTTGGCGCGCGTGCCGATGTGGTGGCGGCCGTTGAACATGCGTTCATGGAGGGCAGCCCGCCGCGCAGCGCGCCACTGACCGAAGGGATCGACGCGCTGGAGCGGATGATCGCCAGCGCTCCGAGCGACCCCTACCGCGCGATTACCGTGGCACAGGCGCATATGGATATCGGCTGGGCCTGGCGGCGAAGCCCCGGCAAACGTTGCGGTCCCCCCCGGAACCCACCCGCCTTTTACACGCATTTCGAGCGTGCACGCGCTATCCTTACACCATTCGCGCATCTGTCCGACAGTTCACCCCTGTTCCACACAACGTGGTGCATGCTGAACGCGCAAAGCGTGTCCCCCCCGTCGCGCCTTGCCCGGGACTATGAAACGCTGATCGACCTCAACCCGCTGAATCCGGCCTCGATGCGCGCGTTGGGAACCTATCTTTCGCCCCGCTGGTACGGCAGCCACCAGGACGTCGAGATCCAAGCCCGCCGCACCGCCGCGCGCACGCAAAACGCATGGGGGGCCGCGGGGTATGCCTGGGTGATGTTTGACACATTGGCCGATGATCCGGTCGCCTGCGCCAATCTGGACGTGGCATTTTTCATCGAGGGTCTGGAAGATATCCTGACCCGCCAGACCGATCAGCATACGGCGAATCTGGTTGCGGCCTATTGCGCCCGCACAATCGGCGCAAAGCGCACCGGCGATCCAAAGGCGGATGCTGTGCGCACCCAGATTACGGATTGCGCGCATTGGATCGTGCGCAAACACCTCAAAGAGGTGCACGCCATGGTTTGGGCCCACGCAGCCCACGGGTTTGACAACGCGATGCGCGTGCGCTCATCGCGCTGGTTTGCCGCCAAGGGGCGGCAGACCGCCCTGCGCACGCTGGCCGGTTTGTTCCGCCACGACATTGCCAGAGGACAGCGCATCACATTCACCACCGACGGCCCCGTCGTCGCAGAATACCGAAGTACATAGGAAAGGACGCATCATGGGAGAGATACCTGACGACGCCACCCATTGGGACACTGGCGACTGGATAGAATGGCATCGCACCTCTTTAGGGGTGGATCACAGACCCTGCGCGGCTGCGGCACAGGACCAGCAGGCGCAGATGACGGCCCTGCACATCAACCTGTTGCGCGCCGCCAAGGGGTATTTTGAAATGACAGGCCACCACCTGCCGGTCTACCCGCAGATCGCCCATGTGCATGCCGCGATTTTCTGCGACCTTCCTATGGACGGGCCCGACCGCACCTGCGCGCAGACCGGTGTCGAGGTCGCATGCCTTGCGCCACACAGCCCATCAGACGAGGTGGAGGTGGATCTGTCGCATGACTTTGTGACGCTGATCGTTGTGAAGATTTCGGATGACTTTACGGCGCAGGCCCGGATGATCAGCCGCGCCGATCTGCCCAAATCCAAGGACGGGCCCTATCGCGTGGCATGGCAAGCGCTGCCGCACACGTTCTAGGCCGATATGACAGGGACAGAACGCCCGGCATGCGGCGCGCGCGGTTGCGCACAACAGACACTTGCAGCAGATGGCCCACTGGCCTAAACCCTCGGTCCATGACGACTGGCCCGAGGGAGACTGCCCATGCTCGATCTGACTTATGAGACCCCCGCACCCAAGGTGATTTCCGGTGCGAAGGAAGACTGGGAACTGGTCATCGGCATGGAGGTGCACGCGCAGGTCACCTCGGCTGCGAAGCTGTTTTCCGCCGCCTCCACCCAATTCGGGGCCGAGCCGAACAATAATGTATCCTTCGTTGATGCGGCCATGCCCGGTATGCTGCCCACGATCAACGAATACTGTGTTGAACAGGCGGTGCGCACCGGGCTGGGCCTGAAGGCAGAAATCAACCTGCACAGCGCTTTTGACCGCAAGAACTATTTTTACCCGGATTTGCCACAGGGTTATCAGATCAGCCAGCTCTACCACCCGATTGTCGGTGAAGGCGAAGTGCTCGTCGAAATGGGCAACGGCACGGCCCGTCTGGTGCGGGTCGAACGCATTCACCTTGAACAGGACGCAGGCAAATCGATCCATGATATGGACCCGAACATGTCCTTTGTGGACCTGAACCGCACCGGCGTCGCCCTGATGGAGATCGTCTCGCGCCCCGACATCCGCGGCCCCGAAGAAGCGGCGGCCTATCTGGGCAAACTGCGGCAGATCCTGCGCTATCTCGGCACCTGCAACGGTGACATGCAGTCGGGCGCCATGCGCGCGGACGTCAACGTGTCGATCTGCCGGCCCGGCCAGTACGAAAAATATCAGGCCACTCAGGACTTCAGCCATCTGGGCACGCGCTGCGAGATCAAGAACATGAACTCCATGCGGTTCATCCAACAGGCCATCGAGGTCGAGGCGCGCCGCCAGATCGCGATCGTCGAGGCTGGCGGTACGGTTGATCAGGAAACCCGCCTTTATGATCCTGACCGCAACGAGACACGCTCCATGCGCTCCAAGGAAGAGGCGCATGACTACCGCTATTTCCCCGACCCCGACCTGTTGCCGCTCGAAATCGAACAGGCATGGGTGGATGACATCGCCGCCAACCTGCCCGAACTGCCTGACGCCAAGAAGGCGCGGTTTCGCAATGATTTCGGTCTGTCGGATTATGACGCTTCGGTGCTGACCGCCGATCTGGATTCAGCGGGTTATTTCGAGGCCGTGGCGGCAGGCCGGGATGGCAAGATGGCGGCCAATTGGGTGATCAACGAACTCTTCGGGCGGCTCAAGAAAGAGGACCACGCCATCACGGACAGCCCCGTCAGCCCTGCACAATTGGGCGGCATTATCGATCTGATCGCCTCGGATGCGATCTCCGGCAAGATCGCCAAGGATGTCTTTGAAATCTGCTATACCACCGGGCGCGACCCGGCGGAGATCGTGGAAACCGAAGGCATGAAACAGGTCACTGACACAGGCGCAATCGAGGCTGCCGTGGATGAAATCATCGCCGCCAACCCCGACCAGGTGGCCAAGGCGCGCGAAAACCCGAAACTTGCGGGCTGGTTCGTCGGTCAGGTAATGAAAGCGACAGGCGGCAAGGCCAACCCCAAAGTGGTCAACCAACTGATTGCAAAAAGGCTTGCAGAGTAATTCCCCTGCCTCAGCGCGGGGTCATTTGGTAGAATGAACCACCCGGGACAGAGGGCAAAAGCGGGGCTGACGCGCGCGAGCCGCGCAGGCCCAAGCGATTCTGTCCTGTTGCGCAGTGTCTTGCGTTTTTGCGCTTGGCTCAGGTGCAGCATTGGACTGGTCACAAGCAGGGGTGGAAAATCAAACACGCTATACGTGAACCATCCATCAGGTCACTGGTTTGTTGCTTTTCAGCGCCGCGAAAAGGGGACAAATCAGTGGTGGATTGGTTGCCAAATCGTTAATTTCTGTCAGAGCTGTAATAGAGATTAAACGGAGTCGACGTATAAATTCTGGTGTCAAATCACTCATCGCCGCATCAGCCTTGGCGCTTTGCCTGCCCGCAGTCGCAAGCGCGGCTACAATTATCAATTTTGAAAACGGTTATTCTGACGACGAAGAATTGACGTCTCCAACTGAGTTGTTGAACTCTCTTGGCAACGCAAGCGGCGTGACATTGACTGCACCCTCTGGAAGCATGACAGTTGAAGCCACCGGATCACCTGGCGGGGATACAATCGGCTTCGTAAACGATACAATGCGTCCAAACGATACCGACGATGACGCAACTGCGGATTTGGGCAATTTCTTTCTGCGCACGACAAATGCACTAAGCGGTCCGCTCAATACAACACCGGTTTTCTCTTTGAGCTTTGCGGGTGGCGCATCCAGCGTATCCGGTGAAATCTGGGATATTGATGGCACAAGCGTAAACAATACCGAGCAATGGAACGTAACCGCAAACCTTCTGGGAGGCGGATCGTCATCAATTCTCTCCTTCTTGGGATCATCGAATGGTAGTAACACCGCCACCTCGCTTGACGGCAAGGCTTGGGCTTTCTCTTTCTCCGGGTTGGGAACCATCACGTCGGTTGACTTCAACTTTGTCGGATCAGAAACAACCGGCATTGGCGCCGCAGTGGACAATCTGGTGATTGCGCCGGTGCCCCTGCCCGCCGGTGGGCTATTGCTGATCTCTGGCTTTGCGGTCGCAGCGGCAGTACGTCGCCGCAGGAAGCCAGCAGCCTGATAAAATCTCTTTTGGAAACGATGGGGCCGGCAAAGCGCCGGCCCTTTTTACTGGCCTATGTACTGACCTGGCCCCGCAGCCAAAATCCGCAGAACATTTGATTTTTCTTCAACCTGCTGAAAATCGAGGAAGCAGCGCAACAAGGCAGGCAGGTTGGGTGCGTTCCTCCCTGTTTCTTGGACTGGATTGGCATCACTTCGGCTTCGTTCTGCAGCGGCTGATCGGGGGATTGCATCGGTGCGCTGCCGATGAAACACAACGCAGGCTGTGCCGACCAGAACGGAACATCGGCGCTGCTTGTCGTGAAACGCCAGCACTCGTTGTCATCCCCGTCTGGCGACATACCTGAAACATCCCGTTACCCGTTGAAACCCTTGATTTCAGGCAGCGTTACGTGATCGAGGTTTTTCGCATGACCCTTTAGCATCCTTGGGTGATGGCCTAAGCTTCACCTCGCTCAGTCTGGATGAGCATGGCCGACGGGGATCATCACATAGACAGCGGCATCCGCTTCGCATTATCCTCGCAGCCATGGAAACAACTCTCTTTCGCTCATCCGTGATGAACGTGCGCCCCGAGTGGATCGACTATAACGGCCATATGAACATGGCCTATTACGCGGTGCTGTTTGATGAAGCCTCCGACGAAATCTACCCCCAGATCGGGTTTGGCCCGGCATATCAGAAAACCGGCTTCACGACCTACACCGCAGAATTCCACATCTGCTATCTGAGAGAGCTTCATCTACATGACCCTGTCACAGTCACGTTGCAGTTGCTGGATTTCGACGCAAAGCGCTTTCACTTCTATCAGGAGATCTGGCACGAGGACGGGTGGTGCGCTGCCACCGCCGAAGCCTTGTCGCTGCATGTCGATCAATCCGGTCCGCGCGTTGCCCCGATGCCGCGACATATCCTTGATAAACTGCGCAACCTGCATGATGCGCATTCAAGATTGCCCCGCCCCGACAGGGCCGGACGGCAGATCGGGATCAGGCGCAAGGTCTGATTGCACCCCGCAGACAGGTGCCTGAACCGGCGCTGCAAAACGATCTGGCCGCGCAACAGACTTTCAGCCCACCTCATCCATTGCTATAGAACGGCGAAACCCATGTCGCAGGAGGGCACATGCAACGCTACGAATACAAGGTTATTGCCGCCCCGACACGCGGGTTGAAAGCCAAGGGGATCAAGACGGCGGAGGCGCGGTTCTCCCACGCATTGGAAGCCGTCATGAATGAGATGGCCGCTCAGGGCTGGGAATATCAGCGTGCGGAAACACTGCCATCAACGGAACGGTCCGGGCTGACCTCCACAACCACAAAATGGCGCAATGTGCTGGTGTTCCGCAGACCGGAAGTTTCCAGCGCAACACCGGTCACCGTTACCGAGGCCGCCCCGGATGAACCCAAGGCGGAGGAGTTACCCGAAATCACCACCCCCCAGACACCGCAAGATGACGCCTCCCACAGCGCCGGGGCCAGCCGTATGCTGCATGACAACGGCGTTGAGGAACTCAGTGATGTATCCGGTGTTACAACGTCGCTCAAACAGTTGGCAGAAACACGAAAACCTGACAAAACAGATGATTAGAGCGCGACCCTAAACATTTACATCAAGTGCCAGCGCGTGGATTTGGGCAATCAGCTCAGGCCCGAGCGCGCCATGGATCGCACGGTGGCGCTGGATGCGGTTCATCCCGGCGAAGTGGTCCGAGCGGATCATCACATTGAAATGGCTCTCGACACCTTCGGTAAAGCCCGCGTGGCCCCGGTGGCTTTCGGTATCATCCACGACCTCCAGCAGGCGCGGCGCGAAGGCTTGTTGCAAGCTGTCTTCAATATCTTGCCGTTTCGACATTTTTTTCCCTCTGCCCCCTTCAATCTTTTCTCAGTCAGTCTAAACTACGCAACCTCGACTCGTATAGGTGCCAATCATGACAAAACCTGATCCATTTGGATTCGACATGTCCGTTTCTTCGTCCAAGAAGAAAAACCCACGCGGCAGACGCGGCATGTCCGGCGCCTCGGAAACGTCGAGACGTATCTGCGACAAGGAGGGGTGCAATGATCCGGGCAAATACCGCGCGCCCAAAGCCCCCGATGTGCTGGATGACTATTACTGGTTCTGCCAGACCCATGTGCGTGAGTATAACCTGAAATGGAATTTCTTTGACGGGACCACCGAAGCCGAGATGAACGCGCAGATGTCCAAGGACAAGGTGTGGGAACGCAACACCAAACCGATGGGCGACCCCGAAGCGCGCGCGTGGGCACGCCTTGGCATCGAGGATCCGCATCAGGTGCTGGGCTCCAACGCGACGCAAAACCCCGGAAAAGGGGCACAGTCCGGGCGCCGCCTGCCACCGACCGAACGCCGCGCCTTGGAAATCCTCGAAGCGAAAGACACCTGGAGCAAACCGGAAGTGCGCAAGGCCTACAAGGCGCTCATCAAGGTGCTGCATCCGGATATGAACGGCGGCGATCGCAGTCAGGAAGAACAATTGCAGGAAGTCGTCTGGGCCTGGGATCAGATCAAGGGCAGCCGGAACTTCAAAAGCTGACGGGCCAAACAGGCTGCGCAAATATCACCGCCCTTTCCCTTGCACCTGCTTGCAATATATTGCACGAGATGGCGCAGGTTCGCACCTGCCCCTCAACCACGTAATTCGAAGGACCAATTCTCATGGCCGATGGCGCACTGGACATTAATACAAAGCCGACCGAAGACATCAATGTCCGTGACGTGTTTGGCATTGATACAGATATGGTCGTGAAAGGCTTTGCCGAGGCCAGTGACCGGGTCCCGGACGTGGACTCGACGTATAAATTCGACCCCGACACGACGCTGGCGATCCTTGCGGGTTTTGCGCACAACCGCCGGGTCATGATCCAGGGGTATCATGGCACGGGTAAATCGACCCATATCGAACAGGTGGCCGCGCGTCTGAACTGGCCTGCCGTGCGCGTGAACCTCGACAGCCACATCAGCCGGATCGACCTGATCGGCAAGGATGCGATCAAGCTGAAAGACGGCAAGCAGGTCACCGATTTTCAGGAGGGCATCCTGCCCTGGGCGCTGAGCAACCCGACCGCCATCGTCTTCGATGAATATGATGCCGGCCGTGCGGATGTGATGTTCGTGATCCAGCGGGTGCTGGAGGTGGATGGCAAGCTGACCCTGCTCGATCAGAACAAGGTTATCACGCCGCACCCCTATTTCCGGATTTTCGCGACGGCAAACACCGTTGGTCTTGGCGACACGACCGGCCTTTATCATGGCACACAGCAGATCAACCAGGGCCAGATGGACCGCTGGTCGCTGGTGGCGTCGCTGAACTACCTCAGCATTGATGCCGAAACCGCCATCGTGCTCAGCAAGAACCCGCATTACAACACCGAAAAAGGGCGCAAGACCGTCAAACAGATGGTCACAGTTGCAGACCTCACACGGACCGCCTTCATGAATGGTGATCTGTCCACCGTGATGTCCCCGCGCACCGTGATCGCATGGGCCCAGAACGCCGAGATTTTCCGCAACGTGGGCTATGCCTTCCGCCTGTCCTTCCTGAACAAATGCGACGAGCTGGAACGCCAGACGGTCGCCGAGTTCTACCAACGCCTGTTCGACGAGGAACTGCCCGAAAGCGCGGCAAGCCTGAGCTTGGGGTAAGGTGCTGAACGTGGCGCGGAGACCCCGTGCCAATCCGATGGGAACAACCGTATGAGCAAGCCTTCTGACAATCCCGCAGATGCCTTTAAAAAGGCGCTGACCGAGGCGACGAAGGTCATGGCGGATGATCCGGAGCTGTCGGTCAGCTATTCGGTGGATCCGGCGGGCCTGTCCGGGGATGCGATGCGTTTGCCGCAGGTGAGCCGCCGCATGACGCGCGCCGAGGTTCTGTTGGCGCGCGGCACGGCGGATGCTCTGGCGCTGAACCGGCGCTATCACAATGGTGAGACCCACGCCCGCTATGCCCCACAAGGCGAAATGGCGCGCGAGTTGTACGAGGCGATGGAGACCGCCCGCTGCGAGGCCGTGGGCGCGCGCGACATGCCGGGTACGGCGGGCAATATTGACGCCAAGATCGCGCATGAAGCGATGCGCAAGGGCTATGATCAGGTCACGCAGGCGGCGGATGTACCGCTGGCCACGGCGGCAGGCTATCTGATCCGCCATCTTGCGACGGGCCGCGATCTGCCTTCCGGGGCGCAAAACGTCATGGATCTGTGGCGCGGTTTCATCGAAGAGCAGGCCGGCGGTACGCTTGACGCATTGGATGAGACGTTGGCGGATCAGGCGGCGTTTGCGAAATTCTCCCGTCAGATGATCTCCGATCTGGGCTATGGGGACCAGCTTGGCGATGATCCCGATCAGGTGGACGAGGATCAGGAAGACGACGCCGAAGAGGGCAGCGAGGATCAGAACGAACCCGACAGCACCGGGCAGGATGATCAGGACGAGGAAGACGCGGACGCCTCCCCCGAACAGAGCCAGGAAGATCAGCAGGATGCCGCGCAGGCGCAGGTCTCCATGGATGACATGGCCGATCAGGAGATGGGCGATGAAGCGGAAATGCCCGAAGGCGAGGCCCCGCTTGAGCCACCCGCCCCGCAGCCGGTGTCGGATGCGGACCCGAATTACATGGTCTACCTCGGGGATCACGACGAAGAGATCAACGCCGAAGACCTCGCCGAACCGGTTGAGCTGGAACGTCTGCGCGCCTATCTCGATCAGCAGCTTGAGCCGCTCAAAGGGGCCGTGAGCCGCCTTGCGAACAAATTGCAACGACGCCTTCAGGCGCAGCAGAACCGGTCATGGGAATTCGACCTCGAAGAGGGCATGCTTGATGCGGGCCGGCTGGCGCGTGTGGTGGCCAACCCGACCACGCCGCTCAGCTTCAAGGTCGAGAAGGACACCGAGTTTCGCGATACCGTGGTGACGCTGCTGCTGGACAACTCCGGCTCCATGCGGGGGCGTCCGATTTCGATTGCGGCGATTTGTGCCGATGTGCTGGCGCGCACGCTGGAGCGCTGCAACGTCAAGGTGGAAATCCTCGGCTTTACCACCCGCGCGTGGAAAGGCGGGCAGGCCCGCGAGGCCTGGCTGAACGATGGCCGCCCCCAACAGCCCGGCCGGCTGAACGACCTGCGCCACATCATCTACAAATCGGCCGATGCGCCCTGGCGGCGGACCCGTCCCAATCTGGGCCTGATGATGAAAGAAGGGTTGCTCAAGGAAAACATCGACGGGGAAGCGCTTGAATGGGCGCACCGGCGTATGCTGATGCGGGGCGAGGCGCGCAAGATCCTCATGGTCATCTCGGATGGTGCGCCGGTGGATGACAGCACGCTGTCCGTGAACCCCGCGAACTATCTGGAAAAGCACCTGCGCGATGTGATCGCCTTGGTCGAAAAGCGCAAAGCGGTTGAACTGTTGGCAATCGGGATCGGTCACGATGTCACGCGCTATTATGAGCGGGCGGTGACCATTACGGATGTCGACCAGCTTGCAGGCGCGATGACCGAACAACTGGCCGCCCTTTTTGACAGCGACCCGCGCGCACGCGCGCGCGTCATGGGCATGCGCCGCGCAGGCTAAACCCGGCTCCAGTTCTATCGCGGCACAATCAAAGGGATCCATCGCTATGTTTCAGTCATTTGAAGTCACAGCCCGCCCGGAACAGGGCCCCCCGCGTCTCGCTGCACTGCGCGACCGTATGGCAGAGGCCGCGTTGGACGGCTTTCTGGTGCCGCGGGCGGATGCGCATCAGGGCGAATATGTAGGACCGCATGACGAACGGCTTGCATGGCTGACAGGCTTCACCGGCTCCGCCGGATTCTGCGCGGTTTTGCAGGCCGTCGCAGGCGTGTTCATCGACGGGCGCTATCGCACGCAGGTCAAGGCGCAGGTCGCGGCAGACTTCACCCCCGTGCCCTGGCCCGACGTATCCTTGGGCGACTGGCTGAAAGAGCAGATGCCCAGTGGCGGTATCGTCGGATTTGACCCGTGGCTGCACACGCCCGGTGAAATCGAAACGCTGGAAAAGGCGCTGAAAAACAGCGGTATCACCTTGCAGCCTAGCCCCAATCTGGTGGATGCGATCTGGCATGACCAACCCGCGCCGCCAATGGCCCCTGCCAAAGTGCACCCCCTTGAATTTGCGGGCGAAAGCCACGGTGACAAATGCGCGCGCCTCGGTGCGACCCTGAAAGAGGCGGGTGAAGCGGCAGCGCTGATCACCCTGCCCGACGCCCTGTGCTGGCTGTTGAACATTCGCGGTGCGGATATCGCGCGCAACCCTGTCGCGCAGGGGTTTGCCGTGTTGATGGCGGATGGTCATGTGCATCTGTTCATGGCCGAGGCCAAGCTGAGCGAGGTGCGCGCGCATCTCGGCGACGGCGTGACGATCCACGCACCGGACAGCCTGCCGGGCTTTCTGGACGATCTTGCAGGGCCGGTGCGCGCCCACAAAGCGACCGTGCCGCTTTATCTGGCGGAACGTCTTGGGGACCGCGTGGTCTGGGGGGATGACCCCTGCGCGCTGCCCAAAGCCTGCAAGAATGAGGCCGAAATCGAAGGGGCGGCGGCGGCCCATCTGCGCGATGGTGCGGCTGTGGTGGAACTGCTGGCGTGGCTTGATCAGCAAGCACCGGGGAGCATCACGGAAACGCAGGTGGTCACGCGGCTTGAAACGCTGCGGCGCAGTGACAACGCCCTGCAGGACATCAGTTTTGAAACCATTGCGGGCACCGGGCCAAACGGGGCCATCATGCATTACCGCGTCACCGAGGAAACCGACAGCCTGCTGGAGGAGGGTCAGTTGATCGTGCTCGACAGTGGGGGCCAATACCTTGACGGCACCACCGATATCACCCGCACAATCCCCATCGGCGAGCCGCCCCGCGCTGCTGCCGAAGCCTTTACCCGCGTGTTGCAGGGCATGATCGCCATGAGCCGCCTGCGCTGGCCCGTCGGTCTTGCCGGGCGCGAGATCGAGGCGGTGGGACGCGTGCCGCTCTGGCTGGCCGGGCAGGATTTTAACCACGGGCTGGGCCATGGTGTCGGCGCCTATCTGAGCGTGCACGAGGGACCACAACGGCTGAGCCGGGTGAGTTCGGTGCCCCTGCAACCCGGTATGATCCTGTCGAACGAACCGGGCTATTACCGCGAAGGCGCGTTCGGCATCCGGCTCGAAAACCTGATTGTCGTGATCAAGGCCCCCGCGCTGCCGGACGGCGATGCCGAACGCGAGATGCTGGAATGGCGCACCCTGACCTATGCCCCGATTGACCGTCGCCTGATCGTCAAGGAGATGATGACAGGCCCGGAAATCGACTGGATCAACAGCTATCACGCAGATGTGGCCGAAAAGATCGGCCCGCGGGTCAGTGCAGATACGCGCAAATGGCTTGAGGCTGCGACCGCACCTCTCTGAACGCGGTCCCCGGATGCCGCGTTTACAATCATGTGGTGTGAAAATAGGGTGACGCACAGCACGGAAGGAAACAAGATGGCGCAACATATAACGATACGAAAAGCGGACGGAACATGGTCTGTGCGTGCAGGCGGTGCGGTTTTGGGCGAAAGCAGCAACGCGCTTGAACTGATCGAGGGGAGTTACCCGCCGGTCATCTATTTCCCGCGCGCTGATATTGCGATGGCTTTTCTGGATACGTCAGAAAAATCAACGCATTGCCCCCATAAGGGCGACGCCAGTTACTTTTCGGTCGTCACGAAAAGCACGACGCTGAAAGACGTCGTGTGGAGCTATGAAACCCCCAGCGAAGCGGTGTCGCGCATCAAGGATCATCTGGCGTTCTTTACCGATGGGGATGTCACTGTCGAACAGATTTGATCGCCGCGTCAGGAATGCTCTTCGGCGGCGGTGGCGGCAAGGGCGCGGTTATAGACCTTGAGAGCATCCACATGGAACAGGGCCCCCACCAGTTCCGGCGGCCCCTCCCCTGAGGCTTTGGCGGCGACGGGCACAAAACTACGCCCGTCTTCAAACAGGGGCATCGCCGCTTCCAGCGTCGCATTGGGGCCAAGAAACACACCCTCTTCGATCATCGACATGCAGGCGGATTCATCTGCGGCATTCGGATCATTACGACCCCGCACAAGGCCGCTGACCCGGAACATGGCCAGCAGATAGGCCTGCGGACCCGCCGCAAGGTGAATGTTGCGCCGTTCAAGCTGCGACAGAAAGAAACTGCGCGAGACAAGCTGCGTCGACAAGGCGGTGGACAGCGACACCGCGACCATCACCGCAAGACCGGTCTGCCAGTCACCGGTCAATTCAAACACGATAAGTGTCGTCGATATGGGCGCGCCCAGCACTGCAGCCGCGACCGCCCCCATGCCCGCGAGCGCATAAAGGGATATCGACCCAGACACATCGGGAAAGATACCGGTTGCGATCAAACCAAAGCTCAGGCCCGTCAAGGCACCGATCATCAGCGAGGGCGAAAAGACCCCTCCGCCCATGCGCCCGGCCATGGTGATGGCCACTGCCGCCGTTTTCAAAATGGCAAAAACAATCGCATCCCAGAGCAACAGCTGCCCGTCCAGGGCCAGAAAGGTCGTCTCGTAACCGACGCCGATGATATGGGGGTAGAAGATCGCAATCCCCCCCAGCATCGCCCCCGCAATCGCAGGACGCAGCCAGCGGGGGATGGACAGGCCGTCCTGCAGGAAATTGCCCACGTCTTCTGACCAGAAAACCGCCTTCATGAAGGCCACGGCAACCAGCCCGCTGACGAGTCCAAGAATAATGTAGGCCGGCAATTCCTGATAGAATTGCACCTCGTTCACCGTTGTCAGCGTGAATTCGGTCACTCCGCCAAACTCAAGCCGGTTGATCACGGTGCCCGCTGCACTGGCAATCACGATAGGCGCAAAGGCATGGACGGCAAAATGGCGCAAAACCACCTCAAGTGCGAACAGCGCCCCGGCAATGGGCGCATTAAAGCTGGCCGAGACCGCCGCCGCAACGGCACAGCCCAGAAGGTCACGCCCGGTGATCCCATCCGCGAGGATTCTGCGGTTGACCCAAGTGGAAATCACAGCCGCCAGATGCACGACCGGCCCCTCGCGCCCCGTCGAGCCGCCCGTGCCCAGCGTGATCATCGAGGCCAGCGCCGAGGCCAGCCCTGCCCTTGTCTCGACCCTGCCATTGTTCATGGCGGCCCCGTGGATCACATCCGCGACCGACCGCGCGCGGCCATCATTGGTGAAGAGATGCAGGATGACCCCAACCACCAGACCACCACCAATGGGGATGATCAAAATCATGTACCATGGCAGCGACTCCGCAAAGCTGTGCAGCAGACGTACGTCTTCGGTGCCATAAAGGTAGGTTTGTAACGCGTTGATCCCTTTGCGGAAAAACAATGCCGCAAACCCGGCAGCCACGCCGACTCCCAAAGCGATGAACCAAAACTGTATCTGGCTCGGCCCACGGTGGCGCAAAAGGTCATAGGCCTCCCGAAGGAAGGTCTTCAGCCTGTCGACCTGCTGGCTGAAAAAAGAATGTTTATCCCCGGACATTGGTTTTGCCCCTTGCGCCCGTCCTGTCTAGGCCAAGCTAGACGCAGGGGAAAGCCCCCTGAAGTCGTCAGCCCGCCAATAACGCCCGGGCCGCCCCGCGTGCCTCTTCGGTGATCGTATCCCCGGCGAGCATGCGCGCGATTTCATCGACACGCGCGAGGGTCGGCAATGCGGTCACGGTTGACGTCGTCATGCCGTTTGCGATTCGTTTTTCCACCCGCCAATGATGCGCGCCGAGGGCGGCAACCTGTGGCGAGTGGGTCACGACCAGCACCTGCCCCCCTTCTGCAATCGCTGCAAGCCTGCGCCCGACGGCGTCTGCGGTCGCGCCGCCAACGCCCCGGTCAATTTCGTCAAAAATCATTGTCACACCGCTCTGGCTTTTGCTCAGGCACACCTTGAGCGCCAACAGAAAGCGGCTGAGTTCCCCACCGGAGGCGATCTTGTTCAGCGGTCCGGAGGGCGCACCGGGGTTCGTCGCCACGCTGAAGGCAACAAGGTCCACCCCATCCGGTCCGGCGCTGTCTTGTGTGATCTCGGTCGTAAAGACGGCGCGTTCCATCTTCAAAGGTGCCAGTTCCTGCGCGACCGCCCGATCAAGGCGGATCGCCGCCTTGCGCCGCGCCGCTGTCAGCTTGGCGGCCACGTCAAGATATTGCATCTCCGCCGCGTCAGCAGCCTTTTTCAAATCCGACAGATCGGCATCCCCGGCGTCCAAGGCTTCCAGTTTCTGACGCAGACCGTCGGCATAATCCGCCAGATCATCGGCCAGTACATCGTATTTGCGGGCCATGGCACGGATCGCGAACAGCCGCTCTTCGGTGTCTTCCAATTCGGCCGGGTTAAACGTCAGCCCTTCAATCACGCTCACGATACCATCCATGGCCTCGTCCAGTTCCGTCATGGCCCGGGCGAGCGCGGCCATCGGGGCTTCCAATGCGCCATCGGCCCGCTCCGCCGCGCCATCAAGCCAGCGCAGGGCATCCGAAAAGGCGGCCTCCGCCCCCTGATTGCCCAGAACCTCATGGGCGCGGATCACGTCATTTCGGATCTTTTCAGCACCCTGCATCGCACGGCGTTTCTGATCAAGCTCGGCCTCTTCACCGGGCATGGGCGACAGAGCGTCCAGTTCCGCCACCGCGTGCCGCAGAAAATCCTCTTCTTCACGGATGGCGGCCATCGCAGCCTCAGCCGCTGCCAGCGCCTTTGCCGCCGCACCCTTTGCGCCCCATGCTTTGCGCACCTTTGACTTCAGCGCGTCAAGCTTGCCAAATTCATCCAGAATCGCCTTGTGGCCACGGGGGTTCAACAGCCCGCGATCATCATGCTGCCCGTGCAATTCCACCAGCGTTTCCGACAGGGCGCGCAGCACCTCACCCGAACAGCGCCGATCATTGACCCAAGCCGTCTTGCGCCCGTCCTGCATGTTGATACGACGTAACAACAGCTCATCTCCTGCGGGCAATCCCGCCTCTTGCAGGATGGCGTGTGCAGGATGGTCGGCGCCGAGGTCAAACCAAGCGGTCACCTCTCCCTGCTCGGCCCCTTGCCGTACGAGATCAGCGCGACCGCGCCAGCCCAGAACAAAGCCGAGCGCGTCCAACAGGATGGATTTGCCCGCACCGGTCTCACCGGTCAGCACATTCAACCCCGGCTCGAAGGCAAGCTCCAGCCGGTCGATGATCAGCATGTTCTGAATATCCAGCCCGCGCAGCATAGGCCCTATCCGTTTTTCGGTCTTGCAGGTTGCGTCAGAGCCATTCGCCGCGCACGGTCTGACGGTACACCTGGCCAAGCCATCCGTCCCCGGTTGCTTCGGGTCGCAACCCCTGCCCGGTCAGCAATGCAAAGCTGTCCTGATACCACACAGTGGATTGATAATTATACCCAAGGATCGCCGCTGCCGTTTGCGCCTGATCCGTCAGACCGAGGGACAGATACGCCTCAACCAGCCGGTGCAACGCTTCCGGCGTGTGGGAGGTGGTCTGAAAATCTTCAACCACCACACGGAAGCGGTTGATCGCAGCGGCGAAATGGTCGCGGCGCAAGTAATAGCGGCCAATTTCCATTTCCTTGCCCGCAAGATGGTCAAACGCGAGGTCAAATTTCAGGATGGAGGAGCGCGCATATTCGCTGTCGGGATAGCGTTCGATGGTTTGGCGCAACGCCTGAAGCGCCTGAAACGTCAGCCCCTGATCGCGCCCGACTTCGTCGATCTGATCGTAATAGCTGAGCGCCAGCAAATATTGCGCATAGGCCGCATCATCATCATCGGGATAAAAGTCGATGAATCGCTGTGCAGCTGACCTGCTGTTGGGATAGTCCTGATCCTGATGATAGGAAAACGCCTGCATGATCAAAGCCCGGCGCGCCCAATCCGAATAGGGATAAAGGCGCTCGATCTCGGCAAAGTAAAACGCGGCATCGTCAGGGCGGTTACGGGTCAGTTCGAATTCGCCGCGCTCAAAGATTTGTTCTGCCTCGAAAGCCTCCAGCGGGACTTCCTGCGGATTGAAAATCGTACCTGTCGTGCGGCCGGGATCGCTGGTGCATCCGGCCATACCGACAATCAAGAGCGCAACCGCTGAAAAACGCTGTGCAGATCCTCGCCAACTCATGCCCAGATACCTTCGATTCTTCCTCCGCGACAGACTCTCACCCACCGCTCCCGCTTGTCCTAGCATAGAATTTCGGGAGGCAAAATGCCATTTGCGTTCACGATTTGGATAAGCGTGGATCACCTGCCGCAGAAAATGCAAAGGGACGCAAATACGCCATTCGGTCCGTCAAATTATTCACGCAACCGCTGGAATTTCATCCCACACCAGACCATAGCCCGGCAAGCGTGAGGCGGCAGCCTGATCACAGACAATCATCCGTACCGCATCCGGTGTCGCAAACAGGGTGCGCAGCAATGTGTTCGTCAGCGAATGGCCCGCGCGCACACCAGTGTAATGTCCGATCAGAGGCGCCCCGGCGAGCGCCAGATCACCCAATGCGTCCAGCATCTTGTGGCGCACAGGCTCATCGCTGTGACGCAGACCACCCGGGCTCAACACGCGATCTCCTTCGAAAACGACCGCGTTCTCACCGGAACTGCCGCCCAATGCGAGACCATTCGCGCGCATCGCATCCACATCCGCCTGACGGCAGAACGTGCGGCTGTCACAAAGCTCACGCGCAAAGCTGCCGTTGTTCATGACGAGGGATTTCTTTTGATGCCCGATGGCCGCGTCTTCGAAATTGATTTCAAAATCGATCTTCAGCGTTTCAGCAGGTGCGAGAGTGGCAGATGCTGCGCCGTCCGTCACGGTGACCTTTTTCAACACCTCGAAGGCACGCACGGGTGCCTTCAACGTGCGCAAGCCGCGCTGCATGATCCCGCGCACGAAGGGTGCCGCAGAGCCATCAAGGATCGGCACTTCAGGTCCGTCGATTTCGATCAGGGCATTGTGCACGCCACAGCCTGCGAGGGCCGCCATCACATGTTCAACCGTCGACACCTGCAGACCAGTCGCGTTTTCAAGCTTCGTGCACAGAGGCGAGCGCAGAACCGCATCCCAGCGCGCCGGGATCATGCGATCACCGACAGCCACATCGGTACGCGCAAACCAGATCCCATGCTCCGCAGAGGCGGGGCGGATCACCATGCTGACGCGCTGGCCTGAGTGCAGGCCATAGCCGAAAAAGCTGATCGATGATTTGAGCGTGGTTTGCACGTGGCCTCCAAAAGCGGCGGACTCCTGTCCGGTTGCTAACGTAGTTATGGACTGGGGGCCAAAGGCTCAACTCAATCTTTGCAACCGTCTGAAACACAGCTGTTACAATTGAGCGCAAACACGCCATATCGTGGCTAAATTCATGATAATCATAGAAAAAGGGCCACCTTGCGGCAGCCCCTCAACGTCATTTCGTGATCGGTTCAGTTGGCTTGACGGCGCAAAAACGCGGGAATTTCGATACGTTCCTGATCCGGATCATCCTGATCTTGCGGCACTGCAGCGGGCGCAGAGGCGCGGTTCTGCATCTGGGGCTGCTGCCGCGGCGCGGCAGGCTGGCCTGTCTCGGCGTGACCTGTCATGCGATTGATCAGCGAATTGATCCCGAAGCGCGGGCGCTCTTCACCGGCCTCGGCTGGCGCTGCCTGTGGTCTCGCCTGACTGCGCGGCGCTGATTTTTCCGCCGCTGCACGCAGACGGGCCATCGCCTCTGGCGAGGGTGTGCCCGGCGCAGGGGCGCGCGGTGCGACGAAACTGTCAGCCGCCGTATCCATCATATCCCGCGCGGGTTCGAATGCGGGTACTTGTGGCTGATAGGCCGGGGGCGGCAGATCGCTCACGTCATCCTGCATGGGCGCTGTCTCGAACAGGCCATCGTCCCGCGCAGGTGCTGCATCAGCCGCACCATCCAGCCCTTCGAACAGGGAAGGCTCATCCACATGCTCGGCACTGGCGGCGACGTCCTGCGGCATTTCTTCATCCGGCGCAGGCTCCACGACAGGGTCCTGAACCGCGACGGATGGTGTCAGCGGTTGCGACATGGAGCGGCGCGGCACCGGAATATCCGTGTTTACATCGACCGCATCAATGCCGGTCGCCACGACGCTGACGCGCATCAGGCCACCCATATCGGTATCAAGGGTCGAGCCGACGATGATATTTGCATCCGGGTCCACCTCTTCGCGGATGCGGTTTGCCGCCTCGTCCAGTTCGAACAGCGTCAGGTCATGACCACCGGTGATGTTGATCAGAACACCCTTGGCACCGCGCAGGGAGATCTCGTCCAGCAGCGGGTTGGCAATCGCCTTTTCCGCCGCCTGAATGGCGCGGTCTTCGCCATCGGCCTCGCCGGTGCCCATCATCGCCTTGCCCATCTCATCCATGACCGCGCGCACGTCGGCGAAATCAAGGTTGATCAGACCGGGACGCACCATCAGATCCGTGACGCCCTTGACGCCTTGGTACAACACATCGTCCGCCATGGAAAACGCTTCGGTGAAGGTTGTTTTCTCGTTGGCAAGGCGGAACAGGTTCTGGTTTGGAATGATGATCAGCGTGTCCACGACCTTTTGCAGCGCCTCAACGCCATCTTCGGCCTGACGCATCCGCTTGCCGCCCTCAAACTGGAACGGCTTGGTCACAACACCAACGGTCAGCACACCAAGTTCGCGCGCCGCCTGGGCGATGATCGGCGCCGCACCTGTCCCCGTGCCGCCCCCCATGCCAGCGGTGATGAAACACATGTGCGCACCGGCGAGGTGATCGACGATCTCTTCGATGCTTTCCTCGGCGGCGGCGGCCCCCACTGTCGCGCGTGCGCCAGCACCGAGGCCTTCGGTCACTTTCACACCCAGCTGGACGCGGTTGTCGGATTTGGCCTGCTGAAGCGCCTGCGCGTCCGTGTTGGCAACCACGAAATCCACGCCGTCCAGCGCTTTTTCGATCATGTTGTTCACCGCGTTACCGCCAGCGCCGCCGACACCAAAAACTGTAATGCGTGGTTTGAGTTCCGCCTGTCCCCGGCATCGATAGAGTAAGTGTCATGATCAAATCCGCCTGTGCTGCTGCCCGCATTCGCGGGCGTTTTTTACTGCCAATCCCCATGCAGTCTACCGCCTGCGCGCCAAAGGGTCACGCAAAAAACGCCAAATTGCCACAAAATATAGGGAATTTTAGTACTTTAGCCGCTTACCCTTGGCATGATCGGCAATATCTTGCGAAAATCGGCAAAATTCCCATAGACAGTCGCACGCGCTCATGGTCCCGGCGCCGCGAGGGGCCGGGGCAACTTCGTCTTTTTTGGCGGACTGCTCGGTCTGCCTATGGGCGGTGTCCAACGTCTGTGGGGTCGATTCGACCCTTGCGCAATTGGTGTCACCAGTTATCGCGGAACCATTTGACCGCGCGTTTCAAGGAGCGGTGCGGGTAGCTGTCTGCCGGAATGTCAAAGTCCCACCATTCGTCCTGCGGATGCGCAGCAAAAAGCGACAGCCCCACCACCGAGGAAAATGCAGGCCCCGTTGCGACCTGCGGCAGGCCATGCACCCGCAGCGGGCGACCAAGGCGCACCTGTTGTCCCAGAATTTTGCTGGCCAGACCATCAAGACCGGGGATTTGACTACCACCGCCCGTTAACACGATTTGCTGGCTTGGCAGGTGATCGAAACCCGCAGCATCCAGTCGCGCGCGCACCTCTTCGAGGATCTCCTCGACGCGCGGGCGCATGATGCCGATCACTTCAGCGCGGCTTGCCGTGCGCCTGTCATGCTCGAAATCGCCGGTATCGCCGCCAATCTCGATCATCTCGCGATCATCAACGCCCGTGGCATGGACACCGCCGTAAAAGGTCTTGATCCGCTCGGCATTGGCCATGGGAATTTGCAAGCCCATCGAGATGTCCGAGGTGATGTGATCGCCACCCATCCGAACCGTATCGGCGTAAATCATGTGTTTCTTGATAAAGATCGAAACACCCGTCGTGCCACCGCCCAGATCAATACAAGCCGCGCCCAGTTCCTGCTCGTCCTCTACCAGCGAAGAAATGCCGCTGACATAGGCCGAAGAGGCGATCCCCGCCAGTTCCAGGTCACACCGCTTGATGCAATGGGCAAGGTGCTGGATGGCGTCACCGTCCACGGTCAGCATGTGCATATCGACCGACAGACTGTTGCCCAACTGCCCACGCGGATCCCGCAAGCCGGAGCGGTGATCCAGCGCGAAATTCACCGGCTGCGCGTGCAGCACTTCGCGCCCTGCCCCATAATCCGGCACATCGCAGGCCGCCAGAACGCGCGCCACATCATTTTCATCCACCGCCTGCCCGTCCAGCGGCACCTGCGCGTCCAGCCCGTAGGAACGCGGCTCCGCCCCTGCAAAACAGGCGATCACATGATCGACGCGGATCCCGGCCATCTTTTGCGCGCACTGCAATGCGGTGCGAATGGCCCTTTCCGTCTCGGGCATCGCGCTGATCTCACCGAATTTCACACCGCGCGAGCGCGTGGTGCCCACACCGATCACCCGAAACCCGGACTGCCCGGCGAGCGAGCCGATCTCCCCCTCATCGCCAAGCGGTGGTGCGCCATCAAACCGCAGCACGAGGCAAGTGACCTTGCAGGTCCCTACATCGAGAATGGCCACCACACCCCGCTGCATCGCGGCCTGGCGCATGTTGCGCATCTGTCTTTGGCTTTCGTATAAATCGGTCATCACTTACTGCCTTGATACCTGCCGGATTTCCCACCAGACGTTGGTGGCATAGTCACTCATTTTCACCGTGGGCCGTGCGCCCAGACGCAGATCCACCCGCTTGACATCGCGGCTTAAAATATCTTGCGCGGTATCAAGGGCGATCACCCGGTCGAGCGCTTCGACCGCGCCGTCCTCGGGCAATAGAATGCGCTGGTCGCGGTCCAGCACGATGTCCCACCTGCGCTCACCCACGCGCACGATTCCGCGCAGACGCGTCCCCAAGGGACCCGCCGCGCGATAGAGATCCAGCGCCTCTTTCACGTGTTCAGTGGCACCGGTCCCGGCGATCAGCGGCAGGTCAGGACGGTCCATGCGCTGTGCGATCGGGCCGACGTGAATACCGTTTACATCCACTGCCGTGAGGCCCTGCGCGCTGCGCCAGATGACCGCTGGCATACGCGGCTCCACATCAATGTGCAGGACGCCTCCGGGGCGGATACGTACGGTGGCGGATTTCACAGGATCAAGTGCCACGATACGATCGCGCATATCACTCAGGTTGAGATCAAACGAACTCAGCGGAAAGTCCAGCGGCACCTCCTTGCGGATTTCAGCGGCCAGCGCATCGGTCGCGCCATCAATCGCCATCAGTTGCACCATGAACTCCGGCCGCGTCTCGAAACTGGCGCGCGCTTCGGCCACCGTTTCCCAGATGGCGGCACGGCGATCCGCATCCGAAAGCCACCATGTCGCTGCCCCAAAGAGCAGCAGCACAGGCACCCCGGCGCGCAAGAAAAGCAGAAAGGCAGGCGTCAGCAACAAGCGCTGCATGCGCCACGCCCACCGCGAAGGGGCCGGATCAACACCGCGCTCTGACGCTCTTTTTCGCATCAACGGTCGCATGAGGCGTCCTCCACCATCCACGCGCAGAGCTTGCCAAAGGTCATGCCCGTGACCGCCGCCTGCTCGGGCGTAAGCGACGTGGCCGTCATACCCGGCTGGGTATTTGTCTCCAGCAGGATCAGGCCCGCAGCACCCTTTGTTTCGTCCCATCGGAAATCCGTGCGGCTGACACCGCGACAGCCCAAGGCGTGATGGGCGCGCAGCGCGTAGTCCATGCACAGATCGAATATATCAGCAGGAATATCCGCCGGCACAACGTGATGGGACCCACCGGGTTTGTATTTGGCATCATAGTCATACCACCCATCTGTGACGATGTCGGTGACGGTCAGCGCACGGTCCCCCACAACCGTCGTGGTCAATTCACGCCCCGGCGCGAAGGCTTCGACCATGACCTCCTGCGGCATATCTTCCGAGAGCTGCGGCGGGCCGTTCGCCGCCTCGTGAACGAGGTAAACGCCCACGGAGGAGCCTTCATTGTTGGGTTTGACCACATAGGGGGGCTGCATCACGTGGCCCATGCGCACATCAGCGGCCTTGGCAATCACACTGGGCACAACGGGCAAACCCGCCGCAACGAATGCGTCCTTGCTACGCTGCTTGTCCATCGCGAGGGCGGAGGCCAAAACACCGGAGTGGCTGTAGGGCACGCCCATCCACTCCAGCAGGCCCTGCACGCAGCCATCCTCGCCCCACCGGCCATGCAAGCAATTCAAGACGGCATCCGGGCCTGCGTCGATCAGGCGCGCGCCAAGGTCATGGCCCGCGTCGATTTCGACGACATCATATCCTTCGTCCCGCAAAGCGGCAGCGCAGGCTTGCCCACTGGACAGCGACACCTCGCGTTCAACCGAAGGTCCGCCCAATAATACTGCCACTTTCGGGGGTGTCCTGCTCGACTGACCCACCTTGGTGCCTCTGGTATGAGCCCATTCAGGGCCCGTCATGTTTTTAGTTGTCCGACTTTTGCGCCGGTTCACCGTCAATTTACATGCGGATTTTAAATCAATTTGAGTTAATCTGAGCTTAACTTTTCACCGACCCGCATAATTTCCCATTCTAGCGTGATACCACTGGAATCGTAAACCTTTTTTCGCACCTCTTCGCCCAATCCTTCCAGATCGGCGGCGGTTGCCCGCCCGGTGTTAACCATGAAGTTCGAATGCATTTCGCTCATCTGTGCGCCGCCACGCCGGGCGCCGCGCATGCCCGCGTCATCAATCACCTTCCACGCCTTGAGGTCATGCACATCGTCGCTGCGCCCGGTGGATGAAAATCCCGCAGGGTTGCGAAAGGTCGATCCCGCACTGCGCTCCTTGGTGGGCTGCGTGGCGTCGCGCCTGGCCAGTTGGTCCGTCATCCGGGCATGCAGAGTTTCAGGATCGCCACGGGGCGCTTCAAAGACCGCCTTTGTCAGAACGGCCCCCTCGGCCAGCGTGCTGTGACGATATCCCAACTGAAGATCACGGGCCGCCAGGGTCGTGACCTCTCCTGTGCGGCTGACCACCTGAACCTCCACCAGAACATCAGCCGTATAGCTTCCGTAACACCCGGCATTCATGCGCACCGCCCCGCCGATACTGCCCGGAATTGTGCGCAGAAACGTCAGATCAAGCCCGGCATCCGCCGCCTTGCGCGCCACATGCGCATCCAGCGCCGCGGCCCCGGCGACAACCCGAGTGCCAGAGATATCGATCTGGTTGAAGCCCCGCCCGAGGCGTATGACGACGCAGCGCAAGCCCCCATCGCGCACAATCAGGTTCGACCCGACACCCATGGGAAAAACCGCGACCTCTTCTGGCAAGCGCGCCAGAAAATCGGACAGGTCCTCTACATCCGCAGGCTGAAACAGCCAATCCGCAGGACCGCCCACGCGCAGCCATGTCAGATCGCTCAGGGGGCGCGCTTGCGTCAGACGGCCCCGGACTTTTGGCATCTCACTCATGTTTGCTTGTTAGCGCAACGTGCGGCGTTTGATCCAGCGCCCAAGATAAATCACCGGCCACCTGAGCACGGACATCCCGGCGGCAAGGATCAGCATGCCGACCCATGGACCATGTTGCGCGGTAACATATCCGACAATCGGGATGCCCACCGCGATCAGCATATAGGCGGTGCGCCAGTGGTGATCCCGGCTGGGCAACATCGCAAGGACATTCGCCAGCACCGCCCAAAGGGCCGCAAGTGTCAAAGACAGGCTCATGAAAGAAACCCCCGCGCCATCACGCGGCCCCTTTCTGCAGCCGCGCCGGCAAACCGTTCGCCCAGGCGCTGATCGTCCCGGCCCCGAGGCAGACAACCATATCGCCGGGGCGGGTTTGTTCGCGCACCAGACGTTCCAGATCGTCTTCGCCCACCACGGCGCGTGCGTGGCGATGCCCGTGGCGGATCAGCCCGGCCACCAGATCATCGCGACCAGCACCCGGTATGGGATCTTCGCCCGCGGCGTAAACCTCGGCGATACCGACCACATCCGCATCGTTGAAACAGGCGCAGAAATCGTCAAAGAGGCTAGAAAGGCGCGAATAGCGATGCGGTTGATGCACCGCGATCACGCGGCCCTCCGTGGCCTGCCGCGCGGCTTTCAGCACCGCCGCAATTTCAACCGGGTGGTGGCCGTAGTCGTCGATAATCGTCACCCCGTCAATTTCGCCCACACGGGTAAACCGACGGTTAACACCGCCGAACGCGGCAAGGGCGGTTTTGATCACTTCGGCCTTCATGCCCAGATGGCGCGCCACCGCAATGGCCGACAGCGCGTTGGAGACGTTGTGATCCCCCGGCATCGGCAGGCTGCAGCCCTCGATCACAGTGCCCTCGGCCTGCAGGGCCACATCGAAATAGGCCACGCCCCCCGCATACCGCAGGTTGACCGCGCGCACATCGGCCTGCGCGTTAAACCCGTAGGTGATCACCCGCCGGTCGGTGATCTTACCCACCAAGGCCTGCACCTCGGGATGATCCGTGCAACAGACCGCAACGCCGTAAAACGGGATGTTGGAGACAAAATCGAGGAACCCCTGACGCAGCGTGTCAAAATCCCCCCAGTGTTCCATATGTTCGGGGTCGATATTGGTCACGATCGCGATGGTCGCAGGCAAGCGATTGAAGGTGCCATCGCTTTCATCGGCTTCCACCACCATCCATTCACCCTCGCCCTTGCGCGCGTTCGAGCCATAGGCGTGGATGATGCCGCCGTTGACCACGGTGGGGTCAAACTCCCCCGCATCCAGCAAGGTCGCCACCATGGTGGTCGTGGTGGTTTTGCCATGCGTGCCCGCAACGGCAATGTTCGATTTCAGGCGCATCAGTTCGCCCAGCATCTCGGCCCGGCGCACGATGGGCAGACCACGCGCACGGGCCGCATCCAGTTCCGCATTGCCCGGTTTGATCGCGCTGGAGATCACAATGACTTCGGCATCTTCAATGTTCTCGGGACGCTGGCCAACGAACACACGCGCGCCAAGTTCTTCGAGGCGGCGCGTGATGCGTGTTGGCTTCAGATCAGACCCCTGAACCCGGTACCCATGGTTGAGCAAGACCTCGGCAATGCCGGACATGCCGATGCCGCCGATGCCGACGAAATGTATCGGCCCGACATCGCCGGGCAGTTTTGTCGCTGCATTCATGTCTTTTGCCCCTTTTCTGCCAAGCCTTCGACCATCTGCGCCAGCATCTCGGTTGCTTCCGGCTTGCCGAAACGCGCCGCCGCCGCCGCCATTTGCATCGCTGCGGTGGGATTGTCCAACACGGAATGAATCTGTTCGGCCAATGCCTCCGGGGAGGCTTTGGATTCCGGCACCATGATCGCGCCACCGGCCTCGACCAACCCGCGCGCATTGGCGGTCTGATGATCCCCCGTCGCGGCCGCATAGGGGATCAGAATGGCGGGCCGCCCGATCACGGACAGATCCGCGACAGAGGATGCGCCCGAACGGCTGATCACCAGCTGCGCTTCGGTCATGCGCCGCGGCACGTCCTGAAAAAACGGCTCCACCTCCGCCCTGACACCATTTTCCGCATAGTATTTTGCCACCCTCTCCTGATCTTCATCGCGCGCCTGATGGCTGATGCGCAGGTTCCGGAGCATCGCCATGGGCAGCGACGCGATGGCCGGGGGGATCACATCGCTCAGGATGCGCGCCCCCTGACTGCCGCCGATCACGAGCACCTCCATCGGATAATCACCGGGGCAGATGTATCCCGCCTCCGCGCGTTCAAGGATGGCTTTGCGCACCGGGTTGCCGGTGTGATAGCCCTCGACACCTTCGGGCAAATCCGTCGGCCAAGTGCCGCAGGCAATGGCATCAACGCGGCTGGCAAAGGCGGTATTCACCCGCCCCAGGACGCCGTTTTGCTCATGGATCATACGGGGCAGCTTCATCAAAAAGGCCGCCGCCAGCGCCGGGATTGTCGGGTATCCGCCAAAACCCACCACCACGGCCGGTCGATCCCGCCGAAAGCTCAGCAAGGCGCGCAAGACACCTGCACCGATCTTGAACGGTGCGACGATTTTTGCGGCGATACCACCGCGCGCGAAGGTCGCGCTGCTGATCTCTTCGATCTGGGTCGAATGCGGAAAACCGCCGGTGTAGCGTGCGCCGCGCGCATCCGTGGTCAGCTTGACCCGCCAGCCCCGGTTCAACATCGCCTCCGCCAGGGCCTGCGCGGGAAACATATGCCCGCCCGTGCCCCCGGCAGCGATCAACAAAAGCGGCGCGCTCATCGGGCGCGTCCACGCGACAACAGATCGCTGATCTCACCCTGTGGGCGCGTGCGCGTAAAGGCCAGCAACATGCCAACGGCAATGCCGGATGCAATCACCGATGAGCCCCCGTAACTGACAAAGGGCAGCGTCATGCCTTTGGCAGGCAACAGCCGCACCGCCACGCCCATATTCACCATCGCCTGCACACCGAGCATGCAGGCCAGACCGGTCCCGGCCAGACGGATGAACGGGTCACGTTCACGCACCAGACGCATCAGGGAGCGTACAACCACACAGGCATAAAGCGCGATCACCACCAGCACGAGGATCAGCCCGTATTCTTCGGCAGCGACAGCGATGATGAAATCGGTATGCGCATCGGGCAAGGACCATTTCACTTGCCCCTCGCCCACGCCGACACCGAAAAAGCCGCCTTCCTGAATGGCATTGGTGGCATAGCCGAGCTGTGTTGTCGGGTCGACTTCGGCACTGAGAAAGCCGTCGATGCGCCGGGCAAAGTGCTCCGAGTTGGAATAGGCCAGCACACCACCAGCCACCACAAGCACCGCCATGCCGACAAGCAAAAGCATCGGCGCACCGGCCACAAAATAGATGACCCCCCAGCCGAACAGGACCAGACAAGCCTGCCCGAAATCGGGCTGCAAGGCCAGCATGAGCACGATCGTGATGCATAAGACAAAGGACCACGTCTTGCCCGGCGGGCCGTTGAGATCCGCCGAGGCGGCCATCATCCACGCGGTGACGACCACGAAACCGGGTTTGAGAAATTCAGAAGGTTGCAAAGAGGCAAAACCCAACCCATACCAACGCACCGCCCCCTTGCCGAAGTCCGTGCCAAAGAAAGGCAGCAAGGCCAGCGCGATAAAGGCGCAAATAAACCCAATCACCGCCAAGCGCCGCACCAGCGTCGGCAGCATCATGGAGGTGATGATCATCGCCAGCAGCGCGAATGTCCCAAAAAACGCCTGCCGCTGCACGTAGTGAAACGGCTCGAACCCGTTTTTGGCAGCCAGTGGCGGCGAGGCGGCGAGCCCCAGCAACAGGCCGATGCAAAAAAGAATAAGCACGCAGGACAGCGACCACTTATCAATTGTCCGCCACCACTTGGGGAGGATCGGTTCGCCATCACGAACCGGTACCGCGCCATAGACCATTTCCGTCATGGATGTCTGCCTTAGTAATTCACTGCCGATGCGCCCCATTTTTGGGGTCTGTCTGGCAAGCATAGCCTGATTTGATGTGCAAAGCTAGCCTCAAGCCTTGTATTATCCGTCGTTTCAGGCCAGTTGGCCGCCATGCAAGTTGATGTGGCAATAATTGGCGCAGGCGCTGCGGGCATGATGTGTGCCGCCTATGCGCCGGGGCGCATTCTGATCGTGGATCACGCCCGCGCGCCCGGTGAGAAAATCCGTATTTCCGGCGGCGGGCGATGCAATTTCACGAATATGCACTGCGGCCCGCACGCGTTCCTGTCAGAAAACCCGCATTTCGCGAAATCCGCCTTGGCGCGCTATACGCAGTGGGATTTCATTGATCTGATTGATCAACATCGGATTGCCTGGCACGAGAAAACACTGGGTCAGTTGTTCTGTGACACTTCCGCGAAAGAGATCATCGCGATGCTGCGCGGCCTCATGCAGCAAAACGGTGTTGATCTGCATTTGCAAACGCAAGCGCAGGACTTTGCAAAGACTGTCAACGGGTTTGAATTCAACCTCCTGAAGGACGGGCAGACCACCCGGGTGCAGTGCAACACACTGGTGATTGCCAGCGGCGGCAAGTCCATCCCCAAGATGGGCGCGACCGGGCTTGCCTATGATATCGCGCGCCAGTTCGGGTTGCGCGTGACCGACACCCGCCCTGCACTGGTGCCTTTCACCTTTCCCGAAGGGCGTTTTGCCCCGCTTGCGGGCGTGGCGGCACCTGCGCGTGTAACCGCGGGTGGCACCAGTTTTGACGAAGCGGTTCTGTTCACCCACCGCGGGCTGTCCGGACCGGCCGTCTTGCAGGCGTCCTCCTATTGGCGTGAGGGCAGCCCGATTGATGTGAACCTGATGCCGGACACCAATCTGTTTGAGGCCCTAAAAGAAAAACGCAGCCAGTCGGGCGCGCGCAAACTGACAAACGAGCTGTCGCAGTTCCTGCCCGCGCGGCTGGTGGAGACGCTGGCGCAAACGCTCGACCTCGGTGGTAACATCGCGGATCAGTCCGACGCAAAACTCGCCGGCATCGCCGGCGCGCTGGAGAAATGGACCTTGCACCCCTCAGGCACGGAAGGTTACCGCACGGCCGAAGTAACCTTGGGCGGCATAGATACCGATGATCTGTCGTCCAAAACGATGGAGGCCAAGAAGGTTCCCGGCCTGTTTTTCATAGGTGAAGCCGTGGATGTCACCGGCTGGCTGGGCGGATATAACTTTCAATGGGCGTGGTCATCCGCCATGGCAACCGCCCGCGCGCTGGCGTGATAATGCGCGGCTAGAGCGTCTGA
Organism: Roseobacter denitrificans OCh 114; assembly: GCF_000014045.1. Classification (NCBI taxonomy): domain Bacteria; kingdom Pseudomonadati; phylum Pseudomonadota; class Alphaproteobacteria; order Rhodobacterales; family Roseobacteraceae; genus Roseobacter; species Roseobacter denitrificans. Next base: position 3,225,425 of record NC_008209.1, read on the forward strand.
CGAAATACCGGAAATATCGAGTATCACGTAACGCGTTTAAATCCTTGGTTTCAGGCAGCTTTGCGTGGTTCAAGTTTTTCGCACGACGCTTTAAAGGTACTTGGCGACCTCTTGCATGAAATCATCGCCGCGTTGTTCGAAGTTGTCATATTGATCAAAGCTGGCAGCAGCAGGGGCCAGCAGCACAACATCGCCCGCCTCGGCCTCGCGCGCCGCTTTTTCCACGGCCTGCGCCATGGTTGTGCAAATCTCGGCCTCGACGGGGAGTTTCATGGCAAAAGCCGCCGCTTCGCGACCGATGACATAGGCTTTGACAACCGATGCACTGGCGTTGCGCAAGGCGTCCATCCCGCCATCCTTTTCCAGCCCACCGCAGATCCAGCGGATGGATGGAAAGGCCGCCAGCGCCTTGGCCGCGGCATCCGCATTCGTCGCCTTGCTGTCATTCACAAAGCGCACACCGTCCTTTTGCCCGACCAGCTGGCTGCGGTGCGGCAATCCTTGAAAGGAATGCAGCGCCGCCTCGATCACTTTGGGCGCAAGACCCAAGGACCGGCAGACGGCATAGGCCGCACAGGCATTCTGGTGATTATGCACGCCCGGCAAGCCCGGAACAGACCGCAGATCAACCGACGCGATCTGCTTGCCCTTGCGGTATTCAGACAAAAACCCTTTGCGCGCAAAAACCTGCCACCCGGGTCCGGTCAGCTTTTGCGCAAACGAAATGCGAATAACACGATCATCCGCGCGGCCCTCGGCAAGCTGCCCCGCCAGAAACAGCCCTTCATCCTCGTCAACCCCAACGATCGCACGGTCCGGCCCGCCTTCGGCAAACAGGCGGCGCTTGGCGGCAAAATACCCGCCCATCCCCCCGTGCCGGTCCAGATGATCTTCGGAGAGGTTGGTAAACACCGCCACATCAGGCGTCAGACTGCGTGCGAGATCCGTCTGATAACTGGACAGTTCCAGAACCACGACCTCGCCATCATGCGGCGGGTCGATGTCCAGAACGCCACGCCCAATGTTTCCGGCCAAGGTCGCCGGGCGCCCCACATGTTCCAGAATATGATGGATCAGCGCGGAGGTCGTCGATTTCCCGTTGGACCCCGTCACGGCCACGACCCGCGGGGCGGTGTCAAAATTCGCCCAAGCATTGGTGGCAAAGGAGCGAAAGAACAGACCGATGTCATTGTCCACGGGCACCCCGGCCTGTAACGCAAGGCGCACAACCGGGTTCGGCGCGGGGTAAAGATGCGGGATGCCGGGACTGACTATCAGGCAGGCGATATCATCAAAATCCGCAACACGGGACAGTTGCGTGCAGGTAAATCCCTCTTGCTGCGCGCGCGCGCGCGCGTCCGGGTTGTCGTCCCAACACAGCGGCAGCGCCCCCCCTGCCCGCAAAGCGCGCGCGGCACTCATACCCGTGCGCCCCAGACCCAGCACCGCCACCGTTGCGCCACGCAATCCCTGAACGGGTATCATGCCCGGCCTCCTTGGGTGCGGGGTGCGGTTTCATGCCAGAAACGATCTGCCATCACCGCACCTTGAGCGTGGCAAGCCCGATGATCGCGAGGATCAGCGAGATGATCCAGAAGCGGATGACGATGGTGCTTTCCGCCCAGCCCTTTTGTTCATAGTGGTGATGGATCGGGGCCATCAGGAACACCCGTTTGCCGGTTTTCTTGAAGTAGAGCACCTGAATAATAACGCTGAGCGCTTCGATCACGAACAGACCGCCGACGATGGCGAGAACGATTTCGTGTTTGGTAGACACCGCAATTGCGCCAAGCGCCCCGCCGAGGGCCAGACTGCCCGTATCGCCCATGAACACCGCCGCAGGGGGCGCATTATACCACAGAAAGCCCAAGCCCCCGCCAAAGATACCGGCGGTAAAGATCAGAATTTCGCCCGTCCCCGGCACATAGTGCACATCAAGATAATCCGTGAAATCGACACGGCCCACCGCATAGGCAATCACGCCAAGCGTGCCTGCCGCAATCATGACGGGCATGATCGCCAGCCCGTCCAGCCCATCCGTCAGGTTGACCGCATTCGCCGCCCCGACAATCACGATCACCGAAAACGGCACAAAGAAGTAGCTCAGGTTGATCAGCGTATCCTTGAACACCGGCAGGGCCAGCCGGTTCTGCAGGGCTTCGGGGTGATATTGCGCCGCCCAATAGGATGCGATGGCCGCAATCACCAGCCCCAGCAGCAGGCGCACCTTGCCCGGCACACCCGCCGTCGTTTGCTTGGACACTTTGGCGTAATCATCCATGAAGCCGATGATCGCAAAGGACATGGTCACGAAAAGGACAATCCACACAAACGGATTGTCCAGCCGCGCCCAGAGCAGCGTAGACGTCAGCAACGCCCCGACGATCAGCAGACCGCCCATGGTTGGTGTTCCGGCCTTTGCGAAATGCCCCTCGGGGCCATCATCGCGAATGGGCTGGCCCTTGCCCTGCCTGCGCCGCAGCACGTTGATCAGGGGGCGTCCGAACAGAAAGCCGAATATCAATGCCGTCAGAAACGCACCACCTGCCCGAAATGTGATATAGCGAAAGAGGTTGAAAAAATCCCCTCCGTCCGACAGCAGCGTTAACCAATAGAGCATCGCGAATTCCTATTCTTCGTCGAGCGGGGCATGTCCCATTTTGCGGATGGCGTCAACGACGCAGGCCAGCTTCATGCTGAGCGAGCCTTTGGCAAGCACCACGTCACCGCTATCGATATGTGTTTTTACATGGGTTGCGGCCTCTTCAGCGCCTTCAAACCACATGCCGCGCTGCGGCTCTGGCAAAGCGTCATAGAGCGCGCGCATGACAGGTCCGATACAGTGGATCACGTCGATCTCTTTTGTGGCGGGCAAATGCGCAAGGCCCGCATGAAGCGCAACCTCATCGGGTCCAAGCTCTTTCATGTCGCCAAGATAGGCAATGCGCCGCCCCTTCGAGACGCGCCCGATGTCGTTCGTCACCTCGGCAGCCGCCAGCACCTCAAGGGCCGCCGCCATCGAGGTCGGGTTGGCGTTATAGCTGTCATCAATCAGATCCACGAACAGCCGCGTATCGACGCTGTCGAGGTAAATCCGTTCCCGCTGGCCGCGCCCCTTGTAGGGTGTCCAGCGTCCAAGTGAACCCAAGGCCAGCGCCACATCCGTGCGCAGGGCGGCCATCACCGCAATGGCCCCCAGCGCATTCATCGCGAAATGCCGCCCCGGCGAGTTGATCTTGTAAAGGATCGGCACCTCGCCCATCTCAGCCCGCACCACAGTCGTGTCACCTTGCAGATCCGCGCGCATCAGTTTGAAATCATACCCGTGTTCGCCAAATGTGATGTCGCGCAACCTGCAATCCTGCGCCTTGGCCATCAGGATCGCGGATGTGTCGACATCTGCATTCAGGATCGCGACACCGTTCGGCACCACGCCCTCAAAGATGGATGCTTTTTCGACCGCAATCCCCGTGATGTCGTCGAATGCTTCCAGATGCGCCGCCGCGACCGTGGTAATCAGCGCCACATGCGGGGCGGCCATCTTGGCCAGCGGTGCGATCTCTCCGGGGTGGTTCATGCCGATTTCGATGACTGCGAATTCCGTGTCGCGCGGCATGCGTGCCAGTGTCAGCGGCACACCCCAATGGTTATTGTAGCTGGCAACCGAAGCATGCGCGCGGCCCTGATCCGACAGCATGGCCAGCAGCATCTCCTTGGTGGAGGTCTTGCCGACACTTCCCGTCACCGCGACCACCTTGCCGCCCATGCGCGCGCGGCCCGCCCGTCCGAGGTCTTCGAGTGCCCCTTGAACATCCTCGACCATCAACAGGGGCGCGTCCTCGGGCACACCGGGCGGCACATGGCTGACCAGTGCTGCCGCCGCCCCTTTGTCCAGCGCTTGTTTTACAAAATCATGCCCGTCGCGCACATCCGTAAGGGCGACAAACAAATCCCCCGCTTGCAGGGTGCGCGTGTCGATGGACACCCCCGTGGCGTTCCACTGCGACGTCGTCGTGCCGCCGGTGGCCTCTGCCGCCTCTGCGGATGTCCAAAGGGTCATGCCAGCCTCCCGTCCAGCGCGGCAACCGCCACGCTTGCCTGTTCCGCATCATCAAAGGGCAGCACATCATCACCCACCACCTGCCCGGTTTCATGCCCTTTGCCCGCGATCAACAAGGCATCCCCGGGCCCCAGCGCGTCGACCCCGCGCAGGATCGCCTCCGCCCGGTCGCCGACTTCGATCGCATCAGGCGCACCGAGCAAAACCGCCGCGCGGATGCTTGCCGGATCCTCGGAGCGCGGATTGTCGTCTGTCACAAATACCACATCCGCGTTTTCCGCAGCCGCCTGCCCCATCAGGGGGCGTTTGGTCGCATCCCGGTCCCCGCCTGCGCCGACAATGGCGATCAGACGACCGACAACATGCGGTCGCAGCGCCTTGAGTGCCGTGGCAATCGCATCTGGCGTATGGGCATAATCGACAAAGACCGTGGCCCCATTGTCGCGCGTGCCCGCAAGCTGCATACGGCCCCGCACGGTGCTCAGATGCTCCAGCGTATCAAATACATGCTGCGGGTCTTCCCCGCAGGCGATCACCAAAGCCGCCGCCAGCATCACGTTTTCGGCCTGAAAGCTGCCAATTAACCCGAGGCGGCGCACATATTGCGTGCCATGATGCATGAAGCATACCACCTGACCGGTCGAATCCACCTGGATATTGCCCAGATGCAGATCGCCACTGTCCCGCCCGACGGTGATCACGGGACAATTGCGCGCCTCGGCAATCGCGGCCATATCGACGCCCCGATCCGCGTCGATGTTGATCACGGCTGTGGCGTCTTCGGGCAGCACGCGCGCAAACAGCCCCGCCTTGGCGGCAAAGTAATCCTCGAAAGTGGCGTGGTAATCCAGATGGTCCTGCGTGAAATTCGTGAACCCGGCAGCGGCCAGCGTCACACCGTCCAGCCTGCGCTGGTCAAGCCCGTGGCTTGAAGCCTCCATCGCCGCATGGGTCACACCCTGACGCGCGGCCTCAGCCAGCGCACGGTGCAGCGTGATCGGTTCCGGCGTGGTATGGGCCAGCGGGGCGCTCCATGCGCCTTCAACACCGGTTGTGCCCAGGTTGATCGCCTCATGCCCCAGCAGCGTCCAGATTTGGCGCACGAAGGTCGCGACGGATGTCTTTCCGTTCGTCCCCGTCACGGCCACCATGGTCTTGGGCTGGCCGCCAAACCACAGGGCGGCGGTGCGCGCCAGAGCCTCTCGCGGATCGTCCGATATCACGAGCGCCGCCTCGCTTGCGCCCAGTTCGGTCGCTGCCAATTGCGCGCCCGCAGCATCCGTCAGAATGGCCGACGCACCCATGCGCAAGGCGTATTGAATAAATTCAGCTCCGTGAATCCTTGATCCCGGCAGGGCGGCAAAAAGATAGCCATCCCTGACCTCGCGGCTGTCAACCGCAAGCCCCGTCAGCGTCGCCTGCCGCCCGTTGCGCGCGGTGAGACCCAGTTGGAATAGTGTTTTCGTCTGCCCGAGCATCGCACCCGCCTTTGCGGTTTAATTACTGGTCAGCGTTATATCGCGTGTGGCCAAGGGTTCAACGGTTGGCCGCAAGCCCAGCAGCGGGGCGATGCGGCGGATCATTTCAGCCGCCACCGGTACGGCCGTCCAGCCCGCTGTCCGGCGCGGTTCATCACTGGTGGTTTCAACAGGTTCATCCAAGGTGACGATCAGCACATATTTCGGATCATCTATCGGAAAGATGGAGGCAAATGTGGCGATGACCTTGTCTTCGTAATATCCGCCCCGGCTGCCGGGTTTGTCCGCTGTGCCGGTCTTGCCGCCGACCGCATAACCTTCCACATTGCCAAAGCTGGCGGTGCCCTCGGTCACAACTTTTCTGAGCATTTCGCGCGACGCCGCAGAGGATTCTTCGCTGAACACACGCGGCCCCTTTTCGGGATTGGTCGTTTTCAGGATCGTTGGCTGCACGCGGTAGCCCCCGTTCGCGATGGCTGCATAGCCCGCGGCCAGATGCATCGGCGAGGTCGACAAGCCATGGCCATAGGAAATGGTCATCGTGCTCAGTTCAGACCAGTTGGGCGGCAGCAGGGGCCGACCGGTCGCGGCCTCGACAATTTCGAAACCGGTGGTTTCGAGCATCCCAAGCTCGTCGAGGAATGCCTTTTGCCGTTCTACGCCAATATCTTGTGCAATACGCGCCGTCCCGATGTTGGAGCTTTTGACGATGACTTTCGTGACCGACATTTCGTCCCCGTAGTTGCGGAAATCACGAATACGGTGTTTGCCCCAGCGCAGCGGACCTTTGGTGTCGATAATCGTATCAGGGTTGACCAGTCCCAGATCCATCGCCTGCGCCACGGTAAATATCTTGAAGGTCGATCCCAACTCGTAAACCCCCTGCACCGAGCGGTTGAAGAGCGGGCTGTCGGACGCATCGCCAGAGGTGGCGGGGCGTGGCCTGTCATTGGGATCAAAGGTCGGCAGCGAAACAACACTGATCACTTCGCCCGTGTGCACATCCATCAGGATCGACGTGGCCCCCTTGGCATTCATCAGTTTCATCCCGCCGTACAACACCCGTTCCGCCGCCGCCTGAACGGTCAGATCAAGCGACAGTTGCAGCGGCTCATGCGCTTTCGCGGGATCACGCAGGTAGTCGTCGAAATACTTCTCGACACCGGCCACCCCGATCACCTCGGCTGCCCGGACGCCTTCCTTGCCAAAGCTCGCTCCGCCCAGCACATGCGCCGCCAGTTGCCCGTTGGGATAAAGACGCATGTCGCGCGTGGCAAAAAGCAGCCCGGGATCGCCAATTTCATGCACCGCTTGCATCTGCTCGGGGCTGATCTTGCGCTTTACCCATAAAAACTTGCGCTTGCCGGTGAAGTCTTCGAGCAAGTCCGCCGCATCCAGATCGGGAAAGACCTTGGCAAGCTCCCGTGCGGCGTGCTCAGGGTCGATCATCTGCGGCGGCTGCGCATAAAGCGCGTGGGTTTCAAAATTCGTCGCCAGGAGGTTGCCGTGACGATCCACGATATCCGCCCGCGCCGCATGAATTTGCGCACCGGGTGCGCCGACGCGCGGCTCGGTCGGTTCCGATGTCGCCAGCATCCCCATGCGCAGGCCGACAACACCAAAGGCCACAACGAAAAACAGCCCCAGCACCAAAAGCCGCCCCTCGGCCCGCTGGCGCGCCTGATCGCGCATCTGCTCGTGGCGGATGCGGATGTTTTCCCGCTCGATCGCATCGGGGTTTTCGCCCCGGCTGCGTGCATCCAGAATGCGGGCAAGCGGGCGCAGTGGCGTGCGGATCATTGGCCGACCTCGGCGTCTGTTTCCGAGAGGTTTGCCAGTTCAACGATGTTGGCGATCTCGATCAGCGGATCCGGCGGATAGGCCACCTGATCCACATGGCCAAACTGCTCAGGGCGCAGAGGCAAAAGGCCAAGGCGGTCAAAGTTAATCTCGGCCAGATCGCGCAGCCTGTCAGGACGGTTCAGATAGGCCCATTCCGCCTTGAGCATGGACAGGCGCTCATGCGCGGCACGGATGTCCTGGCGTAATTCGCGCGTTTCCGCCAGCGCCGCTTGCGTCGCATAGTTCTCCCGGTAGGCCCAGAACGCCAATGCAATGACGCCCAATGTGGTCACAATAAACAAGAATGTCCGCATCAGTTCCCCACTTTCACGACCGGCATGCCGACCGATTTTGCATCTATCACGCCCGCTGGCGCTTGCGTGCGCACCGCGATGCGCAATTTGGCCGACCGCGCGCGCGGGTTTGCCGCGACTTCCGCGTCATCCGCCACGATCGCCTTGCGCGAGCGCAGCGTAAAAGCGGGCGCATCCCGCTGCACTTCGGGTGCGAAACGGTTCGCATTCCCGCCCGCACCTGCCCGCGCGGTCAAAAACCGCTTTACCATGCGATCCTCGACCGAATGAAAGGTGACAACGGCCAACTGACCACCCGGCTTCAAGGCCCGTTCTGCGGCCATAAGCCCTTGGTATAGCTCACCATATTCATCGTTCACCGCGATCCGCAGCGCCTGAAAGCTGCGTGTTGCGGGATGGGATTGCCCGGGTTTGGCCCGCGGCAGGCAGCGCTCGATTATTCCGGCCAGATGCAGCGTCGTGGTGATCGGCGCAAGGGCGCGTTCGGTCAGGATGGCCTTGGCAATGCGACGGCTTGCACGCTCTTCGCCGTATTGAAACAGGATGTTGGCAAGGGTTTCGGCGGAAGCCTCATTGACGATATCCGCCGCGGAAGGCCCCTCTTGGCTCATCCGCATGTCCAGCGGCCCGTCGCGCATGAAGGAAAACCCACGCTCCGCCAGATCCAGCTGCATGGAGGACACGCCAAGATCCAGAACGACACCGTCAAGTGCCACGGCATAGGTGTCCATTTCAGAGAAGACACCAGGTTGTTGCACCAGCCGCGTGCCGTAGGACCCCGCCCAGTCAGCGGCCATTTCAAAGGCCAGCGGGTCGCGGTCAACCGCGATCACACGATCGGCACCAGCCTCCAGAAGCCCGCGCGTATATCCCCCCGCCCCGAATGTGCCATCAAGCCACACCCCCTGAACTGGGGCCACCGCGTCCAGAATGGCGGGCAGCAAGACAGGGATATGAGGCGACGTCGTATCAGCTGTGGCAGCAGCAGACATAACTCAGCCCCCCTGCCCACCGGTGCCGCGCACGTCCGACAGCCGCACGCCATCCAACAGCACCAAGGGGTCGAAATCATCCGGCAGCGCATCGAGAATCGCTTCGGTCTTAGCTGTTTCTTCGGTCTCGTATGTCTCGGGCTTCCAGATCTGAAATGTATCACCCGCCGCGCTGAAGAAGGCCTCATTTTCGAGGCCGATCTTCTGGCGCAGCTTTGCGGGCAGAACCAGCCGTCCGGTATCGTCAACGGAGATGGTGACAGACTGCCCCTGAAAGAGCCGTTCCATGATCTTGCGCTCGGGAGAACCGCGCGGCATCTCGGCGATCTTGGCATCCACCTCATCCATCGCTTCGATGGTATAGCATTCGAGGTAGCTGCGGCGATGATCCCCGTAAACAATGACCAATTCAGGGGCCGCGCCGGGCGTCCAGTTCGGGTCGCAAGCCTCGATCACACGGCGGAAAGAGGCCGGAATAGACACCCGCCCCTTTGCATCGACCTTGTGATGGCTTTCGCCTCTGAACCTGCGGCTCACTGCCTCATCCCAATCTCATGCGCCCCTCAAAGGGTGGCGCGTATCCCCCGGTCTTGAAATGGAAACGGCGGGTTGATCTGCTGCCACTGATCAACCCGCCGCCCTCGTCCCGCTGAGCGGGGAAGTCCAGCTGCGCGCGCCACCTGGGGGGATGTCTGCTCGCTCACGCGCCGGATCTCTGTCGTGATGAAAGCGAGATGCCTGTATGAAACCTGCTAGAGTTTTTATCTGCGTGGGGTCGTTTGCTGCCCCGGTCCCGTTCTCATCTGGTGAGGACAGGTATAATATGGGAATTCATGGTAGAGCAAGGGAAATTTTGCAAATTTACCTCAACTGTGGCCGTTCCGCGTGATGAGAATATGGGCATTCCGGTCGTTGACCGCACCAATTGAGCACATATAGACAATGAATGACAATTTCTACACAATATGTAGCCACAGCCCGATAATGAAAAAGTCTCCCGTTAATTCCCAATAAACTGGCATAAATCACGCGGATTCCCGAAGTTCAGGGCACATATGCAATGACGCCGCCCTGAAAAGTACCGCAATGAGCCAGAATCAAATCACCGGATCGGCGCTGATGCAGGTAAATCCCATTAATTCCCGTATAGGCAAATAATGGGGGTTAGCATTGCAAACGATACCGTCCTCAGGCCATACCGCCCTTGATGAGCCCGTCCGCGATACGCGCATAGGCCTGCGCCATGGCACTTTGACCCACCGCGATCGGCGTCCCGCCATCCCCGGCCAGACGGGTTTCAAGATCAATCGGCAGCGTCCCCAGCAAGGGCACGCCCAGTTTATCCGCTTCGGCGGCCACCCCGCCTTGCCCGAAAATCTGATGCTCTGATCCGCAATCGGGGCAGACGAACATCGACATGTTCTCGATCAGCCCCAGCACGGGTGTCTTGAGCGTCGCAAACATATCCAATGCCTTGCGCGCGTCGATCAGCGCCACATCCTGCGGAGTCGAAACCACGATCGCGCCGGTCAGTTCCGATTTTGTGCACAGCGTCAATTGCACATCCCCCGTACCGGGCGGCAGATCAACCAGCAGCACGTCAAGCTCGCCCCATTCAACCTGCCCCAGCATCTGCTGCAATGCGCCCATCAACATCGGTCCGCGCCACACCACCGCCTTGCCTTCTTCCATCATGAAGCCGATGGACATCATCGTCACCCCATGTGCACGCAGGGGAATGATGGTTTTGCCATCCGGGCTGGCGGGGCGTTTGTTGACCCCCATCATGCGCGGCTGGCTGGGCCCATAGATATCCGCATCCAGCAATCCGACCCTGCGCCCGGCCTTGGCCAGAGCCACCGCAAGGTTCGAGGACACCGTTGATTTCCCGACACCGCCCTTGCCCGACCCGATCGCCAGAATGTGCTGCACGCCGCTGGGTTTGGTGGGCCCCGCTTGCGGCTTGGGGTGGCCCCCAATCTTGAGGCTTGGCGCTGCCGGTTTTGCCTGCGCGGGGCCATGCGCCGTCAGCGCAACGGACGCCGATTGCACGCCGGGCAGTTCGCGAACCGCCTTTTCTGCCGCATCGCGCAGAGGCCCCATCTGACGGGCAACCTCGGGGCTTGGCGCCTCGATCACAAAGCGCACATTGCCGCTGTCAATCGCCATCGCACGAATCAAATCATGCGCAATCAGGCTACGCCCGTCCGGCAGCGTGATGCGATCCAGCGCGGCTTCGATTTCAGCTTTTGTGATAGACATGCCTGATTTCCCCTCATCTTAGCCACTCCATATAGCAACAGAAAACCGAAGTACCACCGGCAGCATCCAATTGCCTGAAACTTCGGCGGGATGCACAGAATTCGCTCTTTTGGCCTATGCAAATGCTGCATAGCAGAAATGTTTGCATCAGCTATTGTGCAAGCGCAGCATTATCCTAAGTATGAGTGCAAGTGATGAGCGGTTGAGAGCAAGAGTAAATGACGTATTACAATCACATCAAATCACCGAGCGCGTTCGAACGGCTGCTGGCGTGGGGTGCGCATGGATTGCAGCAGGCAGCCGTCGCGCATGCACGGTACAGAATTTACCGAAGCTCGCTGAGCGAATTGCGCGCGTTGAGCGATCGCGAACTCGAAGACCTTGGCATGAGCCGTTACGTGCTGAAGGACATTGCGATGCAGACGGCAATTGAACAAACAGCTCGCGTGAGCTGACTGACGTTCGGGCATCCTCTCCTCCCTGAGACGCCCGCATGTTGGCGGCGGCATCTATCCTCCTCCCAGATGCCGCCGTTTACAAACAAGACCACAGGCCCGCAGGCGGCGGATACGTTTGTGGGCAACCGGATCAGGTCAACCCCTCCTCCTCCCTGGGTTGATCTGTACCAAGGCGGTGGCGCCTATCCTCCTCCCAGGCGCCACCGTCCCTATTTCAGGAAAACGATCAACGACAGCCCGCCGCCGGGAACATCTGCAGGTGTGGCTGAGGCGTTCGGCCAAGGTCAGGGGCGCAGAACCAACAGCTCTTCAAACCGGGTCATATCCGCGAAGCTGCAAAAAGCGGGCGGTTTCAGGGGCACCACGGGCGCATCCCTGACAAGATCGGCATGGATTTCACTCAAAGCGCTTTCCCAAACCGGGGCTTCATCATCCGTGAGCCAGTCGATGGGATAGCCGAACGTCATATGAAACACGTAAAGATCGTGCGTGTCATGCCGATATCCAAAGGGGGCGATCAGCGCGTCCCGCCAGGCCCGTAATACTGCCTCATCCGCTTCCTGCGCCCCTTGCAGGATGAGTCCCGTTGGTGCGACCCCGGCGATGCGCACAGAAAACGCGGGCGGCGGCACGAAGCCGGCCAACCGTTCAAGTACATGCGCCGTGGCATGGTCGATCCCTGCGTCCCGGCTGATGTCTTTTGGCCATGCATCCGCCGTGCGTCGCGTTTCGATCGCGCCCTCGAAGACCGTCATGTGCAGGCTGGCGGCGGGCGTGAACAAAAACCGTTGGGCACCGCGCAGCGCCTGCATTTTCGAGCGCGCCGCCAGTATCGCGTGATGGGTCGGGTGCGCCGTATCAAGATGGCAAATGACGGTGTTGCCAGCTTCGGGCAGAAACGCTGTACGGCTATAGCGCTGGCCCAACCGCGCCGGATCGTTGGCGTTGTTGCGTCTGGTCATTTTCTGGACATAAGGGTTTGGCATGCGACACGTATCTCCCAACAGGCGCTACCGCGTCAAAGGCTGTCCGACCCGCAGCTTGCGCGAATGTCCTTTCACGGCGGCGATTTTTTTCAGAACGGAATATCGTCCGCTGCCGTGATGAATTTGGCTATCACCTTCTTGGTGCCAGCCTTTTCAAACGCGATCTCCAGCTTGTCGCCTTCGATTGCGATCACGGCACCATAGCCGAATTTCTGATGGAAAACCCGTTCACCGATCACGAAACTGGACAAGGCAGAGGCGTCAATCACCGTATTGCGCGACTCGCGGGGTTGAGAAACGGGCCGGTCCTGACTGCGCGCCTGAAGCCGCCGCCAGCCGGGGGAATTATACACATTCGCTTCGGCTGCCTGATCATGCAGGGTACTGCGGGGAGCTGCGGCCCCGTATCCGCCCCCATAAAGCCCCGGCGGGGTCAGAACTTCCACATGCTCTGGCGGCAATTCGTCGATAAACCGGGACGGCATCATAGACTGCCAGCCCTTCATACCTTTCGAAAAGATAAGACGATTGGCTACAAACGATATTGTACATAGCTTTTTTGCACGGGTAATACCCACGTAAGCTAATCTACGTTCTTCCTCTAAACCTTTGGCAATTCGTTTTCCATTTCTAACTTCGGTGCCACCTTCATCCATTGAACGTTGCGAAGGCAACAGACCGTCCTCCCAGCCTGGTAAGAAAATTAACGGAAATTCGGTTCCCTTGGCGGCATGCAAGGTCATGAGGGTAACTTTCTCTTCGCCCGCATCTCTTTCATTGTCCATGATCAGGCTGACATGCTCCAGAAAGCCCTGTAGGTTCTCAAAGTTCTGAAGCTGGCTTACCAGTTCCTTGAGGTTTTCCAGACGCCCCGGCGCCTCGGGTGTCTTTTCGTTTTGCCAATGGGTCGTATACCCGCTTTCGTCGAGGATGACCTCGGCAAGTTCGATGTGAGAAAACGCAAGCGCGCCCCCGCCCCCGTCGTCAATGACCGCATCCCCATCCACCTGTTTGCGCTGATGCAGCATGGTGATCCACCGGTCGATCCCCTCAACCAGTTTGCGCAATTCCGCGCCACCCTTGCCTTTGATCAACCCTTGGGCAACGGCCAAGCGCGCGCCTTCAAAGAGGGAGACGCCATTTGCGCGCGCTGTCGTCTGAATGGTCTGCTGCGCCTTGTCGCCAAGGCCGCGTTTGGGCGTGTTCACGATCCGCTCAAACGCCAGATCATTGTCCGGGCTGACAACGACGCGGAAATAGGCCATGGCATCGCGGATCTCCATCCGCTCGTAAAAGCGCGGGCCGCCGATGACGCGGTAGGGCAGACCGATGGTCAGGAATCGGTCTTCAAACGCGCGCATCTGGTGGCTCGCACGCACAAGGATCGCCATGTCATCAAGGCTGAATTTCTCAAGCCCGCGGGTGCCGCGTTGGGCGGCTTCGATTTCATCCCCGATCCAGCGGGCCTCTTCCTCACCATCCCAATGCCCGATCAGGCGGACTTTTTCACCCTCGGTCACGTCGGTAAAAAGGGTCTTGCCAAGACGGCCCTCATTGCCCGCGATCACGCCCGAGGCGGCGGCCAGAATATGCGGGGTGGAGCGGTAATTCTGTTCCAGTCTGACCACATGTGCGCCGGGGAAGTCTTTTTCGAAGCGCAGGATGTTGCCCACCTCCGCCCCGCGCCAGCCATAGATCGACTGGTCGTCATCGCCCACACAGCAGATGTTCTTGTGACCCGCCGCCAAAAGCCGCAGCCACAGATACTGCGCGACGTTCGTATCCTGATACTCATCCACGAGGATATAGGCGAACCAGCGCTGATACTGTTTCAGCACGTCCTCATGCGTCTGAAAGATCGTCACCATATGCAACAACAGATCGCCGAAATCGACCGCGTTCAACTCGATCAGGCGGCGCTGATACTGGGCGTAAAGCTTGACGCCCTTGTGGTTATACGCCCCCGCCTCGCTCGTCGGCACCTTTTCGGGCGTGAATGCGCTGTTTTTCCAGCCATCTATGATGCTGGCCAACTGCCGGGCAGGCCAGCGTTTGTCGTCAATGCCTTCGGCAGACACCAATTGCTTGAGCAGGCGCAACTGATCGTCCGTGTCCAGAATGGTAAAATTCGACTTCAACCCCACCAGTTCCGCATGGCGGCGCAGCAGTTTGACACAAATCGCATGAAAGGTGCCAAGCCATGGCATCCCTTCAATCGGCTGGCCCAACATTTCGCCGACGCGGTTTTTCATTTCGCGCGCGGCCTTGTTGGTGAAAGTCACCGCCAGCACTTCGTTCGGGCGCGCGCGCCCTGTGTTGAGCAGGTGCACTATCCGCGCCGTCAGCGCCCGCGTCTTGCCCGTCCCGGCCCCCGCAAGCATCAGGACCGGTCCGTCCAATTGCTCCACTGCTTCTCGTTGCGCGGGGTTCAGCCCGTCAAGATAGGGTTGCGGGCGCGCCGCCATCGCGCGCGCGGAGAGCGATGCGCCCTCAAAAGCGTCCATGTCATCAAAACTGCTCATACCCCACCCTAGCGCGCGATCGCACGGAGATAAAGAGAAGTTCACACTCTGTTCTGCAGCTTTTCCGCTCTGGACAATCCGCTGATCTGGCAGGCAAATAGGCGCATGAGCCTGCACAACCGCTATCCCGCGATCGCCGATCTGCGGACCCGCGCCCGCGCCCGTATACCGAAATTCGTGTGGGAGTATCTCGATTCGGCAACCGGCACCGAGGCCACGCAGCGGCGTAACCGTACTGCATTGGACCGTATTGGCCTGCGCCCCTCGATCCTGCATGGCGAATTCGCCCCTGATCTGAGCACCGCGTTTCTCGACGTGAAACGCCCGCTGCCGTTCGGGGTCGCACCTGTGGGCATGTCCGGGCTGATGTGGCCCGATGCCGAAGGGCATCTGGCCCGCGCAGCGGCGCGCGCACAGATCCCCTATTCGCTGTCAACTGTTGCCAGCCAATCCCCCGAAGACGTCGCACCGCATCTTGGCCCGGATGCATGGTTTCAGATGTATCCACCGCGCGATCCGGATATTCGCACCGATATGCTGGCGCGGGCGCGGGCCGCGGGTTTCGCCACCCTGGTGCTGACGGTGGATGTGCCCGTCGCCTCGCGCCGCGAGCGGCAGACCCGCTCTGGCCTGACCCAGCCGCCGCGCCTGACACCGCGCCTGTTGGCGCAGGTTGCCACAAGACCGGCGTGGGCATGGGGAATGGCACAGCGCGGCATGCCCCGCATGCGCGGGCTTGAAAAATACACCCCAAAAACCGAAAACGCCCTGTCCTCGACACAACATGCCGGATATCTGCTGCGCACCTCCCCCGACTGGGACTATGTCGCATGGCTGCGCGACGCCTGGGATGGCCCTTTCGTGGTCAAGGGCGTGCTGCGGGCCGAGGATGCAGAGCCGCTGAAAAAACGCGGTGTTGATGCGATCTGGGTCTCAAATCATGCGGGTCGCCAGTTTGATGCGGCCCCGGCCAGCATTGACGCCCTGCGCGATATCCGGGCCGCGACCGACCTGCCGCTGATCTTTGACAGCGGCATCGAAGGCGGGCTTGATATTCTGCGCGCCTATGCGTGTGGTGCGGATTTCGTCATGCTGGGCCGGGCGTTTCATTATGCGCTGGCAGCTCTCGGACCTCTTGGCGTGGATCATCTGATTGATATTCTGACCAAGGACATCGAAGCGAACATGGGCCAACTTGGCGCGCGGACGCTGCGCGCGGTGCCAGTGCCCTTTGATCTGGCCACGGACAGGCCTGCTCTGTGATGGTCGGGCTGTGCGCTTGGTACTTTACTTTAGGTCGGCGAAATGCTGCACTGCGGCAGTTCGCGGGCCATCCGTTCGTACGCGTTTACGCCACGTGTAAATCCGCCTAGACAGTTGACGAGACCGCCAAACCCAAGAGAGTCACATGCCAGAATTCAAAAAAATCCTCATTGCCAACCGGGGCGAAATCGCGATCCGCATCATGCGCGCAGCAAACGAGATGGGCAAGAAAACCGTCGCCGTGTTTGCCGAAGAGGATAAACTGGGCCTGCATCGTTTCAAAGCGGATGAGGCCTATCGGATTGGCGAAGGTTTGGGGCCGGTTGCTGCCTACCTCAGCATTGACGAGATCATCCGTGTGGCAAAGGAATCGGGCGCCGATGCCATTCACCCGGGCTATGGGCTGCTCTCCGAGAACCCGGATTTTGTGGACGCCTGCGATCAGAATGGCATCGTCTTCATCGGCCCGCGTGCCGAAACAATGCGCGCGCTGGGGGACAAGGCCTCCGCCCGCCGGGTGGCCATTGAAGCAGGTGTGCCGGTGATCCCGGCCACCGAAGTGCTGGGCGATGACATGAAGGCGATCAAGGCCGAGGCCAAGGAAATCGGCTATCCGCTGATGCTCAAGGCATCATGGGGCGGCGGGGGGCGCGGCATGCGCCCGATCCAGCAAGAGGACGAGTTGGAAGAAAAGGTCCTTGAGGGGCGGCGCGAGGCCGAAGCTGCCTTTGGCAATGGCGAGGGCTATCTGGAAAAGATGATCCTCAAGGCGCGCCATGTGGAGGTTCAGATTCTGGGCGACAAGCATGGGGACATGTATCACCTGTTTGAACGCGACTGTTCGGTCCAGCGGCGCAACCAAAAGGTCGTCGAGCGCGCGCCCGCCCCCTATCTGACGGAGGCGCAGCGTGCTGAAGTCTGCAAACTGGGCTATGATATTTGCAAACATGTGAATTACGAGTGCGCGGGCACGGTCGAATTCCTGATGGATATGGACGATGGCAAGTTCTACTTCATCGAAGTGAACCCGCGCGTACAGGTTGAACATACCGTCACCGAAGAGGTGACCGGCATCGACATCGTGCAGGCGCAGATCCTGATCGCAGAGGGTAAAACCATCGCCGAGGCCACGGGCAAGCCGACGCAGGCGGATGTGCAACTGAACGGCCATGCGCTGCAGACCCGGATCACCACCGAGGACCCGCAGAATAACTTCATCCCCGACTATGGCCGCATTACTGCCTTTCGCGAGGCGACGGGCATGGGCATCCGGCTTGATGGCGGCACTGCCTATTCCGGCGGTGTGATCACGCGCTATTACGACAGCCTGCTGGTCAAGGTCACCGCCAAAGCGCAAACACCGGACGCGGCCATCGCCCGGATGGACCGTGCCCTGCGCGAATTCCGCATCCGGAGCGTGTCCACCAACATCGCCTTTGTCGAGAACCTGCTCAAACACCCGACGTTTCTGAACAATGAATATCACACCAAATTCATTGACGAGACGCCCGACCTGTTCCAATTCTCCAAGCGGCGCGATCGTGGCACCAAAGTGCTGACCTATATCGCCGATATCACCGTGAACGGCCATCCCGAAACCAAGGCCCATCCGCGCCCGCCGGCCCATGTCAAAGACCCCCGCCCCCCCAAGGAACGCGCGGAACCCATGATGGGCACGCGCAACCTGCTGGAACAGAAGGGCCCGCAGGCGGTTGCCGACTGGATGAAGCAACAGCGTCAGCTCTTGATCACCGACACCACCATGCGCGACGGGCACCAGTCGCTGCTGGCCACGCGGATGCGGTCCATTGATATGATCAAGGTGGCGCCGAGCTATTCGGCCAACCTGCCGCAACTCTTTTCCGTTGAATGTTGGGGGGGCGCGACCTTCGATGTGGCCTATCGCTTCCTGCAGGAATGCCCCTGGCAGCGCCTGCGCGATTTGCGTTCCGCCATGCCGAACCTGATGACGCAGATGCTACTGCGCGCCTCAAACGGGGTGGGATATACCAATTACCCGGATAATGTGGTGCAGGAATTCGTGCGCGTCGCCGCCAAGACCGGGGTGGATGTGTTCCGCGTCTTTGACAGCCTCAACTGGGTTGAGAACATGCGCGTTGCGATGGATGCCGTGATCGAGAACGGCAAGGTCTGCGAAGGGTCCATCTGCTACACTGGCGACATCAATGACCCGGATCGGGCAAAGTATAACCTGAAATATTATGTCGACATGGGCAAGGAACTGCGCGACGCGGGGGCCCATGTGCTTGGCCTCAAGGATATGGCGGGCCTGCTCAAACCCGCCGCCGCGCGCCAGTTGGTCCGCACCCTGAAATCCGAAGTCGGCCTGCCGATCCATTTTCACACCCATGATACCGCCGGCGTGGCCTGTGCCACAATCCTTGCTGCCTCCGAGGCGGGTGTGGATGCGGTGGACTGCGCGATGGATGCGCTGTCGGGCAACACCTCGCAGGCGACGCTGGGCTCTGTTGTTTCGGCACTGAAACACACCGACCGCGACACCGGGCTGGATATGTCCGCGATTCGCGAAATTTCCGATTATTGGGAAGAGGTGCGCAATCACTACGCCGCCTTTGAAACCGGCATGCAGGCGCCCTCCTCCGAGGTTTATCTGCATGAAATGCCCGGCGGCCAGTTCACCAACCTCAAGGCGCAGGCGGCGAGCCTTGGGCTTGCGGATCGCTGGCACGAGGTCGCACAAACCTATGCCGAGGTGAACCAGATGTTTGGCGATATCGTCAAGGTGACGCCATCCTCCAAGGTGGTGGGCGATATGGCCCTGATGATGGTATCGCAAGGGCTGAGCCGGGCCGACGTGGAAAACCCGGACACAGATGTCTCCTTCCCGGACAGTGTCGTGGATATGATGCGCGGCAACCTCGGCCAACCGCCCGGCGGTTTTCCCGAGGCCATTGTGAAAAAGGTGCTCAAGGATGAACAACCGATCCTTGACCGCCCCGGCAAACACCTGCCCCCCGCCGATCTCGAAGCCCTGCGCGCAGAAGCCTCCAATCTGATGGAAGGCAAGCTCGTTGATGATGAGGACTTGTCGGGATATCTGATGTATCCCAAGGTGTTCCTAGATTATATGGGCCGCCATCGCACCTATGGGCCGGTCCGGGCGCTGCCCACCAAGACGTTCTTTTACGGCATGGAACCGGGCGAAGAAATCAGCGCGGAAATCGACCCCGGTAAGACGCTCGAAATTCGTCTGCAGACGGTCGGCGACACGGGTGAAGACGGTGAGGTCCGGGTGTTCTTTGAGCTTAACGGCCAGCCCCGCGTGATCCGCGTGCCCAACCGCCTCGTAACGGCAAGCACGCAAAAACGCCCCAAAGCCGAGACCGGCAACGCCAAACATATCGGCGCGCCCATGCCGGGTGTTGTTGCCTCCGTTGCGGCCAAGGAGGGCGGCAAGGTCAAGGCGGGTGATCTGTTGCTCACCATTGAAGCGATGAAAATGGAGACCGGTATCCACGCCGAAAAGGCCGCCACTGTCAAAGCCGTACACGTCAGCCCCGGCGGCCAGATTGATGCCAAGGACCTGCTGATCGAGTTTGAATAACATCTGGAAAGGGTCGGCCTGAACGCCGGCACTATTCCCTTATTACGCGAAAAGCCGCCTCGGAATTGTCAACTTTTGTTGACACAGATCAAGGATCATCTGTACGCTGGACCTACGATAGATACAGGCTGCTGAAGGATGAACCACACTACGGCTGGGGGGCAAAATGCCGGATCAAGACTCCCCTCGCGCGGCGAGGACGCAGGCCCGCTATCACCGGGTCCAGACAGATGTGCTACAACTCAAATCACGCCTGCCTCAGGCAGACGTAGGGGATATCGTCTCCGAGGTGTTGAACCGCGTCACCGCGCTCAGAAAAGCCAATGGCGACAGGGTCAACCTGCCCACACGCCAGAAAGTCGAAAGGCTGTGTTACGCGCTGATCTCGGATGACATGAACGAAGGTGCCGCGTTCATCCACGATGTGCAGGAAGATGGCGCGACCCTCGAAGCCGTCTATCTGAACTATCTCGCGGAGGCTGCCGCTATTCTGGGCGAATGGTGGGACGACGACCATGTCACTTTTCTGGAGGTGATCATTGGCAGCAGTCGAATTTACGCGATCATGCGGGATCTTGGCTATCTGTTTGTGCCTGACCGACTTGTTGAGGTGAAATCGGCAATCTTTGCAACGGTGCCGCATGAAACCCATGTTCTGGGCGTACAGATGGCAGCGGACCTCTTTGGCGCCGAGGGCTGGAACATCGAGGTCATGAGCGGACTGCCTCATGAAACGCTTGTGGAACAGATCACGCAAAGCCCCTTTCACATTCTCGGCCTGTCAGCGGGCGGCGCTCATTCTGCCGGCGCATTGGCGCGATTGATTGTTGCGGTGCGGCTGGCAAGACCCGATATGCGCATTTTCCTGAGCGGTCAGATCGTGCGGACATCACCGGACCTCGTTGCCGTCATGGATATTGATGGCGCGACCAATGATATCGAAGAGGCCAAACATATCCTGCACGACCTTTGGCTGGACTCCAGCGCGCAGGCGGGCTGACCCTCACAAGCGGGCCGGCACAGAGGCCAAAAAAATATGCGTATCGGCGTTTTACCTCTTGCAGCGGACCGCCGCTCTATGTATCTCCACAGCACCCAAGGATGCGGGCGTAGCTCAGGGGTAGAGCATAACCTTGCCAAGGTTAGGGTCGGGCGTTCGAATCGCCTCGCCCGCTCCAAATTTACCAAAGCCTTACAGTTGTTTAGCTTAAAACATCTGTAAGGCTGGTCAATCTCAAATTTATTGTTTCGTGTTAACGTTCACAGCTATGGATGATCATGATTCTGGAGTGTTTCCGAAGTCTGTGAAGACAAGGTGCTCGAAGCAGAGCTTCGGCGTGTATGCTCTCCCCCTGAGCTACGCCCGCATTTTGCCAAACGAGTAGTTTTCTGCCGAAAATTCTGATGTTCGCCACTTCGAAACGTAGGTGTTAAATAGCCGTTTGCTGCATAAGGTGTGACCTGCCCCCCGAAACTTCCCTCATTCTGATGTAGAGTTTGCTCAACCTTTTGAAGGAGCAAGCGAATGCGAAAGAGCCGTTTTACTGAGGCACAAATTATCGGGATGATCAAAGAGCAAGAGGCTGGCATGCCGACGGCGGAGGTGTGCCGTAAGCACGGTCTCAGTCAGGGCACGTTCTACAAATTTAAATCCAGATATGGCGGCATGCATTGCCCGGCAACACATGCAGAGCATGTGTGAGAGGGAGGTTTCTGACACCGCAAGGCTGAAGGCGCTTGAGGACGAGAATGCCAAGCTTAAACGCCTTCTTGCAGATCAGATGTTGGACAACGTGGTGCTGAAGGATTTGCTGGGAAAGAACTGACGACATCAGCTGAACGGCGGGACGCCGCGCTCCGGGCGATGCGGGATCATGAAATCTCGCAGCGTCGGGCGTGCAGGCTCGTTGGTGTCGACCCTAAGACTGTCAGACGCGACCGTCCGCCTGACAATCCCAAGATACGCAAAGAAATGAAGAAGATCGCCAATAAGCGGCGCAGGTTTGGCTATCGCCGGATCGGCATCATGCTTGAGCGCGAAGGATATGTGATGAACCACAAGAAGCTTTATCGCCTCTACACAGAAGAAAAACTGGGGGTCAGGCGACGGCGGGGCCGCAAGCGGGCGCGTGGATCGCGAACACCGATGCCAGAAGCCCTGAGGCCGGGCGAAGGTTGGTCTTTGGACTTTCTGTCTGACACGTTCGGTGCATCCCGTAGGTTCCGCATTCTGGCCATGAACGATGACTGCTGCCGCGAAAACCTATGCCTTGTTGCAGACACGTCGATCTCTGGTGCCCGGGTGGCGCGCGAGTTGGATGCTTGGTTGCGTGTCTATGGAAAGCCAAAGAGCATTGTCTCGGACAATGGCACCGAGTTCACCAGTCGGGCGATCCTAAAGTGGGCAAACGACAACAAGGTGGATTGGCACTACATCGATCCGAGCAAACCCCAACAGAACGCGTTCATCGAAAGCTTCAACGGCAGCCTACGGGACGAACTGCTGAACGAGGAGATGTTCGACAGCCTGGACGATGCCCGGCGCAAGCTGGCCCTCTGGCGTTACGATTACAATAACATCAGGCCACACTCATCGCTCGGGAACAAAACGCCTACAGAAGCGCGCCGGACGCTTGAGCAATTTGAGGGCTCCGCACCCGACGCGCTTGCCCATACGGACAACGAAGAATATGAAAATCAGACCCGCAAACTCTCGTTATGAATGAGGGAGCCTTGGGGGGCAGGTCACAACTTAAGCTTTCATAGCTCGCTCCTCGAATGTGATAGGGCTTAGCTAGCCGATGGTCGAGTGGCGACGCTTCGGGTTGTAGAAGCGTTCGATGTAATCGAAGACATCTGCGCGCGCGTGCTTTCTGGTTCTGTAGGTTTTGCGTTTGATCCGTTCTGTCTTAAGCGAAGAGAAGAAGCTTTCCATTGCAGCGTTGTCCCAGACATTCCCTGAACGGCTCATCGAACAGGTGATGCCGTGATCGGCCATCAGTCGCTGGAACGGCTCACTGGTGTATTGGCTGCCCTGGTCGGAATGGTGCAGCAACTCGTCGGGCCTGCCTCTGCGCCAGATCGCCATGATCAGAGCGTCCGTGACCATCTGAGACGTCATTTGTTCGCTCATTGACCAGCCAACGACACGCCGCGAGAACAGATCGATGACGGCTGCAACGTAGAGCCACCCTTGCGCGGTCCAGACATAGGCAGCCATTGGTGCCAAAAACCCTGACGACGGACACCACTGTTAATCTACGTTTCACAATTCATTGTTTACCTTCACGAATTGGCAGGATCTCTATGGTTTGATTTCACGGGACTGCGTCATAATCATAGTGTTAGTTCGTCATGATGCCCTTTTTAAAAACGAACGAAACAGCCTTGCAGTGCTGGACATAACGACAGTCTAGAGCGTCTGACGAATTGCCTGAAATATCAGGCATTTCGTAACGCATTGAAATCTTGTATTTGAGCCAGCGTTACGTGATTCAGGTCTTCGCATCACGCTCTAGCGCTCAGTGAACTTCAACTCGATGCGACGGTTTTGAGCCCGCGCTTCTGGCGTGTCTTCGACCGCAACGGGCTGGAATTCGCCAAATCCGTTGGCAGCAAGTCGGTTTGGTGGGATACCAAGGGTGTCCACCATGTATTTCACAACGGACAAGGCACGCCCCTGACTAAGTTCCCAGTTGTCAGCAAATTGTCCAACACCAGAAAGCGGCAAATTGTCGGTATGTCCATCCACGCGGATGATCCAGTCAATTTCGGGTGGGATTTCATCTGCAACGCTTGACAGAATCCGCGCGACCTTCGCGATTTCCTCCTGGCCCTCCGACGACAGATCCGCGCGCGCCGGCTCGAACAGCACTTCGGACGAGAAAACGAACCTGTCACCTTCGATCCGGACACCTTCCTGCCGTCCAAGCACATCTCTTAGTCTTCCAAAGAACTCTGACCGATACTGTTCCAGGTTCTTCGTTTGCGCCGTCAAACGCGCGGCTTCAGCCTCAAGACGCGCTTTTTCTTCTTGCAATCTGACCCGCTCGGCCTCCTCCAGCGCCGCCCGGCGACGTTCTTCGGCGGCAACACGCGCAAGGGCCGTGTTCAGTTCTGAACCAAGTGACTGAAGCTGTACCTGTTGCGCGGCATCACGTTCCTTTGCATCATCCAACACGGCCTGCAAATCACCCAGTTGCGTTCGCAATGCAGCGACCTGTTGGTTCAGCAGTTCCGTCTGCCGCTGCGCCCGCGCGCTGATGTCTTGTTGTTGCGCCAATTCTGCGCGTGCCTGAGACAAAAGCGCAGCGCGGCGTTCACTTTCACTGGACGTATCGCTGGCCATTATTTCCGCAGCTTGCTTTGCCGCCAATGCCGCTGCGAGTTGTGCACGCAAGGCGGCCGCGCCGGATTCAGCGTCCTGTTGCGTCTCGAGTGCCTTCGCTTCGGCTGCCGCCCGCGCCGCAGCTTCGAGCGCTGCCGTCTGCTGCGCGGCATCAAGATCGGCCAGCACCTCCGAAAGCCGTGCGGCAATCAGATCGCGCTCGGCTTGCGCAGCACTCAGCGTCTCTCGCAAGGTGTCGGCCTGCTCCCTTTCTGCCTCAAGACCGTCGATGGCGAGCAAAGCCGCGGCAAGTTCACGGTCCAAATCTGCTTCTGCCGCCCGTGCGGCTGCCAAAAGTGTCAATGTCTCTTCTGCGTCTCGCCGCTGGCGTTCCAGCGCCAGTGTCATCGCCGACAGTTCGGCATCCGCTTCCTGCAGGCGCGCGCGCAGAAGTTCCGCCGCGGCGGCCTCGGCCAGACGCCCTGCTTCTTCCTCTGAGAATGCTTGCGCCGTGGCATCCACTTGTGCTGTCAGTTCAAGAATTTCTCCCTGCGCCTGCGCATTTTGTCTTTCAAGATCAGCGACAAGCGCTTCCAGCGCCTCGCGCCGCGCCGCGGCCAGTCGCGCCTGTTCGATCTGCGCATCGATCTCTGAACGCGATGCTGTCAGAGCCCGATTCAGAGCGTCGCGCTCGCGGATGAGTTCCGCTTGTGCGTCCTCAAGTTCGGCACGCGTATCTTCCAATGCGGCGACCGTACCCAAAGCTGTGTCCCGCTGCGCCATCAATACCGCAACCTGCGCCTCGAAATCCGTGATCTGTGTCTGCGCCTGCGACAGGGCCTCAGCCTGCGCATCACGCGTCGCCGTCAGCGCGGCGATGCGGGCCTGCGCATCATTTAACGTCGCATCCAACTCACCGACACGACCGCGCAATTGCGCATTTGCCTGCTCTTCCAAACCAAGGGCCTGTGCCAGTGCGGCAACCTCTCCGGCGAGCTGGTCCAATTCGGTTTCCTGTCCAGTGATGCGCTCGGTCAGGACGAATTGCACCACCATGAAAATGGTCAGCACGAACATCAGTACCAGCAAAAGACCCGTCATCGCATCGACAAATCCGGGCCAGATCGACGCCTGAAACCGCGCACCTGTTCGCCGCGACAGCGCCATCAGCCGTCCCCGGGTGTGGTTTTACCCAAGGGCCTCGGCGCGCGCGGCTTGATCGCTTCGGCGAGGCGATTGATGTCTGCGCGCAACTCGGCAAGGCTCTCCTGGCGTCCGGCGGAAATCTCTTCGAGAATGCGCAGCATCTGCACGTCGATGGAGCGCAGCCGCATCCTGCTTTCCGCGTCGATCCCATCGCCCTGCCCTTGCGTTTCGATCAGCGCGATCAGCCTTTCCTGACCCGCAGCAACACGTTCGAGCGCCGCACTTGCAGGATCAGACCCTTCCATCCGCTGGGTCAGCTTTTCGATGGAGGCCGCCAGACTACCGAGGGTTTGGTTCACCTCGTTGCGGCCCTGATCCGCGTGCAGATGCATTTGCTGCAGGGTATCCATTTGCTCCGTCATGTGATCGACCACGCCGGCAAAGCCGTGCTGATCACCAGAAGCCTCATCCCCGGAAGTGAATCCGACCCGCGTGATTGAGCTGAGCCACTCTTCAAGCTCGCGGTAGAAGCGGTTCTGCCCGTGGCCTGCAAAAAGTTCGAGCAGTCCAACAATCAGCGACCCGGCCAGCCCCAAAAGGGACGAGGCAAAGGCAACGCCCATACCGTCCAACTGATCTTGCAGCCCGCTCATCAGCCGGTTGAAGACCTGAACACCACCCTCCCCGTCTTGCGGGGCGAGGCTGCCGATGGTCTCCACAAGGGCGGGCACAGTTGTAGCCAGCCCGTAGAAAGTGCCCAAAAGCCCAAGGAAAATCAGCATACTGACGATGTAGCGCGTGATTTCACGCACCTCTTCGATCCGCGTCGCCACTGATTCAAGTATGGAGCGGGACGACGAGGCATTGACCTGCATGCGCGCACCGCGCTGACGCAACAGCGATGCGAGCGGCGCCAGAAGCTGCGGTGCCTTCGTGCTGGAATCCAACGTGCCCGTCGCAAAACCCTCGATCCAGCGCACCGAGCCAATCAACTGCAGGACCTGATAAAAACAGGCCACAACACCAATGGCGAAAACGAAAATGATGAAGCCATTCAGGTAAAGATTGGCCTGAAACACGGGCAACACGCTGGGTAGTGCCAGAAAAATACCAAAACCGGACAGTCCCAGTACAATCAGCATCAAAGATATTTGCCTTACCGGCTGGGAAAAGACAGGTCTCGTTTCGAGGTCTGGTAACGCCATGCGTTCCCGCTCCTGACCGTTATTGTTCTGCTCTGCGCATAGTTTACACAGAAACGTAAAGGAAGTGCCAAGGATTTATGAGGTCAGCGCACGAACCCGCTGGCTGAGCCACTCAAGGTCGGGGTCATGCAGCCCGATCTCGGTCAGGTGTTGTGCGGTGTTATAAAGATATTCCGTGTTCGGCCCCATCCCACCGACCGCTGTGGAAATGATCTGCGCCTGTTCCTCAAGAGGCAAGCCGCCGCAGTATTGCACATGGTCCGGATTGATCACATAGGCCAGCGCTGTCACCCGGCGGCCATCAACCAGATCAACATCAAGCTCACGTTCGAGGTAGGCCGAGGAAATCAGCTCACGCTCGCGCAGATAGGCCAGCGTCTCAGCTTCTGTGCCCGCTTTGACCGCGAGCGCCACGCCCTCGCAAGCGTGAGACGGCTCTTCGTCCAGCGCCAAGACAAGACCGGGGTGCGTTTCCGAGCCTCGATGGTGAATGGACCGCATACAAAAAGAGCGCGCATAGCCGGGCAAGGTCGCGATAACCTGTTCGGCCACCTCAAAACCCGGGTTCCACAGCAGACTGCCATAGCCAAATACCCACATCGTCATTGCACTGGTTCTCCTTGCCTGCTTTGCGTAAACCCCAAAACGGCAGGAGATTAAAGAGGTATACGATGCGGCGTCTGGTTTGGTTGGGGTTTATCTTTGCCGTGTTATGGAGCGGATGGTGGTTTTTTGCCGCCTCTGGCTTGCAGTCGGGCCTGACGCGCTGGTTCGAGGACCGGCGCAGCGATGGCTGGCAGGCCGAAATAGCGGACACAGCGCTTTCCGGGTTCCCTTTGAAACTGGATGTAACACTGGCGCGGCCCATGCTGGCAGATCCCGAAACCGGCGTCGCCTTTGAGACCTCCTCGGTCATGATCAGCGCGCCGACCTATTGGCCGGGCTATGTGTCGTTGTTTTTCCCGCAAGACGAGATGCTGTTTGCCAGCCCATCCGGTCGCAGCACCTTAACAGCCGATACGGCGGTCGCCAATCTGCGCCTGCATCCGGGTGCTACACTGGAAGTGGAAGAACTGGCGCTGACGTCCGGCCCGTGGCGTCTTGACACGCCGGACGGCAGCCTGATGTCCGCGCAAGGGCTGTCTGTTGGCATGCGGCAGGACGTCGAAAACGCAAACCGGTATGCCGTGACGCTGGATGCGCCCGCCTTTCAACCAGGCAGCGTGCCGCGCGCTGCACTGCGAATCCCAACGGATTGGCCGATCGCCTTTGACAGCCTGACGATGGACATGACCATCACCTTCGATCGCCCGTTTGACCGCAGCACACTTGAAACACAACGACCGCAGCCGCGCAGAATTGATCTGTCGCTGGCTCAGGCCGCATGGGGCACGTTGTTGTTGCGCGGGGCTGCAGATCTGGATGTCAGCGCCACAGGCGCCATGACCGGTGAGGTTTCCTTGCAGGCAAAGAACTGGCAGGACATGCTGGTTCTGGCCGAAACCGCCGGTGTTTTGCCCCCCGCCCTCAAGCCACAGGCAGAGAACATTCTGCAAGCGCTCGCGCGCGGCAGCGGCAATCCGAATTCAATAGATGTCACCCTGTCGTTGCGCGACGGTACGGTCTTTCTCGGCTTTATACCGTTGGGGCAAGCCCCCCTGCTCATCCTGCGTTAACGGCAGTAGGGGCCACTGCGGTAGCGGGCTGTGTCAAAGTGAAAGTGATCCCGGTGAAACCGATCTGATTCCGGCCCGAGCACCGTGCCGAATGGCCCACATGCGCCTTTATGCAAACGACGCATCGCTTTCGATGTGGCCGGATCATTCCACCCGCTGCGCACCGTGATCAATGTGCCATCGCGCATCTGCAAACCTGAAATATCGATGGCGCGCCCTTTGCCATGTTCGGAAATGCGCCCACCCGGTCGGTTATTGCGCGTGCGGCAGGCGTAATGCGCCGCCACGCGGATGTTCTTCAACCCGCCCCCTTTGCGCGAAAAAGCAGGTTTGGCCGTCTCATCAATCCATGTTTTCAATGCCTTGGCCGTACCACAATCCATCACGGAATGTTGGCTCAACCCGATGCCGGAGACCGCGCGGATACGCACCGCATCAGTAACGCCACAACCTCTTTTTGAACCGGGCACACGGCCCACAACCACGCCCTGAATGTCGACATCCCCGCAGACCGCGCCTTTCTTGCGCAGCCGTTCCTGCGCGCGGGCAATGCGGCGGAACTTGCGCGGTCGCAGTTCTGGTCGGAGAGACTGGGCAAGCCCGCGCCCGCCCTCGACAGCCGCTTGACCCGCCGCATCTCTGGGTCGCGGCGCGATGGATCCCGATTGTTCCAGTTTCAGCCCCGCGCCATCGCGGTGAACAGGGCGCAAAGACGTATCTGGCGCTGCAATCGCGCCCCCTGCCGACACCACAAATGCAAGGATCAACGATCTCATGGACCGGATTTCTTGCGGCCGAAGTCCGGCGCATCCGTGTCCTGGCCCGCTTCGATGATACCGCGCCGGATGGCCCGCGTGCGCGTAAAGTAATCGTGCAGATGATCACCATCGCCGGTGCGGATCGCGCGTTGCAGCGCGAACAGCTCTTCGGTGAACCGTCCGAGTATTTCCAGCGTGGCGTCCTTGTTGGACAGGAAAACATCGCGCCACATGGTCGGATCGCTCGCCGCGATGCGGGTAAAGTCCCGGAAGCCGGCAGCGGAATAGGTGATCACCTCCCGGTCAGTCACGCGGCTGAGGTCATCGGCCACACCCACCATTGTGTAGGCGATCAGGTGTGGCGCATGGCTGGTGACGGCAAGGACAAGGTCGTGATGGTCTGCCTCCATCTCCTGCACGTTGCTGCCGATGCCTTCCCACAGTTGGCGCAACCGGTCGACGGCCGCGCGGTCTGACCCCTCAACCGGCACCAGCAGACACCAGCGTTGATCGAACAATTCGGCAAAACCGGATTCCGGACCAGAGTGTTCGGTACCCGCCAGCGGGTGCCCGGGGATGAAATGGACGTTTTCAGGCAGATGCGGCCCGACACTGTCGATCACGTCGCGTTTGACCGATCCCACATCCGTCACAGTCGCCCCCGGTTTCAGATGGGGCGCAATATCAGCAGCGACCTGCCCCATCACCCCGACCGGCACGCAGAGCACCACAAGATCGGCACCCGCCACGGCCTCAGCCGCGCTGTCATAGACGTGATCACACAGGCCAATACGTCGTGCCGTCTCACGGGTCGCATCGGATCGCGCATAGCCCGTCACTTCGCCCGCGAGCCCCTTGCGTTTCATCGCCCAGAACATGGACGACGCAATCAGACCCAGCCCGATCAGGGCCACACGGTCGTAAATCACACTCATGAAACCCCCTTAAAACGCGCCAAGGCATCAAGCACACGCGTCACATCATCTGCCCGACCCACGGTGATACGCAACGCTTCGGGAAATCCGTAGCCTTTCACGATGCGCACCAGAATGCCTTCGCTTTTCAGATGCGCATCCGCTGCCAATGCTTCGGCCTCGTCCGCAAACCGCGCAAGCACAAAGTTGGCATGACTTGGGTCACAAGCGATGCCAAGCTGGTTCAACCCGCCCATGAGCCGCACCCGCTGTGCCGCGTTTTCCTGCAGGCATGTTTCAACAAAGGCACGGTCGTTCACCGCAGCCTCGGCCCCTGCCAGCGCGACCGAAGACAGGTTGAACGGGCCGCGCACACGGTTGAGCACGTCGATGACCTCTTGCGTGGCATAGGCCCAGCCGACACGCAGACCGCCAAGGCCATAGAGCTTTGAAAACGTGCGGGTCATCACCACGTTGTCAAATTCATCGACAAGAGATGCGCCCCCATCATAACCCTCGAAAAACTCGGCATAGGCGCCATCCAGCACCAAAAGACTTGTGGGCGGCACCGATTGCGCAAGGCGTCTTAACGCCTCCAGTCCAATCGCCGTCCCCGTCGGATTGGCCGGGTTGGCAATGTAGACCAGACGCGTGGCCGGGGTCAGCCGGTCGATGATCGCGTCGATGTCCACCGTTCTGTCTTTTTCGGGCGCCACAACCGGTGTCGCGCCGGCAGACAGTGCAAAAATGCGGTACATGGAGAACCCGTGCTCGGTGTAAAGCACCTCATCACCCGGCCCCGCGAAAGCCATCGCGAGCAAGGTCAGCAACTCGTCAGATCCGACACCGCAAATGATGCGCCCCGCATCAAGTCCATGCACCTGCCCGATGGCCATCCGCAGTGCGCTGTGATCCGTTGAGGGGTAGCGGTGCAGATCAAGCGCTGTTTCAGCGACTTTCGCACTGGCTGCCGGACTGCAGCCGGATGGGTTTTCGTTTGAGCTGAGCTTCAGCGGCTCTGCCTGCCCGTCAATCTGGGATGCCCCGCCCTGATACAGCGCAATATCCATAATACCTGGCTGAGCGGTAATCCTCATCTTTGTTCGATCCTCTTGTCTCACGCCGACAGATGGCGCGCGTGCGGGGCAGATAGCAACTGCAAAAGGGCTTCGCAAATGCAGCCAGGGGATGCAACATCCTGAATTCACAACATCAGACAATTTTCCCCCAACGGGCGATGATCTGTGGAAAACAGCACATCCAGACGGGCTGGGATCGACTATCGCTGCTTGATTGTTTTTTCATCACGCTTTTCAACTTTATCGGCGGCGCGCGTGGCACCGGCAGTTGAAATCCCGCCCGATTAAGTGAGAGTTGCACGTTATGCAGTATCGCGCCGATATTGATGGTCTTCGCGCCATCGCCGTTTTGCCCATCGTTCTGTTCCACCTGGGCGTTACCTCGCTCTCCGGGGGGTTCGTCGGTGTTGATGTGTTCTTTGTGATCAGCGGGTATCTGATCACGTCGCTGGTGCTGAATGATATCGACGCAGGCAGGTTTTCGTTCAAAGCGTTTTACATGAAACGCATTCGCAGGCTGGGGCCCGCGCTGCTTGTGACGTTGCTCGCGACGCTGCTGGTCGGCATTTTAATTCTGCCGCCCACTCTCTTGGAGGCATTGGCAGAATCCTCCCTTGCAGCGCTGCTGTCGGTATCAAACATTCTATTCTGGTCAGAAGCTGGCTATTTTGACGCCGATGCCATTTATAAGCCCCTTTTGCACACCTGGTCCCTTGGAGTTGAAGAGCAGTTCTATGTGGGTTGGCCTGTCCTGCTCCTGCTCGTTGCACACTTTGGGCGTAAAGCGCTGGGGGCGCTCTTGCTGGTGTTGTCTGTCGCCAGCCTGATCGCCTCGGAAATGATGCTCGACACCGCGCCGGAAACCGTGTTTTTTCTCGCCCCGTTTCGCATATTCGAATTTGCCTTCGGTGCAGGCCTCGCTCTCTTCCCGGTGCGCAACGCAGGCGCATCTTCGATGCGATCCGCAGCATCCGTCACAGGTCTCATCGCAATCCTTGCATCTGCATTTCTTTATACGAAAGAGACGCGCTTTCCCGGAATTGCAGCCCTTGTGCCTTGCATCGGCGCAGCACTTGTCATCTGGGCCGGTCCGGCGGGCTGGATGAACAAGCGGTTGACGCTCGCACCTTTGGTTTACATCGGCCGGATCAGTTATTCGCTGTATCTGGTCCACTGGCCCGTGGTTGTTTATTACGCGTATCTGTACCAGATGCCTGAAAACCCTGCTGAGGTTGTCGGCTTGATTGCCTTCGTCCTAGTGCTGGCCAGCTTGATGTATTTCGCGGTCGAGCAGCCCTTTCGGAAAACACGCCAAGTCGCCATGCCGGCAACTTACCGGGTTGGAAACCGCGCAGTGGCCTTTAGTCTCATGGCGGCGAGCGTCACTCTCGTGAGCGCGGCAGTCTTTGTCGACCGGAAGGACGGGCTACAGGACAGGTTGCCTGCAGAAATGATCGCTTTTGACGAAACGCTTCGTGTCGAAAAAAAAGCGCGCAGGAAAGCCATTCGACAGGCGACCTGTCATTTTACAGACATGAGCCGTCAGGAATACGAGGTTGCGCTGGACGCCTGCGCACCCGAAGCGCTTGACAATCTGATCGTGGTTTACGGAGACAGCCACGCAGCGGGCATATGGTCGGCCCTGTCCCGCAGCTTGCCCGACCGGAATGTCATGCAGATTACGGCTGCCGGATGTTCCTATGGCGGCCTCAGGAAGACCTCAAGGAAGTGCGCGGATTTTGCAGAGATCGCATCGAAATGGATCATGGATCATGCGGAAAACATTGAAGTGGTGGTATATTCCCAGCGTGCCAAAAGCTTGCTTCACGGTGCACCAGAAGAAAACCTGACGACCTTAAAGGTGGCGCCCGACGCAATTGAAAACGTACGAAGCAGCCTGGAAGCCATCCAGAATACAGGCACGTCTGTGATTTATTGGGGTCCGCGACCCGAATTTCATCCCGCCCTCGGGATTGCACTTGGCATGGTTCAATCGATTGAGCATCTAAAAGCCCGATACGCCTCGCTTGATATGAGTGCATTTTTGGCGCTTGATACCGCGCTCAAGGCTGAGTTCAGCAACTCGCCCGTGACCTATATCTCAAGTTACGATGTGATTTGCGCGGCCACATGTACTTTCCTGAGCGCGGATGGCGGGCCGCTGATCGTAGATTACGGCCATTGGACAACGAAAGGCGCTGACGAGGTCCTGCGTGCAATGCGCCAAGAGCACAGCATTCTTGGCGAATTGCTGAACCGTCAAAAGATGTGAGCGCAAAAAGAATGGCCGCGCCGGGTTTGCCAGCGCGGCCACTCGTTGATCGCTTCGAAAAGCCTTAGTTCTTGGCGTAAAATTCGACCACGAGGTTCGGTTCCATCATCACCGGGTAAGGCACATCGCCCAACGCCGGGGTGCGCACGAAGGTCGCTTGCATCTTGGAATGATCCGCTTCGATGTAGTCAGGTACGTCACGCTCGGCCAGTTGTGTCGCTTCGATCAGCGCGACCATCTGTTTGGAGCGGTCCCGCACCTCGATCACGTCGCCTTCTTTGACGCGGTAGGAAGGGATATTCACGATCTTGCCGTTCACACGCACATGCTTGTGATTCACGAATTGGCGGGCCGCAAAGACAGTTGCGACGAATTTTGCACGGTAGACAACGGCGTCCAGACGACGCTCGAGCAGGCCGATCAGGTTTTCACCCGTGTCGCCTTTTACACGCTCTGCTTCGGCATAGATGCGGCGGAACTGCTTTTCAGTCAGGTCGCCGTAGTACCCTTTGAGTTTTTGCTTGGCGCGCAGCTGGATGCCGAAATCGGAAATCTTGCCCTTGCGGCGCTGACCATGCTGGCCGGGGCCATATTCGCGGCGGTTCACCGGGGATTTCGGACGGCCCCAGATGTTTTCGCCCATGCGGCGGTCAATTTTATGTTTGGCAGACGTGCGTTTGGTCACGGCTGATCTCCTTCTTGAGGGCCCTTTCGGGCGATGAAGGGCGTTGTCCTCTGGCTTGCGCCCGACAGGTCACCCCTTGCGGGGGCCACCAACACCAATGAAGCCGCGCTTATACGTGCCTTTGCGCGCGTGTCAACGCCCCATCTTGGCGACATCCTCATACCGGTGACAGGTAACAAGGTGGTCGTTCACCATTCCCACCGCCTCCATGAAGGCATAGACGATCGTGGGGCCGCAGAACTTGAACCCCTTCGCCTTGAGGTCCTTGGAAATCTGCACCGACAATGGCGTTTGCGTCGGCACCTCTGCTTGTGTCTGCCACGCGTTCTGCAGCGGCTTGCCATCAACGTATTTCCACAAAAAGGTATCAAAGCCTTCGCGCGATTGTATTTCCTGCCAGGCGCGCGCGTTTGAAATCGTCGCTTCGATCTTGCCCCGGTGTCGAATGATGCCGGTATCCGTCAGAAGACGCGCGACCTCCACCTCTCCCCATTGCGCGATCACATCAGGATCAAAACCGGCAAACGCCGCCCTGAAGTTTTCGCGCTTCTTGAGAATGGTGATCCAGCTCAGCCCCGCCTGAAACCCATCGAGAATCAGTTTCTCCCACAGGGCGCGACTGTCGTACTCAGGAACCCCCCAATCGGTATCATGGTAATCCAGATATATCTGTTCGGGTCCGGCCCAGTCGCAGCGCAGTGCCATATTATCTTTTCTTTTCAGTGTTTTCAGCTTCTTTAAACCACATATAAAATTGGAACAAAATAAGAATGTTCACCGAGTTTTAACATCTGTGGTGACATTATGGCACAAACCAAGAACGTTAGGAACATCATGCCTGCTTCAATCCAACGCGTCGTGGCCGACGTCGCTCCGCAGAGTGACAACCCTTTGAACTTCGCTCTTACAGCACGGGACCAGAAGACCATCGATATGGTGGCGACAGCGGTCAAAAACAAGCAGGTGTTGCTGGCCTATCAGCCGATCATGCAGGCACGGGATCAAAACAAAGTTGCCTTTTACGAGGGCTTGATCCGCGTTCTTGACGAAACAGGCCGCATTATTCCCGCAGGCGCGTTCATGGATGCGATCGAAAACATCGAACTTGGGCGGCAGTTGGACACGCTGGCCCTGGATGAGGGTCTGCGCGCCTTGCACGAAAACCCGGAGTTACGCTTGTCAATCAACATGTCAGCACGCTCCATTGGGTATGCGCCGTGGAATCGCATGCTCGACGAATGGCTCACGCGGAATGAACTGATCGGAGAGCGGTTGATTCTTGAGATCACAGAAAGCAGCGCCCTGGTCGCGCCTGAACTGGTCGTGGACTTCATGGACCGCCTTCAACTGAGGGGTATCTGCTTTGCCATGGATGACTTTGGCGCAGGTTACACCGCTCTGCGGTACTTCAAGGAGTTCTGTTTTGACGTGATCAAGATTGACGGGCAGTTCATCAAGGGCATCGCGGACGATCCCGACAATCAGGCGATGACCGCCGCTCTGGTGTCTATCGCCAAACACTTCGACATGCTGACGGTTGCGGAATTCGTGGAATGCGAAGCGGATGCGCAAAAACTCGTTAGCCTCGGGGTCGACTGCCTGCAAGGGTATCATTTTGCGGCCGCCACGACCCGCCCCGCTTGGCTGCGCGACACACACCTCAGTCAGGCCGTTTAACGATTCAACTTCTTTCATGTTTGCGGTGCTGTGTCACAGCTTTGAGATGTTGCCCGGTTCTTAATGTTACGTTAACAGTTGCCCACATCGCAGAAAGGGCTAGGTCGTTGCGGTTTTGCACGTCTGGTCTTTTCGAGAACTGGCAAAGGACCAAAAAACCATGACGAACGTCGTAATCGCCTCCGCCGCAAGAACTGCCGTCGGCAGCTTTGGTGGGTCATTCGCAAACACTCCGGCCCATGATCTTGGGGCAGCAATGCTCAAGGAAATCGTGGCACGCGCGGGCGTTGACCCTTCGGAAGTGTCCGAAACGATCCTCGGCCAGGTGCTGACAGCCGCGCAGGGGCAGAACCCGGCGCGCCAAGCGCATATCAATGCGGGCCTGCCACAGGAAAGCTCTGCCTGGACCATCAACCAGGTGTGCGGATCCGGGTTGCGCACCGTTGCCCTCGCCGCTCAGCACATCCAATTGGGCGATGCTTCGATTGTGGCTGCGGGTGGTCAGGAAAACATGACACTTTCCCCCCATGCAGCCCCGCTGCGCGCAGGTCACAAGATGGGCGACATGAAATACATCGACACCATGATTCGCGACGGGCTGTGGGATGCGTTTAACGGCTACCACATGGGTCAAACCGCCGAAAACGTCGCTGAAAAATGGCAGATCAGCCGTGAGCAACAGGATGAATTCGCGGTTGCCTCCCAAAACAAGGCGGAGGCCGCTCAAAAGGCCGGTAAGTTTGATGACGAGGTTTTCGCCTATACCATCAGCACGCGCAAAGGCGATATCGTCGTCGATAAAGATGAGTACATCCGCCATGGCGCCACCATCGAAGCCATGCAAAAGCTGCGCCCTGCCTTCACAAAGGACGGGTCGGTGACTGCGGCGAATGCCTCGGGTCTGAACGACGGCGCTGCCGGGGCGCTGCTGATGTCGGTGGATGAGGCCGAAAAACGCGGCATCGAACCGCTGGCGCGCATTGCAAGCTATGCGACCGTGGGCCTTGATCCTTCGATCATGGGTGCAGGACCGATCTTTGCCAGCCGCAAAGCGCTGGAGAAGGCTGGCTGGAAGCCAGAAGACCTCGACCTGGTCGAAGCCAACGAAGCCTTTGCCGCGCAGGCCTGTGCGGTCAACAAGGACATGGGTTGGGACCCTGCTGTGGTAAACGTCAACGGCGGTGCCATTGCGATCGGCCACCCTATCGGTGCATCCGGCGCGCGCATTCTCAACACGCTGCTGTTCGAAATGAAACGCCGCGACGCCAAGAAAGGTCTCGCGACACTGTGCATCGGCGGCGGCATGGGCGTTGCCATGTGCCTCGAGCGCGACTAACCCAGACCGAAGCGGCGCCCTGGGGCGCCGCATGATACACCACCGTGCTGGGCTTCAGGCTCAGCACGCCCAACCTGAACAAAGATTCCAGATCACTTGAGGAGACTGAATATGTCCCGTGTTGCACTTGTCACCGGAGGAAGCCGAGGAATCGGTTCCGCAATTTCAAACGCATTGAAAGATGCAGGATACGCCGTCGCAGCAACCTATGCCGGCAATGACGAAGCCGCCGCGAAATTTACCGCCGAAACCGGCATCAAAACCTATAAATGGAACGTCGGCAGCTACGAAGAGAGCAAAAATGGCATCGCGCAGGTCGAGGCCGACCTCGGCCCGATTGACGTGGTTGTGGCCAATGCGGGCATCACGCGGGATGCGCCCTTCCACAAGATGACGCCCGAGCAGTGGCAGGAAGTCATCGACACGAACCTCACCGGGGTTTTCAATACCGTACATCCGGTATGGCCCGGCATGCGCGAGCGCAAGTTTGGCCGTGTGATCGTGATCAGTTCGATCAACGGTCAAAAGGGTCAGTTTGCGCAGGTTAACTATGCAGCCACCAAAGCGGGTGATCTGGGCATCGTCAAGTCACTGGCACAGGAAGGCGCACGCGCAGGCATCACCGCCAATGCGATCTGCCCCGGCTATATCGCCACGGAAATGGTCATGGCGATCCCTGAAAAAGTACGCGACAGCATCATCGCGGGCATTCCGGCCGGCCGGTTGGGCGAACCCGAAGAGATCGCACGTTGTGTGGCCTTCCTTGCATCAGATGATGCGGGCTTCATCAACGGGTCGACTATTTCCGCGAATGGCGCTCAGTTCTTCGTCTGAACAATAACATCTTGGAAGTTCAAAGGGCCGGTTCATGCGAACCGGCCCTTTTTGATCCCGTAAGAACGCTGCAGCCGTTCAGCGGGAAACCTTGGAGGGGAACAACCAGCGCCATGCCTCAACGAGGACCTGGCTGCGTTCCTGATGGGCGCGTTCCATCGCTGCGCGGGTCTTTTCGTCTGTTGGTGTCTCGATCATAGCCTTGCTCCGTATTGCTTTTCAGCTTCAGTGTTTCTGAACTGATACAAAGATGACACTTTGGCAGCAAAGCCACAAACGAGACTTTCGCTGGGTTCAGTTAAGTATTACTTATGCGAAATGAACGATCGACTCCCGCCCCTCACTGCACTGCGTGCCTTTGATGCCGCCGCCCGACATATGTCATTTGCCAAAGCGGCGGATGAGCTATCCGTGACACCTGCCGCACTGAGCTTTCAGATCAAATCCCTTGAGGCACATCTGGGTGCGCCCTTGTTTCGCCGTCTTAACCGGGCCGTCGCCTTAACCGAAGCCGGGCAAGTGCTCGCCCCCGGTGCGACGGACGGGTTTGCAACGCTCTTGGCAGCATGGCGTGCCGCACAGCGTTTGCAGGACGAACAGACCCTGACGGTCACGGCGGGCCCTGCGTTTACGGCCAAATGGCTTGCGCCGCGCCTTTATGAATTTGCCCAAGCCCATCCGGAGATCGAACTTCGCTTCTCTGCGTCGCTGAAGATCGTCGACTTTGCGCGGGACGCCGTTGATGTTGCCGTCCGTTTCGGTCCGCGGGTCGATCCGGCGCTGTGGGCCCTGCCGCTGGCCAAGGAATGGGTCGCACCGGTGATGACACCGGCCCTGGCGCAGAAATACCCGACCCCTGAAAGCCTGACCAAAGCGCCGCTGATCTTTGACGATTCGATCAGTTTCCTGCAGCCTGTCCCGGATTGGGCGGCATGGTTCCGCACGATGGGCGTCGAATTCAGGCCCGACCACGGTCCGCGATTCAGTCAGGCGGATCATGCGATAGACGCGGCACTTGCGGGTGTTGGTGTGGTGCTTGGGCGCCGCGCCTTGGTGGTAAAGGACATTGACGAAGGTCGCCTTGTGCTGCCCTTTCCGCGCGCCATGCACACGGGGGCGCGGTTTCACTTTCTCTGCACACGCGGCACCGAAGACAGGCCGCAAGTGCGCGCGTTCCGCGAATGGATGATCGCGGAAATTGCAAAAACGGCTTACATTACGGAGGGTTTGGAGATTGTGCCAATCGCCTGAGGGCGGATCAGGGCAACACGGTCGCCAAACCGCGTGCCCGTCGCATTGTTTCTGTCTAGTTTGACAGTCGGGTGATTTCTTCTTTGAGGCGAAGTTTTTGTTTCTTGAGGTCGGCGACAGCAAGATCATCACTACCTGGTGCACGCTGGGCTGCTTCGACAGCCTCGCTCAGGCTCTCGTGTTTCTTTTTCAGCTGTTCAACATGTGCGGTTACGCTCATTCAGTCCTCCTGTTTGTTCGAGTACGCTCCGACTTGAGCACATCGCTCGCGTCAAGTCACGCCGCATCCGCATTATGCCACTGGAAAGTGTTAAGGACAGGTTAACTTTGCCTAGAATGTCAGTGCAGCGCCGTCGCGCAACACAGCCTTGACCACAGGCACGTAACTGTCGCCGTCCTTTTCATGCCGCTGACCCTCGTGCAGCACCAGTGGCGCGTGCAACTTAAACGCACCGCGCCCATTCTTGCGCCCCCGCACGATCACAAGTTCCGGCATCCGGCCTGCGCGCGGCGAGAGGGGCAACACTTCGATGGAGCCAAGGCGTTTGCCCATTTCGGTCAGGATCTCGGGCAGCCGTTCGACACGGTGAATGAAATGCGCATGTCCCTTTGGCGCCAGTCTCTTGGCGGCGGTCTTGATCCAGTCCGCAAGAGGCGTTTCTTCTCCCAGAGCGGCTTCGCGGGTCAGATCCCGTGCGGCGCGGCTGTCACTGCGTTTGTAATAGGGCGGATTGGCCAGAACATGATCGAACTGCCGTTCCCGGATATGCAGTGGCAGATCGGCAATATCCGCTGTGACAACTTCAAAGGCGGCACCGCCATTGCGCCGTGCCAAGTCGGCATAGACCGGCTGACGCTCGACCCCGGTCAGGACAAGCCCCGGCACCCGCGCCCCAAGACAAAGCGCCGCAGCCCCCACACCACAGCCGAGGTCCAGCACCCGATCTCCGGCCCTTGCATCGACTGTTGCCGCCAGCAACACCGGATCCACGCCCGCACGATATCCGGATTTGGGCTGCAAAAGATGCAGTTTTCCGCCTAAAAACGCATCTTTGCTGAGGTTTTCGCTCATAATCCCAGAGGGATGTCGTTATCCGTCAGAACCCGCGTCGCAGCGAAATGATCATCCGTGCGCACCATGAGCCGGCGCGGGAAAATCCCGATGCCACCTTCGAGAATGCTCATGTTTACGTCCATTTCAAAGCAGTCTATATCCTCTCCCTGTAAGAGGGCAGTGGCGAAGGCGATGATGGTCGGGTCTGTGCTGCGCAAAAGCTCTTTCATGTCAGGGATGTAAGGGCAAGCCGGCCGAAATGTCGAGACTTGCGGACGGGATTTTAATGTCAAAAACCGAAAACGCGCAGAAGCCACACGACCGTATGGCGGCCTATCTGGAAAGCGATATGGCGGCGGTGAGTACGCTCATTCGTGAGCGCATGGCGTCAAAACATGCCCCACGGATTCCCGAAGTGACGGCGCATCTGGTTGAAGCCGGGGGAAAACGCCTGCGGCCCATGCTGACGCTGGCTGCGGCGCATCTGTGCGGCTATGACGGCCCGTTTCACATCAACCTTGCGGCAACGGTGGAGTTTATCCACACCGCCACCCTTTTGCACGATGACGTGGTGGATGAAAGTGGCCAGCGGCGCGGGCGGCCCACGGCGAACCTGCTGTGGGACAATAAATCCTCTGTGCTGGTGGGGGACTATCTGTTTTCACGCAGTTTTCAATTAATGGTCGAAACCGGATCGCTGCGCGTGCTGGACATCCTCGCCAATGCCTCTGCGACGATTGCGGAGGGCGAGGTTTTGCAACTTACCGCCAGCCAGAATCTCGCCACCACAG
This sequence comes from Roseobacter denitrificans OCh 114, assembly GCF_000014045.1. NCBI lineage: Bacteria > Pseudomonadati > Pseudomonadota > Alphaproteobacteria > Rhodobacterales > Roseobacteraceae > Roseobacter > Roseobacter denitrificans. Next base: position 3,266,193 of record NC_008209.1, read on the forward strand.
AGGAGGTCTATCTACAGGTCGTGCGCGGCAAGACTGCGGCGTTGTTTTCGGCCGCGACCGAAGTGGGCGGGGTCATTGCTGGCGCGCCGGATGATCACGTTGCGGCCCTTTTCGAGTATGGCGATGCGCTGGGAATTGCTTTTCAGATCGTCGATGATCTGCTCGATTTTCAAGGCGATGCCGGTGCAATCGGCAAAAACATCGGGGATGATTTCCGCGAACGCAAACTGACCATGCCACTGATCAAAGCGGTCGCCAAAGCGGATGCCGAAGAACGCGCCTTTTGGGTGCGCACGATTGAAAAGGGCAAGCAGGAAGAGGGCGATTTGCAACACGCCATCGCCCTGTTGCACAAGCATGCAGCGCTCACGGACACAAGCGTTGTCGCGCGCACGCAAGCCGCGCGGGCCAAAGCAGCGCTCGCCCCCCTTCCCGCACATCCGGTCAAGGACATGCTGGTCGATCTGGCGGATTATGTGGTTGAACGCATCAACTGAGACGGGGTACTGCGCGTTCGGCCTGTGATCCAAGCTGCGTGGGCCTGATCCACCACTGCGGATAATCGCGGGACAAATCGCGCGCAGCCTGCTGCGCTGCCTGCGCGGTATGAAACAGCCCAAAGCAGGTCGCACCTGAGCCGGACATGCGCGCCAACTGACACGCCCTGTGCCCCTCAAGCGCGGCCTGAACGGTTGCGATGGCAGGTTCCAGCGTCGTTGCGGCCTCTTGCATGTCGTTGCGTTGCGCACGCAGCCATTCCACAAGGTCTTTCACGTCACAAGATTCCGGCGGGATATCGGGCATTGGCGGATTGTTCCGCTGCTTCATCGCTTTGAAAACGGCGGGCGTTGAGACGGCGACGCGGGGGTTGATGAGCACAGCGTGCAGGGCCGGAAACTGCGCCACCGGCGTGATCTCTTCACCGATTCCTGTGATCCGGGCTGTCACGCAGTGCAGACACATCGGAATATCAGCCCCAAGCGACAGAAGTCGCCGCTGTGTATCAATGTTGTTTGGGTCATGATGCGGGGTTGCGGCGCACAGCCCGCGAAAGGCGGCAGCGGCGTCAGCAGACCCGCCCCCAATACCAGAGGCCACGGGCAGGTTCTTCGTCAGGGTAAAGGCAGCTTTTGGCGCGCCATCAAGCAGCGCCGCGGCTTTCAGGACAAGGTTTTCCGCCCCATCCGGAACCGCCTCCGCCTCGGGTCCCACAGTTTTCATCTGCCAGACGTCAGCCGGTTCAAGACGCAGCACATCCCCCACATCCGCAAAGGCGACCAGACTATCAAGCAGGTGGTAGCCATCGGGTCGCTGCCCCGTGACATGAAGGGTGAGATTGATTTTTGCCGGGGCAAAGACCTCGACGACCTGCGGCACCGGCATGGACATCAGCCCCTAGTCGGCGACAACTTCGATCGGGGCGCCGCCCTCTTCTTCCAGCACCACGTCCAGCCCGACCTCAAGCTTGCGCCGGATCCGCTCCGGATCGACGTCCTCGACCGTTTGGGACTCGTCGATAAAGGACAAGGCGCGCGACCATTGGAACTCCGCCTCGCGGTAGCGCCCCACTGCCCAATACACGTCGCCCAGATGGTCATTCACGATCGGGTCCACGGCCATCAATTCCACCGCGCGTTCCATATGTGGCACGGCTTCTTCATAGCGGCCCAGACGGTACAAGGCCCAGCCCAGAGAATCGATGATATAGCCGCTGTTCGGGCTGGCCGCGACCGCGCGTTCGATCATCTCAAGGGCCTCGTCCAGCTTGATCCGTTTTTCGACCAGCGAGTAGCCAAGATAATTCAGCACCTGAGGTTGACCGGGGTTCAACTCCAGTGCGGCGCGGAAATCTTTCTCGGCCTGATCCCAAAGCCCTTGGCGTTCATAAGAAATCGCGCGGGCATAGAGCAAGAACCAGCTTGAGGTGCCGTTCACCTCCTCCGCCAGAGCGATGGCCTTGTTGTAGGCCCCGACGGCTTCGTCAAAACGATCCTTCTGGCGCAAGGCATCCCCCAGAGCGGACTGCACGCTGACCAGATCACCGTGGCTGCGCGCCAACTGTTCGAGCACTTCTATCGCCGCATCTTCCTTGCCTGAACGCCGCAACGCAGCCGCTCGGCCAAGTTCGGCTGCGTGATAGGCCGGGTGGCTTGCCGGAACCTCCTTCAGGACCTCGATCGACGCGTCGTATTGCTCAAGACTTTCAAAAAGCTCGGCCGTGAGAAGGATCGCATCGACGTGATCAGGTCGCAAAATCCGGGCCGTCTGAGCATAAAGGATGGTGAATTCCGGACCGGTCTCACTGCGCAAGGCAGCAGCTACGGTAAAGAACACCTCGGCAAAGCCGTCCTGCACGGAATTGACGTGGCTGAAGGGCATTGGTTCATCCTCTTCCAGCGCTGCCAGTACCGCGTCGATCTCGGGGTCGGTCGCTCCTGAAAACGTGGTTTCCAGCAATGCGCGTGCTTCATCCTCACGCTCCAGCTGCGACAGGATTTCGACGCGGGCGAGGATGCCGCGACGGGTTTGCAAGACCGTGCCGTTTGCTTCTGACGAGAAAATCGCATCAGCCGCTTCGAAATCCCCGACCGATGCCATGGCCATGGCCTTGTGGAACATCGCGAATGCCCGCAACCCCTGTTGCGCTGCAATCGTGTCAAACCGGTCGAGCGCCGCGCTCACATCCCCCGTTCCGATCAGCGCCCATGCCTCAACCAGCCCATCGACCAAGGGGCCGATCAACTGCCTGTCGTCCTGCCCATTGAGCAAAGCATCATAATCGCCGTTGATCACCTGATCTGCGGTCAACACCAGCTGTGCGACCTGACCACTCTGACCTGCGCGCTGCATTGTCTTGGCAATCGGCAGCGCCTGTTCCAACCGCCCCATGGCAAGCTGCGCCACAAGCGCGCTTTCCATCAGGAAAAGGTTCGCGGGATCGCGCGCCAGTGCGCGCGTGTAATAGGACGCGGCCTGTTCGAAATCGTTCTGGATCGCCGCCGAACGCGCCGCGAGATAGGGACCAGCGATGGATTGCGCGGCCAGCGGTGCGGCAAGGATCAAAGACAAGCCAACGGCGGCCAGAGGTGTCAATAATTTGCGCATCACAATCGAGGTTCCTTATGGGCTATCACCTATGGGTGCAGGCTATCAGGTTCGCCTGCGAGCGCAATGGCGCGCCCGCCTGTCACACGATATCTTGTTCGCGCCATGCGGGCGATGCAGTGAACCTGTGATCTTTGCTACGCGCTTACATGTTCGGATAATTTGGACCATCCCCGCCCTGCGGCGTCGTCCATACGATGTTCTGCGCCGGGTCCTTGATGTCACATGTCTTGCAATGCACGCAGTTCTGGAAATTGATCACAAAGCGCGTGTCCTTGCCCTCTTCCTCCACGAACTCATAGACGCCCGCCGGGCAATAGCGCGCCGAAGGACCCGCATATCTGGGCAGGTTGACGGAGACGGGCACCGACGCATCCTTCAGCGTCAGATGCGCAGGCTGGCTTTCCTCGTGATTCGTGAAGGAAAACGCCACATTGGTCAGACGATCAAAAGACAGTTTCCCATCCGGTTTGGGATAGTCGATGGGTTTGTGCTTGGCGGCTTCCTCGGTCGCCTCGGCGTCTGATTTACCATGCGACATGGTGCCGAAAAGCGAGAACCCAAGCGTGTTCGCCCACATGTCGGCCCCGCCCAGCACAAGGCTCGCCATCAGGCCGCTCTTGGACCACAGGGGTTTGACGTTTCTGACTTTCTTGAGGTCTGCACCGATTTCGCCACTGCGCACTTCTTCTTCATAGGCGCTCAACTCATCACTGGCACGCCCTGCGGCAATCGCCTCAAGTGCAGCATCCGCCGCCGCAATCCCCGAAAGCATTGCGTTGTGGTTGCCCTTGATCCGCGGCACGTTGACCATCCCCACCGAACAGCCCAGCAGCGCGACACCGGGTGCCACCATCTTCGGCATGGACTGATAGCCCCCCTCGCTGATGGCGCGCGCACCGTAAGCCACGCGTTTGCCGCCCTCCAGCAGGTCCGCCACCATCGGGTGATGTTTGAAGCGCTGGAATTCCATATAGGGAAAGAGATGCGGGTTCTTGTAGTTCAGATGCACGACGAAACCGACATAAACTTGATTTTTATCAAGGTGGTATATGAAGGACCCGCCGCCCGCATTGCTGCCCAGAGGCCAGCCCATCGTGTGGGTAACAGTGCCCTCTTTGTGCTTGGCCGGGTCGATTTCCCAGATTTCCTTCATGCCAAGGCCGTATTTCTGCGGCTCATGCCCGGCGCTGAGGTCAAATTTATCGATCACCTGCTTTGACAGCGATCCGCGCACACCTTCGGAGAGGAAGACGTATTTGCCGTGCAGTTCCATGCCAGGCTCATATGCATCGCTCTTGCTGCCATCGGGGTTCTTGCCAAACTCACCGGCGACAACGCCCTTCACCTCGCCCTTGTCACCGTAAACCAGCTCGGAACACGCCATGCCGGGGAAGATTTCGACGCCCAGTTCTTCGGCCTGCTCCGCCATCCACCGGCAGACATTGCCCATCGACACGATGTAATTGCCATGGTTGTCCATCAGCGGCGGCATGGGGGCGTTTGGAATGCGCAACTGGCCCGCTTCGCCGAGGTAATAGAAGTTATCCTCGCGGACCGGCACGTTGAGCGGTGCGCCCTTTTCCTTCCAATCAGGGATCAGCGCGTTCAACCCGATCGGGTCCAGCACGGCACCGGACAGGATATGCGCCCCAACTTCTGACCCTTTTTCGAGAACCACGACCTCACAGTCCGGGTTGTGTTGCTTCAAGCGGATGGCAGCGGACAACCCGGCAGGTCCCGCACCCACGATTACGACGTCATATTCCATTGTTTCGCGTGGCGTATCGGTCATGGACGATTCCCCTGTCAATTTCCCATTCGGCGTTATGCCAAGTAAAATAAAGCTCGCGATTGGCTAAACCACGTCTTGGTGCAATGCAATCGCTACACGGCGTCAAAATGTATCTTTGGCGCGGATCAACAACCTGCGCGCCACCCAAGCGTGCGAAATCCGATCACTCCGGCGGCGCGCTCATCAGACACCCGGGGCCGACGCCCTTTGTCGCGGCCTTCTTCTTCGGGGTACACAGCGCACAGCGTGGCAGGCCCGGGCCGCCACATCCGTCAAGGTCAACGCGCAGGCCGGTCAACCAAGCGAGCTTGTGATGCAATGCCATGCGAAACCGCGCACGGTACGCGAACGCGGGTCGGATTGAACATGAAACCCTACAATATGACCGATGGCGCGGGTCACGGGAAATTTTCCGCCGAACGGCAGCCCCCGCAGGGTCGACTCCCCTTGCAATCTGCCGCGCCTTTGGGTCAGGTAGGGTGCAATTGTCACCAGCGGCCCCCGGACTCCCCGGCGGGCCGCCGTATTTCGTGGATACCGCCAATGGATAAGATACCCATGACCCGCAAGGGCCACTCCGATCTTGAAGCCGAGCTGAAGAACCTGAAGTCTGTTGAGCGCCCGGCCATCATAAGTGCCATCGCAGAAGCGCGCGAGCACGGTGATCTGTCCGAGAATGCCGAATATCATTCGGCCCGCGAAAAGCACTCGTTCATTGAAGGCCGGATCAAGGAACTCGAAGGCGTGCTGGGTCTGGCCGAGGTGATTGATCCATCAAAGATGTCCGGCGCGATCAAATTCGGCGCGACCGTCACTCTGGTGGACGAAGACACCGACGAAGAGAAAACCTGGCAGATTGTCGGCGAGCATGAGGCGAATGTCGAAAAAGGCTTGCTCAACATCAAATCGCCCATTGCGCGGGCGCTGATTGGCAAGGACGAAGGTGACAGCGTCGAGGTGCGCACGCCGGGCGGGCAAAAGGCCTATGAGGTGTTGAAAATCGTCTATGCCTGACAGGACCCCGTGATATGGCCGATGCCAGCGAACAAGACCCACAGACCGGCGCGGCGCATACGCGACCGACACCCTTGGGCATATATGATCGTCCCAAAACGCAGGTTATCTCCGGCATAGAGATCATCGCGATTGCGATCTCGGCCATCTGGCTCTTGGGTGCGGGGCTGTTTTTCCTGATGCTGCCCAGCGAGGCAACGGAGGGCGGCGAGGGCGCGGGCGCTTTGCGGTTCCTGATGACGATCATGGCCATATTCATGCCGATCGGGATGGTGTGGGTTGCGGCCTCTGCGGCGCGCGCTTCCAAAGTGATGCGCGAGGAAAGCCAGCGTCTGCAAGCCTCGCTGGATGCGATCAGGCATACCTATATCGCACAAAGCCAGAATGCCGCCACCGGGGTGGAGCCTGCCTCCGTTGCAAGGAAACTCGATGAAATCGCAGCCGCCACGCGCAAAACCGAAACGGTGCTGGCCACCTTTTCATCGCGGCGCGAACAAGAGCGGCAAACTCCGGCGCGCGCACCGGCCCCCGCGGCGGTTGATCAGCAACAGGCGCTTGCCCTTGGCACCCATGCCGAGGACCTTGCCCCGCCGCTGGACACGGCCGATTTCATCCGTGCGCTGAACTTCCCGGAAACCGCCGAGGATACGCAGGGCTTTGCGGCCTTGCGGCGCGCTTTGAAAGACCGCCCCTCTGCGCAGCTCATTCAGGCGGCACAGGATATCCTGACACTGCTCAGTCAGGACGGGATTTACATGGACGACCTGTTGCCCGACCGCGCACGCCCTGAAATCTGGCGTCATTTCGGACAGGGCGTCAGGGGTCGCCCCATCGCGCCGCTCGGAGGGATCAGGGATCGCTCCTCGCTCGCGCTCACATCCGGGCGCATGAAACAGGACCCGATTTTCCGCGATGCCGCGCATCATTTTTTGCGGCTGTTTGACAAGACATTCGCCGAATTCGAGAAACGCGCCGATGACAGTGATATTGTAGCCCTTGCAGAAACACGTACCGCGCGGGCATTCATGTTGCTGGGGCGCGTTGCCGGGACTTTCGACTGAGCAGGCTAGAGCGGCTAACGAAACACCTGACACATCGAATAACACGTAACGCGCTGAATTCTTTGATTTCAGGCAGCATTACGTGATCGCGGTTTTTCGCATGACGCTTTAAAGCCCGAAACTTCCAAACGGCATATAGCGGACCGGATCACCCGGTTTGATTGACGCTGCCTCCTGCGGCAACTCGACCAATCCTTCGGCCCATGACAAACCGGATATCCGGCCAGATCCTTCGGATGCAAACACTTCGGCCCGGCCCTGCCGGATGCGCGCGCGCAGAAACTCCGAGCGGCCCGGTTTCTTGTTCTTGCTGAACGCGGCGGGCACATCGAACCCCTGCGGTTCGGGCCACGCCTCCCCCGCAAGGCGCGCCAGAGAGGGGCGTGCAAAAATCAGCGCACACACCATGGCCGCCACCGGATTCCCCGGCAGACCAAACACCGGCACCCCGTCCCACATCCCCAAGGCCAGCGGGCGCCCCGGTTTGACCGCGATGCGCCACAGGCTCATGCTGCCTGCGTCATTCAGCAGGGCGGAGACATGATCTTCATCCCCTGCTGACGCGCCACCACTGGTGATAATCACGTCGGCCTCGCGCGCCGCGCGCGACAGCTGCTGCGCCAGCGCTTCCCTGTCATCCGGGACGATGCCGATATCAACCGGGATATGGCCCCAGACCCGCACCAGTTCGATCAGCATTGGACGATTGGCGTCATAGATCTGGCCCGCGCGAGCGGGTTGTCCGGCGTCGACCAGTTCCGCCCCGGTTGAGACGACCGCGACGCGCAACGGCGCGTAAGTCTCGACCGTTTGCACCCCGGTCGCGGCCAGCAAGGCCACATCTGCCGCCTTGATGCGCACACCAGAAGGCACTGCCACATCACCAGCCACCACGTCTTCGCCTGCTTTGCGGGTATTGGCCCCCTGCTTGATCGGGCCCTGAAAGGCCACCTGCCCGTCGCTGACGGTCACATCTTCCTGCAAGACAACCGTATCGACACCCTGTGGCAGGGCCGCCCCGGTCAGAACGCGCATCGCCTGGCCGGCGGGCAGGGTCGCGGGCGCATCACCAGCGGCTGCGCGCGTTTCAGCCAGCGGCATCCTGTGCAGGCCCTCTGCCCGCCCACCGGCAAAGCCATAGCCATCCACAGCCGTGTTGGGCAGGGGTGGGTTGCTGCGCTGCGCGATGCAATCGCGCGCGGTGACAAGCCCTGCGGCTTGCGCAATCGGTGTTTCTGATATGCCGGTCACAGGTGCGAGCCGAGTTTTCAACGCCTCCAGCGCTTCGGCAACCGGGGTCCAGTGCACGCCCGGTGGCAGCGCAAAACAGCTGTTGCTGAGGCGCGGCGGCAGCTTTGCCGCCTCTTTCAGCAGCGCCTCGTGGCCAAGTCCGAAAATCCACCCTTCCTCGGGCGCATCAACATCCAGCACCTCGGCCAACTGTTCCGGCGTCAGCGCGGATACCGTCCGCGCCACTTCCCGAACCTGCCAGGCGTCCTTGATCATATGCGCCGGGGCCGCCCCCAGGGTCAGGGATGGCCAGATTTCAATAAAAGCGACGTCGCTGGTCAGTGGTTCAAAAGGCCACACGCTTGCCCCGAACCGCCTGCGCAGGCGCGACAGCACCGGCAACACCATGAACACCTGCGAACCGACCGCCCCGGCCCCGGCCATCTGCCAGCAGGTAAAAGCCCCCTGCGCCCGTGTTTCAGCGCGGCGCCGATCCGGAAATGGGTTTTCGTACCCCGCTTTGGTGCGCGGCAGCCCCTCGATATCGCGCTGGAGTGCATTGGCCCAAAAGGGACCGGCACCACCGAATTTGCGGTTGATCTCACCGGCAATATCAAAGCGATTGTTGGACTGCGGGCTGTCCTCGATGCGATCCTCGAACCACTGCCAAACGGCGAAGGCATTATCCTGCCCGGTGAGCGCCTGCGCGAACCCTCTGGGATAGCCAAAGGGTAAATCAAACCCCACGATCGTTTTGCGCCCAGCGGTGGTTTCCCCCGTCAGAAATGCGGCGATCCAGTCCTCAGCCACCTGCCGGTTGCGCATATATCGTGGTTCTTCGGCGCGGCCGTCTCTCGCAACGCATAGCCAGATGGCGTCTTTTGTCGGTCGCGGCCCCCGGTCGTTGCCACCGGACCAATCCACCATCAGGACGGTGTCGAAGTTCATGCCAGCCCCACCTGCGACAGGATGAAATCCGCGATTTTTTCTGTGTCATTCAGATCAAAGACGGGGCGGTCCAAGTCCAACGGGACACCACTGGCAACGGCCTTGATGGTGGGATCATGCGCCGCGAGCAGCCCATTTCCGGTCTCGGCGCGAAAGGCTTCGACCTTGGCGTGCGCGTCGCGTTTATAGCCTTCGATCAACACCAGATCGACCGGTTGCAGCTTGGCCAACAGTGCATCGAGCGCAGGCTCGGCCTCATCGCGCAACTCATGCATCAGGGCAAAACGTTTGCGCGAAGACAGCAACACCTCGGTGGCCCCCGCGGACCGGTGGCGATAGCTGTCCTTGCCCGGTTGGTCGACATCAAACACGTGATGCGCGTGTTTGACGGTCGAAACTGTGAAACCACGCCCGCAAATCTCGGTCACGAGCCGTTCCATCAGCCCCGTCTTGCCCGCGTTTTTCCAGCCGACGACCCCGTAAACTCTCATAGCAAGCTCTCCGCGTGTTTCAGGTCTTCGGGTGTGTTGACGTTGAAGAAGGGATCAAAGGTCGTAACAGGGAACATGGCCTCGCGACCCTCATGCTGCTCTGTCCATAAAACCACTTTGCGCAAGCCCCCGCGCAACGCCTCGCGCAGATCGTCCCGCAAGGCCACGGGCCAGACGCCAAATGTCGGATGGCGCACGCGGCCCCGTTTCGCATCCGGTGTTGTGGCGAGCGCGAGGGGATGGCTCATGCCCTCACTGGCCAGCAGCAGGCGCGGCACCAGATCGCCCGGAAAAAACGGCGTGTCAGCCGCCGCTGTCACAATCATATCCGCGCCTTTCTCTGCAGCCCAATCAAGCCCGGCCAACACACCGGCAAGCGGCCCGGCAAAGCCATCAATACTGTCGGGCAGCACGGGTAAACCATACTGTGCAAAACGCGTCGCATCGCCATTGGCGTTCAGCGCCAGCCCCGCAACCTGAGGCTCCAGACGCTCAATCACATGCGACAGGAGGGTGCCACCCCCAAGGCCCAGCAGCCCCTTGTCGCCCCCGCCCATACGTGTCGATTGCCCACCGGCGAGGATCACACCCAAAGGTTGCTTCACATCGCCCCCTTGCGTCCGGCGCGACGCGGTTCCTGCGCAACATCATCGGGGTTTGCATCCCGGATCAGGCGGTCTTCGCCGCTCAGACAGATAAACCGCTGCCCCTTCATCCGGCCGATCAGCGTCAGGCCCACTTCGCGCGCGATCTCGACCCCCCAGGCCGTAAACCCGGAGCGCGAAGCCAGCACAGGGATGCCCATCATCGCCGTTTTGATGACCATTTCAGACGTCAGACGCCCCGTCGTATAGAGCAGCTTGTCCGCCGCCTGCACCTTTTCAGACAGCATCCAGCCTGCAATCTTGTCCACAGCATTGTGGCGGCCCACATCCTCCATATAGACCAGCGGGCGCGCCTCGTGACACAGCACCGTGCCATGGATCGCACCGGCCTCAAGGTAAAGCGAAGGCGTGCGGTTGATCCGCGCGCTCAACGCATAAAGCCAAGAAGTGCGCACAGATGTCGCGGGCAGGCGCACATCCTGCAACCCTTCCATCATGTCGCCAAACACCGTGCCCACCGCGCAGCCACTGGTGCGGGTTTTCTTGCGCATTTTCTCTTCGTAATCGGTCTTGCGGGCGGTGCGAACAATCACCGTTTCGAGCTCTTCGTCATACTCAACGCCGGTGATATCATCGTCATCGCTGAGCATGCCCTGATTGCGTAAAAAACCCAGCGCCAGATAGTCCGGATAATCCCCGATGGTCATGGCCGTCACGACTTCCTGCGCGTTCAGGAAAATCGTCAACGGCCGTTCCTCGACCACATTTGTGGCGACCTCTGCGCCGGTGTGATCGGTGCCCATGACGGCACGCGTGAGCCGCGCCGCAGATGGGTCGGGCGCGATGAGGTAATCGCCCGTATCTTCAAGTCTGGCCAATTGCATCCCCCCCCACACTGATGTAGCTGTCCGCACACCCTATATAAAAGCATCCAATGTCCTTCACCACAGCGAAAACACCCGACTTGCATTCCGTCTTCTGGCGCGGGTTCCGCGGTGGCACACCGTTTGTTTTCGTGGTCGGACCCTTTGCCGTGCTCTTTGGTGTGCTGGCGACAGAGGCGGGGCTCAATATACTGGAAACGCTGGCCTTTTCGGTTGTGGTCATTGCCGGGGCGGCGCAGTTCACCGCGCTGCAACTGATGGCGGAAGAGGCCCCGACGATTATCGTTCTCGCATCCGCTCTGGCGGTGAATTTGCGCATGGCGATGTACTCGGCATCGCTGACCCCCTATCTGGGTGCAGCACCTTTGTGGAAACGGGCCTTTCTCGCCTATTTTATCCTCGATCAGTCCTATGCCTGCGCCACGGTCGAGTATGAAGCCAAACCGCAGATGACCCTGCCCGAACGGCTGGCGTATTTCTTCGGCTGCGTCGCCCCAGTGGTGCCGGCGTGGTATGTCTGCACCTATATCGGGGCTGTGATCGGCACGCAGGTCCCGGACAGTTGGGCGCTGGATTTCGCACTGCCGATTACGTTTCTCGCCCTGATGGCGCCGATGCTCAGAACCCCCGCGCATCTGGTGGCAGCTTTTGTGTCCATCCTCGTCAGCCTGCTTGCGGCGGGGTTGCCCTATTCGATGGGACTGCTGGTCGCCGGGGTGCTTGCGATGATGGCAGGCGCACAGGCCGAAGTCCTCTTTGATCGCCGGAAGCAAGCGCAATGATCGACAAAAGTGATTTGTGGATCGTGATCATCGGCCTTGGCGTCGGCAGCTATTTCCTGCGCTTTGCCTTCATCGGGCTGGTCGGGTCGCGGCACATGCCACCCTGGCTGCTGCGACACCTGCGCTACACGGCCGTGGCGATCCTGCCTGCTCTGGTCGCGCCGCTGATCGTCTGGCCAGCGGCCACAGATGGCACGCTGGACCCTGCACGGCTGGCGGCGGCGGTGGTGACGCTCACGATCGGTCTGATCACGCGCAACGTGTTTGGTGCCATATTCGCCGGAGCCGTGACGCTTTATGCATTGCTATATCTCCTGGGCTGAGGCGCGTCAGATCGGGGCGGCGTTGATCCCGTCCAGCACATCGCCTGCATCGTTTTCATAGTATTTTGATGTCTCGACATCGTCCCGCTTGTCAATTTGGTCCATCAGATTGACCGGAAAGAACGTCACGGAAATCTCTTCGAACCCCGGCACTTGGCGCAGGATTGACGAGGTCGCATTGGCGCAAAACGCACTGCCCACGTCGCCGTTGGATTGCACCAACGCAAGGGCGCGTTCTGCCTGTTCCGGTGTGACTTCAATCTCTTGCGATACCACGTGATAGGTGTCGCGCGCATGCGCACTTTTGTAGGCCGCCACCCAACCCGGCGACATGCCATAAAGCACATCGCCCCGCTGCTTGATCCGTTCATGTTCGAATGATCCGGCCGGGTCAAAGATGACCTGCTGGCTGCCCGACACCATCAGTGCAGAGTGACCGCCGCTGCCGGTTCGGTTGTTCACCACGGTAAAGACGGTCAGTTTCGGCGCACCGCGCGGCACATATGCCACCGCCTGCGCCTCCTCAACAGTGGCGTCGTTAAAACTACCGCCAGCGCAGCCTGCCAAAATCAGAAGAAGTGTCGCGACGCAGGTCAGGCGCGTCAAACGTGTCACGCCGCTCAAGTGATGAAGATCGCCATCCAGATAATCAGCACGATGATTGCGATAACCGTCCGCATGGACCAGCGCATGAAGCCATCAAAGGTTTTCTCTTGCGCTTCGATGTCCATCTCGCCGTGTTTGTGTTCTGCCATTGCCGCAGTCCTTTGTTTCTTTTGAATTTCGCGTTGGACACCAGCCGTACTGGATTCGCCCCCTCATGTCACGCGGTCAGCGCCTACCTGCGCGGAAAAATCACAGCCATGGTGGTTTCCGTGCCCTGCCCGCATCGATACGCGTGACGGTGCACTTCAGCTCTGCTTGTCCAGTTCCTGCGCCAGCCGAAAACCGATGCGGTTGGGTTCTTTCTTCTCCGCCGGTTTGGGCAGCGCACGCAGCATGACGTTCAGCTGGCTGACATGCTGCACCATCTGTGTCTTGGCACCGGCGCCATCTACACCATAAAACGTCACGATATCCGGCGCGAAATACCCCATGCCCTCAATCCGCAAAACCCCGGCATCCCCGCCGGTAAAGCCCATTGCGACTTCATGTGAGTTATCAAGTTGTTCTTCGAAGTTCTTGAGATAAAGTATAATTCTTTCATAGGCCCATTGGGCTGGCGACTTTTCCACAGCAGGTTTTTCGGTCATCGCCCTAGGCAGGGGTTTGGCACAGGCATTTGAAGCTTCAGGGTCGGCATGGACCTCATGCAGCCCCGCAAGCGCGGCCGCCTCCAATGCTTCGGCTGCGGTGGTGATGCGGTCGTCCATCTCTTACTCCTTGCGCTGATACACCCACGCACCATCGCCGCGCCGGGTTCGCGTCGCAAGCCCGGATTGGTAAAGGTGGCTGAGGTGCGCGACCGCCTCCACCAGCGCCAGACCATATTCACCATCCCCGATGCTGCGCTTGAACAGTGGCGCAAAACACTCGCCCGCGGCCTTTGGCGTGTCGATAAAGGCCAGCAATCTGTGCAGCGCGCCATGATGGTTGTCGATCAGTTGCGACAGGCGCATCGGCAACCCGGTGAAGGGCAGCTTGTGCCCGCCGAGAACAAGATGATCAGGTCGCGCAATCCCGGCGAAACGCTCGCAGCTTTCGAGCCAGTCGCCGATCGGGTCGGCCATCGGTTCAGTGGCATAGACCCCGATATTCGGACTGATCGACGGTAAGATCTGATCGCCCGCAATCACCAGATTGTCGTCCCGGCTCCAGAAGGTGGCGTGTTCAGGCGCATGGCCATTCCCGATGTGGATGTCCCAGTGACGCCCACCAAATTCGATCACATCGCCCTGTTTCAGGCGTGTAAACCCCAGGGGCATCGGGGCCACGACATCCGCAAAGTTGAACGGGCGCTCCACCCGGCGCCGCGCCAGAACCTCCGGGTCCATCCCGGCGCTTTGATAAAAGGCAATGCTCTCATCCGAAGGCACGGCCTGTTCATCCAGCGTGAGCATGCGCGAAAACAGCCATGCGGTCCGCGTGGTCAGCAGTTCAGCCCCAAATTCGGATTGCAGCCACCCCGCAAGACCGACGTGATCAGGGTGATGATGCGTGACGATCACGCGCGTGATCGGCTTGCCTTGCAAGGGGCCATCCATCAGGGTGCGCCAGATCGCCTTGGTGCGCCGGGAGGCAAAACCGGTATCCACCACCGTCCAGCTGTCGCCGTCATCCAGCGCGTAGATGTTTACATGGTCCAGCTTCATCGGCAGCGGCAGGCGCATCCAGAGCACACCGGGCGCAACCTGCGTCGCCATCCCCTCTTGCGGCGGATTTTCCCACGGATACCGCAGGCCCTGGGGGGTGTGATCTTTCATCAGGCTGCCAATTCTTCCAAGCTCAGACCGAACAGGTCCTCCGCGCCAATCTGCGCCTGCGCCAGCAGGGCCGTATGCTCCGGTAATAGACGCCGGATGTAGAGACGTGCAAGCGCCTCTCGCGGCCCACCGGGTGCGGCAAGCGCTGCTTTGAGGTGCAAATAGCCCCCCAGAACCCGTGCAAAGGCACGCAGATAGCATGTCGCTCCGGCAAAACGCGCGTTCATATCCCGTTCGGACACCAGCCACTCGGTGCTTTCACGCAGGCTTTCGGAGGCCTGCCAGACCGCTTCGGCAAGCTCCGGCAGGGTGGTTTTTGCATGCTCCGCGCAGGCTTCGATTTCATCCAGCAGACGGTGTGCCGCCTCGCCATTGTCGGCCATCTTGCGCGCAACAAGGTCCATGGCCTGAATACCGTTGGTGCCCTCATAAATCGCGGTCACCCGCACGTCGCGGCTGTACTGTGCCGCCCCGGTTTCTTCGACAAATCCCATGCCGCCATGCACCTGAATGCCCGCATCCGCGACGGCAATCCCGGTATCACTGCCAAAGGCTTTGGCGATGGGCGTCAGCAAGGCGGCGCGCGCCTGCCAGTCGGCGCTGCCTGTTGCATGCGCCATGTCGATCGCCACCGCACAACTCAGCCCAATGGCGCGCGCGGCGTAGATATCCGCCTTCATCGTGCCCAGCATCCGGCGCACATCCGCATGATCCACGATGGCGCTCTTGCCCTGTTTGCGCTCGCGCGCATAGCTCAGCGCGTGTTGATAGGCGGCCTCGGCCACGCCGGTTCCCTGCCCGCCCACGCCAAGACGCGCATTGTTCATCATCGTGAACATCGCCGCCATGCCGCCTTCTTTCGCACCCACAAGCCAGCCGGTCGCCCCGTCATATTGCATCACAGCCGTGGGCGATCCATGCAGACCGAGCTTGTGCTCCAGGCTCACCACCTTGACCGTGTTCTGCGCGCCCAGCGTGCCATCCGCGTTCGGAATGAACTTGGGCACCAGAAACAGGCTGATCCCCTTGGTGCCCGCCGGTGCATCGGGCAGACGCGCCAGCACAAGGTGGCAGATGTTGTCCGCAACGTCGTGATCGCCCCAGCTGATATAGATTTTCTGCCCCGTCACCGCATAGGTGCCATCGCCGTTGGGCTGCGCCTTTGAAGACAACGCACCAACATCCGAGCCCGCCTGTGGTTCAGTCAGGTTCATGGTCGCGGTCCACTCGCCCGCGATCAGCTTGGGCAGGTAAAGCGCCTTGATCTCGTCGCTGGCATGATGCTCCAGCGCTTCGATCTGACCCTGTGCCATCAGCGGTGCGATCTGCAACGACAAACACGCACCACTCATCATCTCGTTCACAGCACTGGTCACCGCCATCGGCAGGGCCATGCCGCCAAACTCGGGATCAGCAGCCATGCCAACCCACCCCCCTTGGGCGATGGCTTTCCACGCCGCATCAAAGCCGGGCGGCGTTCTGACCACACCGTTTTCAAGCCGCGCTGGATTCACATCGCCGACGCGTTGCAGGGGGGCGAGCACCTCGTCGCACAGCTTGCCTGCCTCCACCAGAACAGCCTGCGTGACATCCGGGGAGGCTGCCTCAAACATCGACGTGGCGGATACTTCATCAAATCCGACCACATTGTTCAGCAGGAAAGAAAATTCATCGACGGGCGCGCGAAAAGGCATTGCGGGGTCTCCTCAAACGTACTGCTGCCTTGGCAAGAGGCAGCACAGCTTATAAAGCGTCGCTACAGCATGGGCCGCCCGGTCCGGCACAGCAATAGAAACGCGGCGTCACAGGATTTGATGAAGACGACAGAGCCAACATGTCTGACGCCAACGCCGGATGGTATCGCGCAAGCAGCCGATCTGTTGCGCACCGGCGCGCTGGTCGCCTTTCCAACGGAAACGGTGTACGGCCTTGGCGCGGATGCGCGCAACGGGCGCGCTGTCGCCACTGTTTTCGAAGCCAAGGGCAGGCCAAGTTTCAACCCGCTGATCGTGCATGTGCATGACGCAACGCAGGCCCGGCGGTTCTGCCACTGGTCTGACAGCGCCGAGAAACTGGCCACGGCCTTCTGGCCCGGCCCGGTGAGCCTTGTGCTGCCGCTGCGTGAGGAGCACGGTCTGTCCTCCCTCGTGACTGCCGGGCTGCCCACGGTTGCTCTGCGGGTGCCCGCGCATCCCGCCGCGCGCGCCTTGTTGCGGGCCTTTGACGGCCCTGTTGCCGCGCCCTCTGCGAACCCGTCTGGGAAAATCAGTCCCACGACCGCGCGGCATGTGGCCGAAGGTCTGGGCACCAAGGTAGCGGCAATTCTGGATGACGGGCCTTGCAGCGTGGGGCTGGAAAGCACCATCGTCGGTCTTGATGCCGCCCCCTGTTTGCTGCGACCCGGCGGATTGCCCGCCGAAGAGATCGAGCGTGTGCTGGGGCAAACGCTGTCCCGTGCGACCGAGGGCAAGATATCTGCACCCGGACAACTGGTGTCTCACTACGCACCCGACGGGCACGTTCGCCTGAATGCAACAAGCGCGCAGGCGGGCGAGGTTTTGCTGGGATTTGGTCACATGGACTGCGATCTCAACCTGTCCCGCGACGGGGATCTGACCGAAGCGGCCAGCGCTCTTTTTGAGAGCCTGCACCAGTTGGACGCCACGGGAAAGGCCATTGCCGTGGCCCCGATCCCGCAGCATGGGCTTGGTGCCGCCATCAATGACCGTTTACGCCGCGCGGCGGCTCCGCGCCCTTGACCCCAGAGTTCAGGCGTGCCCTGCCGCCGGGCTCAGGTTGATGGGATCGACCCCAAGGCTGTGCAATGCCTCGGACCATTTGCGCGCCGCAGGCAGATCGAACACGAGGTCACTGGTGGCGTTGGTGGTCAACCATCCGTTCTGGGCAATTTCATTTTCCAATTGCCCCCCGCCCCACCCGGCATAACCAAGCATCATCAAGGCCTGCGCAGGCCCGCGGCCGTCAGCGATCTCTTCGAGAATATCGAGCGTCGCGGTCATGCCGAATGCACCATCGACGATCAGCGTGTTCAGGCTGGACGCGTAATCCGTTGAATGCAGGACAAAACCGCGCCCGGTCTCAACCGGTCCGCCAAAATGCACGACCATCTCCCGCGTTTTTTGAGAGGACAGGATATCGAGCTGGTCCAGAACATCGCTGATGCGGATTTCAGGAGTGGGTTTGTTGATGATCAGCCCCATCGCGCCCTTGGCTGAATGCGCGCAAATGAGAATGACCGCGTTTTGAAAACGCGGATCGCCCATCGAAGGCATCGCAACAAGCAGTTTACCTTCCAGATTCAAATGCTGTCCTTTGCAACATGTAGACCCTCTGCCCTTCAAGATGGCGCGCCCATGGGCGTGGCGCAAGACCAAAGAGGGCAAGTCCCGCGAAACATCGCTGACCCGAACGTGACTTGGCTTTTTGTTGCCAGTACCCCATAGAATAAGGCATGACGCGAAACCTATCCATTCTTGCTCTGTCCGTGCTGCTTGCCAGCGCTGCATCTGCACAGGACCGCTTTGAAACCCCGATAACGGCCGAGGTCCTGCCGGGCTGGGTTCAATCGGATGGCAGCCGCATGGCCGCCCTGCGCCTGACGCTGGCACCGGGGTGGAAGACCTATTGGCGCGCACCGGGGGATGCGGGCATTCCGCCGCGTTTCGACTGGTCATATTCACGCAACCTCGAAGCGGTGGGGATTTCGTGGCCGACCCCAAAGGTGTTTGACCAGAACGGCATGCGCTCGGTCGGCTATGACAACACGCTGGTCATCCCTTTGCGTATCGAACCCAAGCACAACAACCAACCGGTCAGCCTGAATGCGAGGATGGAGCTTGGCATATGTTCCGACATCTGCATCCCGCATGAGCTGGAACTGAGTGGCGAAATCCCCGGGGATACGCCCAACCCCACGCCCGCCATCGCGGCGGCGCTGGCACAACAACCCTACAGCGCGAGCGAAGCGGGTGTGCGCGCCACGGAATGCAGCATCAGCCCCACATCAGACGGGCTGCAGATCGAGGCGCGGGTGACCATGCCATCGGCGGGGGATCCCGAATACATTGTGATTGAACCCGGACCGGGCGATATCTGGGTCAGCGAGGCCAAGACCAAGCGCCGCGGCGGGACCATCGTGGCCACATCCGATATGGTGAACGTGAACGGTGGACCGATCGCGCTGGACCGATCCGCCATCCGGATTACCGTTCTCGGTTCGAAATATGCGGTTGATATCCGCGGTTGCGCCGGCGGCTAGGCGTCCAGCGGACCTTTGAGGCGCAACCGCAGCGCCAGCACGACATAGCCGAGCAGCGCCAGCAGACCCGCCCCTGCGATGAACAGCGCCAGCGCACCGAGCATCGCGTTGCCCTCTGCCTCAAAGCCGAACATCTCGCGTAGGGGGGCGTAGATTTCCCCCTGCCACCACGCCCAGCCAAGCGTCACCGCCAACCACAGCGCGATCCCGGACCAGAGCGCATAGAACCCGACGCGCATGGGCGAGGACACCGCGCGCCGCGTCGCGGTGAGTTGGCGGGCAAAATCATGCTGCACCGCGATCAAGGCGGGCACCACCAGAAGCACCAGCAGCATCCCGAACCCGAGGCCATAGACCAGCGTGATCACCGTCGGTTTGAGGAACTGCGCTTGCTGGCTGGTCTCATAAAGCAGCGGCATCATGCCAAGCACCGTTGTCAGCGTGGTCAGCAATACAGGTCGCAGGCGATCCGCAGCCCCGTCAATGATGGACGGGATCAGCCCGCGATCCTGCGCGTATTCGTCGATCGTCGTGACCAGAACGATTGAATCGTTGATGATGATCCCGGTCATGCCCAACAAACCCACGACCGTGAACATACTGAGGGGGACGTCCCACACCCAATGGCCGTAAATCGCCCCGACGAGGCCAAAGGGGATGATGGCCATGACGACGATGGGCCGCGTCCAACTGGCAAAAACCCAGGCCAGCACAAGGTATATCCCCGTCAGACAGAGGATCAGCCCGGTAAAGGCGTCGCTGAGAAAGGAGTTCTCTTCCTCGGCAAGCCCGGCCATCTGCCAGTCCAATTGGTAGGTGCTGGCGATGTCGGGCAGGATTTCCTCGCGCAACGCTGTCTCGATTTCAGTGGCGCGCACCGGATCATCTTCCGAGATGTCTCCCGTGACCGAGATGACACGCAACCCGTTTTCACGCCGCACGGAGTTGAACGCGGTGCGCCGCTCCACACTGACGATATCCGCAAGCAGCACATAGGCCCCCGTCGGGCTGCGCAACTGGGTGCGTTCGAGAAAATCAGCCGTCAACTCGCCCTCGGGCAGTTCAACGCGGATCTCTGCACTGCGCGGCCCTTCGGGATAGGTCGCCGCTTCGATACCGCCGAGGCGATTGCGCAAACTGCGGCCCAGATCATCAATCTTGAAGCCCAGTGCCTGCCCTTGCGGCGTCAGATCGAGGATCAATTCCTCCTTGTCATAGGCCAGCGTGTCTTCGAGCGCGCTGACCTCAGGATAGCGCAGCAGGGCGTCCTGCAAGGCCAAACCGGCCGCCTTGAGTTGATCCGTTTCCGCCCCGTAAAGGCGCACGTTCAGCGAATCGCCACCCGGCCCTGACCGCCCCCCACGGAATGCCACCGTTTCGACAAGCGGGTGGTTTTCGACCCGTTCCTGCAGATCCGCCACAAATGCGAAACTGGAATAGGGGCGCAATTCGGCATCAATCAGTTCGATTGCGATCCCGCCCAGCAGGTCCTTGTCTTTTGAGCCAGACCCGCTCAACCCGCGCCCGGTGTGCCCGCCCACCACAGACAGAACATAGGCAACCGGGCTTGCGCCGTAGCGTTCCTCGTATTCGGCGGCAAGCTCGTTGGTCGCGCGCTGCATCATGCGCATCATCTCCATCGAATCCTCGCGCGTCGCCCCCTCCACCATCGCAAAGTTGCCAGAGACTGATCCGCGTTCCGGCGCGTTGAAAAACCGCCATTGCACGTCGCCGCGCACGAACAACGCCACCTGACTGGCCAAAATCGCAACCACCCCCGCCAGCACCACATACCGTGCCGCAATGACGCCGGCGATGAAGGGGCGGAACAGGGTTTCGCGGATGTGGCGAAACCCTTTATTGACTTGCCGACTGGGCCAGTCATACCAGCGCTCCTTGGCCTTGGCAGCCAGCGCATGGGCCATGTGGTTGGGCAGGATCAAGAAGCATTCAATCAGCGAGGCGATCAACACGGCGATCACCGTCAGCGGAATGTCCTGAATCAACGTGCCGAAACGTCCGCCCACTGCCATCAGGCCGAAAAAGGCGATGACGGTCGTGAGCGTGGCCGCCAATACGGGCATCGCCATGCGGCGCGCGGCATTTTCGGCGGCCTGCATCGGGGGTTCATTCAGGTGCCGCGCCCGATGATCCGCATGCTCACCTACGACGATGGCGTCATCAACCACGATACCCAGCGTGATGATCAGTCCGAACAGCGATATCATGTTCAGCGTCAAACCGGCGGCATACATGATCGCAATCGCCGCCATCATCGCCACCGGGATGCCTGCCGCGACCCAAAACGCGGTGCGCGCATTCAGAAAGAGAAACAGCAGACAGACAACCAGCGCCAGCCCGGTCAATCCGTTCTCAACCAGAATGCTCAACCGGCTTGAGATCGCCTCAGCCCGGGTGCGCACAAGATCCACCGTGACCCCTTCGGGCAGTGTCGATTGCAGCTCTTCCGCGACGCGTTCAACGGTGCGCTGGATTTCGATGGCATCACCTTGCGCCGATCTGTTCACGCGCAGCGACACCGCAGGATTGTCACCGACAAAATAGCTTTGCCCCCGGTCAGACCCCTGCCGCGATATCGTCGCCACATCCCCGATGGTCAGCTTGGAGCCATCAGCGTTGGAGCGTAAAACAATCGCTGCAATCTGCTCAGGATCCCGTTTTTCAGAACCCGTCGTCACGCGTGCATTCGCACCCGACACATCGCCAGCGGGGTCGGTATCCACCTCCGCGCGAATGGCGGCAGCGATGTCCGCCATGGTGATGTCATTGGCGATCAGTTCAACCGAAGGCACCTCCACCAGCGTTTGTGGTGCTGCCACGCCCTGCAGGCTCGTCCGTGTCACACCCGCCGCAAAGAGACGCACCACCATCTCATCGGCAAAGTTCGCCAGTTGATCCGGCCCAACCGGCCCGGTGATGACAACATCGGTTACCCGGTCCGTCCACGACCGTTGGAACACGTTTGGCTCTTCCATTTCGCTGGGGAAGCCATCAATCCCGTCCACCGCGTTCTGCACATCCGCGAGCGCGCGGATCATGTCCCAGTCAGGTGCGAAAGTGACGCGCGTTGACGCCCAGCCTTCGCCCGTGAAAGAAATCGTACCTTCCACGCCATCCAGCGTCAGAACCGCCGGTTCAAGCAGTTGCAGGATGGCGCGGTCCATGTCCTCGGCGCTGGCATTGTCCCAGTTTATATTGACCCTCACCTCTTCGAGCACCACGTCCGGGAAGAACTGCGTGCGCATGTTCGGGATCGCCGCCAGACCGCAGACAAGCAACAGAACAAACAACAGGTTTGCCAGCGTGCGATGGCGCGTGAAATAGGACAGAAGACCGCCTGCCGACGACGGGATCTGGCGCGCCACCGGCTAGCCTCCCATCCGGCTTTCGAGGCGCGCGACCATATGCGCCGGAACCTCCTGCTGTGACAGTTGAGCCAGCACTTGCGCTTTGTCCGCCTCTGGCATCTGGGTATCGTTCTGCACGAATGCGACCAGCCGCGCGCGACGATCCGCGCTCAGGTCCAGAAGCGCGGGCATCGCACGTGCCTCTTCGGCGTCAGAGCGCAAGGGACGCACGGCAATACCCGCCCCCAACAGTGGCGAGCGTTCACGCACGACCTCTCGCCCTGCCAGCCCCTCGGCACGCACCAGCACATCATCGCCCTGACGACGCACGAGTTGCACATCGACTGCGTCCAGCCGATCGTTCTGCCCCAGCACAAGAACCTCTCCACCCGACCCGACCGCCGAGGCCGGCAGGCGGATCACGTCCTCCAGCATGGGCTCCTGAACGAGAACGGTAACGAAATCCCCCGGACGAAATCCGGGGGCCGCCCCCAGCCGGGCAAAAACCAGACGCCCGGTCTGTGCCTCGCCCGTGTCCCCGCTGACCCGATTGATCCGGCCCGTCGCAGTCAGATCAGAGCCGTTGGCGTCCAGCCGTACCGCAACGGGCGCATCAATCAGGACGCCCTGTTCATCCAGCAGCCGCGCATATTGGGTCGTGGACACACGGAAAGCGACCTCAAGATCGCTAGGGTCAATCAGATCGGCCAGCCGCTCGTTTGCAGCGACCAAACCACCTTCCACAGCGGCGGTGTTGCTCAATGTGCCGCTGAAGGGCGCATCGACAACCGTATCCGCAAGGTTACGCGCGGCCTCGGCAAGGGCAATTTCCGCGCGTGCAACCCGGGTTGCAGCCTGATCGATGCGGGCCTGTGCCTGTGCTACGGCCTGCCTGCGTGCAATGACGACGGCCTCAGCCGCCGCCGATGCCAGTTCCGCGGTTTCAACCGATGCGGCCGAGCCCACGCCGCGCGCGGCCAGATCGACCTGACGCGCAAGCGCCTGTTCGCGCAGCACCGCTTGTTGTTGTGCGGCGCGTTCTTCCTGCTGGGCCAGATCAAGCCCTCGGTCCGCATCGCGCACCTCCGCTTTTGCGTCGGCCAGATCGGCTGCCAGACGGTCGTAGGCCGACTGCATATCCGCCGGATCAATCGACACGATCACCTCTCCGGCGGTGACGCTGCCCCCTTCGGCAAATGCGGGTGACAGGTTGATAATCCGCCCCGAAATCGCTGCCCGCAACTCCAGCCTGCGCCGGGAGTTGACCTCCCCAAAAGTTTCAAGGACTGGGGTTTGCGCCCCCTCCACAGCGGTGATGAGGTTGACCACGAACACACGTTCCCGCACCTCGGGCGGCGCACGCTCGCTGCTCAGACTGGATTGCACCGCATCGCTGACCAATTGCGCCGCGTAAACTAGCAGGCCCAGCGCCACTGACGCAAGGAACAGGCCGATCATGCTTTGCCGCAGGAAGCGCATTGCACTCCAATCCTTTGAATACCCTCAAATGTATCGGAAAACGTAGCGCATCGCCAGTTAATACCAACCCCTGACCAAACGTCGGATATGCCGATTATTTACGTCTTTGGTGCTCGTCGAGCCGTGGCAGGATTTCGACAAAGTTGCAGGGCCTGTGCCGGTAATCCAGTTGGCGCGCCAGAATTTCATCCCAGGCGTCCTTGCAAGCACCCGGACTGCCCGGCAGCGCAAAGAGATAGGTGCCCAAAGCCACCCCTGCCGTAGCACGGCTTTGTACCGCGCTGGTGCCGATTTTCTGCATAGATACCATCGTGAAAACCGTGCCAAAGGCATCGATTTCCTTTTCATAGACATCGCGGTGCGCCTCCACCGTGACATCGCGCCCCGTCAGCCCCGTGCCACCTGTCGAAATCACCACATCGATGCTGGTATCCTCGCACCATATGCGCAATTGGTCGGCAATCTGATCGCGTTCATCCGGTAAAATGCGCCGGTCCGCCAACTCGTGCCCGGCGTCCAGAAGGCGCTGGACCAGAACGTCACCCGATTTATCCTGCGATAGATCACGCGTGTCCGACACCGTCAAAACCGCGATGCGGATGGCGATGAAGTCCTTGGAGGGGTCAATGCGGCTCATGTCAACTTATCTCCAGAATGGCCAGACGCGCAGCGAGCGCGGAAAAAATACCTGCGGTGACAACGTCCAGCCATCGGCTGCGTTGTTTGAAGCGTTGCGCCAGAGCATCGGCGGAAGCGCCAACGATGCCGTTTATGATGAAACCACCAACGGCCATGACGCCGCCGAATACCATGAACTGGGCCAGCACGGACCCGGCCTCGGGCGTGACGAACTGCGGCACGAAGGCAAGCACGAACAGGATCACCTTCGGGTTGGCCAGATTGATCAACAGGCCGCCGCGAAAAGCATGCCCGGAGCCCGGCAGCGCACTTGGCTCTGCCCCGGGGTGCGCGCGCAAAGCCTGAAGCGCGAGCCAGACCAGATAGGCCACCCCGACCCAGCGGATGATATCAAACGCCACGGGCCAGGCCGTCAAAAGTGCGCTCAGCCCCGCACCGGCGATAAAGACATGGATCAACCCGCCCAGAGCAATCCCGGCGCTGGCAGCCCAAGCCGCGCGCGCACCGTTACGCACGCCCTGCGCGAGGCAAAACATCATGTCGGCCCCCGGTGTGAGGTTCAACGCCAGCGCCGCAGGCACGAAAGCAAGCAGGGTGAGCGGTTCAACCATTGTGCAAACGCGCCTGCAGGCTTAGCAAATCCGCCCATGCCTCTCGTTTGGCAGCCGTGTTGCGCAACAGATAAGCGGGGTGAAACATCGGCAATGCGGGCACGCCAAAGGCCTCGACCCACTGCCCGCGCAACCGGGTGATGCCGCGTTTACCCAGCAAGGCCTGCGCCGAAACATTGCCCATGATGACCAGCACCTCAGGTTTTGCCAAAGCGATATGGCGTTCGACAAACGGGCGCATCATGGCGATTTCATCCGAACTGGGGTCCCGGTTCTGTGGCGGGCGCCACGGCACGACATTGGTGATATAGACCGGGTCGCTTTGGCGATCGCGCCCCATGTCGATCGCCGCCAGCATACGGTCGAGCAGCTGCCCGGCGCGTCCGACAAAGGGACGCCCCTGCAAGTCTTCCTCGCGCCCCGGCGCCTCGCCGATGACCATGACCCTTGCACCTGCCACCCCGTCGCTAAACACCAGATTGCGCGCCCCGCGCTTAAGATCACAATGCTCAAACCCCGCCAGTGCCGCGCGCAACTGATCAAGGTCCTGCGCCGCGAATGCTGCTTTACGCGCGGCATCGACCGGATCGGTCTTTTCCGCAGCCCTTGCGGCAGCCGGCGCAACAGTTGTCTGCGCAGCCTTCTGTTTTGGCTGGATTTTGTCGGGCAAATCGTACCGGTTGACGGGCGTTTCACCAATCGCCTCGGTCGCCCCGAGTTCAATTTGCCAATCCAGCAAAGCCAACGCATGATGAAAGTCGGATGATTCCATGAGCGTATTCTACGCGCCCCATCACGCGAACTAAACAGCCAGTTGCACATTGGCGTCAGCACCTTGCCGATGGCACAACCCCTGCCTATAAGGTGGAAAATCGCAATAGGTTGGCCCATGACATTTCCGCACCGACACCTGCTTGGTATCGAGGCTCTTCGCCCGGAAGAGATCAATACTCTGCTTGATCTGGCGGACAAATACGCAGCGCTGAACCGACAGCCCGACAAACACGCCGATGCCCTCAAGGGTCTGACGCAAATCAACATGTTCTTCGAAAATTCGACCCGCACGCAGGCGAGTTTCGAGATCGCGGGCAAGCGGCTTGGCGCGGATGTGATGAACATGGCGATGCAGGCCAGTTCGGTCAAAAAGGGCGAAACGCTGATTGACACCGCGCTCACCCTGAATGCGATGCACCCTGATTTGCTGGTGGTGCGGCACCCGCAATCGGGTGCTGTGGATCTCTTGGCGCAAAAAGTGAACTGTGCCGTACTGAACGCGGGCGATGGGCGCCATGAACACCCGACGCAGGCCCTGCTGGATGCGCTGACGATCCGGCGTGCCAAGGGGCGCTTGCATCGCCTGTCCATCGCGATCTGTGGCGATATTGCGCACAGCCGCGTGGCGCGCTCCAACATCATGCTGCTGGGCAAGATGGAAAACCGCATACGTCTGATCGGCCCGCCGACCCTGATGCCCAGCGGTATTTCCGAGTTCGGCGTCGAGGTGTTCAACGATATGAACGCGGGCCTGAAAGACGTCGATGTGGTGATGATGCTGCGTCTGCAAAAAGAACGTATGGATGGCGGGTTCATCCCCTCTGAACGTGAATACTACCACCGCTTCGGGCTGGATGCGGATAAGCTGTCCAACGCCAAACCGGATGCGATCATCATGCACCCCGGCCCCATGAACAGGGGCGTTGAGATTGACGGGACGCTGGCCGATGACATCAACCGCAGCGTCATCCAGGATCAGGTCGAAATGGGTGTCGCAGTGCGCATGGCCGCGATGGATCTGCTGTCTCAAAACCTAAGACTAACGCGAGGTGCTGAATGACCACCCTATCAATCCCGGCACTGGAAAGCGGCGTGATCCGGGTTTTTGCCCTGTCGATGTCGGATCAGGATGCCAAGGCCCTGCGCGATGGTGCCGGATCAGACAACGCCGCAAGCGCGCTGAACGCAGCACTCGGGGCCCGGGCACTGAACCTGCAGCATGTGGAGGTGTTTACGGTTGCGGATTTGTCCGAAATGTCGCTCGCGGAATACCTGCAGGAGGGTGCCGGTGCCCTGCCTTCCGCACTTGAGCAAGACCGCAGCAAGCTGGCGGCGCTGGATGGCTGGGTCATGGTCGTTTATTCCTCTGCCTTTGGCGGCGTGGCACAGAAAATCACGCCTGCGCCGGAGTTGACACTGATCGCTTCCTACCCTCAGGAAGGCACGAACTGGACGGGCGGTGTGGACCTGCGCACGCCCTCGGCGGCACCAAATCAGGACCCGCCAGAGGATCCGCCCGTCAAGAAACGCCCCTCCGATGCGGCCATGTCCGGCAGGATTGCAACCCTCGCGCTGCTGGTCGCCTTTGGCGTGGTCGGCTTGATGCTCTGGGTGGGAAGCTGATGATGAAACCGCTCAACCTCGTGAATGCGCGGCTGGTTGATTCTGAAACCGGCAGCATTTCCATCGGTGGTCTGCGCATCGAAAATGGCAGGATCTCACAGCGGCTCGACAGGGACGAGCGGCCGGGCGGCGAAACGGTGGATTGCAACCTCAAACATCTCGCTCCGGGGATTGTCGATATCGGCGTCAAGGTCTGTGAACCCGGTGAACGGCATAAGGAAAGCTACCGCTCCGCCGGGCTGGCGGCGGCGGCAGGCGGTGTGACGACGATGGTCACGCGACCCGACACGACACCGGCCATTGACAGCCCTGAGGCGCTTGAATTCGTCACCCGGCGGGCCAATCAGGCCGCCGCCGTGAACGTCCTGCCCATGGCCGCCCTGACAAAAGGGCGTGCGGGCCGCGAAATGACCGAAATCGGTTTTCTGATGGACGCAGGCGCGGTCGCCTTTACCGATTGCGACCGTGTGGTCACTGATACCAAAGTTCTGTCGCGCGCGCTCAGCTATGCGCGCTCGCTTGGCGCTCTGGTCATTGCACACCCGCAGGATCCGGGCCTGAGTGCGGGCGCTGCGGCGACCTCCGGGAAATTTGCCTCTCTCAGGGGGTTGCCGGCGGTATCTCCCATGGCCGAACGCATGGCGCTCGACCGGGACATCGCCCTGGTCGAGATGACGGGCGCGCGATACCATGCGGATCAGATCACCTGCGCGCGCGCGCTTCCCGCGTTGGAGCGGGCCAAGCAGAACGGCCATGACGTGACCGCTGGCACCTCGATCCACCATTTGACGCTGAACGCGCTGGATGTGGCGGATTACCGGACGTTCTTCAAACTGAAACCGCCACTGCGCGATGAAACCGATCGCCTCGCCGTGGCTGATGCCGTGCGCAGCGGGTTGATTGACGTGATCTCCTCGATGCACACCCCGCAGGATGAGGAAAGCAAGCGCCTGCCCTTTGAAGAAGCCGCGTCAGGGGCGGTGGCCCTTGAAACGCTCTTGCCTGCGGCGATGCGGCTTTATCATGCGGATCTGATTGACCTGCCGACGCTCTGGCGCGCCATGTCGCTCAACCCCGCAAAACGGCTGGGCCTCGACAGCGGGCGTCTGGCAGCAGGCGCACCTGCGGACCTTGTGCTGTTTGACCCCGACGCACCGTTCTTGATGGACCGCACGACGCTACGGTCAAAATCCCGCAACACACCATTTGACGGCGCGCGCATGCAGGGCCGCGTGCTTGCGACCTATGTCGCGGGACAGCGCGTCTATGAAAGAAGCTGATGCCGTTGATTGAAAGCACCCTGCCCGCGCTCGCTCTTTGGGGCGTTATCGGTTATCTTTTGGGGTCGATCCCGTTTGGCATGGTACTGGCCAAGGTCATGGGGCTGGGCAATCTGCGCGACATCGGATCTGGCAACATCGGCGCAACCAACGTCCTGCGCACCGGGAACAAACTTGCCGCAGCGCTCACGCTGGTTCTGGACGGGGGCAAGGGAGTCGTGGCGGTTCTGGCCGCGCGCGCCGCAGGAGGGGAAGACCTCGCGCAGATCGCAGGGCTGATGGCCATGATCGGTCACTGCTATCCGGTCTGGCTGCGTTTTGCGGGGGGCAAAGGGGTTGCGACTTTTCTGGGCATCGTACTCGCGCTGGCCTTCCCGGTCGGTGTCGGGTGCTGTCTGGCGTGGCTTGCGGGCGCATTTGCAACGCGCATTTCGTCCATGGGCGCGCTGGTCGCTTCAGTTGCTGCCGTGCCGCTGGCGTTCCTGCTTGGGTTTCCCGGTGCGGTTGTTTTGCTGATCCTGTTGGGCGCACTTATCTTCTGGCGCCATCGCGGCAATATCGCGCGGATCAGAACGGGGACAGAGCCCAAAATCGGCCAGAAAAAGTGACGCAAGGCGACCTCGCAGCTTTTATGCGCGCGTTGGAACGGCTGCCGACTGGCACATGTTACGGCACTTTCGAGGGGCGGCGCTATGTCACCACAAAATCGGTTTTCAGCGCAGGCAAGTCTCTGAAACTGGTTGCCGAAGAATTGGGCGGCGCAGATTATATCAGCCTCAACCTCTACAATCCTGCGTCGGGCCCCAAGCTGCGCCCTTGCGAAATGAGCGACGTCAAAGTGACCGCCTTTGTAACGGGTTTTGTGCCAGATCATCCGCCCGATTAACTACTGGCATAGCTGCCATCCGGCCCATGCACCTCATCCCCCTGCAAGGCAGGCGAAAACACGCAGATGAGGTGAAAGGGCACGTCCCCTTCGACGATGACCTGATGCGCATCATGCGCGTTGGGTGCATAAAGAACACCCGGCGTAATCACATGCTCCACCCCGGTATCCGTTTCGACGATGCGACCGCTGCCCGAAAGGCAATAACACGCCTCAATGTGGTGCTTGTATTCGAGGTCCAGAACCGTGCCCGGCATCACTTTGGTCTCGGTCATGGAAAATCCCATACCGTCAGATTTCACCAAAAGCCGCAGGCTGCTCCAGCCCGGACCCGCCGCATCGCGCGCAGTCCCAAGCAGGTCGTTTTTATCGACAACAATCATTTTTCGCCCCTGTTTGCGTTTATCTCTTCACGTTTGAACGTTGCATGCGCGCAGTCTGCGTGCCACTTCTTTTGACATGAAAAATCACCTGACCAGCCCGAACGGCACCCCCGCCAGTCGCCTCGCCTTTGGCACCATGCAATTTGGCGGCGCTGCAGATGCCACAGCGTCGCGGGACATGTTTGATGCCTGCCGCGCGAAGGGCATCACTCATTTCGACACCGCACATCTTTATACGGGGGGTGCATCGGAAAAACTGCTGGGCGAGATGATCGCCGATCAGCGCGATGATCTGATCATCGCGACCAAAGTCGCCTATGCGGGCGGGGCCGGGCGCGACAATATTCTGAGCAGCTTCGAAGTCTCACGCCAGCGCTTGAACCTCGATATGGTTGATGTGCTTTATCTGCACCGGTTTGACCCGGACACCGACCTGAACGAAAGTTTCGAGACGCTGGCACAGATAAAGGCCAAAGGACACATCCGCTATGTCGGCGTGTCAAATTTTGCAGCATGGCAAGTGATGAAAGCCATCGCCGTGGCCGCGCGGTTCGATCTGCGGGTAGATATTCTGCAACCCATGTACAGCCTCGTGAAGCGTCAGGCGGAGGTTGAAATCCTGCCCATGTGCGCCGATCAGGGTGTGGCCTGCGCACCCTATTCCCCGCTTGGCGGCGGGTTGCTGACCGGCAAATACGCCAGCGGCGGTTCAGGTCGGCTTAGCGAGGATGAACGCTATGCCACGCGATATGGTCAGGATTGGATGCACAGCGCTGCAGAAGACCTCGGCAGGATTGCCGCCGCCGAAGGGATGCATCCGGCAACACTCGCAGTCGCCTGGGCTGCCGCACATCCGATGGGGCCGACGCCAATCATATCAGCACGCTCGACCACGCAGCTTGCGCCCTCGCTTGCAGCGATTGACACCAAGCTGACGCCCGATCTTTACAACCGGATGCGCGCGCTTACCCCGACACCGCCCCCCGCGACCGACAGGATCGAGGAACAGCAGGCATGAAGGGGTTTGCGCGCTCGATTGACACAAGCGATACGCCTGCCATCCGCCGAACACCATGATGAAAAAACTGCCCGCCACTGCCAGTGTCGCGACGCCCGCGTCTGGCGCAAAACTGCACGCCCCCGCCGCTGAGCGCAACGCGCAAGCCTTGGGCGATTTGCTGCACGATCACGCGCCCAAAACGGGGCATGCGTTGGAAATCGCCAGTGGCACCGGACAGCATATCATCCATTTTGCGCAGCGCTTTCCCGGTTTGATCTGGCATCCAAGTGAGGTGGACGCCGAGCGGATCGCCAGCATTTCCGCCTATGCGCGCGAGGCCCGGTTGCCCAATCTGCGCACGCCGCGCCATCTTGATGTCACGCGCGCAGATTGGGCGGACGCGGTGGGCGGCAAGCAGCTTGTCGTGCTCATCAACCTGCTGCATCTGATCGACGACGCAGCCGCGCAAATGGCCGTTGCGGGCGCGCTTGCAGCACTGGTGCCCGGTGGACGCTTCGTCCTTTACGGCCCGTTCAAAAGAAACGGTGCCCTCATCAGTGACGGCGATGCCCGCTTTCACCACCAGCTGAGCACCGCAAACCCCGACATCGGCTATAAGAACGACGCCGATGTCGAGCGCTGGCTGACAAGCGCGGGTGCAACTTCTGTGACGCGTGTCGAGATGCCCGCCAACAACCTTGCCTTCATCGCCGAGGTCTAACCATCCATACGGATGCGTTCGTTTCGGGGGTCATAGGGGCTGTCTTCGGTTATCTCGGCATCCCACAACTGGTCCAGCATCTTCACCTTGAGCCGGGTGCCGGGAACGGCCAGATCAGGGTTGACATAGCCCATGCCGATGGATTTACCGAAAGCCACGGAATAGCCGCCGGACGTAAGCCGCCCCACCCGCGTGTCCCCATGATAAAGCGCCTCACGCCCCCAGGGGTCCGCATCCGGCGGGCCATCAATCAGCAGTGTCACGCATATTGAGCGCACACCGGTTTCTTCAAGGCGTGCTTTGCCATGGAACTCCTTGCTCAGGTCAATGAAACGCGGCAGGTCCGCCTCCAGCGGGGTGGCGTCGCGGCCAAGCTCTGTGCCGAAGGCACGATAGGATTTCTCCTGCCGCAGCCAGTTTTGCGCCCGCGCGCCCACCAGTTTCATACCGTGCTCTTCACCGGCCTTTTCAAGCTGATCAAACAGGTAATTCTGCATCTCGATCGGGTGGTGCAACTCCCAGCCCAATTCCCCGGTATAGGCGACGCGGATTGCGCGCACAGGGCACATGCCCAACTCAATGTTGCGCATGCTCAGCCACGGAAAGCGCTTGTTGGACAGCACCGTGGACGGCTCCGCGTCCTTGACCAGCGCGTTCAACACATCGCGTGATTTCGGCCCGGCGATGGCAAAAACACCCCACTGCGTGGTCACGTCATGGCATTCGATATAGCCAAACTCGGGCGCTTTATCCTCAATCGCCTTGCGCAGGTAATCCGCGTCATAAGCCGTCCAGGCCCCTGCGGAGACGAGGTAATACTCATCCTCACCCAGACGCACGATGGTATATTCCGTGCGTGTCGTCCCGTGACCTGTCAGCGCATAGGTCAGGTTGATCCGCCCCACTTTGGGCAATTTGTTGCAGGTGAACCAGTCAAGAAACTGCGTCGCCCCCGGCCCTTTGAGCAGATGTTTGGTAAAGGCGGTGGCATCAATCAGGCCCACGCCCTCGCGGATCGCCTTGGCCTCGTCCACGGCGTATTGCCACCAACCGCCGCGCCGGAATGACCGCGCATCGTGATCGAAACTTTCAGGCGCATCCAGCGGGCCGAAATAATTCGGGCGCTCCCAACCGTTCACCCAGCCGAATTGCGCGCCGCGCGCGGCTTGCCGGTCGTAGGCGGGCGAGGTGCGCAAGGGGCGACAGGCCGGGCGTTCTTCATCCGGGTGGTGCAGGATATAGACGTGGCTGTAGCATTCTTCGTTCTTGCGGGCGGCAAATTCCGTGGTCATCCAATCGCCGTAGCGTTTGGGATCAAGGCTCGCCATGTCGATCTCGGCTTCGCCCTCGACCATCATTTGCGCAAGGTAATAGCCCGTGCCGCCCGCCGCCGTGATCCCGAACGAAAACCCTTCGGCCAGCCACATGTTGCGCAAGCCCGGTGCGGGTCCGACCAGCGGATTGCCATCCGGCGTGTAGCAGATCGGGCCGTTGAAATCATCCTTGAGACCGCTTTCTTCGCAGGACGGAATACGGTGGATCATGGCAAGATATTGCTCTTCGATCCGCTCAAGGTCGAGTTGAAACAGATCCGCCCGGAAGCTGTCAGGCACGCCATATTCGAACCGCGCAGGCGCGTTTTGCTCGTACACGCCCAAAATCCAGCCGCCGCGTTCCTCACGCACATAGGATTGCGCATCCGCATCACGGATCACCGGGTGTTCGACATGCCCCTCGGCGCGGAATTTCACCAGATCGGGGTCCTTATCCATGACGATAAACTGATGCTCAACGGGGATCGCGGGGATCTTGATGCCGAGCATTTGTGCCGTGCGCTGCGCATGGTTGCCCGAAGCCGTCACCACATGTTCTGCCGTAATCACGACCTGTTCGTCCGAGGGCACGAGATTGCCGCCCTTTTCCACCATCTTGGTAGCGGTCACTTCCCAATGGTTGCCGGTCCAGTGAAAGGCATCCGCCTGCCATTTGCGTTCAATCGCCACGCCCCGTTGGCGCGCGCCCTTGGCCATCGCCATCGTGACATCGGCAGGGTTAATGTAGCCATCCGTATGGTGATAGAGCGCGCCCTTGAGGTCATCCGTCCGGATCAGCGGCCATTTTGCCTTGATCTCGTCAGGCGTCATCCACTGGTAAGGCACGCCGCAGGTTTCAGCGGTGGAGGCATAGAGCATGTATTCATCCATCCGTTCCTGCGTCTGTGCCATGCGCAGGTTGCCCACCACGGCAAAGCCTGCATTCAGCCCGGTTTCCTCTTCCAACGTCTTGTAAAACCGGATCGAATAATCATGGATGTGGGTGGTCGCAAAGGACATGTTGAAATAGGGCAAGAGGCCCGCCGCATGCCATGTCGAACCTGATGTCAACTCGTCGCGTTCCAGCAGCATCACATCGTCCCAGCCCGCGCGGGCGAGGTGATAGGCAATGGACGTGCCGACGGCACCGCCCCCGACAACCAGTGCTTTGACTTGGGTTTTCATGACGCGCGACTCCCTGCTGTCGATCTGGCGACAGAATTACAGCAGGGAACAAAGCAGCGCCAAACACGCCCGACCGGAAATCGCGGGAAAGCGACATTACAGCCGCGCGCGGGTGCTAAAATATCTTGCCGGGGTTCATGATGCCCTTGGGGTCGAGCGCGCGCTTGATGTCGGACATGAAATCCGTGGCCTCCCCCAGTTCCTTGACGAGATAGGGCATCTTACCCTGTCCGATCCCATGCTCGCCCGTACAGGTGCCATCCATCGAAATCGCCAGCTCATTCAACCACGACACAAAACGCGCGGCGCGTTCGATTTCATCCGGGTCGGACATATCGACCAATGGTGTCGCGTGAAAATTCCCGTCGCCCACATGGCCGACGATGGGTACGATCAGACCGAGTTCCGACGCGCGCACCTGCGATGCCCGCACACATTCCGCCAGTTTGGAGATCGGCACGCAGACATCCGTGGCCACACCATGCGTCCCCGGACGATACTGCAACATGGCCCAATAGGCTTCGTGCCGGGCCTTCCATAGCTTGTTGCGCTCCTCGGTTGTCTCGGTCGCCTTATATCCGTTGCCACCATGCTCTTCTGACAGGGCCGCAAAAATCTCCGATTGTTCGGCGACGCTCGCCTCAGTGCCGTGGAATTCCAGCAGCAAAAGGGGCGTTTCCGGCAGGCCAAGGCGCGCGTAAGGGTTGATGGCCTTGACCATCACCTCGTCGAGCAATTCGATCCGTGCAACCGGCAGCCCATACTGGATGACCGCCATGACCGTCTGGCAAGCGGCGTCCACCGTAGGAAAGGAACAATGCGCCGACCTGATCGCTTCGGGGATACCCTGCAACCGCAGCGTGATTTCGGTAATGATGCAAAGCGTCCCTTCGGAGCCGACCAGCAGCCGCGTCAGATCATAGCCCGCCGAAGATTTGCGCGCCCGTGTCCCGGTCTTGATAATGCGGCCATCCGGCATGACCGCTTCAAGCGACAACACGTTGTCCTTCATCGTGCCATAACGCACCGCATTGGTGCCCGAGGCATTGGTCGCAGCCATCCCGCCCAGTGAGGCATTCGCCCCTGGATCAATCGGAAAGAACAGCCCCCTGTCGCGCAGATACGTGTTGAGGTCTTCCCGCGTGACACCGGGTTGTACGCGACAATCCAGATCGCCCGCGTTGACCGCCAGAACCTTGTCCATCTGGCTGACGTCAATCGAAATGCCACCGGCTGGCGCATTCAGGTGCCCCTCAAGCGAAGTGCCGGTGCCATAGGCAATAACGGGCACCTCATGCGCGCTGCAAATCGTGACAATATCGGCAACTTCGGCCGTGGAGTGGGCAAAGACCACGCCATCGGGCGGCTGGTTTTCGATCCATGTGGTGGTGTGGCCGTGTTGCTCGCGAATGGAGGTCCCGGTTTGGACCCGATCCCCGAATTTCTGCTTCAGCACCGCCAGAGCCGTCTCGATCCCCTGTTCGTTGCGGGGCAGTTTTACGTGTTGCATATCAGCTTGCCTCTTTTGTCAGCCGCTGTTTCATTGTCCCAACGCGATCCCCTCGCGGCGCGGATCCGCCCCGCCCAGCAAAGAGGGCCCGATGGAAATAGCATGCAGACCCGAGGTCAGCGCGCGCGTGCCGACCTCAAACCCCAGAGCCGTGAGCGGGTCGCTCAACCTTTCGGCCGCGGTTCCTTCTTCAAGATCATAGGTCCCGAAACGGTTCACGGCATGCGGCACAGAGACCGCTTGCTGCACATCCATGCCCCAATCGAGATGGGCGATGATGCTTTGTGCGACATAGCCGATGATCCGGCTGCCCCCCGGACTGCCGATGGCGAGAACCGGTGCGCCGTCCTGCATGACGATGGTCGGGGCCATGGAAGATCTGGGCCGTTTGCCCGGTTCCACGCGATTGGCAATGGGCACGCCGTCCACATGGCTGCGAAAGGAGAAATCCGTGAGTTCATTGTTCAACAGAAATCCGCGCACCATCAGCCTGCTGCCGAATGCATTTTCAATTGTCGTGGTCATGGAGGCGACATTGCCCTGCGTGTCCACGATCACGAAATGCGATGTGGAAGGCAGTTCGAGCGAGGCGTCATCCGCCCAATTCAGCGCATGGTCAAATTCGGGGTTGCCGGGGGCGACATCGCGCAGCGCCATATCACCGTCCAGAAGGGCGGCGCGCGATGCGAGATATTCAGGCGCAACAAGGCCCGCAACCGGAACAGGGACATAATCGCTGTCGGCCATGTAGCGACCGCGATCTGCAAAGGCGAGGCGCGAGGCGTCCCCAATCAACCGCCTCACCGTCGCATCATTGGGGCCCGCGCTGAGGTCATAGGGTTGCAGCATGCCCAGAATTTGCCCGACCGTCAGCGCCCCGGACGAGGGCGGCCCCATCCCGCAGACGTCATGCGCGCGGTATTCGACACATACCGGCGCTCGTTCCTTGACGGCATAGATGCTGAGATCAAGCGTGGATAACACACCCGGGTTGCCCGGCGCGTTCTGGACCGTTTGCACGATATCCGCCGCGATGCTGCCGGTGTAAAATGCCGCCGCCCCGCCGGTGGCCATTTCGCGCAGGGTATCTGCGTAATCGGGGTTGATGAGCGTGTCGCCCACGGCAATCGGTGCACCGCCGGGCAGGAAATAGCTGGCCGTCGTTTCAAAGCGCGCCAGCCGTTCCTGATCAGCAGCGACCAGCCCGGCAAGGCGCGGCGAAACCGGAAACCCCTGTTCGGCCAGATCAATCGCCGGGGCCAGAAGGTCCGCCCATAGCAGCGAACCCCAGCGTTCATGCGCTTCCTGCATCAACGCAGGCGTGCCCGGCGTCCCAACAGACAAGCCGCCCACAACGGCATCGAAAAAGCCCAGAGGTTCCCCGTCTTCATCCTGAAAAAGCCGTGGCGTGGCGGCCAGTGGCGCCGTTTCGCGGCCATCCAAGGTGGTCAGGCTGCCAGACGCCGCGTCGTAATAGACCAGAAACGCCCCGCCCCCCAACCCCGAGGATTGAGGTTCAACCAGCCCCAGCATCGCCTGAACGGCAACCAGCGCATCCGCAGCCGTGCCACCGCGCGCCAGAACATCGGCACCTGCCTGCACCGCCCATGGATTGGCCGCGGCCACCATCCAGTTCGATGCCTCTACCGGACGGCGGTCGGCCTTGGCTGCAAATGACGCCGCGATTTCAGGGGACATGGCAGCAAACGTGCCCTGCGTCGCGGCCTCGGGTGCCACCGCATCCGCCGCCTGCTGCGCCGACACGCTGGTGGCACATCCCAAGGCGAGTGCAAAAATAACTGGTTTCATCGCGTTCCTCCCAACGCTGGACATAGCCCCTATAGCATAGAAGGCACGACCTGATCAGGGGGGCGATGCCCATCGTCAAAAGTCTTGATGTTGATGATGACCTTTTCGCCCATCTCGGCGCGCCCTTCGCGGGTGGCTGATCCCATATGCGGCAACAGAACGACGTTGTTCAGTTTGCGCAAACGCGGGTTGACCTGAGTTCCACGCTCATAGACATCCAGCCCCGCACCCGCAATCGCATCACTTCGCAGCATCCGCGTCAGCGCGTTTTCGTCGATGACCTCCCCACGCGAGGTATTCACGATGACCGCTTCGGGTTTCATCAGTTGCAGACGGCGCGCATTCATCAGATGAAACGTCGAAGGCGTCGCAGGACAGTTCACCGAAATCACATCCATCCGCGCAACCATCTGATCAAGGCTGTCCCAATAGGTCGCCTGCAGCTCCGCTTCGACTTCCGGTCTCAGCCGCCGGCGATTGTGGTAGTGCACCTGCATGCCGAAAGCCACAGCGCGGCGCGCAACCGCCTGCCCGATCCGCCCCATGCCGAGAATGCCCAGTCGCCGCCCCCCGACGCGCCCCCCCAGATAGGCATTGGGTGCCCAGCCATCCCATGCACCGCTTTGCATCACAGACAGCCCCTCGGGCACACGACGCAGCACCGCAAGGATCAGGGCCATGGTCATATCAGCAGTGTCATCCGCCAGCACCCCTGGCGTGTTGGATACCAGAATGCCGCGCTGCCGGGCGGTCGCCACATCAATATGATCCACCCCCGCGCCATAATTCGCAATCAGTTTGAGCCTGTCCCCCGCATTCGCAATCAGCGCAGAATCAATGTCATCGGTCACCGTGGGCACAAGTACATCCGCCGTTTTGATGGCCTCCACCAGTTCGCTGCGCTCCATCGGCTTGTCATCTTGACGCAACTGCACGTCGAACAGTTCGCACAGGCGCGTTTCGACCTCTTCGGGCAAGCGTCGTGTGACGACAACACTCAATTTGGACTTTGACATTTTGATCTCCACGGACTTGGCGCAGGGCCATTTTTTTGTCATGGTGGCGGAACTGACGACGAGGCACAAGAACCTGTCGCAAGCAAAAGAGCAAAATGCAGAATACGGGCCGACCCATTATCGAGTATCTGCGTATCAGCTGCCTTGTGCTGCTGTGCGCCTGCGGGAGCGTGTCCTTTGCGCGCGCAACCGAGAGTGATGTGGCGACAACCGGGCCGGTCACGAATTTGCCGATGCCGCGTTATGTCTCGATGAAAGCGTCAGAGGCGAACGTCAGGCGCGGGCCCTCACTGACCCATCGCATCGACTGGGTGTTCAAACGCCGCGACATGCCGCTGCGCATCGTCGCAGAGCACGGCCACTGGCGCCGGGTGGAGGACCGCGACGGGCAAGGCGGCTGGATCCACTATTCGCTGCTGTCCGGGGTGCGCACCGTCATCGTCGAGGAAACGCTGACCATTCACAGCCGCCCAAACGCCGAAGCGCCGGTTAACGCGCGGCTGGAAGCGGGTGTGATTGCGCGGCTGGGAAAATGCAACCCGGACTGGTGCCAGTTGCGTTCAGGCGGATTTCGCGGATGGAGCCCCAAGACATCGCTTTGGGGTGTTCGCCCTGACGAGCTGCGCGATTGATGCGTCATCCGCAAAACCTGAAGCACCCAATGCTGTGTGAAACCGTGGATGCCGACGCATCAGGTGAAAAGCGATTTTGTGGTACTCCCTCAGGTCCTTTGGGTCAGACATGGCCTTGCAGCCCGCGACGTGACACGGCATCGTTTCGTGCAAGCTGACCGAGGGACTGAAAATGCGCGCCATCACATATAACCGCTACGGACCCGCCGATGAGGTCCTTGCCTTGAGTGACCTGCCCAGGCAGCCGCCGGGACCCGGCGAAGTACAGGTTGAACTGGCCTATTCAGCCGTGAACCCGTCAGACATCAAGCGGCGGGCCGGTGCGCGCCCGGGTGAGAACAAACTGCCCTACGACCAGATTTGTCCGCATAATGACGGGTCAGGCACCATCGTCGCCGTTGGCGAAGGCGTGGACCCTGCCCGCATCGGCGACTCCGTCTGGATTTGGAACGGACAGTTCAACCGCGCTTTGGGCACAGCTGCCGAGGCCATCACCCTTGATGCACAACAGGCCGTCACCCTGCCCGCCGGGGTCGACCTGCAAACCGGCGCAAGTCTGGGCATCCCCGGCCTCACAGCCGCCCATACCGTGTTTGGCGGCGGCAGCATTCGCGGCCAGTCGCTTTTGATCCACGGCGCA
This sequence comes from Roseobacter denitrificans OCh 114, assembly GCF_000014045.1. NCBI lineage: Bacteria > Pseudomonadati > Pseudomonadota > Alphaproteobacteria > Rhodobacterales > Roseobacteraceae > Roseobacter > Roseobacter denitrificans. Next base: position 3,306,002 of record NC_008209.1, read on the forward strand.
AACGGCACTGTTGGCCACCTCGCCGTGCAACTGGCGAAATGGGGCGGGGCACGCGTGATTGCAACCGCCAGTCCAGCGGGTTTTGAACGCTGCCGGAAAGCAGGTGCCGACAGCGTCGTCGATTATAATGCCCCAAGCCTCGCGCAAGACTTGCTGGCCATGAACGACGGGCAGCAATACCACCGGATCATAGATGTCGAATTCGGAGAAAACATCGAAACCAATGCCGCGATCATAGCGGAAAACGGCACCTTATCGGTCTATGGCTCCGCGAAAAACATGACGCCCGCGATTCCCTTTGGACCCTTGCTGTTCAAGGCCGTCACAATAGACATCGCATTGATTTACATACTGAAACCTGATGAGCGCGCCGAGGCAACCGCCCATTTGCTGGCCGCGCTGTCGGCTGGTGCGCTGCGCTGCCCAACCGCAGAAATCTACACATTGGCGCAAACGGCGCGCGCGCATCAGGCAGTCGAAGCGGGCGGACGCGAAGGCGCGATCCTCATTGACGTCACCCGCTGACACAAAGACGCGGTTTCGGCAGGAATTAACAGATCACATCAATTTTTGTCAAAAACGGGACTTGCACGTCGCCCTGCATCGTTTTAATTACCGCTCACGTTGGGATGTAGCCAAGTGGTAAGGCAACTGTTTTTGGTACAGTGTACCGTAGGTTCGAATCCTACCATCCCAGCCAACCACCCCCTTGAATGCAGACGGTGCGTATGTCCATTTGGATAGTGGCGTTATTTCAGTGGGTTGTGGGATCCTGGCATTGGTGCAGACCGTTGTGTGTCATGGTTCTGTCCGTGAACTGCCCTGTCGTCTGGGATCGGGTTTTTCGCGGTCGCACTGTCCGTTTCAGCGATGCGTGAGAGTCGCGATAAGATCGCGCTGGTCCTGCCAGTCGCCGGGCAGGCCGTGCTGTTTGAACCAGTCAGAGGTAAATCCGGCCGGCTGCGTCCCTGCAAGGACCTGGCCCACCAGATCGGGCGCGAGGAAGGCAAGGTCGATCATGTGCTGGATGCGGCGGCTCGAAGTGCCCGCATCGCGCGCGATGTCGGACAGCCTATGTCCTGCCTTAACCTGTTGATACCATTGGTGGGCTTTGGCGATATTGCGGATCAGGGTCTGGTCCGGATCGACCGGGGTATCCTGCAAGATCAGCCTGGTTTCCACACCGCGTTTGCGCATCAGGAAGGGGGCGTTCAAGGTGAGGGTCTCTTGGTCGATTGCATGCGCAGCGGCGTTGCAAAGCGTTGCAAGCCGGGTCGGATCCAGCGTGACTGTCAGCGACCCGGGCCGCAGGTCGATGCGCGCGACAAGGCGCAGCAGCGCCGTGGCACTGGTCGGGATGTTCGTGAGCGCGGCGCTTTTTGCGGCAATGTCTGCACCCGAAGCTGACGAAGCAATCGTAGCCGCAAAGCTAGTCGCGCTGGCAGGCGAGACCGCTGATTTCAAATATATGCGCGGGAAAACTATGTTTAGATTAAGTCAGACTGAAAACTTTCTAGAAGAGCTTTTTTCCGTCAAATTAACGGCGATTTAGAGATCCTACACTGGCGCATAACAACCTTTCAGAGAGAACGAGATTTTCTGTGGCTTTCAGTTAAAATATATTGTTGCAAGTTTTTACCCGACAAACGCACTGTTGTTCTCTTTCATGAAAGACTTAGTTGCGAACCTAGGAAGTCTGTAAACTATGCGTTCCGGCCTCTTAAGCTCCGGATCATTTTCGCTGAACAGCAATCTTAAAATTGACCTATACACCCCACCCAACCAAAAGGATTGATACGTTGAGACTATCAAAGCATTTGCGAACGCTCGACCCAACTCGTCTACCGCGTCGTCTGAAAGCGTCTCGATCTCTATTTTGGACTGCCGTTGCATCACAGCCTCATTATCATTGTCATTGTTGTATCGGAACCCGATTACAGTCCGGATTAGCTTGGTGCCTTGCATCATGAATTCACCGGTGGAAAAGACCGCTTCACGGATTTTGGCATCGCGGCGTACGTCAGTAAGCTCCATGAAACGCATCGCATGGCTGTGATAATGTTCGATGTGTTCCGCACGTTGCTTCGCCAGCTTCTCCATTCTTTCAGCCGCTCTAGCAATCAAGGGCGTAAAAAAAGACAAGAAAACCAGTGCTATGGGTAACACAATATTTACAAGAAAATCTGCACTAAACATCTAAATCGCCCTCCCTCGCCTTGATCCGCCGCTCATCTTCAACAATTTTTGCTTTCAACTGTAGCATATGGCGCTCGTGGGTCAAATCCGCGTCCTTTCGATCATTGTAAGCAGTGAATACCGCCGACAAAATGGGCGCTATATGAGGAACCACTCTCTATACTACACATAATATCGCGACGGTCCAAATACCGTATAACTCCACAAGGTTAACAAACTGTTCGCTTTCTAATTTTGCCACTCAAAACCCCTCATCGTTAAATTAAGCAAATGAATTCATGTCACTACTGAATAAGTATCAATCAAAATTGCGGCAGAACACCGAGAATTCATTTTATTGTGACAACATAAATCGAAGTGGCAAAAGCACTTAGTCTCTTTAACGTAGACGAGCTCTACAATACACGCAATGACCTTCCTGCCGGTCGCAAGTGGAATACGAAGCCCCGTTCAAAGCCCGCCGCGCCGCAGCAGGCAAGCCTCCCCGCGGCTTGCATTGCGCTTCATAAGAGATGGCCTTCTGCATAAACGGCACGGACAGATACGGCGGCGGATGCGATCCAAAGACCGCCTCCCACTGCGCGCATGCCGCGGGACGCTCGGGGTTCGGATCACGCCCCAACGGTTGGCGCCTCGGATGCAGGCGTTTGCGCGGGCGCGGTGGCCTTCATATGTTCAGACGGTTTTGCAGGAGCCACCTCAGGTGCAGGTACCGACACGATCCGATACTTGGTCCCACCCCCCGATGCAGGGACGTCCGCAGCGACCTCATACCCCGCTTTACGCAGCCTGCTCAAAGCCGCCCGTGTCGTATGCTGCTGCCAGCCAAGCTTTGCGCTCAGCGCCTTGATATCACGCCCCGCCTTCGTCCCCAGCAACCTGATCAACTGGTCTTTCTTGGTGGCGCGCTTCTTCAGTGATTTACTCATACCCATCTCCTCAGAGGATCAGCGGGACCACCCCGCCGCTACCGAGCAGAGCCCGGGAATCCCAGGCAAACCACGCGAACACGCGTCGCGCGCACCGACACTACCGCTCCGCCAGCCCCCAAAGTCCAGCCCGTTAGAGAGAAAAACCGGTACAAGGGGCGTGTTTTGTTGAAGAAGTCTCTGTTGCTTTGGAGCAAGTCATTTGATTCACTCGTTATTGCAGGATGAGGAGGGATTTGACGATGATGGGTGTTCAAGAAGCTCCGGCGCGGTTGTTTTACGACTTTGATTTGGAGGCACACGTCCCTGCCAATCACATATTGCAGGAGGTTGATCGGTTTCTGGACATGGGGACGGTGCGTCATCAGCTTGCGCCGCACTACAGCCATCTGGGGCGCCCTTCGATTGACCCGGAACTGATCGTGCGGATGTTGGTGATCGGCTATGTTCTGGGCATCCGATCTGAGAGACGTCTGTGTGATGAAGTGCATCTAAACCTGGCTTATCGATGGTTTTGTCATCTTGGCATCGATGGCAAAGTTCCGGATCACAGCACCTTTTCAAGATATCGCCATGGTAAATTCCGCGACAGCGACCTGCTTCGGTCAGTGTTCGAAGCCACTGTTGCGCGCTGCATTTCCGAAGGCCTTGTTGGCGGCCATGGCTTTGCAGTCGATGCCAGTTTGATTGAGGCCGATGTCGATAGAATGAACTCCACTGCGCAGTCGGAATGGGATGCATCTGCCATCGATCCAGATGACGCGCCACGGGCCGTCAGGGAATATCTCGACGTTCTCGACGATAAGGCCTTTGGCGCATCCACACCGGTCAAACCAAAGTTCACGTCCCACTCCGATCCGGCCAGCCAATGGACTGCAGCACGCAAAGGTCCGGCGATCTTTTGTTATTCGAACAACTATCTGATCGACACCGAACATTCTGTGATTGTGGACGTTGAAGCGACACGTTCCGTCAGGCAGGCCGAAGTCGGTGCCGCCCAAACTATGATTGATCGCACGGAAGAGCGTTTCAGCATCACACCGGACTGGCTTGTAGCGGACACGGCCTATGGATCAGCAGAGAATCTGGCGTGGCTGACAAAGAAGCGCAACATCATTCCGTTCATCCCACTGATCGACAAATCAGAGCGAACAGATGGCACGTTCTCCCGTTCAGACTTCGACTGGGACGAAGAGAATGACCGCTATACCTGCCCTGAAGGCCAGCACCTGTTGCAGTCCCGCCGGAACTACTCTGACCTGCGCAGGAAAGAACCAAAAACCGGGCGGCGCAGATACCGCGCCACCAAAGCCGTTTGCGATGCCTGCCCGTCGAAACCAAAATGCTGCCCAAACACAAACACCCGCTTCATTGGCCGCGAGGAACATGAGGGCGCGCGTGACTTTGCCCGACTGGCTGCCAAGTCTCCCTTTAACCCCAAGGCTCAGGCCAAACGCAAGAAGGTCGAAATGCTCTTCGCTCATCTTAAACGCATTCTCGGGCTGGGCCGGCTCCGGCTTCGAGGACCCTGCGGTGTGAGGGACGAGTTTACGCTCGCAGCGATCGCCCAGAACCTTCGAAAACTTGCAAAACTAAGACCCAAGATCGCCGAAACAAGGATCGCGATATGATCTGAACCGGCAAAACGACAGCCCAACAGGCCGCCCAGTACAACGGGCGGAACAATAAGCCCGCGACCGCCCCTGCAAGGCCGCCAACCTCCCAAGTCACGGCGACTTTTTCAACAAAATAGGCGGAAAGCGGAAGTTCGCTGCGAGCGCAAGGTGGCAAGTCGAAACAAGGAAAGCAGTCATTTGCCACCGGCAGTATCAAGACAGTGATACGATGATGCGCACCAGAATCGGCAGCTCGCAGAACGTTAACTTTGCAAACTACAAATTTAGCTGCAGATTTCACTTGCCTTTAAGAACTTCAACATCATGTGATGTTGAAAAACTTAAAGGGGTCGAGCCTTGCCGACATTTAACACCGTGATTGTCTGCAAGCTGGTAGACGTAGAAAACTGCCTTGAGGACTTTGGCTGCACGCGCCAACAGATCATGGCTATCGGACATACTGCCCGCGCCTACGCAGACGACGCCAGCCCTTCTATGCCGCAAAACGCGGCCGGCATGCTGTCCTATATTCACGGTGTTGGCGAACTCCGCCAACAGCTTGTCGGGTCCGACTACCTCCCAGACCGAGCCTGCGGTGTCGAATCCGTAGTGCGCCGGGATCGTAGCGTGCGCATTGCATTCCAAAATGTTGACAAGAGCTGCGCGGACATGCCGCCGCTGCCTCGGTCTGAAAAGGGTAGCGGTGCTGCTGCGCTGTCGTCTCCCACGCTCTTTGAACATGCTGGCGTTGAAGCCGGTCCCCTAACTGGGGTGCATGACGGAATACGGACATACTGTCGGTCTTGATGGAAGCGTTGAGCTTTCCTGCCCAGTCATCGAGAAGGGCAAGTACGTCGATTGGATCGAGCGAATCTACATTTACTCGCCGGACAGCGACTGGGAGGCAGCGCCGGACACCGATACCGGTCCTATTGATGACTTCGAAATCCAATTTTCTTTCAAAGACTAATGTTCAACTCAGACCGTCTCAAAACAGCCCGCGAAAGACGGATGCTGACTGCGAAGGGACTCGCAGAGCGCGTAGGCGTGTCAGCGGTAACTCTCTCGAAGTATGAAAATGGGCATGCGCCCGATGAAGCGACCGCAAAGCGCCTTGCCATGGCGCTTTCCTACCCTCTTGATTTCTTTTTCAGAGAGGCACCAGAACGCATTGATACCGATGCGGTGAGTTTCCGCAGTCTGGCCCGCATGAAGGCGAAAGAACGCCGCGCGGCGGAAGCGGCAGGATCGTTGGGAATTGAGCTTTACGAATGGATTGATGCCCGTTTCAATCTGCCCTCCGCTGACCTGATCGATCTGAGCAAAGAGCGCCGCCGCCCGTTTGTCGCCGCGCGCCTTCTGCGCCAGCATTGGGGGCTTGGGGACAGGCCAATTGGCAATGTTCTCAAGCTGATCGAGTCCAAGGGTATTCGCGTCCTGTCTCTATCAGAGGCGACCAAGAACGTTGATGCATACTCCTTTTGGCGCGGGGAACATCCTTACGTTTTCCTAAACCAAGAGAAGACGGCGGAACGATCCATCTTCGACACGGCGCATGAGCTTGGACACCTTGTCTTGCATCATCATGCGGACTCGAAGACTGATAAAGAAGCAGAGACGCAGGCCGACAGGTTCGCATCGGCGTTCCTGATGCCCGAAAGCGACGTAATGGATTATGCGCACCTATTTACGGCGGGGCAGATTATCGCGGCAAAGAAACGGTGGAAGGTGTCCGCGATGGCTTTGGCTAACCGGCTCAACTCGCTGGGCTACATCAGCGAATGGAACTACCGTTCATTGCTGATTGAGCTCGGGAAGCGGGGTTATCGCAGCGGCGAGCCCGACGGGATCGAGCGAGAGGTTTCGACCGTGCTAGCTAAGGTGTTGGCCGCTCTTTGGTCCAAGGGTATGACGAAAGAGAACATTGCTAGAGATCTTGGGATTCCGCTAGAAGAAATAGAAGCTTTGATTTTCCGGCTATCGCCAGATCAAGGCGCCTCACTTGAGGTTCGCAAGCCTTCCCTGCGAGTGGTCAAATAGAAATACTGCGATGGCGCAACGTAGCACTAAGGGAAACACACTTCTGCGCATCCACGCCGGCCGCAAGTGTCCAATTCTTCGCCGCCCGACACAGAAACAATTACGCAGTGAGAACTCATGGGAGATCGGAACATATTGTTCTTTGAAGAAGATCCGGGTGCACATCTCCGTGCCCATCTGCAAGCTGCGGTTGCAGCATTTGGGTGTAACACCAGTGGCGGATAAGGTGAAGAAAACTTCCCTAATCAAATCGGCCTAAGCCGTCCAATTGGCGCCGGCGTCAGACAGTCCAACTCTTTAGTGGTCATGGTACGTAGGCAAGAAATTCGTCGTACTCATGGCGTTTAATAGACCAGCGTTTCGCTCCTTGCGGTCGCTGGCGTTGGCTGCACGTGGTCAGCAGAAGCCGTTGTTTGGCGCGCGAGATCGCGACGAAGTAAGCTGCGTGTTCCGCTGACGGCTCGCCCCAAAAGGTTTCTTTTTCGACCCCAAGGATGACTACCGTATCGAACTCCAGGCCCTTGCTCTTGTGCACCGACATAATGCGAACAGCGCTGTCACCCGAAAATGAGGCTAGAGCTGTTGATGAGTCCGCTTGGCTCTGCAGCAGCATGTGCGCATGCTCAAGAGTTTGGGCGATGAGCTCATCGAAGCGATCGCCATGCTCATAGTCCGGCGATAAAGAGATGAGACTATCACGCCCAACATTGTCTACCAGTGATATTGCGAGAGCTTGCAAATCGTCCATCTGCCGAAGATCGAGCTTATGCGCCGCAATCTTCTGCTTGGTTTCGTTTACGAAGCGATCCCAGCGTGATCGCAGCTGATATTCGCGTTCCTCGTCATAGCCATGGTTGAAAACAACCAGATCAAGCAAACGACGATAAGCGGAGGGTTGGCGCGAGCCACTTGCGATCAGAAGAAAATCGATGAGTAGGGAGGCGACCGGCTCCGACGCCAAGTCCTGCTTCGTATCTTCTTCCCGAAACGGAATCTCTTCCGCCTCAAAAGCAGCCACGAGAAGCCGACAATAAAGACTTTGTTGTTTGCTGACTAGGATCGCAATCTCGGAGGGCTCGATGCCATCGTCGATCAGGTCGCGGATTCGCTCAGCCAAGCCACTGGCTTCGTCATCGTCATCTTCAAATCGAAGAATGCAAATCTCACCCTCGTCGCCAATGATATCGGCATCGTCGAGCGCTGCTGGCGGATCCATCACTTTGACCATCGCATTCTGCATCCGACGGAGCGCCGGCGCTGAACGGAAATTCTGATAGAGATTGCGCGGCAGCGCATCGAAAGCGTCGGCGAAGGTATGGAAGATACCCTCGAGCGCTCCGGCCCAGCCCATGATGCTTTGCTTGGTATCGCCGACAGCCGTCAGGATTGTCGGGGTGTCGCCGAAACTTGCGAGTATCAGGCGATATTGCTCATCCGTGCAGTCTTGAAACTCATCCAGGAAGACATGGCTATAGGTCTGTCGCACCGCATTTCGGGCGACTAGGCTGTCTTCGATGATCTTGCAAGCGAGCGGCACCATGTCAGCGAACGTGATGGACTGATGCTGCACACGGCGCGGGCCAATCGAATAATCAGGGTTTAGCGCATCGCGTCCGCTCAGCACCGGGCGAAACCGGTCAATGATCCGTTTAGCGAAGGCATGGAAGGTGTAGCTATCGAATCGCGCAGCCAGCCCAGGTCCACAGCGTTTCCGGACGCGTGCCTTGAGATTTTGGCTAGCATCAGTCTTGAACGATATGGCGAGGATCCGGCGAGGGTAACGGCAAGTTCCAGTGCGAAGCAGGAAGTCGGCACGTTGCGCCAACATTTCAGTCTTGCCAGCGCCGGGACCCGCGGTGAGGGCCAAATTGCGCGCAATCTCTGTTGCAGCAGCCAACGCGTTCGGCTCAAGCGTTAAGCCATCCACGGGAGACCATCGTTCCACTGCAATCATTCAGGTAAGCCTTCGAGCTCGGTTTCGACATAGTCGATTAGCGCGGTCATGGCCGCGGGCATGTCCGCAGCAATTTCTGCATCATCAATCGCTGCCATTGCCCGGATATGCCAAGCTGGCTTGCTGCCTAACTTGAAGCGATGGTGGTAGGCATCGAACAGCTGAAGCTGGTAGTCTGTATATTGCCCTGCCACGGTATCGTGTTTTTTGCCGAGGACAGCCTTGAGCGTTGTCTCATCTGGTTCTTCGCACTCGTCATCTTCAACTCGATAGACTTCGGCGAACGCCTCGATCATCATAAAGTCGAGATCAAGCGGCGACGAAAAGAAGACGCCGCGCTCGTTGAAATACTCGAACCAATCATCGTCATCGATCAAAAGTCCTTGTTCGCTATTCCAAGCTGGGATGGCTGCTATTTCATCTTCGTCAATGCCCGCATTCTCCACGTCGCTATATTTCAGAAGTTGCGTCGCAGCGTACTTGATCCTGCCCCAGCCACCCTGAAAGCGGGCAAGGTCGAGATCAAGCAAAGTCGCGTGCGGGATGCCCAGCTCGTGCAGTAACCGCCAGAAATGGTTGACGTGGCGCCCGCCCAAAGGGACAACCGAAATCGATGCATCATCCGTGAGAACGCCGCGTGCAGCGAGCATCCGCGGCAGGACGACTTCTTCGCTGTCGCCTTCACCCAGAATGACGAACCGGGCAAAGTATAATTCAGGGAAGGCGTGTACGGCTTCACGCACATATTTTGCCGCGTCCTCATTTTCCGGGAGAACAACCCGAGCGACGACCGTTCGACGATCGCCGTCTAACCGCAGATAGCGGATAGTCTCAGGGGCGACGCGACGCAAAAGTGATGGGGCGTGCGTAGCCACCAGGGTCTGTGCATTCTGACCGTTTGCAAATTCGGAAATCGCGCGGATTACGCGCCCGAGATAGTGCGGTGAAAGGCTGTTCTCCGGCTCTTCGACCGCGATTAAGGTAAAGATGGCGGGCCGCAGTTTGTCGATGTCGAAAGCTTCTAGTTCACCGGCGAGCACCTTGTCGCCGATCTCGCGCATTGCGAGTACCAGAGAGATATACAGCAAGGATTGCTGACCGTCGCTTAGTCGTGAGAAGTCGACGAGCGCCTCGCCGTGGCCTGGCGTGAAGGTAAGGCTCGGATGGCGGAGAAGCGCGTTGACCTCACTTTGCGCAAAAGAGATTGACGGGTTGGCGAAAAACTCGCCCCTGTGAAGCTGGTGACCTGCTCCCCTGAGAGTCCGCTACTTTAGGTTAGCACTGTTCAGGTTTTGGTCTTCCTTTGACCGTTGGTGATACTCCCACGGCGTGAGCCCGTCGAGGCTCGAATGTGGGCGGTAGTGATTGTAGTCGCCGCGCCATGCCGCAATCATGCGGCGGGCATGGCGCAAAGACGGGAACAGGTGTTCATTGAGGCATTCTTCGCGCATTCGCCCGTTGAAGCTTTCGACAAGACCGTTCTGCATCGGCTTTCCTGGCGCGATGTAGTGCCAACCAACTTTGCGGTTTTCCTGCCATTTCAGCATCGCATTGCTGGTCAGTTCTGTGCCGTTGTCTGAGACCACCATGCAGGGATAGCCACGGAGTTCTGCGATGCGATCCAGCTCACGGGCAACACGCGTGCCTCCGATGGATGTGTCCACCACAGCGGCCAGGCATTCCCGGCTGAAGTCATCGATCACATTCAAAACCCGGAACCGGCGACCATCCTCCAATGCATCCGACATGAAGTCGAGTGACCATCGCTGGTTCGGCCCCTGCGGGATCGCCATAGGCGTCCTGGTGCCCACAGCACGCTTGCGCCCGCCCCGTTTGCGAACGGTTAACCCTTCTTCGCGGTAGAGCCGGTACAGCTTCTTCCAGTTCACTTGCCATCCCTCGCGCTTCAGTAGGATATGCAGACGGCGATATCCGAACCGTCGCCGCTCGGACGCCAGTTCCTTCATCCTGGCCCGCAATTCCGTGTCGGCGGGGCGCTTCGACCTTCGCCGATAAACACGCGGATCGATCCCGGCCAAGGAACAGGCCCGTTTCTGATTGTAGCCCTTGGTCTTCATGGCCCAGTTCACAGCATTCCTCCTCGAACCGGGCCTCAGAAGTTTTTTCCGAGCATCTCTTTCAGCGTCGCCACGTCCATCATCTGCTCGGCCAGCATCTTCTTCAGTTTGGTGTTCTCGCTTTCAAGCGTCTTGAGCCGCCGTGCGTCGGACACTTCCATGCCGCCATACTTGGATCGCCACTTGTAAAAAGTCGCATCGCTGATCCCATGCTTGCGGCACAGCTCTTTCGCGCCAAGCCCGGCCTGGTGCTCTTTCAAAATGCCAATGATCTGCTCTTCGCTGAAACGGCTTCTCTTCATCGTCTGTCTCCTCAGTTGGAGAACAGGCTAACCAAAATTCGAGGACTTTTCAGGGGAGCAGGTCAGTTCGAAAGAGCCGATTAAAGACGTTTGTACAATCCGAGCCCCACCGACATCCAAACTCCCGTCAGCAGCATTCGATAAACAATCAAACGCTCCGCCATAACCCCGACTATACGCGTCCATCGACAATATGGCGTGGAAAAGCTCTGAACTCAGATTACTCGTTGCCATGATAACCCCCGTTAACCGCAAACTCCGACTTCAACTACCATTAAGTTTCCATTTGAGAACAAGCTAATGTCGAGCAATCAGCAGTTTTATCATTAGCTTGTCCTAAGCAGCCGGCTTTGTTCAACGCGACGTTGAAGAAGCTGAGCTTTTACTAGGTCTTTGTTCGCAAAGCTGCATTTGCGGGCATTTAATTTCGTCGGGTGAAGGCACCCATGCTGTTACCAGTCACCACCATGAAGATCGCGTGCGGGAGTTCGACCAACAGGTAGGCCACAACGCCTTCTGGCCTATGCCTTACTACTTGGGCCATACAAACACGCTGCAGTGAACCCGAATGTCCTTTTCTTTCGAAGCGCCCTAGCAATTTATGGGTGTGACCTCGGGATACCTCTTATTGGGTCTAGGGCCTCGCGCAGTGGCTTGAAGCATTTTTTCTCGGCGGGCTGTGAAGCGATGCGTGCGAGATCATAGAGATGGACCATGTCATTTTTTGGAAAGGGTATTTCATCCACAGCTTTGAATGACACTCATGTCGGGTAAGAGTTCGCCTGCCAATATGCTTCAAGAAAGGGCGCTTGAACCTTGGCGAGTTGGTGCGTTGCTTGTCTCTATTTATCGCGCCATGTATCCAAAGTTTATGTCATCTGGTTCATTTAGCTGAAAGTGGTGAAGATTACTGGGACCGCCCAATTGCGTGAACCGCGAAGATCCGATCCTAGATATCCACATTCCGAACCGAGCAACCGCATATAGCTGCTCAAAAACCAACATCTCTGTGCGACAAACGCACAGGATTTTACGCCTTACGCGCGATGCCATCCGCCATTCCGACAATCCCATCCGGGCAAACGACGATCTGATCCGGGCAAACGACGATCTGATCCGGCAAAACGACAACAGTTTTGCAGAACTACAGCTAGTTTCAGGTCTTCGCCCCAAGTCCAGTTCAGGTGCAACAGCCGATAAACTACTAATATAGTGACATAAAATGAAATAGGCCCTTTCAAAAGTCCAGACCGGTTAGCGATAAAAAAAGACCACAGCCAAACACTCCCTTTGTGACATCCGGCGAAAATCGGCAGTTATCCAGCGAGAGTTGGCACTTTTGCCGGGCAAGACTGGAACTTTCATCATTTTGGGTGAGTTTGGGAGCCTTCTGTTTGCAGAGGTTGCCCTTTTGTTCGATCTGAAAAGCTGCCCCAGAACAGTGCAGGCAGTCGGTCTTGGATTCGGCACCCAGCGGCGGGAAGCGGGAGTTCGCTGCGGGCGCGACAATGCCGGTTGCCGCCAACAAAAGCAGACATTGAGCCGGTACCGGTGCTATTCCTTTTGATCGCACAAGACATGAATGCTGAGCCTACAGTTAGCGTACTTCGTTTCTCTTCTTGTCAATCTGATGCTCGAATGTTTCCAATAGAACATGGCCTTTGAGCCATTGACCAACATAGTTCGTCACCCTGATGTCCCCTATCGCGCTAACAAGTTCGGTCAGCATATCGGCAAGCTCAATCCCATCGAGTCGCAAAAGTCGGCGCAAGACTATGCTTGTAGCGCGCTGCGCTTTCAGCCCTCCGCCGTAGTACCGAAAGGCACGCCCAATGAACTCTGCCGACGTAAGGATGTTACTGTTGATGTCCGCATTGGGCGTGCCAAGATAGGCAGCTGCTCTTTCGAACCTCTCCAGCGTCGCTGTTTCATCAACAATCAACATTCTATGTAACATCTGACCATTGAGCGATACGTAGGAGTGCCCATGCCCGCAGAGCTTGAGGAGCACATCTGCGTAGGCATCAATGCTCAAAGTGCCTTCGATTGCCACAACCCGTAATAAGGCGTCCAGACCAAACGCCTGCTCTTTGCAAATTTTCGTCGCTACCTGCCGAAGCCTAAGATCCGCCGACAAGAGCACTCCGTTTTCCCGTAGCATGACTGAGAGACAATCAAACTGACTGCCTAAAAAGTTAGACATGCGCAGCAACTCGCCATCCATTTTGGTGGGGACTTCAATTCCAACGACCTGACAGATGTCTGCGATGTGCTGTCGCGTCATTTTGAGCGAGGATGCATGCTCTACCACTTCTTCGGCCGTAGTTTCATGGATTACGTAACCGTCGTCGTGCGCCGTCATGGTGGCCTGCTGCCGGTTTCGTGGACACCGAGATAAGGTTTTTATGAAACTGGAGGATCTATATGACGAGAAGGATGTTCAGCCGCGAGTTCAAGCAGGAAGCGGTGAAATTGGTGACGAAGCGTGGCGTGAGTGCGGCGCAAGCTTCGAGGGATCTGGGAATACATGCGACTGTGCTGCGCCGTTGGGTTCGGGCAGCAGCGGTTGATGGCCCGGCAGCGTTTCCAGGGAATGGTAAGTTAACACCTGAGCAGGAAGAGCTCAGGATTCTTCGACGTGAGGTCGCCAAGCTGAAGGCGGAGCGTGACATCTTAAAAAAAGCGGCCGCCTACTTCGCCAAGGACCAGCTGTGATGTTTGGGTTTGTGGCGAAGCACCGAGGGGTCTGGCCAGTGAGTTGGATGTGTGATGCGCTCGGTGTGTCACGAAGCGGCTTTCATGCCTGGCTGACGCGACCGCGCAGCGACCGGTCTATTCGCGACGAAGAGCTTTCGGCGGCGATCCGTGCGAGCTTTCTGCGATCGGACCGAACCTATGGAGCCCGACGGGTCTGGCACGATCTTCTCGAAGAAGGTTATGCCTGTGGCCTGCATTGCGTTGAACGATTGATGCGACAAGCAGCGTTCAAGGCCCGCCCCAAGCGTCGGCAACCGCCAAAAGACCAAGGCATGAGGTCGGTCATAGCTGCCAACGTGCTTGAACGAGAGTTTGATGCGGATGGGCCGAACCAGAAATGGGTGGCCGACTTCACCTATGTCTGGACCGCGCAAGGGTGGCTCTACGTTGCAGCCGTCATCGATCTGTTCTCGCGGCGTGTCGTTGGCTGGTCAATGAGCGAACAAATGACGTCTCAGATGGTCACGGACGCTCTGATCATGGCGATCTGGCGCAGAGGCAGGCCCGACGAGTTGCTGCACCATTCCGACCAGGGCAGCCAATACACCAGTGAGCCGTTCCAGCGACTGATGGCCGATCACGGCATCACCTGTTCGATGAGCCGTTCAGGGAATGTCTGGGACAACGCTGCAATGGAAAGCTTCTTCTCTTCGCTTAAGACAGAACGGATCAAACGCAAAACCTACAGAACCAGAAAGCACGCGCGCGCAGATGTCTTCGATTACATCGAACGCTTCTACAACCCGAAGCGTCGCCACTCGACCATCGGCTAGCTAAGCCCTATCACATTCGAGGAGCGAGCTATGAAAGCTTAAGTTGCCGTCCACGAAACCGGCAGCAGGCCAGTTTGATGACTACAGCTGCCATCGCCTCCAGTTGGTAGGCATAAGCATTGTCCCCAACCAAGATCGGTTGCGCCCCGGTGTCAGCGATAGGTGTGTCTATAGCAGAAGCCGCGCCTTCGTCAGCCGTAAATGGCACGACAAACCGACGCCCATCCCAAGTCATGTCTTCTCGGCTCCAAACGCGGGCTTGCGACATGTTGAACGCCTTAGCCAAGTGGGCCGATTGACTATAAAGCAGAACAGACGAAAATGAATGAAGCAGGTGTCCAAGAAACTTAGCCCTCAGTCAGACAAGCAGCAACTGTCACACATTCACAATAACTGAGTTTACTCCATCTCAGTTTGCCAACCACCCCAGTACTTCCGCAGTGGTAAATTAGCCCATCTCAAACTGACGACTCATTCTTAGACGATGAAATCACCAAGGATGTAATCTCCAGATGAGGTACCCGCGCCATCATTAATCTGGATCGCAAATTCGATCACGTCGTCGTCGTCAGTGTTCGCATACAATAGCGTCGGCCCGCCCGCATTTTCGAGCCAGAATCCGCCTGCACCGAAAGACAGGCCCGCCTCTGTTGTCTGTAGTCCAAGGAAGGTGAACGTTTGATTTCCGCTGATAAGGGCATTCGCGTCGATGTTTGACAAATCTATGCGGTCGCCCCCTGCAACGCCAACGCCGTCCATCCCCACGATGACATCCATGCTTGTAGGGTTCGATTCCTCGACGCTGTTGAATTGATAAATATCGTTCTGCGCATTTCCTAGCAGGACATCCGCCCCCAAGCCGCCAACCAGAATATCGAGGCCGTTGCCACCCTCGAGGCGGTCATTTCCCGACCCACCATCAAGGAAATCAAAGCCATCGCCACCGAATAGCCGGTCATTGCCATTCTCACCATTCAGCTCATCGTTCTGCTGGTTGCCCTGTAGAAAGTCATCACCTTCACCGCCAAAAAGCCGGTCCTCATTCGCGCCACCGAACAGTATGTCATTGCCGTTGTCACCATAGAGAAGGTCGTTCCCACCACCGCCTCGCAGCTCGTCGAGACCGTCGCCACCAACCAACGTATCCATTCCGACCTGACCAACCAAAGTGTCGTCGCCGTTCTCCCCGGCGATAAAGTCATTGCCCGCGCTGCCATCCAGCACATCGTTGCCTTCGCCACCACGCAGAGTGTCATTTCCGTCACCGCCAAAGGCTTCGTCATCCCCGTCACCACCTTCAATGACATCGCTGCCTGTCCCGCCGCGGAACATATCATTACCAAGACCGCCAAACATGTTGTCGTCGCCGGCATTGCCAATCAGCAGATCATCCCCAGCACCCCCTTCCATGTCGTCATCGCCACTGCCGCCGTACATGGTATCATTTCCGTCGCCGCCTCTGATCTCGTCATTATCGTCGCCGCCGTTCAGAACATCGCCGCCTACGCCCCCCGACAGCACATCTTGGCCATCGAAACCAAGTATCCGATCATTGCCAGTCAAACCCTCAATCTTGTCACTCGACACTGTACCTGTGAGGAAGTCATTAACGATGGACCCTACTATTAAGTTTTGTATCGAACCTGAACCAAGCGTGATTTCAGTGGTTCCTTTGACAACACTAAAATCAAGGCCCGCTGAAGCGAATGAACCTTGCAAAGTTATGACACTGTCGACGGTACCATCGCCATCTACGTCAAATGACGAGATTGCTGAACCCGTTGTGTAAACAGTTTGCAGACTGAAGAAGCTAGAACTGACAATCAAAACATCCTGTTGTTCAAAATCAGATATCACATCACCATTTAAATCAGAAACGGTGCCAAAAATTCGGTCATTGCCATCACCAGTTGAGATCAGATCAGCCCCGGCTCCGGCAATTACATCATCGTTACCGCCGCCCGCATTTATCGTATCATCCCCTTCTTGAGCATAAATCACATCACCAATATCACGTCCGGTTATTGTATCGTTCCCTTGACCGGAAAATATAACTGAGGCTTGCAACTCGTTTTGATCCAGTGTTTCAGCGGCGCCGGTACCGTAGTGCCAAAGTGCGGGCTCCAAAAGCGCTTGTATTCCGAGCCGCGTTTCAACCCAGTCCAACCCGCTAAACCGACCGAACTGGAACTGAGACGTCAAAACAGTGCCATCTGCGTCTATTTCTAGATGATCACCAGAAACGAATAAGGCAACCTGATCCAGATGATCGACACCTCGCAGGGACAATCCGTCCCAACCCGCTCGGTCATACATGATGTCGGCGCCGTCTCCCGCTTCCCAAATGTAAAGATCATCCCCGCCATCTCCGTAGACGGTATCCACATCCGCCCCCCCGATCAGCGTGTCATTCCCTTCGGCACCCCATAGTTCATCGCGACCACCCTCGCCGTTCAACGTATTAGGTCCGAAATCGCGAAAGTTCGGCCCTTGTGCATAAATCGTATCGTGGCCATCGCCAGCAAAGAAAACATCTTGGCGCGACCCGCCAAAGACGATCCCATTCAGGATATCGTCCCCATCTGTGCCGCGCGTCTCTATGATCAAATCTGCCAGAGCGATCTCATCGCCATTGTCGAACCGTAGAATGTCAAAAGCGCCACTGTACCCTGATGCATAATCAAACTGCGTGCTGATCAACAGTATACCACCGGCAACGCTGTCGATGCTGATCTCAAGCTCATCGCCGTTGAGGCGCGTAAACCCAAGCATATCTAGCGAGATCCCCGGACCAAAGACGATCACATCCTGTCCGTTTCTTTCAGTCAGCGTATCGTCACCATCGCCCAAAGCGTAAAAGACAGTGTCATCACCCGTGCCTGCCCGGATCAAGTCGTCCCCAACCCCACCATCCAAAAGGTCTTGTCCGGCGTCGCCGTCCAACGTATCTTGTCCTGCGCCACCTTCAATCCTGTCGTCGCCCAAGGCCCCGAATAAAGTGTCATCCCCCTCCTCGCCAAAAAGCGCGTTTGGCCCAAAATCTCGTTCATTCGCACCGTAAGCATAGATGGTATCATTGCCTGCTCGACCTCGGATCACATCCTTGGAAGACCCACCGAACCGAATTCCCAAAATGATATCATCACCATCAGTCCCGATGGTTTCAAACACCGCCGTAGTCAGGTCAAACTCCGTACCATCCGCAAATCGCAACGTCTCAAACGCGCCGCTGAATCCCGCAGCAGAAGCGAATTGACTTGCGAGCGTCAAGCGCCCTCCCTCGGGGGCCGCAATATCGATTTGCAATGCATCAGCCCCGGTTCGCACGAAAGACAGCATGTCCAAGGTGATGCCAGCGCCCATCTCAATAACATCCACCCCGGCCAGTCTCAAACAGAGTGTCGTCACCGTCCCCTAATGCGTAAAATATTGTGTCATCGCCATCCTCGCCTCGGATCACATCCGCATCAGGGCCACCGCGCAACAGATCATTGCCCAATGACCCAAGCAATACGTCTTCGCCTGTGCCGCCTTCTATTGTGTCAGAACCGCGAGCACCCACCAGATAATCGTCGCCCCCGTCCCCGAAAAGATAATTGTCTGAGGCCTCACGCTCGTTCGGGCCAAAAGCGTAGATCACGTCATTCCCATCGCCACCAGAAATCGTATCACTGTTGAGCGCGCCCCTCGCAACGCCGTATAGCGTGTCCGCAAACTTGGTCCCTACTAGATGATAGCTCTTGTCATCGAGCCTGTACGTGCTGCCATCAGCAAATTCCAAAAGCTCAATATGCCCCTGCCCCGAACCATAATTGAACTGGTTTTCTATCAGGATCTCAGCATTCTGCGCATTAAGAATTGCTATGCGCATATCGAGATTAGAAACGCGTGAAATTTCCAGATCGGCAAGCGTGATCCCCGCTCCAAATAGGATGCGGTCCAAGCCGGTGCCGGTCTCATCATACGTATCAACACCATTGCCCAGACTATAGTGGTATGTGTCGTCGCCACTATCACCATAGATCAAATCTGGCCCAGCATCACCGTAGAGGTCGTCATTGCCGGTACCACCAAAGATAATGTCCGCGCCAACACCACCCTCAATAGTGTCATTGCCACCGCGCCCATTGATCCGATCATCGCCCACCGTCCCAGTCAGCACGTCATCCGTGTTGTTGTTCCCGGTGAGATTGATTCCGACGTTGCTCTGGAAGGGTAGCAGCGCTTCAATCTGCGACAGATCCAGGGTTGGATCCGACTGCTGGATATAGCTATCCAACAGGTTCTGCGACGTGGTGTTCAACCGCTCCAGACCGGTGCCAAATTCGATCGTGCGCACAACTTGCGTCCATATCTCAGACGCCCGCCCAGAAGCTTGCGCGATGTCACGAATGTCACGCAAAACATCCACGTCTAGTTGCGTACCACCTGAGAAGCTGTCCAGCGATGTGTCATAGACCGGCCCATCCACGAACAATCGGTTTCCGTCGGTCTGCAAGACGATGCGCGCCAGTGTTGAATTAACGACAGAATGAAACCCGGTCAGCAACTCTTGCGCAGCATAGTACCCGGGATCAGGGTTCCACCCGCGTTGCAAGAAATTCTGCCCGTTGAGCTTTTCCAAAAACACCATCGCACGGCCGTCAATGTTCGGGCCTCGCGTTACAATTCCGACATCCGCAACCCCGGCCCAATCGAAGAGTATTTCGCGCACCCTTTCTACCAAAGCATCCGGGTCTGCAAATATCTCTTGATACGTAAGCCCCGCGAAATCCTCCAAATGCGTGCGCAGGTTTTGCGTGTGAGGTAGCCCCAAGGACAGTGCAACCGCCATATCCGCAATCTGTCCGTAGCCACGTACATCAGGCAGCCACAAAACACTTTCATCGAGCTCAAACTCTGCCGAATATCGCGTTATCACCGGATTGTAGTTGAACCAAATGTCTTCAATCACGCGCGTCTCAACCGCACCATCCGCACCCTGCCGCGTATAAGTACTGATATGCGAAACGCGGTGCCCCGCATTGGTCTGGTTTACCTCCTGCGCGATCGCATCAATCGACAAAATACCCCGATCCATCAGCGTGGTAAGCTCCGCCGCCTCAGAAGTCCCACTCAGATCACTATCCTGCCACAGCAACAACTGGTCGAAAACTGCATCGGCACTGTCGATCACCCCATCAGCGTTGTCGTCAAAGCCCCTCAACGCGCGAAACCCATCTATCGTTTGGGACCCGAATAATTCCGAATTGTCATCAATCCGACCGTTGCCATTCACATCCAGCGCCAAAAGCCCGTCATCGGCACTGACCCAGCCCGAGAATTCGGCAAACCCGTCTTCCGTCAGATCCCACAGCACACCGCCATCATCCAAGGAGATCAACTCGATCCCATCGCCGTCCAAATCCAGTACCAAAGGACTGGCATTCAATATACCGCGGCCAAAATCACCTATCGCTTTCAGAATATCAGCCGCATCGGTGTCGCCGTCACTATCCCTGTCAGTGACTTCAGCGAACTTTTTCTGCAGGTCGTCGGCCTTCTGGCGGGCCCTTTCAATTAGATTGGTGCCAATCTGTGTGACATCGGCCCCAACTTTATTGATCTTATCTCGTGCGCCCTGCGCTGCAGCTTTCGCTTTGTTGATCGCACTTTGCACATCATCTAAGAGTTTTTTGGTGTCTTGCAGATCGCCTTGTTGGTCAATGTTATCTAAGGCTGCTTTCGCCTTCTTACCCGCATCAATAAGATTCTCACCAATTTTGCCGACATCACCGGCCAGGCCCTTGATTCCTTGCCCAAGCTCCGAAAGCTGTTCACGCGCGAACTGTTTTTCCGCCTCAGTGGCGTTTGGATCTTTTAAAACAGCGAGCATTGCATCAGCAGCTTCATCTGCGTCAGAAAACAAACCACGTGCTTTGTCGGGCAAAGCAGCGGCTTCAGTTTTCACGGCGTCCAGCGCATCGTTGAGCTCTTGAACGTTTTGGCGCAGCTCTTCTTCGTTGGCGTCTTGAGCTGCCTGAACCCGGTCCGACAAATTCTCGATACCAGTTTCGACATTTTCAACGACGTCTTTGACCGCCTCAACTTCATCCGTTAGCCCAGCTTTCCCTACAAGGGCAGGAGTAACTGAGTCATTGAACGCTTGCTGACGCTGGGCACGCGTACTGCTCTGCGCGTGTTCTTCCGTATTGCCAAATCTAATGAACGGCTCAACATCAAGATCGTAGTGTCCAAGTAAGTCTTCTTTGTCAAAGAAATTAGGAGTTCCCACATTTTCAGGAGTGGTATCAATGAATTTATTACCGTTCTCATCCGTACCAATGATAAACTCTTGCCCGTCCGGACCAGTATATTTTACGTTGTTATCCGCTCCATTGTTCTTATGAAAAGCATTCTGAAAGTCTGGCGCGGGCTTGTAATTTTCATTGTTAATAATTTGGCTTGGGTCATTGATCGTCGGATCTACCAAAGACTGCCGCGCATAATGCAGGTCTTTGACCTTATCGATCGAGTCGATTTCGCCTTGTAATATATCCAAAGCATCGTCAACTGATTGCTCTGTGGCATTGATCTTGTCCAGCGTCTTCTGATCGGTCAACGGATCATTCTTAAGCCGCTCATTTTCCGCTTTGCGCTTCTCAAATTTTTCTTTGATCAGGTCACGGTTACGGTTAAATTTATCGACCAGAAGTTGATCGTCTTGGGTATCAGGCATGGAAATTTCATACTCTTTTCATTAGTCAGGCAGATTAAATTATCAACTTCTGATAGATTAAATTACACGGAATTTCGGCTTATTCTTAAGCTTAACAGCAGGTCTGATAGTGTTGAGCTTGGCTGCATACTTCAAGCAAAATTTCCTGTTTTTGTTAGAAGTTCTGACACGTCCACCATTGAATTCTCTCATTTGAATAAACGTCACTCGGGCATGAGTTGTACGTAGGGCTCGCATTTTCCCAACTAGTTGAAAAAATTTGATTGAATTGAGCTGCCCCCCGAAGTTCGGACACTGACGAAAGCTGCGAATTGTTTTCTGCTGATCTTCAACACGAAGGAGATCGGACATGTCGAAACGGAGGCAACATCACCCAGAATTCAAGGCCAAGGTCACGTTAGAGGCGCTGAAGGGCGAAGAGACGGTCAGCGAGTTGGCCAGTCGATTTGGGGTTCACCCAACGATGATCCATCAATGGAAGCGTGCCTTGCTTGAAGGCGCGTCAGGCGTATTTGAGCGTGGCGGCCGGAAGACACCGGAAGTCGATGAAGAGCAGGTCAAAGACCTCCATGCCAAGATCGGCGAGTTGGCCGTCGCCAACGGTACGGGGGCTTACGCGGCCCCACTGGGGCCACGGTCCCCCTAGCTTTGGCAAGAAAGCTCAAACCCTGGACCGGCAAGTGAGGCGCAAGATAATTTAGCCGAGCCTTCCAGATCTGTCTATCGGCAAGCAATGCGCGTTGCTGTCGATCTCGCGGTCGTCATTTTACTATGAGCCGAAGGGCGAGAGCGAGATGAAACTTGATCTGATGCGCCTGATGGGCCTTATGCCGATTTATCAGAAGCCCAACACGAGCAGAGCCGCCAAGGGTCACAAGATTTACCCCTATCTGCTGCGTGGGTTGCGGGTAGATCGGCCCAACCAAGTCCCCCTCTCGGGATCATGCTGCGCATGACCCTGCCGGGCAGTGGGTGTGCCGACATCACGTATCTGCCCATGCGGCGGGGCTTTTTGTATCTGGTCGCGATCATGGACTGGCACACACGCAAGGTGCTGGCTTGGCGCATCTCGAACACGCTGGAGGCTGGCTTCTGCGTTGATGCTCTGAATGAGGCGATCCACAAGTTTGGCGCACCAGACATAATGAACACCGACCAAGGGTCCCAGTTCACATCGTTTGCTTGGACCGACAGACTGCGGCGCTCGAACGTGAGTATCTCGATGGATGGAAGAGGCCGTTTTCTCGACAACATCTTCGTTGAACGGTTGTGGCGGTCTTTGAAATATGAATGCATCTATCTGCACGCCTGGGAAACCGGATCTGAGGCGAAGGATGGAATCAGAAAGTGGATCGAGTTCTACAATCACAAGCGCCCGCATTATGCCCTTGGCGGCAAACCACCCGCTCTGGTCTACTGACAGAGATACGAAACAACCAACCCCGATCAGCAGGTGTAAAGAGTAGCTTAATTTACGACAGATCCTGTCCAACAAATGGGGAGTAGCTCACGTCCACCTACACCCTGTCTACGCTACGCCATGCGGATGATTGGGTCAAAAGCCAGCAGAGCTTCAAAATGCTCGATTGCGCCACTCTGTCGCTTAACGGAGCCGAAGTTGCCGGCATGGATCGCGATTTCATGTACTTCGGTAACAACGTCTCAACCACATAAGCAGCGCAAGACGTAACACGCAGCGGACCTTGAAAGCGTAGCTTTCAGGGCTCGCTACGTGACTAGAAGGTTTCAGTGAACACATCCGCACACATGCAGCATGGACCTGTCACGCTTTCGTGCGGCCCCACGTGCTCGTTTAAGCCACCTTTCGTTCGAAGGCGATTGGGCTTTTCCGGCCCAGTGCTGAGTGTCGGCGTCGCGGATTGTGGAAGCCATTGTTGTATTCCAAGATCGCCGTCTCAGAAGTCCTGCGTGTTTCCCAAGGATGCCTCCAGATCAGTTCTGCTTTAATAGGTTTAAAGAACGTTTCAACGGCCGCGTTGTCATAGCAATTACCTTTGCCACTCGTCGATACCGTGGGCTCGCACTCATTCGTAGCGGCCGTCGAGCGTGACGACGGTGCCGTCGGCGTGCGTCAGGGTGCGGGCGTAAATCTCCATCGGGCCAAACAAGTCGTCGTCGACGAAACCCTCGATCCGCACAGCGTCGCCCACATCCGCCGGCACCCAGTTGCGTCCAACATAGACGCGGACCGTACCGGTATCATCCTGGAGGCGGAACTCGTCCTCGTCGGTGATCTGCGCCACTGTACCCTCGACGGTGACAATCGTGCCGCGCTCAAGCGCGTCGATGGGAGTGGGCATGCCTGTCGCGTGCGCCGTTGTTAATCCAAGGGTGAGAACGGCCGTAATGACGAAGAAGTTTATCATATGCTGGGTCCTGTTGCGCGAAGGATCAATCCAAAGGCCACGCCAGCCAAGACGAGTAGAAGCATCCCGCAGGTCACCGGAATCGCACGCGGCATGCGCACCTCGCCCCCAAAGCCAGGTCCGGAGTTGCTGCAGATCCGTCTCGGTGTGCTGGTTTGAGAATTGATCTTTCATGTATTTTCCTTTCGCATGGGTTGGCGTGTTCGCGCGGGTGGTTGGCGCGTCAGAAAATGAAGTCGTCGGTCGAGATCTGCGATATTTGGGTGTCCTCAAGCCGCAGCGTGTTGCCGCCACCGAAGTCGAGCAGCACATCATCGCCACCGTCGACCACACGGGCGTTGGCGAGCACGTCGCCAAGATCGGCATTTCGGGCCGCGCCCGTCAGGCGGATAACGTCTTCGGTGCTGAAGTCCTCGATCACGTCACGCCCGAAGTTGAACACGAAGGTATCTGCGCCTGCGCCGCCCTCGAGTGTGTCGTTACCGCGCCCGCCGTTGAGCAAGTCCCGCCCGGCTCCGCCGCTCAGATCGTCGCGCCCGTTGTTGCCGAAGAGTCGGTCATTGCCGCGTCCTCCATCGAGATCATCATTACCGTTGTCACCCGACAGCCGGTCGTTCCCATCCCCACCGTCGAGGTCGTCGTTGCCATTATTGCCGAAGAGGCGGTCATTACCGCCGCCACCGTCAATCTCGTCGTTCCCGCCAAAACCGCGGATGTCGTCATTGCCCGCGCCGCCATCGATCACGTCCCGACCGCTCGTCCCTGTCAGCCGGTCATTGCCATCCGTTCCGCTGCCCGGAGCCGTAGCAGCAGGCGCAGGCGGCTGTGCCGTCTGGCCGAAGCTGAACTGCCCTGCGGACAGGTCGTCGATGCTGACGTCCTCGATCAGCAGGCTGTTGCCGCCACCGAAGTCAAGCAGGGTGCTGTCACCACCGTCAACCGTGCGGGCGACGGAAAGGATGTCGGAGAAGCTGCGCACGCCCAGTCCGGCGTTCAGCTCGATGGTGTCATCGGAGCGAAAGTACTCGATCGAGTCGCGACCCGAGCCGAAGATAAAGGTGTCGCGCCCGGCACCGCCCACCATCTCGTCGTTCCCGGCCCCGCCATCGAGTATGTCGTTGCCGTTCCCCCCGTAAAGAGCGTCGTTGCCCGCGCCGCCGCGGAGGATGTCATCGCCGTTCCGGCCGTAAATGTCCTCTCCACGCGAGGTGCCTGTGATAACGTCGTTTCTGTTCGTGCCGTAGATATCCATCGAGGTTGTCCCCTGAGCGTTGCGCCGCGATTGCGGCTATTTCGATGAGGACGTATTAGGGGGCCTACCTGACGGGACTCTGACGGGATCGAAAAAATCAGGCGTTGCGATAGCTCAGGCGGAAGAGCGCCCCGCCGCCTTCAGCGTCTTCGGCCGCGACCTTACCGCCCTGGGCGCGTTGCAGCCGATCTACGATCGACAGACCCAGCCCGCTTCCGCCCGGAACGGCGCACGGCGCCCGCCAGAACGTTTCGTAGAGGCGTTCGCCCGCATACGGCGGAAGGCCGGGCCCTTCGTCGCGCACGGCGATCTCGGGTCCCGGTCCGACCATGACAATTACGGTGCCTTCGCCTCCGTGCAGGACCGCGTTCTCGATCAGGTTCGTCAGCGCCAGTTCGACCGCCTCGGCATCCGCCCGCGCCGGGACGGGCGCCTCGGGCATCTCGAGCGAGAGATCCGCCCCTTTCTCGTAGGCGAAGGGCGCGAGCGCTGCTGCCGCCGCCTCGGCAGGCTCACGCAGATCGAGAGTCGTGGCATCGTCAAGCTGCATACCGTCCGCCCGCGTGGCCGCCAGCACCTGCCGGACCATGCGCGACAGATGGGCGACGTCACCGCGCAGCCGGTCCGCCGTCTCGCCGGGCGGCAGGGCGTCGACACGCGCCGTCAGCACGGCGACGGGTGTGCGCAGCGCATGTGCGGCATCGGCGGCGCGGCGTGTCTCGGCGGCTAAAGCTTCGCCCAGCCGGTCAAGCGTGCGCTGCGTTGCCTCCACGAGGTCCGCGATCTCGGCAGGCCACTTGGCTTCGGGCGGGGCAACGCCGGCGCCCGGGCGCAAGTCCCGCGCCCAGGCGGAAGCGTCGACCAATGGCCGGAGGCTGCGACGAATAAGCAACCACCCCGCGCCGGTCAGTAGCAGCACGAGCGGCACGATGGGCAGAAGGACATGCTGGTAGAGTTCGTCCAGATACGCCCAACGGACCAGATGTGCCGGATCTTCGTCCATAACGAATACCATGCGCAGGCCATCCCTGCGCTCCTGAAATTCGTGGCCTGCCACCGTCAGCGTCCCTCTAGGCCGGTCGATCTGCGTGATCCATTCGTCGGCGAAGAGGCCCAAGGCTGCTGGCGGGATTAGCGCGGCGTTCATTGCGTCAAGCACCTCGCCGCTGCGGTCCACCAGCGCGAAGGCGTAGGCGTTCGGGTGCGCAGCATAGAGGCCCCGCACTGGCGCGTCTGCCGGCAGCATCGCTCCGTCGAGCGCGTCCTCCATGCGCTCGGCCTGGTTGTTGACGGCCTCCGCCGCGAGGGCCCGGCGGTCGGTGCCATAGTAGAGGCCGACCCCAACTGCGTTGAGTGCGAAGACGATCGCGGCAATCAGGACAAAGCGCGTCGCGAGGGTGCGCGCCAGAGGCCTTGCGCGGTCGGGGCGGTTCACGCGCCGTCCCCACGCGGCAGCATCCAACCGATGCCGCGAACTGTCACTATGTTCGCCCCGCTGCCGGCCATCGCCAGCGTCCGACGCAGGCGCGATATGGAGGCCTCGATGGCGTTGGGGCTCACCTCGTCGTCGAAGCCGTAGACCGCTTCCTCTAGGACGCGGCGCGCCGAGACTCGGCCTGCGGCGCGCATCAAATGCTCGAGAACCGCAACCTCGCGCCGCCCAAGCGGGACGCCTGTGCCGGCCACCGTAACGCTGAGCGCGGCGGTGTCGAGCGCAAGATCGCCATGGTTCAGCACCGTTCCCGACCTGTCGCCCGGACGGCGAAGCACCGCGCGACAGCGGGCCACCAATTCTGGCATCTCGACGGGCTTGACCACGTAGTCGTCGGCGCCCCCGTCGAGCCCGGACAGCCGGTCAGTGAGCTGCTCCCGCGCCGTCAGGACAATAACCGGCACCGTGCCGTCCCGCCGCAGCGTCGGCAGCAATGCCATCCCGTCGCCGTCGGGCAGGCCGAGGTCCAGCAGCGCGATATCATACTCAGCCAGCGACGACATCTCGCGCGCCTCGGCCGCGGTACCAGCATGATCCACCGCGAAACCCGCTCGCACCAGCGCGTCCCGAACGGCATCCGCGAGCTGCGGGTGATCTTCGACGAGCAAGACGCGCATTGCGACTCCTTCCAAGCGACGTGGGGCATGCCGGAAGATTGCCTGTTCCAGCGCCGCTCGTCCATAGCAGTCCCTGCCGAGCGTGGCGGACAACCGCCGCGCCCGCCGCTTGGGCGTGAGGGCGCCGCGCCGCAGGTGTGACGAACGGGTGCAGCTAAGCAAGAAAGATGCGTGAAACGCCTCAATCGTTGCAGTAACGCCCCTACTGGCTTCTAGTCCGCTCGGGCGGTCGGATCTAAACTGATATGAAGCACCATGCTACATCCGTAGCGCACTCCGATAAAGCTATCTTTCATGCTCTGTGCAACATCAGGTACTTTGGGCTCGTTGCCGCCATCGGAACTGGTGCAGCATGTGGGCTCAAAAAACCGATCCCCTGAGATCAGGACGGCCCATACCGGATCTCTAAAACTGGCAACTAATCCTGCGAAAGCAACTCGCGTATCCGACATTCACTGCAGGTGCACGATCTGGGACAGTTAGATTTCACCGTCTGCGAACCGTTCTAGCTGCCCAGAATTAGTCGTGGGCTCCGGCATCAGTCAGTAGCATCTTCAAGAGCGCCTGCTGAGTCAGATTAAAGTTACAGATAAATGCGCTATGGCGGTCTACCGAATTGCAGTTGCGCTTCGCGTCGGTCGCGCCGTGCACGATTGTTGAGCGGACATCATATGCTTCAAGAAAGGTCGCTTGAACCTTGGCGCGTTGGCTCCGCTAGCAGTGCTGCCGAAATCCAAATTGGGAATGCAGATGTCATCGCCGACAAAAATGCAGGATGATGTGCTTCAAGCTGATTCAAATTCCGATCCCAGTTCCAAGTGGACGAAGGAGACTGGCGTCGAAGTCAATTTCCGACCCTCGAAACAAAAACAATAAATCATCTAATTACAAGCTATTCACTAAATCGGCGCGGTCATGAGGTCTGGAGAATATCGGCGCTGAGAGGCTGCTTCCGGCCCTCCCGGCACATGGACCGGTGAATAGCCCCGCCCGCATAACCCTTGAATGTAGTGGAAAAATCCGGCCAAAGCCGGATCGGGAGAACGGTTTCTCAAGGACAAGTGGCGGAGGAGGTGGGATTCGAACCCACGGTACGCTTTCACGCACGCCGGTTTTCAAGACCGGTGCATTCGACCACTCTGCCACTCCTCCGGTTGCACCGTCCTAGTGGCTGATAACCGATTCTGAAACCATGAATTTTCAGAGCATCCGGATCGGGGAATATTGCCACCTTGCCGTGTTTCAACTTCCCAGAGCGTTTATCCCGAGCTAAGTTGTCCCAAAGATCCTGTTTCAAACAGGGCGATGAGGTACCGCGCCCGCGGGCAATCAGGCTAGGATGGCGACATGAGCATATCTCGATTGACTCCTTACACTGCGATTTGCCGCCCCGTAATAGTCGTTATGGTTGTAGCCAGCACCTTTTTAAGCGGCTGCAACGACAGCGGCGCGTTCGACTTTCAAAGCGTTTTGCCGAATGCTCAGGCGGAGACCGAGAGTTCCGCCGAATCCGCATCGGACATGGCGTTCACTGATAAGGATGTGGAAGCGCCCGAAGTCTTTGCGGCCCAAGAGGCGGGTTTGTGGGATGGGCGTCCGTCCTTGGGCGGCGTTTGGGTCGCACACCCGGATGTTACGGAACCTGAACGCGTTTTGATCCGCAATCAGGTGAATGGGCAATCTGTCGTCGGCGCGCTGTTTCGCCGCGAACGCGAAATACCGGGTCCGCGCTTGCAACTGTCATCTGATGCAGCCGAAGCGCTCGGTGTGCTCGCCGGTGCCCCGGCCGAGTTGAATGTCGTGGCCTTGCGCAAGGAGAAAATCCCCCGGCGCCCCGCCGAGCCGCAAACAACACAGGCTGGCGAAACGACGCTGGACCCGATCGCGGTTGCCAGTGCCGCCATTGACGCGGCTGAACCGGTGCAATCCAGCCTGCCCGTGTCGTCTCTGGACAAGCCCTTCGTTCAGGTTGGAATCTTCAGCATCGAGGCAAATGCACAGCGCGTCGCACAGCAGATGCGCGGCGCTGGAATGATGCCATCCGTGCGCGCACAGGACTCCGGCGGCAAGGCGTTCTGGCGGGTCCTGGTCGGCCCGGCGAGTTCGATATCCGAGCGCGAAAAACTGCTCGCGCAAACCAAGGCAGAAGGCTATTCAGACGCCTATGTCGTGACAAACTGACCCGTCAGCGAGGAAAAAACATGTTTCGTATCCTTCTTGCCGCTTTTGTTCTGGTTGCATCGACACTGACCGCAGCGGCCTTTGAAACCAGAGCCAGTGCTGCTTTTGTAATGGATCAGACCACCGGCACCGTGCTGCTCAATAAAAACGCCGACGCGCCCTTGCCGCCGGCCTCCATGTCCAAACTGATGACGCTTTACATGGCATTCGAAGCCGTGCGGCGCGGCAAGGCCGACGGCGGGCTGGACCTAAATGAACGCTTGCCCGTGTCCGAACATGCGCAGTCCTACGGCGGCTCCAGCATGTTCTTGCGCTCCGGCGAGACGGTCAGTGTCGAGGATTTGCTGCGCGGCATCATCGTCGTGTCAGGCAACGATGCCTGTGTGGTCATCGCCGAAGCGCTTTCGCCTGATGGAACGGAATACGGCTTTGCGCGCATGATGACACAGCGCGCGCAACAGCTTGGTATGAACAACTCCGTTTTCATCAACGCCAGCGGATGGCCGCAAACCGGGCATGTGATGTCGATGCGCGATCTTGCCATTCTGGCTGACCGGCTGATCACCGATTTCCCAGAATTCTACCCGATGTTTGCGGAGACCGAATTCCCCTTCGACAACCGTGTGCCCAGCAACAGCCGCAACCGCAACCCGGTGCTGACCATGGGTATTGGCGCGGACGGGTTGAAAACCGGCCACACGCAAGAGGCCGGATACGGTCTTGTCGGCTCGGCCAAGCAAGGTGATCGGCGGATCATCTTTGTCATCACCGGGTTGGAGACGACAGCGGCGCGCGCGCAGGAAAGCCAGGCCATCGTGAACTGGGCCTTCAGACAATTCGCCATGCGCGACATTGGCAAGGCAGGTCAGGAATTTGCCAAGGCGGACGTCTGGATGGGCAGCAGCCCGCAGGTCGGGCTGGTCGCAGCCGAGGACATGAGCGTGTTGATGCCCGCCCTTGCGGAGCGTGAAATCGAGGCCGAGGTGGTGTTTACCGGCCCGATCGAGGCACCAATCGCCAAAGGGGACCCGCTGGGAGAGCTCGTGTTCACTCCTGAGGGTCTGCCGGAAATGCGCCTGCCGCTGGTGGCGGATCAAGACGTGCCGAGTGGCGGTTTTGTCACCCGCATGATGACGGCAGCCATGGTTCTGGTCACGACGCTGATACAGGGGCCAGAGGAACAGTCGTGATATCGCGCACCCGCGACACCGGGTTTTTCATCACCTTTGAGGGCATTGACGGGTCGGGCAAATCCACCCAATCCAAAAGGCTTGCCGCCCATTTGCGCGCAAGCGGCCACGAGGTCGTCGAAACCCGCGAACCGGGTGGCTCTCCGGGGGCGGAGGAAATCCGCGCGCTTGTCTTGCAGGGTGATCCCGACCGCTGGTCCGCCGAGACGGAGATCCTTTTGTTTACAGCCGCGCGGCGCGACCATATGGAGCGGTTGATCCTCCCTGCCCTGGCGGATGGGAAAATCGTCATATGTGACCGGTTTGCCGATAGCACGCGCATGTATCAGGGCCTGTCGCGCGGCGATCTGCGACAGGTCGTGGACACGCTGCATGAGCTGATGATTGGCCGCGAACCCGACCTCACCGTGCTGATTGATATGGACCCGGCCATCGGGCTGTCCCGGGCGCTGTCGCGACAAACCGCTGACGAGCGTTTTGAAGCCTTTGGCGAGGATTTGCAGACGAGGATGCGCGCCGGTTTTCTGGCACTGGCGCAGGAGTTCAAAGCCCGCTTTCGCCTTGTGGATGGCGGGCGGGATGCCGACAGTGTCGCAGCGGAGGTGATCAAGATCGTCGATCAGGCGCTGGCATGACGGCCCCCGATCAAATTGAAGGCGCGCCGCACCCGCGCGACACGCCGCAGGTTTTTGGTCAAGCCACTGCCGAACAGGGGTTTCTGGACGCATATGCAACGGGACGCCTGCATCATGCATGGTTGCTCACCGGGCCGCGCGGTGTGGGCAAGGCGACGCTGGCATGGGCGATCGCGCGGTTTTTGCTGGCCACACCACCGCAAGAGGATGAGGGCCTCTTCGGTGCGCCACCCGCCCCCACAACGCTCGCGATCGACCCCGAACATCCCGTTGCACGACGGATTGCGGCCGGCGCAGAGCCCGGCCTGAAACATATCACACGGTCCGAAAACGAGAAAACCGGGCGCATGCGTGACGTGATCGCCGTCGATGACATCCGCGGCCTGTCGTCGTTTTTTCAACTCTCTGCCACGGAAGGCGGGCGGCGGGTTGTCATCGTGGATGCTGCGGATGAGATGAACCCGCAGGCCGCAAACGCCCTGTTGAAGATGCTTGAGGAACCCCCGGCGCGCGCCACGTTGATCCTTATCAGCCATCAACCCTCCGGCCTTTTGCCAACGATCCGCTCGCGGTGCCGGGTATTGCGCCTCGGCACACTGCAGCCGGAGGATATGGAAAAAGCGCTCACGCAGGCAGGAATTGATCCCGCCGGGCATGGGCCTGCACTGGCCGAGTTATCAGGCGGGTCGGTCGGGGCCGCCGTGCGGCTGTCAAACTTCGATGGCCTGAAAACATATGCGGAGCTTGTTCAACTGATCATCGCGCTGCCGCAGTTCGACCGGGCGCGCGCGTTGAAACTGGCCGAAGCAGCCGCCGCGCGCGGGGCTGAGACGAAACGCGATCTGCTGTTCGTGCTGCTCGATTTGCTCATGTCGCGTCTGGCGCGCGCCGGGGCAACGGGCCTGCCCCCTACGGTCGAGGCCACGCCCGGCGAGGCGGCGACCTTGATGCGCCTGTCGCCCGACCCTGCTGCCGCGCGGGCCTGGGCCGAAATCGCGCAGGAAACAAGTGCGCGCGCGCGCCATGGCCTTGCGGTGAACCTTGACCCTGCGGCTCTGGTCCTAGATACCCTCATCAAGATCAGCCAAACACGTGTGGCCTAGCACACGATGCGCGGCGGCAGTATTGAGCAGACCATGAGCACGCAACCACATATCACCGACAGTCACTGCCACCTCGATTTCCCTGATTTCGAGGGACGTATCGACGAGGTTGTGGCCAATGCCGCAGAGGCTGGCGTCATGCGCATGGTGACGATCTGTACCAAACTCAGGAACGAGCCCGCCGTGCGCGCCATCGCCGAGGCACATGCGCCGATCTTCTATGCCGCCGGAACGCATCCGATGAGTGCGGCAAGCGAACCGCTGGCGAGCGTCGAGCAACTGATCACCCTTGCCAA
The DNA here is from genome assembly GCF_000014045.1 of Roseobacter denitrificans OCh 114. Taxonomy (NCBI): domain Bacteria; kingdom Pseudomonadati; phylum Pseudomonadota; class Alphaproteobacteria; order Rhodobacterales; family Roseobacteraceae; genus Roseobacter; species Roseobacter denitrificans. The sequence continues at coordinate 3,338,518 of NC_008209.1, forward strand.
GCATCCGAAATTCGTGGGGATCGGCGAAACCGGGCTGGATTACCACTATACCGCCGAGAGTGCGCAGGTGCAGAAAACCTCGCTCCGCATTCACATTGATGCCGCACGGGAAACCGGCTTGCCGCTGATCATCCACGCGCGTGATGCCGATGAGGATATGGCCCGCATCCTGCGCGAGGCCTATGATCAGGGTGCCTATACCTGCGTGATGCATTGCTTTTCATCCTCTGCCGCGTTGGCCAGAGTCGCGCTTGATATGGGGTTCTATCTGTCGATGTCGGGCATCACGGCCTTTCCCAAGTCGCAGGCCCTGCGGGATATTTTTGCCGCCGCCCCGATCGATCGTATTCTGGTGGAAACCGACGCGCCCTATCTGGCCCCCCCACCCCACCGGGGCAAACGCAACGAACCGGCTTACACCGCCCATACCGCGCGGCGCGCTGCTGAGACCTTTGGGATGGACTACAGCGAATTTGCAGCGCAACTTGAGTTGAATTTCGACCGGCTGTTTGCCAAAGCCGCAGCCTATGAGCTTGCCGCGTGATGGATCAAATGGAGTTCACCATATTGGGGTGCGGTTCTTCCGGCGGTGTGCCACGTCTGGGCGGCCTTTGGGGCGATTGTGACCGGCATAACGCAAAGAACCGGCGGCGCCGCTGTTCCTTGCTGGTGGAGCGTATTGGCCCGGATGGCCGCACAACGGTGCTGATTGATACCTCCCCCGATCTGCGCGAACAGCTGCTGAGCGAAAACATCGGGCGGCTGGACGGGGTCGTCTATACCCATAGCCACGCGGATCATGTGCACGGCATTGATGATTTGCGCATGATCGTTTTCAACATGCGCGCGCGCCTGCCGGTCTGGGCCGATATCCCGACCAAGGACGCGTTGATGCAGCGGTTTGGCTATGTGTTTGTACAGCCCGAGGGGTCGAATTATCCCCCGATCCTCGACATGAACACGATTGACGGGGATGTGACGATTGATGGTGCCGGTGGCCCGGTGACGCTCTCGCCGTTTCTGGTGGGACATGGCGGTATGGACGCACTGGGGTTTCGTATCGGCGACGTCGCCTATCTGCCGGATGTGGCGCAGATACCCCAGGGCGTGTGGCGCAAACTGAACGGGCTGGAGTGCTGGATCGTGGATGCGTTGCGGCGCGACCCGCATCCGACGCACTCCCATCTCGCGCAGACCCTCGAATGGATCGAGCAGGTGAAACCAAAATCTGCCGTTTTGACCAATATGCATATTGATCTTGACTATGAAACCGTGATGGCGGAAACGCCGGATCATGTACAACCGGCCTATGATGGCTTGCGGCTGACCTACCCCACGACCTGAGCCTCACCCTCTTTTACGCCCCCCTCGCCGTGAAGATACGCAGCGGCACAACGAGGCACCATGCAAACCCTTCTTGATGTCATCCTGCCCGTCTTTCTCGTAATCGGGTTCGGGTATGTGGCTGTGTGGAAGGGGCTTTTCCCGATCTCAGGCATTGATGGGGTCATGCGCTTTACCCAAGGTTTCGCGATCCCCTGCCTGCTGTTCAAGGCCATCGCGGAAATTGATCTGGGCAGTTCGTTTGATCCCGGTCTGCTGGTCAGTTTCTATGCCGGGGCGACCACATGCTTTTTCGCGGGGATGACCGGTGCGCGCCTGTTGTTCAAACGCGACTGGGAAGACTGTGTGGCCATCGGCTTTTGCTGTCTTTTTTCAAATTCGGTGCTGCTGGGCCTGCCGATCACGGAGCGCGCTTACGGGGCCGAAGCGCTCACCGGAAACTTTGCCATTGTCGCGCTGCATTCGCCCTTTTGCTACGGCCTTGGCATCACCGTGATGGAGATCACCCGCAACCGGGGTAAATCCCCGCTGCTGATGGCCCGTTCAGTGGGGCGGGCGATGTTTCGCAACGGGCTGGTCATCGGGATTGCGCTGGGGTTTTTGGTCAATGTCACGGGGATGCCGATCCCCAGTGTGGTCAATGACGCGCTGTCACTGATCATTCAGGCGGCGTTGCCTGCGGCCCTTTTCGCCTTGGGCGGTGTGTTGATACAATACAAACCCGAGGGCGATCTGCGTGCCATTGCCATGGTTTGTGTCATTGCTCTGATCCTGCACCCGGCGCTGATGTGGGGGTTTGGTACCACGCTTTCCGTGCCTCCGGATGCGTTCCGCTCGGGCGTGCTGACGGCGGCCATGGCGCCCGGGTTCAATGCCTATATCTTTGCCAATATGTACGGACGCGCCCGACGGATCGCAGCATCATCCGTGCTGCTGGCGACGCTTGGGTCAATCCTGACCGTCTGGGTCTGGTTGATGCTGTTGCAGGGCGTCTGAGGCGCGCATCTGCGCAAAAAGCTGCCCCGGTGCATGTGGCGGGGCGCGCAGGCCGGCAAGGCGCATCATATGCCACGCCAAGACCTGATTGCTGCTGAGGACCGGCAGGCCAAGGCGCGTTTCGAGGGGGTCAATCACGTCCAGTGTGCGCAGGTTCGTGCAAGACAGAAACAGCCCGTCGACATCAGCATTTTCCATCAGGGTGATCGCAGCGCCTTGCACGGCGGCGGGATCTATGCGCACGACGTCGGCTTCGGTGCCGACGTCAAAGCTGCCGACCACATCCGTTGTGATACCGTTTTCGCGCAACGCCGCGCGTAAAGTATCAGACACTGCCGCAACATAGGGCGACAACAGCGCCAGTCGCTTCAGCCCGAGGTATTCGCAGGCTGCAAGCAGGCTTGAAAGCGGCTGCGTCACCGCGCGGGTCTCAAGACTGTCGCGCAGGCGCGCGGCGACCTTTTCGACCCCGATCTGGGCAGTGCCGGAGGTGCAGCCATAACCCATGACATCAAATTGCAGGCCTTGGGGAAAAAGCGCTGCAGCGGCACTCAGATACTGCTCCATCAAAGCCAGCGTGTCGCAGGTTACTTCACTGTCGGAAGGCACGCGGCTGACCATGAATTGCGCGTCAAAAGGCAGCAGGCGGCGCATGTCCCCCTCGATGGTTTCGTCGGATTGCAGCACGATCAACCCAAGCCGCGCGCCAACCGGCTCACTCAGGGTATATGAAAAGCGATGCGGGCTCATGGGCGCAGAACCGTCATTTCAGGACCCGCCGGCGTCGAGAGCCACTGCGCGCCGTCCTCCCGGATCACGATGTTTTCCTCATGCACAAGGATGCGCCCGTCGTCCAGATCAATACCCGGCTCCAGCGTCAGCACCATACCGGCCCGTAGCACCGTGTGATCCTGCGCGATCAGCGAAGGCGGTTCAGTCAGTTGCAGGCCAAGCCCGTGACCAAGCCGCCCCGCATCCGATCCGCCCTGCCCGTCCGTCACGATGTCATCCATCACCTTGAAAAGGTCAGCGGCGGTGCAGCCAGCCCGGGCGACGTCAAAAGCCGCCCGTGTTGCCTCGATCAGGCGCGCATGGGCCGAGATCGTTGCAGGCGACGGCGGCCCGATCGAAAAATTGCGGTCAAAGTCACAGAAATACCCATCATGCATCAATCCCGTGTCCAGCATCAGAACATCGCCCGCTTGCAACGGGTCGTCCGTTGCGGGCGAAATCACATCGCGCACCCCGCCCGGCCCCGCGCCCCCGGCCAGATAAGGCACCCAATCGGCCCCCTCGTCCAGACAGAGCATCTGAAACCGGCGGAACACATCGCGCAGGGCTATGCCCGCCGATGCGATCTCGGGCACGCGGGAAAAGGCGCGCTCCGCCACGCGGCAGGCGCTGGCAATACGGGCGATCTCCGCTTCCGATTTGACCATCCGCTGGGCGGCCATCAGATCAGCGTCATCCACAAAGGTTCGCCCCGTGGTGACGACCTGCAGGCGCTGCCAGTCCTGCAGAGGCATCCGCAGATGCGTACCCCCACCCCCGGGCACAGCGATACGCCCGCCCCTGGGGGCAACCTCGCACAGGGTTTCGGCCAGCAGTGACACCCCATCATCTTCGTAATTCGGCGCGCGCCAACTGCGGATGTCGCTGATCCATGTGGAGTGCATCAGCGCAACGCCGATAGACGGGATCACCGCAATCGGATCACCCTGCGCCGGGACAATCACGAACCAGGGCCGCGTCGGGCTTTCCCAAAACCGGGTCATGAAGCCCGTGATATAGCGCACATCCGCCTCGGTGGTGAGCAACAAAGCGGCGATATCGGCCTCGGCCATCCGTTTTTGCACCTGCTCTGTGCGCAGGCGGTATTCACCGTTTGAGAGCGGTGCGCTCACGCCGGTTCGGGTTCTTCGCTGAGGATCAGCAGCACCCGCGACGTCTCGTCCAGTTCAAGCGCCCCTGCCCCCGCCAGAAGCCCGGCGAGGCCAGCAGCCCCCGAAGGCGTCGAGGCGAACCCCTCCTGCGCTGCACGCGCCGCACCTTGTTGGCCTTCGGCTTCGGTAATCGTCATGAAACAATCGGCATCCCGCGCAAGGCTTTTGAGCGCGATCAGCGAGGGTTCCTTGCAATCCAGCCGACCCATGGCGGACACATCGCCCTGCGCAACAACCGGGCCACCCGCCGCAATGGAAGCAGCCAGCGCAGGCGCGTGCTCCGGTTCCACCACGACGATGACCGGCCCATCGCCCCAAACCTTGCGCGCATGCGCCGCCGCAGCACCCGCCAGACCACCAACACCGGCCTGCAAAAAGATGTGCGTCGGCACATGGGTCATCTGCGCAACGGCTTCGGCCATCAGGATCAGATACCCTTCCATCAGGCGATGCGGGCGGGTGCTGTATCCGGGCCATGAACTGTCTGACAGCAGGATATACCCCTGATCATCAGCGGCCTTTGCAGCGGCGGCCATACTGTCTTCGTATACCGCCCCCTCGCGCACCACCTGCGCGCCATGGCTGCGCAACCGCTCGGCAAAGGCCTCAGGCACCGTTTGCGCAATGTAAACGCAAGCATGTGCGCCAAAGGCCGCCGCCCCCGCCGCAACCGACAGGCCGTGATTGCCGGCACTGGCGGTGACATAGGTTTGCCCGCGCGCCTCGCCGGCCTGCGCATCACACGCGATCACATAGGCGGCCCCAAGTGCCTTGAAGCTTCCCAGCCCCATACGGCCCCGTTCATCCTTGATGTGAACGGATGACACTCCAGTCGCCTCGGCCAGAGCCGCCGCCGACTGCAACGGTGTTTCAGCGGCTTTGGGACAATGCGCCACCAGATCCAGCGGGGCGGCTGCATCCGCAGCGGTCCATGGCATATCAGTCAGGGCGGGGTGCGTCAGGCCTGAGCCTCGGTATGGGTTTTGAACGATTTTCATGCGCCCCATTGCTACGATAAACCCGCCGCGCGTCAATGCCCCCAAAAATTAAATCCGGTGGTGCAAAATCGCTGGCGGGAGCGGCAAGTCATGCTAACCTGCCGCATCTGAACGATTGGAACGCTGATGCCGGATCTGCCCTTCGCCCGCGCGGAATATGACATCCGCCTTGCCAAAACCCGCAGTGAGATGGCCCGCCGGGGCCTTGAGGCGCTCTTTGTCACGGACCCCTCCAATATGGCTTGGCTGACGGGCTACGACGGATGGTCGTTCTACGTGCATCAGGGGGTTCTCCTGACCCTCGAAGGCGAGCCGATCTGGTGGGGACGCGCGATGGACGCGGTTGGCGCTGGTCTCACTACCTATTTGGCTGCGGACAATATCCGAGGCTATGATGACACCTATGTCCAGAACCCGGACAAACACCCCATGCAGGACCTCGCGCGCCTGATCCGCGAAGAGGGCGCCGAGGGCTTTCGCATCGGGCTGGAGCTGGACAATTACTATTTTACAGCCGCCGCTTATCTGACACTGCAACAGGCCCTGAGCGGCGCAACATTTCAGGACGCCACGGGTTTGGTGAACTGGCAACGCGCCGTTAAATCAGACACCGAAATCGCATACATGCGCCGCGCCGCTGCCATCGTCGAGCATATGCATGACGTGATCCGGGAGCGGGCGGAACCGGGCATACGCAAGAATGACCTGATTGCGGATATCTATCACGCGTCGATCTCCGGGGCCGAGGGGCATTGGGGCGATTATCCCGCGATTGTGCCGATGGCCCCGTCCGGCATGGATGCCACCGCCCCGCATCTGACGTGGGACGACCGCCCCCTGCGCACCGGGGAGGCCACGTTTTTCGAAATCGCCGGGGCGCACAAACGGTATCAATGCCCGCAATCCCGCACGTTATTTCTGGGCAATCCGCCGCAAAAATATCTGGACGCGGAACAGGCCGTGCTCGAAGCGATCTGCGCGGGGCTGGAGCAGGCAAAACCCGGTAACCGGTGCGAGGACATCGCACGGGCCTTCAACACAACGCTCAACAAATACGGGTTTCAAAAAGACAGCCGCTGCGGCTATGCGATCGGCTTGTCCTATCCCCCCGACTGGGGCGAGCGCACCATGTCCTTTCGCACAGGCGACAAGAGCGTGCTGGAACCGGGTATGAGTTTTCATTTCATGCCCGCGCTCTGGCTGGATGATGGCGGTCTTGAGATCACCGAGCCGATTGTCATCACGCAAACCGGCGCCACCTGCCTGTGCAGCACGCCACGCGCCTTGGTCATCAAAGGGTAGACGGATGGGCGACACAGCGGTCCATTCATCGGTCGATTTCAATGCAGAGGGGGTGCAGCACGGGCACCTGCGCCTGCCCCATAGCCGGGATGACAGCGCGTGGGGGTCGATCCTGACCCCGATCTGCGTGATCAAGAATGGCGCAGGGCCCACGGCATTGCTCAGCGGTGGCAATCATGGCGATGAATACGAAGGGCCAATTGCCCTGCATCATCTGGCGCGCGATCTGGCACCGCATCAGATCAACGGGCGGGTGATTATCCTGCCTTCCATGAGCCATCCGGCCTTTCTGGCAGGCACACGCACCTCGCCCGTGGACGGGGTAAACATGAACCGGGCTTTCCCCGGCCGGGTCGATGGCAGCCCGACACAAAAGATGGCCGATTACGTCCAGCGTATCCTGCTGCCCATGGCAGATGTCGTGCTGGATTTCCATTCGGGCGGCAAGACGCTGAATTTCCTGCCCTTTGCAGCCTCGCACATCCTTGAGAACAAGGAACAGGAGGCCCGCTGTCGGGCGGCCCGTGATGCATTCAACGCGCCCTATAGCCTTGAGATGCGCGAAATAGATGCGCGCGGCATGTATGATCATGCGGCGGAAAGTCAGGGCAAGACCTTTGTCACCACGGAACTGGCCGGGGGCGGAACCGCGACCCCCGAAACGGTCAGGATTGCCCGGGACGGCTTGCGCAATCTGCTGATCCATGCTGGGATTATGGAGGGGACGCCGAGTCGCGCGCCCAGCATCCAACTGACACAACCCGATGATGCCTGCTTTCACTTTGCCCAAACCGGTGGCTTGGTCGATTTCAAAACAGGGCTCGGGCAGCAGGTCGCTTGTGGCGATCTGATTGCGGAAATCTGGGAGCCGGGCGCGACAGGACGCGTACCGTTGCAGGTGCTTGCGCAGCGCTCCGGCCTGATGATCGCGCGCCATCACCCCGGCCTGATCCAGCCAGGCGATTGTCTGGCTGTGCTGGCGGTACAAGTCGATGCCTGACCTTTAGGAAAAATCGACGCGCGCCCAGTCGTCAAACCGATTTTCTGCACTCAGATCCGGCAGCGGGCTGTTCAGATACCCATGCGCATAAAGCCTGAAAGGCACCTGCGCCGCACGGGCTGTTTCATAATCAACCGCACTGTCGCCCACATAGAGCGTGCCTGCGCGCTCCCCGCCCAGGGCGTCGATCACAGCCAGAAGCGGTGCGGGGTCGGGTTTTTTGGGAATATGCGGCTGCGCCCCTGCAATCACGTCAAAGTAGCCATCAAGCCCCATCAGGGCGCAAATCTCATTTGCCGGGCCATGCGGTTTGTTGGTGCACACCGCCATCGGTATGCCCGCCCCCTTCAGGCGGTCAAGACATTCAAGAACACCCGGAAAGGGCTTTGTCAGGTTCACCTTGTCCTTTGCATAGGCCTGCAGAAACAGGTCGAGCGCGCGCGCATGCGTGTGTGCGTCCGACCCGCCTGTGGCAACAAGACTGCGGGCAACGAGCTTTTCAACACCATTGCCGATGAAGCCGATGACCGTTTTCAAATCGAGCGGTGCGCGCCCCATCTGCCCCAGGGCGACGTTCATCGCCGCCCGCAGGTCCGGGGCGCTGTCGATCAGCGTTCCGTCAAGATCGAATATGATTTGCTTTGTCTCGGCCATCTTTTCCCCGACGATATCCTGCAGCGCACGCGCTACCCTATGGCGCTCCAAAGCCAGCAGCGCAAACAGGAAAGTAAAAAGGCCGCAAAAGATAAAACCGAGCGGATTGCGTTACAGGCCGGAAAACAGACCAACCAGTTTCGCCAGTTTCTTGACAAGGCGCGTGAGGTCATCAAGGCGCTCTGTCGCATCCTTGATGCGATCCGTTTCTTTCTTGATCTCGCGCGATGCCGCTTCAATTTCTTTCAACAGGGTCGAATTGGCAATTTCCAGATCGACCTGACGCAGACCACTCAGGGCATGGACCTTCATACTGTCGAGCAGCGCGTCGATATTGTCGGAATAGAGTTTCTCCGCGTCTGACCCCGGTGCCGCGTTGTTTCGGGATTCGATGTTGTAGCCAAGGTTGACCGCGATGGCGTTACGGGTTTGTTGCCAGGACCCCCAGTTGCTTAAACGCGCTTTGGACATTCAATATTCCTTTGTGATCAAAATGGGTCGGCGGACTCCGAAAGGAGTTTGACAAGCTTGGACAGTTCCACAATTGAACCTTGCAAGTCTTCTTTGCTGGCGCGGTCACGCGATGCTTTGGCCAGTTTGGCGTGTGTCTGGCCGATATTGGCATAGGCATCTCTGGCTGCGGCACTGCGTTTCAGCGCCGCCACCTCATCAAAAAGCCGGTCCTGCAAGCGCTGCACATCGCGCGTCGATGCGTTGTTGGCATAGGCCGACGCAAGCGCGCGTTCCGCACGTTCCACACGCTGCAGGGATGTGGTGACTTCGCTCAGCGTCAGCGCTTCGGAGGCGGCACTGAGCAACGCCGTGGCCTGCTGGATTTGCGGATCGACCGCCACGATGATTTCGCGCAGCTTGGAGGTGCGCGCGCCTGCAAATGTGGCCGTGCCGATGCCCCCGAAGGCCGCGCCAACCGCTTCAAACTGATCTTTCGTCCCTGCCCCGCCCAGCGCCGCGCTCAGGCCTTCGACAGATACGGCAAGATTGGTGAGCGAGGTATTGAACGCGGCCCCATCCTCTGATGCATCGGCGGCCAGGGCCGCAAGGTTCGCACCATATTCCCCCATGGCCTTGTTCAGCGCTGCGATGGAGGCAAAGCTCTCCGGGTTGTCTATTGGCGCACCATCCCGGCGCACCACTTTGCAATCGTCAATCGAAGACCCCGGCACAGCCAGCAAGGCACATTCCGGCGCATAGGCCAGTAATACGCCGTTTTGCGCAAGGTCCCCCCTGATGTCTGAAATCTGACTGTCCGACAACGTACTGAGCCGTTTGGTTTGAGCCTGCGCGGCGGCTTGTGTTGCGTCCCCAAAAGACGCCACAGACCCGCGATAGACAGGCGACGAACACCCCGCGACAGCTGCCAATGCCGCTATGGCCAAGATCACTCGAAATGTCATGATGTGTCCAATTCCTCTAACTTTATCAAAAAACCAAATGCCATCACGACCAGCGAAAACCGCGTCATATCAGCGTGGTGGCCCCCTGGCGCCTGCCGTCCACAGGCGCCGGGGCTGGCGCTGAAAAGGTCTTTTCGTCCAAATACAGTTCTACAATAGATGGAATGTTAGCAATACAAATCTCATCTGTCGACACGCTATGCTTGAAAATCGGCATTTATCGTTCTGAAAGGCCCGCAGCTTCGGGCCCCACCCACCAGCGCTGGCGCGCGCACGGCGGTGCTTGCCGCTTTTGAACATACGCCCGCGTGTGGTGCTCTCTCGTGGCGCGTTTCCTCAACGCTGCCTGCGGCGCAGCAACCAGACAAAGAAGGTGCCACCCGCAAGCCCGGTCACGATCCCGATCGGCATGTCTTCGGGCGCCATGACCGTGCGCGCGACAATATCCGCCCAAAGCAGGAAAACCGCGCCCAGCAAAGCCGAGGCTGGTAAGACCCGCGCATAATCGCCCCCCACGATCAACCGCACGATATGAGGCACCATCAGCCCGACAAAACCTATGATCCCGGAAAAGGCGACCATCACCCCCGTGATCAACGCGCCGATGAAAAAGATCGACAAGCGAAAGCGTGCCACATTCAGGCCCAGCGTTGCGGCAGTTTCATCCCCCACCGTCATGGCGTTGAGGTTCTCGGCATGGATGCGCAGATAGACGCCGCAGAAAACCAGAATGAGCAGCGGAAAGACGAGCTGATCCCATTGCGCCAACCCCAAGCCCCCAAGCATCCAGAACACGACCGTATGGGTCGCGCGCGGATCACCAAGGAAAATCAGCACATTCGCCATCGACATCACGATGAAGGAAACCGCAACCCCGGCCAGCACCAGCCTATCCGCACTGGTGGCGGCGGCAAACTGCGAGACTGCCAGCACCAGCAGCGTCGCGCCCAAGGCCCCTGCAAAGGCCAGAAGAGGCACCGTCAGCAGCCCAAGAAACAACCCGGTGTGCAGCAGCGCAAGAATGGCGCCAAAAGCCCCGCCCGCAGAAATCCCCAGCAGATGCGGATCCGCAAGCGGGTTGCGCGTGACGGCTTGCAGACTTGCGCCCACCATCGCCAGACCGGCACCCACGAAACAGGCCAGCAGGGCGCGTGGAAAGCGGATGTCCCAGACAATCGCCTCGCGCCCAGCCGACCAATCGCCCTCGAAGGATGCACCAAAGGCATTGTTCAGCACCACGCCCCAGACCGTGGCAAAGGGGATTGAAACAGCGCCCACGCTGACCGCCATGCTGAGCGACACCAACAAAACTGCCCAGCCGCAGATCATGGCGACAGGGTAGACCGCAGACTGCCGGGAGCGTGCTGCGGCGGCCCTGAACATGGCGATCACTGCGCCCGGAAGGCGGCGGCAAGTGTCTTGACGGCGGCGATGTTGCGCGGCCCCGGCGTGGCCTCCACATACTCAAGCGTCACGAAACGGTCGTTGCGCACCGCGTCCAATTCCGCGAAAGCCGGGTTTGACATCATGAAGTCGCGCTTCTGTTCGGCGGTGACGTCCCCGTAATTGACGATCACGATGACCTCGGGATTGCGTTCAACGACGGCTTCCCAGCCTACCGTCGCCCAGCTTTTTTCCAGATCATTCATTATGTTCACGCCGCCCGCGGCCTCGATCAACGCATTCGGCATCGCATAGCGCCCGGCGGTAAAAGGCACGTCTTCGCCGCTGTCATAGACAAAAACACGCGGCGGGGTGCTGAGCGGCGACAATGACGCGGTGAAGCTGTCCAGTTCCGCGCGGTAGCCTGCGACCAGTGCCTCCGCCTTTTCGGATACGTTAAAGATCGCGCCGAGGTTCAGCAGATCGGCATACATATCTTCCATGCTGACGGCGGCTTTCTCACCAACGTGAATGCAGCTTTCGGTCAGCTCGTATACCTTGATGCCAAAGGGCTCCAGCGTCTCGGGGGTCACTTCGCCGCCGACCCGCATGCCATAGTTCCACCCCGCAAAGAAGAAATCAGCGTCCGCCCCGATCAGCACTTCCTTGCTGGGGTATTTGGCGGATAATTCTGGCAAGGCTTCGACGCCTGCGGTCATTTCCGCATCCAGCGTTTTCCAGCCGGAGATACCGGTATAGCCCACCATCCGGTCCGCCAGCCCAAGGACCAGCATCATCTCGGTCAGGTTGACGTCATTGGAAATTGCAGCCTTCGGCGGCGCGTCGAAGGTGACGGTTCGATTGCAGCTTTGCACCGTTGTCTGCGCCAGCGCGCCGGTGCCCACAAGCGTGATGAAGAGGGAAGAGAGGATATGTGTCGTTTTCATTTTGTGCCGACCTTAATGCGGAAGATGGAAGGATAAGTGTTTGGCCTTGCTGGGGCTGAGCTGCTCTGCGCGCGCCTCGACGGCAAAGACGTCCGAAACACGATGCGCAGTAAGCACCGCATCAGGCGGCCCCACGCCACGCGTGTGTCCGTTTTCGAGCAGCAGAATGGTATCGCAGGCATCCGCCGCGACATTCAAATCGTGCAGAGAGACGATGATCGTCACATCCAGCGCGCGAATGAGGGCGAGCACCTCAAGCTGATGGCGGATGTCCAGATGGTTGGTCGGCTCATCCAGCACGAGCACCTGCGGCTCTTGCGCAAGGGCGCGGGCCACCATGACCCGCTGGCGTTCACCGCCCGACAGGTTGACGAGGTCCCGATCCGCCAGATCGCTCAGGTTCAGCGTCTCAAGCGCGGCTTCCACGATCTGCGCATCCTTTGCGCCTGCGGTGGCAAACCCAAGGCGGTGCGGCGCGCGACCCAGCGTCACGATTTCGCGCACTGTCAGTCCAAAGGACGACGGCTGTTCCTGCAAAACCGCCGCCACCTTTCGCGCAGCGGCGCGCGGCGGGATCGACCAGATGTCGTCTCCGCCGATCCTGATCTGACCACTCAGGGGCGCCTGATACCGGTAAAGCAGACGCAACAGGGTTGATTTACCCGCCCCATTTGGACCGACAACGCCCATCACGCTGCCGGCTTTGGCGCGAAAACTGGTTGGGTGCAGCAAGAGCGGCTCTTTGCGGCGCGGCGCCCAGCTGATGTTCTGCGCGACAATGTCCGTGGCGTTCATGAGACACGCACATCGCTGACTTCAAGCGCGATGATGGCCGCAGGCACGCGCGCAAGCGTGGTTTTGCGTAATTTGCCGGGACGATCAACCGACGAACACCATCCGTCCTCCAGCAGTGCGTAATCACGTGCAAAACGAACCAGATCAGCGATATCCGCATCCGCCTCGATGTCGCCAAAAAGATAGGTCGCCTTGCGCGTGCCGTGATAGGCAACCGTGCAGGGGCGATCACAGCCCGCCATGCAGGCCACGCCGGAAATCTCGAATTCTCCGCTCACGCTGTCGCCCGCAGCAGCAATGGCCGCGCGCAGTCTGGCAATCAATTCATAGCCAGGTTTGCAGTCGGTGCCCTTGTGTCGGCAGGATGTGCAGATTGTTATTCTATGTGTCGGTGTTCCCATGTCGCCCTCCGCGATTGCGCAGGGTGCCTTGTGGGACATGTATTTTTCGACGGGTTGGCCCGTAAATCCATCATGACCTCCTGTCCGGACACCCCGCCCGGGTTGAAGTTACATCGATGATGGCAGGTCTCCTGACTTGCGGGTCACAGCTTGCCCGATCCTTCCCGGATGCGGATGCACCCAGTGGTGATCATCGGGGTCGCTCACCGCTTACAGTTGCGGGGGCAGTCACGGACTTGGCGTCTGTTACGAACGCCGCACCGTATTCCCTTTTCAGCCCGGATTGCTTTTGGCTTTCCGAACACCATCCCCAGAACCCTTTCCCGACATTCTGCCGCGCGTCAAGGGAAACTCTGTGCTGTCCGCATTTACATGCCGTCGGCCAAAAGCGCAGCATTGCAATGCCAACGGATTTCTCGTTATGAAGGTGTTGGTATCATGGGCCTCAAAGGTCTGCGTTTGTGGTATCTTTTGGAGAACGCATGGAACCTGCAACGCTTCACCCCATGGCGACCGGACATATTCCCAAATATGTGACCGCGGCTGATGGCAGCGACTACCTTTTCACCTTCATGGTTTTTTTCACGGTCGCAATCGTGATCCTGATCGGTGTCGCCTATTTCACGCTGCATGCGATTCCGGAAAAGCTGGCGCATAAGTCGAACCATCCGCAGTTCCAACTGGTTGGTATTTTGTCCCTGCTCGCCCTGTTTACTCACAACGGGCTCTTCTGGGTGGCCGCGATCCTTGTGGCGGGGTTCCAGTTTCCAGACTTCAGCAGCCCCCTGCGCGCCATTGCCGATGCGATTGATCGAAACGGGTCGCATGACACACCCGCCGCTGCGCAAACCCCGATCAATCCGGCGCCGAAAGACACCTCCGATGCTTGAGACACTGATCTGCGCGCTGTTTACGATCCTACCTGACTATCTCTATCGCCGCTTCCGGCAGGGCAAGAGAATAGGTATTGAAATCAACCTTTTCAGCGTCTGGTATGAACTCAGGTGGGGCATAACCGGATGCGCGATCATGGCGCTCACCGTGATTACCACGCTGTTTTATTTCCACCCGGCCACAAATTCCGTCGTGTCCTATTTTCGCACAGTGACGATCTTGCCGCAGGCCGGGGGCCGCGTGCTGGAAATCTACGTCAAGAACAACGAATTGGTGAACCTGGGCCAGCCGATATTTCGTCTGGAGGACCACTCCCAACGCGCACAGGTCGAAGCCGCAAAGGCGATGATTGCGCAGGCCGATGCCTCCCTGAAAGTCGCGCAAACCGATCTGACCGAGGCCACCGCCGCCATCGCCGGGGCCACCGCTGCCCTGAAGCAGGCGGAGGAAGAGCTCGAACGCAATGTGACCCTGCGCGATCAGGGCTCGACCGCCGTGCGCCTTACTGAAATCGACCGTTTTGAAAACCTCGTTGCGCAACGCTCCGCACAGCGTGACGCAGCGATTGCCCAACTGGCGGAGACGCAGGAACGCATCGATTCGCTCATCCCCGCGCAGAAAGCCAACGCGCTCGCACAGTTTGATGCAGCCAATGCCGAGCTGGAAAAAACCGTGGTCTATGCGGGCGTGACCGGTCGTGTCGAACAACTGAGCCTGCAGGTCGGTGACTACATCAGCCCGGTCCTGCGACCAGCGGGCGTTCTGGTGCCCGTGACATCCGGGCGGAGCCGCTTTCAGGCCGGTTTCAACCAAATGGCCGCACAGGTCATCAAACCGGGAATGATTGGCGAAATCGGTTGTATGACCAAGCCGTTTACCGTCATTCCGATGGTGGTTGTCGCGGTTCAGGACGTGATCCCGTCGGGACAGGTCCGCCCCAGCGACCGCCTGCTGGACCCGCAGAACAACCAGCAGCCGGGCAGCGTCATGGTCTATCTGGAACCGCTTTACGAAGGGACGGCCGAACTATTGCCGCCGGGCAGCAACTGCATCGCGAACGTCTACACGGACAATCACGAACGCCTTGAGGACGAAAGCCTCGGCACTCTTCACAAGCTGGCACTACATGTGATTGACACGATCGGCGTGGTCCATGCGGCTGGTTTGAGACTGAGACTATTGCTGATGCCGGTGCAGACGCTAGTGTTCAGCGGCGGTCATTGATCCAGAGCGTGTGACGAAAAACCTGAAAAATCACGCATCACGCAACGCGTTGAAATCCTTTATTTCAGGCAGCGTTACGTGATCTACGTTTTTCGCATGACGGTTTAAACGCGTATGAGGCCGGAACTGACCGACCCGTTTTCCCAGCCTGTCGCAGTTTGTCAGCCCCCCTGCGCGGGCTTTTATGCTCATAGCGATGTCCACAGGTGCAAGAGCAGCCCCGCCACAAAGGATCCCGTCAGCGCGATCCCCACGTAGAGGAAAAAGACACGCCGCTTGACCAGTGCCCAGACCGCAATCGCCGCTGGCAGGGAGGTCACGCCACCGGCCACCAGAAAGGCAAGGCCCGCTCCCGCCGCCATTCCCTGATCCATCAGGCCGCCGACAAGGGGCAGTGCTGCGTAGCCGTTCAAATAGGCGGGCACACCCACCACCGTCGCGACCGCAATCGGCGCAAGCCCAGACCCGCCCAGCGTTTGCGCAACCAGATCCGCCGGCAGCCAAGCAAGCATCAGGCTCTCCAGCAAAAACGCCAGTGTCAGCCATTTGGCAAGAAACAGGGTGGCCTTGACCCCCTCACGCCAGAACTTGGCCATCCGTTCGTCGTCGCGCCAGAATGTCCAGACCACGTCCTTTGCCCCCCGAACGGAGGAGCCACAGCACCCGCCATTGCCGACGCCGTCGCGCAGCGGATCGCCGAGGCCGCCCGCTTTGCCCATGAGATGAACAACGACCCCGCCCGCGATGCCCAAACCGACAGCCGCCAGCGTTTTCGCAATCGCAAATTCAAGCCCGATGACACCTGTGGTCAGCACGAACATGGACGGGTCCATCACCGGGGAGGCCAGCCAGAATGCCATGACAGCCGCCAGCGGCACGCCCATTGCCAAAAGCGCCGCGATCAGCGGAATGACACCGCAGGAGCAGAACGGGGACAGCCCACCCGCCAATGCGGCAATGACGATCATGACAAGCGGCGATCCGGTGAACGCGCGGGCGATCAGCCCATCCGCGCCGGACGCGCCCGCATAAGCCGCAATGCCGATGGACAAGACGAGAAACGGCGCGACACTGATCAGGTTCTGCGCCACAAAAGCAGCGCTGACAGCCCCCTGCGCAGGCACGATCAGAAACAATGCACCCAGAAGGCAAGCCGAGAACAACCAGACCCTTTCGTGCGTCCACAGCCTATGGATCAGGTCAGAGGCCCGCGAACGCAGGTTCAGCGCAAGTTCTGTCATGACGAAATCCTTGGATTTATCGTTTCTTTATGCGTGAAAGTACGACCGCTCATGCGGCATCCTCCCGGGAGAGTTTGACGCCCACGCAACATTCGGACGTCAGGAAAGAAACGATCTGATGCATGGCGTCATATTTGACGCGGTTCACGATCTGGCGTCCTTGCCGTTCCTGCCGGACAAGACCCGCATCCACCAAAGCCTTGAGATGATGCGCCAGCGTTGACGGCGCCATGTCCAGATGATGGCCGATATCGCCAACATTCAGCCCCTCATCCCCCGCGCGCACGAGCAGGCGAAACACTGAAAGACGTGTGGCGTGTCCGAGGGCTGCAAGAGCGGTGGCGACAGATTCGTTCGTTTCCATGGCCTCAACATAACCATAAAACTAGTTTTGTAAATGAATGCTTGTGCCGGGTCGGTTTTTTTAATGCTGCCAAGGGGCGGGGCGCGCAGGTCTGACGTCAAGGCGCAGACCCGGCGCAAGACATACGTTTAACCGTTAGACCAGACCCTGCCACCACAGGAACAACAGGGTCAGTCCGCCAAAGATCAGCAGGTTCAGCACGACACCCGCGATCATATTCACCAACCGGCCCCACCGCGCATCCGCAAGGTCCAAGGCTTCCAGATGCTCGGCAAGCTCCATATAGGCGCTGTCCAGCGCTGCCATATCCAGCCGTCGTGCGAGTTTCGGGTTCAGCGCCATGGTTTCGGCCTCAACCAGCATCGCGGCCTTTGCGCGCAATCCCTGCGGCAACTGTCGCCGTGCACGATAGGCCGCCTTTGCCAGTGTGGGTGCCTTGATCCCCATATGGACCCGAAACAGATCCCGCAGCGCCGTGACTTTTGCGGTGATCTTCTCGCTCTCCTGCATGGCGCTGCTCCCTGTCAGAACGCTTCTCGCCGAATGGTTCTGGCAGAGCCTAGCGAAATCCGCTAGCCCTTGGCCATGTTGAACGTGAATGAATTTGGCGCGCCCACCGCCCCCGCCGTGATGATTGTCCATGGGCTTTACGGCTCTGCGCGCAACTGGGGCGTGATTGCCAAACGCCTGTCTGATGGCTTTCGCGTCTATACGGTCGATCTGCGCAACCACGGTTTGAGCCCCCACACCCAAACGCACAGCTATCCTGAAATGGCCGCCGACCTGGCCGAAACGATCGAACATCTGGGCGGCCCGGTGCAGCTTGTTGGCCATTCCATGGGGGGCAAAGCAGCGATGGCTCTCGCGCTGACCCGCCCTGACCTCGTGCACCGCCTGCTCGTGGCCGACATCGCGCCGGTGGCATATACGCACAGCCAGCTTCCGTTCATCCACGCCATGAAAGCTGTGAATCTGGACGCCGTGTCACGTCGTTCGGATGCAGAGGCGCAATTGGCAGCCCAAGGTGTCGAACCTGCACTGTGCAGCTTTTTCACGCAGTCGCTTGATCTGGGCGAAAAACGCTGGCGGTTGAATCTTGCAACGCTGGAAGCTGAAATGGATAAAATCATGTCCTTTCCGCAGTTCGACACGCGCTTTGACGGCCCCACGCTGTTCTTGAGCGGTGCAGAGTCCGACTACGTTCAACCGCAGCATCGACAAACCATAAAATCGCTGTTTACGCGGGCGCAATTTGCGAAACTGCGCGGCGCAGGCCACTGGCTGCACGCCGACAAACCCCGCGAATTCGAAACGGCAGTGCGTAGCTTTTTCGCAAGCTGAGGTACAATCCCCCTTTCCCCTTGCACGTCAGCCCGGCTTGCCTATAACGCAGGACAATTTGGACGCATATGGCGTTTTGAAAATTGGGGGCCTGATCATGCCGAAAAGAACCGACATCAACTCCATCATGATAATCGGTGCCGGCCCCATCGTCATCGGTCAGGCGTGTGAATTCGACTACTCAGGCGCACAGGCCTGCAAGGCCCTCAAGGAGGAAGGCTACCGCGTCATCCTCGTCAATTCCAACCCCGCCACGATCATGACCGACCCCGAATTGGCGGATGCGACCTATATCGAGCCGATCACCCCCGAAATGGTCGCAAAGATCATCGAAAAAGAGCGCCCCGACGCGCTGCTGCCTACCATGGGCGGGCAGACGGGGTTGAACACATCGCTGGCGCTCGAAGAGATGGGCGTGCTCGACAAGTTCAACGTCGAGATGATCGGCGCGAAACGCGAAGCCATCGAGATGGCCGAAGACCGCAAGCTCTTCCGCGAGGCGATGGACCGTTTGGGTATCGAAAACCCCAAGGCGGCGATTGTCACCGCCCCCAAGGATGCCAACGGCAAGAAGGACCTGGCCGAAGGGGTGCGTCTGGCGCTCGACACGTTGGAAGAGGTGGGCTTGCCCGCGATCATCCGCCCGGCATTTACAATGGGCGGCACCGGTGGCGGCGTGGCCTATAATCGCGACGATTACGAAGCGATCTGCCGGTCCGGCATGGATGCCTCCCCCGTCGGACAGATCCTGGTGGATGAATCCCTGCTGGGCTGGAAAGAGTTCGAGATGGAGGTGGTGCGCGACACCGCCGACAATGCGATCATCGTCTGCTCCATCGAAAATGTGGACCCAATGGGCGTGCACACCGGCGACAGCATCACCGTGGCCCCTGCCCTGACGCTCACCGACAAGGAATACCAGATCATGCGCAATCACTCGATTGCCGTGCTGCGCGAGATCGGCGTCGAAACGGGCGGATCGAACGTGCAATGGGCGGTCAACCCGGTCGATGGCCGTATGGTGGTGATCGAGATGAACCCGCGCGTGTCGCGCTCCTCCGCGCTGGCGTCCAAGGCGACGGGTTTCCCGATTGCCAAGATCGCGGCCAAGCTGGCCGTCGGCTACACGCTGGATGAACTGGACAACGACATCACCAAGGTCACGCCTGCGAGCTTTGAACCTTCGATTGACTATGTGGTCACCAAGATTCCGAAATTCGCCTTTGAGAAATTCCCCGGCAGCACGCCCAATCTGACCACCGCAATGAAAAGCGTGGGGGAGGCGATGTCCATCGGGCGCACCATCCACGAAAGCATGCAAAAGGCGCTGGCGTCCATGGAGGAAGGGCTCACAGGGTTCAACGAGATCGACATTCCAGGTGTCGGGGTCGGGCATTGGGAGGTGGAAGACGCAAACAGGGCCGCCATCGTCAAGGCGATCAGCCAGCAGACGCCGCAGCGCCTGCGCACCATCGCACAGGCCATGCGCCACGGGCTGACGGATGAGGACATATATGGCGTCACCATGTTTGATCCGTGGTTCCTCGCGCGTATTCGCGAAATCATCGATACGGAAAAAGACCTGCGCGAAAACGGCCTGCCCACGGGTGAAAAGGCACTGCGCAGCCTCAAGATGCTTGGCTTTAGCGACGCACGTCTTGCACAACTGACCAATCATAGCGAGGCAGACGTCAGAAAGATCCGCTTGGATCAGGGCGTTGCCGCGGTCTTCAAGCGGATTGACACCTGTGCGGCGGAATTCGAGGCGCAAACACCCTATATGTATTCGACCTATGAGGCGCCCGTCTTTGGCGAGGCCGAATGCGAAGCCCGCCCGACGGACCGCAAGAAGGTCGTGATCCTCGGCGGTGGTCCGAACCGCATCGGACAAGGGATCGAGTTTGATTATTGCTGTTGTCACGCCTGCTACGCCCTGACGGAAGCGGGGTATGAGACGATCATGATCAACTGCAACCCCGAAACGGTCTCGACGGATTATGACACCTCGGACCGGCTGTATTTCGAACCGCTGACTTTCGAGCATGTAATGGAAATCATGCGGGTTGAGCAGGAAAACGGCACGCTGCACGGTGTGATCGTGCAGTTTGGCGGTCAAACTCCGCTCAAGCTTGCCAATGCGCTGGAAGAGGCGGGCATTCCGATCCTCGGCACGACCCCGGACGCCATTGATCTGGCCGAAGATCGTGAACGGTTCCAGCAGCTTGTGCAGAGCCTTGGTCTCAAACAGCCGAAAAACGGCATTGCCCATTCTGATGCCGAAGCCCTCGAAATCGCGCAGGACATCGGCTTTCCACTGGTGATCCGCCCGTCCTATGTTCTGGGCGGTCGCGCGATGGAGATCGTGCGCGATCAGGCAAGCCTTGAGCGCTATATCTCGCAGGCGGTCGTTGTGTCCGGTGACAGCCCCGTGCTGCTAGACAGCTACCTGACCGGCGCGGTCGAGCTTGACGTGGATGCGCTGAGTGACGGGACGGATGTGCACGTAGCAGGGGTGATGCAGCACATCGAAGAGGCGGGCGTGCATTCGGGCGACAGTGCCTGCTCGCTGCCCCCCTATTCGCTGAAACCTGAAATCATCGAGGAAGTCACCGAACAGACACATGCTCTGGCCAAGGCGCTCAACGTGGTTGGTCTGATGAACATCCAATTCGCAGTCAAGGATGACGAAGTCTACCTGATCGAGGTCAATCCGCGCGCCTCGCGCACAGTGCCCTTTGTCGCCAAGGCCACGGATTCGGCCATCGCCTCGATCGCTGCGCGCATCATGGCCGGCGAGCCGCTGCGCAACTTCCCACTGCGCCCTGCCTATGATGCAGATGCCGCCTACGAGGACGTCTTGCCCTTGGGGGACCCGATGACGCTGGCCGATCCGAACATGCCCTGGTTCTCCGTCAAGGAGGCGGTCTTGCCCTTTGCGCGCTTCCCCGGTGTGGATACCATTCTGGGCCCGGAAATGCGCTCCACCGGTGAGGTGATGGGCTGGGACCGTGATTTCCCGCGCGCTTTCCTCAAGGCGCAGATGGGCGCTGGCAACCCGCTGCCCACAAAGGGATGTGCCTTCATTTCGATCAAGGATGCGGACAAGACCGACGAGATGCTGGATGCCGCGCGTCTTTTGCTGGAACAAGGTTTCACACTGGTCGCCACCCGCGGGACCGCGAAATGGCTAAATGCGCATGACATGGCCTGCGGCGTCGTCAACAAGGTCTACGAAGGCCGCCCCGACATCACCGATATGATGAAGGATGAGGCGATCCATCTGGTCATGAACTCCACCGAAGGGGCGCAGGCCGTGGACGATAGCAAATCGATCCGTTCCATCGCGCTTTATGACAAGATCCCGTATTTCACGACCGCGGCAGGCAGCTATGCAGCAGCGCTCGCCATCCGTGCACAAGCTGATGGCGATGTGGGGGTCAAAGCACTGCAAGGCTGACATGCACCGTTGATGTAACGCGTTGAAATCCTTGATTTCAGGCAGTGCCACGTGATGCAGTGTTTTCGCATGACGCTTTAAAAGGCTTGCGCCGTCATGCGTTAAATGCTGATCTGAACGCCTACAGCCCATCACCAATATCGAGGTTTTGAATGCGCATTTATCTTTGCCTGACAGCCACTGCCCTCAGCACCGCTTGCGCCCCCTTGATACAGCCGACAGAACCGACCGAAACCTCCCTGCCCTTTTTTGGCACAGGGTATCCGGCACAGGGTGATCCGTGCCGCCGGCTGGGAGAATCCGCAGAAACGATTGATTATCTTGACCATACCGCCGATCTGGTCGGATGCCCGGTGAACCTCAGTACGCTGGATGATTTTGTCGTTCAAACCGGCGCGGTGGAGGTTTTCCGACAGGACGGTTTTGTCGTTTTCTCCATACCGACCGGCAAATAGGCCAGCCCCTGCCGCTCGAACGCTGCGTCAAGATGTGTCTGCATGCTTGACCCAAGGCCCTATATCCGGTCTCACTTGGGCATGTGTCGGAGGACCCCATGCACAGACCAGCCATAACCGGAACCGGCGTTTTCACGCCTGAGAATGTCATCACCAACGCGGAATTGGTGGCGGCCTTCAACGCCTATGTGGATATTTACAATGCGGAAAATGCAGCCGGGATTGCGGCGGGCGAGGTAGAGGCCAAGGCGTATTCGTCCGAAGAGTTCATCGTCAAAGCCTCCGGCATTCAACAGCGTTATGTCATTGATAAGGAAGGGGTCCTTGACCCAAAGGTCATGCACCCGCTGCTGCGACAACGGGGCGATGAAGAACCTTCGCTGATGGCCGAGATGGGCGTGGATGCGGCACGAAAGGCGCTCTCGCAAGCCGGTAGTGAGGCGGGCGACGTGGATCTGATACTCTGCGCCGCCTCCAATATGGAACGCGCATACCCCGCAATTGCCGTGGAAATCCAGAACCTTCTTGGCGCGGGCGGCTTTGCCTTTGACATGAATGTGGCCTGTTCGTCGGCGACCTTTGGGATTCAGACAGCCGCTGATATGATCAGATCCGGCAGCATCCGACGCGCATTGGTCATCAACCCTGAAATCTGTTCGGCCCATCTGGAATGGCGGGACCGCGATTGTCATTTCATCTTTGGCGATGTGGCCACGGCCACGCTGATCGAACGGACAGAAGATGCAAAAAACGGATATTTTGAAATAGTATCAACGCGCTGCGCGACGGAATTCTCGAACAACATTCGCAACAACAACGGCTATCTGCGCCGGTCCCGCCCGGCGGGTATGGTGGACCGGCGCGACATGCAATTCATGCAAAACGGGCGCAAGGTCTTCAAGGAAGTGCTGCCCATGGTGTCTGAGCACATCAGCGCGCATCTGACGTCCGAAAGCGTAAGCGCGGCGCAGCTCAAGCGGCTGTGGTTGCATCAGGCCAACAAGACCATGAATGACTTTATCGGGCGCAAAGTGCTCGGCCGCACCCCGAAACCAGCAGAACAGCCGAATATTCTGCAAGACTACGCCAATACCTCATCAGCGGGTTCCATCATCGCCTTTTCAAAATACTCCGAAGACTTACAGGCGGGTGACCTCGGGCTGATCTGTTCTTTCGGGGCCGGATACTCCGTCGGGTCCGTCCTGCTCAAGCGTCACAAGTAACGCGGTATTCGTCCGCCTTCACGCCCCGCCGTGATCGTTTTCCAGATGCAATTTCATGTCGATCAGCACCTGCTGCAGCAGCGTGGTTTCTTTCAACAGCCGCTTTGCCTCACTGACAGTGATTTTCCCATCTTCCATGGATTGCTGGTATTCGCCCATCAGCATCGCAAACCTCTGGCTCAGGGCGATCACATCCGCATTCACACCGCCCGGACGTTCCCGATTGGGTCGCCGTTCGTCATATTGCAGCGACGATCCTGACAATTCGGCCAAGGCCCCCGTTACATGCGGATAGCTTGCCGCCTTTTCCAAAAGCGCCACAGCCTCGATCGGCATGAAGCGGTCTGCATGTTCGTCATGATCCGAATAATACCGCCCAAGCGTCGCCTTTGATTTACCTGTCACGAGGCAGGCCTGTTCAACGCCGACATCCTTGACCAGCGCTTCCGTGTGTTTCTTTAGGTATCTGCCGACAACTGACATTCGAGGCTCCTTATCGGTTTCGGTATCGTCCTGCCCCAACGGGGAACACCAAAGCGTTTTTACCCATTAATCAGATGTTTGGGAAATGTCATTTATAAAAACACTCCCAACTGTTCGGGGGATGATGAGTGGCCGGCGCTCCCAACGCCGGTTTTGGTGAGGCCGAATGTGTGCCAGCGTTTTGGGGAACGGTGGGTCAGCGCCCGCTGACAGCCACACATTGGCCTTTTTACCGCTGCTTTGCTCTATTGCGGCGCGAACCGGCACGGCCTATCAAACCGCATGGCCAAGCTTTACTTCAACTACTCCACAATGAACGCCGGAAAGTCGACCGTTCTGTTACAGGCCGCGCACAACTATAAAGAGCGCGGCATGGTGCCGTTCCTGATCACAGCACAGGTGGATGACCGGGCCGGCGACGGTCGTATTGCATCGCGCATCGGCATCGGTGAGCCGGCGGACACCTTCACGAGCGGAGAAGACCTTTTTTCCAAGATCGACAATCGGTTGAAGGAAGGCCCGGTCGCATGCGTTTTTGTGGATGAGGCGCAATTTCTCAGCACGGAACAGGTATGGCAACTGGCGCGCGCGGTGGATGATCTGGGTGTGCCGGTCATGTGCTTTGGGCTGCGGGTGGATTTTCGCGGAAAACTCTTTCCAGGGTCGGCCACATTGCTGGCGCTGGCCGATGAAATGCGCGAGGTGCGCACCATTTGCCATTGCGGCAAGAAAGCCAGCATGGTCATCCGCAAAGACGAAAACGGGACCGTGTTGCGCGATGGCGCGCAAATACAGGTCGGCGGCAACGAGACTTATGTATCGCTCTGCCGCCGCCATTGGCGCGAAGCCGCCGGCGACCGTTAGACCGCGTTGGGCAACGGGGTCCCGGCGAAAAACGCCTTGAGGTTATCCACGCTCATCAGCCCCATGTCCTCGCGCACTTCAAGCGCCGCCGTGCCGAGATGCGGCAAGAGGGCCACGTTTTCCATGTCGATCAGGGCCTTTGGCACTTCGGGCTCGAACTCATAGACATCAAGGCCCGCACCGGCGATCTGCCCCGCCTGCAAAGCAGCAATCAACGCCGATTCCTCGACGACATTGCCGCGCGCGATGTTGACCAGATGCGCGTGGGGTTGCATCGCAGATAGCACCTCGGCGTTGATCAGGTGATGGGTTTCTGCCCCGCCGGGCACGGCAATCACCAGCACATCGACGCACGCGGCAAGCTCCAGCAGACTGCCCTTGCGTTCAGCCTCGAAATCAAGCTCCTTTGGCGACCGGCTGTGATAGGCAACCTGCATCCCGAAGCCATAGGTGCAGCGGCGCGCAATTGCCTGACCGATTCGCCCCATGCCGACGATCCCGACAGTTTTGCCGCCCAGATGCATCCCCAAAAGCTGCGTGGGATGCCAGCCTTCCCACTGTCGCGCACGCAACAGCCGCTCGCCCTCGCCGGCACGGCGCGCGCTCATCAGCATCAACAACAGCGCGATATCGGCTGTGGCATCCGTGACCGCACCGGGTGTGTTGCTGACGGCGATCCCGGCGGCCTTGGCTGCCGCGACGTCGATGTGATTGTACCCGACGCCAAAATTCGCCAGCACCTGACACCGTGGCTTGGGCACATCCGCAAAGACCTCGGCAGTGAACATATCGCCGAGCGTTGGCACAACACCATCGAACTCTGCCAGCGCCATGCGCATTTCATCACCCGTCAACGGGGTGGTGATCTCGCGAACGGTCACATCAAAATGCGCGCGCGCCGCCTCCTGAACACGTTTCGGCAAGGGTCTCGCCATGTAAATTCTGGTCAATGCATCCGTCCTCCAATTGGTACGTCTTGGTCCGGGCTGATCAGAACGACCGCCCCGTTTTCATCCGGCACACCCAAAACAAGTACTTCGGATATGAATGGCCCGATCTGGCGCGGCGGAAAGTTCACCACTGCCATAACCCGTTTCCCGACAAGGCTTTCGGGTGTGTAATGCACGGTGATCTGTGCAGACGTCTTTTTCTCACCGATATCAGGGCCGAAATCGATCCACATCTTGATGGCGGGCTTTCGCGCCTCGGGAAAGGGCTCGGCGCGCAAAACCACGCCTGTGCGGATATCGACCTTCATGAAATCATCAAAGGTAATTTCAGCCATTGGCAAGTTCCCGCGATCTGTCGGCAGCGGCTTTGACGGCGCGCGCCATCAGGGACGGGAAACCGGTGCTTTCATCCATCAAGACTTCCAGCGCGGCCTGTGTGGTCCCGTTCGGCGACGTCACATTGATGCGCAGCTGTTCGGGTGTCTCTTCAGAGGTCATCGCCAGCGCACCCGCCCCGGCAACCGTCGCCTTGGCAAGCCGCATGGCCGTTTCAGCATCCAGCCCTTGCGCCTGCCCGGCCTGCGCCAGCGTTTCGATCATGTGAAACACATATGCAGGGCCCGAGCCGCTGACACCCGTGACGGCGTCAATCTGGCCCTCATCCGTGACATGCACGACTTCGCCCACCGCCTGCAAAAGGGCCTCAGCCTCAGCCAGGTGCTGCGCGCTGGCGGCATTGTTGCCCACGATTGCGGTGATGCCTTGGGATATGGCCGCCGGTGTATTCGGCATGGCGCGCACGATCGGCGTCTGTGCGCCCAAAATCTCTTCAAAAGCAGCCAGTGTTATGCCGGCAGCAACGCTGATGAAAAGCGTATCACCATTTCCCATGGGCTTTAAAAGCGGCAGCGCCTCGGCCATCATTTGCGGCTTGACGGCGACCAGAACAACGGCGGGGGCCTCTGGCAGGGTCCCGCTGAGGTCTACGCCGGTGCCGACCAGCCAGTCCGAGGGGTTTGGTTCCACCACCCAGACGGCACTGGCAGGTAATCCCGCCTCCAGCCAACCGGCCAGCATGGCCGACCCCATTTTTCCACAACCCAAAAGCACAAGGCCCCTGGTTGCAACCCGACTGTCTTGCATGCGTGTTCTCCCCCGGAAGCCGCGTGTTCCGGGGTGGGTTTTACGCGCGTCCGTAGGCCTCTGCAATGGCGACCTCAAGCGCCTGCTTCGGGCTCTGGTTTCCCCAGACCAGCAATTGCATCGCAGGATAATAACGCTCTGCACTCATGACGGCAGCGCTGATCATGGTGTCAATCTGCTCGGCACTTGCCACATTTCCGCCGGCGAGCACCAGACCGTAGCGATACACCATCAGCTTCTGCTCATCCCAATAGGTGAAAGCGCCCGCCCAGCACTGATCGTTCACGTTGTTCAACAACTCATAAAGCTCTGCGCGTTTTTCTTCTGGCGGCTCCATGTCAAAGGTACACACCATACGCAGCGTTTCGTCATAGGCCGACCACGCAAGCGTCAGCGAATACGTGCGCCACTGGCCCTCCACGGCCATGGCGATCTGCTCATCGGAAATCCGGTCAAAATCCCAGTCATGATGGGCTGCCAGATGTTCAACGATGTCAATGGGGTGAATGTCGTCTTCAAGATACTGCTCGGACAAGGCCATGGTGTTACCTCTTTTTATCGCTCTAGCGAAGGAGGTGCCATATAGCCCCCAAGGCTAGGTGCCTGCTCTAAGGAGCGGGGCGAGCCCCCGCATCCATACCAGATATGGTGCGGTGCGAATGAGGCTCTGGCAACCCCTATTCTTGGGGTAACCTACAATAACTTGTGGATACATTGAATTCAGGCCCAATTTCTTGGCGTCTGTTAACAAGTGACGTGAGGTTCGGGCGAGTATCAACGGATTGTTAATACACTACGTCGGTTTGGCGCTCCTGAGGGAACATGTTGCGGCAAACAAAAAATGTAATGGCGCGCAAGCGCCGCCTTTGGATCAGCCTTTGGCTTCAAGCGAATCGAGACGCGCTTTGAGCGCTTCGTTCTCCTCACGCGCCTTTTGCGCCATCGCACGCACGGCGTCGAATTCTTCGCGCGTCACAAAATCACGATCCGCCAGCCAGCGATCCATCATACCTTTCATCGCGGTTTCCGCTTCATCACGCGCGCCCTGGGCCACGCCCATCGCGTTGGTCATCAACTGCGAAATGTCATCAAAAATCTTATTGCGCGTCTGCATCTGTTTTCTCCGCTTTGCTCCCTCTTATATGGACCCGTCATCCCTGCTCTGCAAGGTTGACTTCCGCCAAGTGGCAAGGGCATGCATGCCACATGCGCGCTACCATTCCATTTCCAGATATGTCTCCCGAGATTTTTTCAATCTCGGTCTTCGGCTTTGACCTTGCCTTGCGCTGGTATGCTTTGGCCTACATCGTCGGTATCGTTCTGGGGTGGCGGCTGGTTCTGCGTGCCGTGAAACGACCCGATCTTTGGCGCGATGATCAACCTGTGATGACAGCCGCCCAGATCGAAGACCTGCTGACATGGGTCATTGTGGGTGTGATCCTTGGCGGGCGGCTGGGATATGTGTTTTTCTATCAACCCGGCTACTACCTGCAAAACCCGTCTGAAATCCTCGCGGTCTGGCAAGGGGGCATGGCCTTTCACGGGGGGCTTCTGGGCGTTATTGCCGCCGGGTTCATCTATACATGGCGGCACAGGATCGCGCGCCTGAGTGCGGCAGATATCATGGCGCTTGGCGTACCACCCGGCCTGCTGTTGGGGCGCATCGCCAATTTCATTAATGCCGAACTTTGGGGCCGTGCAACCGACATGCCTTGGGGCGTGGCCTTCCCCGGCGCGGCGGCCCAGGACTGCGCGGGCGTGGAGGGCATTTGCGCGCGCCATCCCTCACAACTCTATGAAGCTGGGCTCGAAGGGTTGATCCTCGGCGCGTTGCTGATCTGGCTCGTCTGGAAGAAAGCCGCGTTGAAAACGCCCGGCTATGTTGCCGGTGTCTTCTTTGCCGGCTACGGGGTCTCGCGCTTTTTCGTCGAATTTTTCCGCCAGCCTGATGCGCAATTCATAACGGACGGGAACCCGCTGGGTCTTGCGTGGCATATCAATGGGTGGGGGCTGACGATGGGGCAATGTCTTTCGCTTCCAATGATCCTGCTCGGGATATGGCTCATTGCCCGAGCGCGGCACGCGGCGTGAGCCTCAAAGACCAGCTGATCGCGCGGATCAAGGCGCATGGCCCCATGTCGGTGGCGGAGTACATGGGCGACTGCCTGCTGCACCCGACCTTGGGTTATTATACAACGCAACACCCCTTTGGCGGTTCGGGTGACTTCATCACCGCACCCGAAACCAGCCAGATGTTTGGTGAATTGATTGGTCTTTGCCTCGTGCAGGCTTGGGTCGATCAGGGACGGCCGTCACCCTTTGCCCTTGTCGAACTGGGGCCGGGGCGTGGTGTTCTGATGGCAGATATCCTGCGCGCCGCCGCTCAGGTGCCTGACTTTGCAAGAGCCGCGGAGGTGATTCTTGTTGAGGCATCGCCAAAGCTCCAAGAAATTCAGCGCGACACGCTCAAAGCGCATGCCGTGACCTTCGTGAAGGACGTAGCCAGCTTGCCACAGTGCCCCCTGTTCGTGGTGGCAAATGAGTTTTTTGACGCGCTTCCCATCCGGCAGTTTGTCAGATCAGGGCCCCATTGGCGCGAGCGTCAGGTCGGCTGCGACGCTGAGCAGCTGATATTCGGGATGGGCGCGCAAACACCGCAACCCGCCCTGAACGCGCGCCTGTCAGATACGAAAGAACACGATCTGGTCGAATATGCGCCCGCCGCCGCCCCCATCATGTCAGAACTGGGCAGCCGCATTGATACCCATGGCGGGGCCGGGCTGATCATAGACTACGGCGACTGGCGCAGTCTGGGTGATACCTTGCAGGCTGTGCGTCAGCATGAGTACACAGGCGTTCTGGATCATCCGGGCGAAAGCGATCTGACCGCGCATGTGGACTTCGAGGCGCTGGCGCAGGCCGTCCCTTGCGCCTTCTCCCGCCTGACACCGCAAGGCGTGTTTCTGGAACGGCTGGGCATTACACAGCGCGCGCAGCGCCTTGCGCAAAACCTGCCCAAAGATCTCCTCGAACAGCACATCAAGGCACATCGCCGCTTGACGCACCCGGAGGAAATGGGAAACCTGTTCAAAGTGCTTGGTCTCTTTCCCCATGGAAAGGCGCCCCCCGCGGGATTGGAAATATGACCCTTGAAATTCTGACAGCCGACAGCCTGTCCCCGATGCAACACGGCTTTTTTACGCGGCGTGGGGGGGCATCTTCGGGTGTATTTGCCGGGCTGAATTGCGGGTACGGCAGTTCGGATCAGACAGAGATCGTGGCGATCAATCGCAAGCGGGTATCCGACGCGATGGAGGTTGCACCGGAGTGTCTGATCGGTGTGCATCAGGTCCATTCGGCAGAGGCTGCAACAGTCAACCAACCCCGGCAGGACACGACCCGCGCCGATGCGCTGGTGACCGCGACACCGGGTATTGCGATTTCAGTTCTGACAGCGGATTGCCAGCCCGTCCTCTTTGCCGACAAGGACGCAGGCGTGATTGGTGCCGCCCATGCAGGATGGCGCGGCGCACTGGACGGCATTCTCGAAGCGACGGTCGATGCGATGATTGAACAGGGCGCACAGCGCGACAAAATCATCGCCGTCATAGGCCCGAGTATTTCGCAAGCCGCCTATGAAGTCGGCCCCGAGTTCTTTGACACATTCATGTCTCAGGATGAGCAATACGCCCGTTTTTTCGCTGGTGGGGCTGAGGGTCGCATGCAGTTTGACCTGCCCGGTTTTGGCCTGCACCGCCTGCGCGAGGCAGGCATCGGTCACGCGGAATGGACCCGGCATTGTACCTACGCCGACCCGGATCGTTTCTATTCCTACCGCCGCTCAACCCACGCCAAAGAGGCGGATTACGGACGCCTGATCGCGGCCATTCGCCTTTAGCAGCGAAATCCTGTGCCCATGGTGCGGCGCATGAATGATGGCGCAGCAGCCTGACACTACCTGATCTAAAAAACGTCTCCCCTGCCCGCGCCGGACCTTGATCAAAAGCTGCGCGCGTACCAGCGACGCGCGGCTCAAACGGTTTCGGCCAGACGTTCTTCGAGGACGTCAAATGAAACGCCGGGGTCATCCTTGGCCACGCGGATCACGAGCGATGTCTTGACGCTCGCCACATTGTGCGTCGTCAAAAGCTCGCCCGTCAAAAACCGCTGAAAACTGGACAAGTCAGGCGCTGCGCATTTCAGGATGAAGTCCACTTCACCGTTGAGCATGTGGCACTCGCGCACAAGTGGCCACGCGCGGCACCGGTCCTCAAAGGCCGTAAGGTCGGATTCGGCCTGACTGGCCAGACCGACCATGGCAAATACCTGCACCTCAAACCCCAGTTCGCGCGCATCCACCTCGGCATGATACCCCTTGATGTACCCGGCTTCCTCCAGCGTGCGGACGCGCCGCAAACAGGGGGGGGCCGAAATACCGACGCGTTTGGCCAGTTCCACATTGGTCATGCGTCCATCCGCTTGCAATTCGGCGAGAATTTTACGATCTATCTGATCCAAACGCATTGGCATCCGTGCTCCCTCATTTTTGCGTTTGTTATACCACCGACGCGGGCATGCGCAATAATATTTCACAATTGCGCAATATTCTTTCTCTCACATCCCCGTCACTGCGCAGGATCACGGCAGATGAGGGGTTTAAGAGCGCCTGATGCATCTATATATCCAAACGCGCTGCAATCAGTGAGATCGGGGATTCTTATGGGCGACACACGGCGCACACGCGTTCTAATCATCGGGTCCGGACCTGCCGGATATACCGCTGGCGTTTATGCCAGCCGCGCGATGCTCGAACCCATTCTGGTGCAGGGTATTGAACCGGGCGGACAGTTGACGACAACCACCGAGGTGGAGAACTGGCCCGGCGACAGCGAGGTTCAGGGCCCCGATCTGATGATCCGCATGCAGGATCACGCCAAGGCCATGGGCACCGAGATCATCGGTGACATCATCACGGATCTGAACCTTGAACAACGCCCGTTCGTGGCCAAGGGCGACAGCGGCACCACCTATATCGCCGACGCGGTCATTCTGGCCACCGGCGCGCGGGCCAAATGGCTGGGCCTGCCGTCAGAGGAAAAATTCAAAGGCTTCGGCGTGTCCGCCTGTGCCACCTGTGACGGGTTTTTCTACCGGGGGCAGGAGATTGCGGTGATCGGCGGGGGCAATACCGCCGTCGAAGAGGCGTTGTTCCTGACAAATTTCGCCTCCAAGGTGACGCTGGTGCACCGCCGTGATGAGTTACGGGCGGAAAAGATCCTGATCGACCGGCTGATGAAAAACCCCAAGATCGAACCCCTGTGGTTCCACGAACTGGATGAGGTCGTCGGTACGGAAAACCCGCTCGGCGTCGAAGCGATCCGCGTAA
Source organism: Roseobacter denitrificans OCh 114 (assembly GCF_000014045.1). Lineage (NCBI taxonomy): Bacteria > Pseudomonadati > Pseudomonadota > Alphaproteobacteria > Rhodobacterales > Roseobacteraceae > Roseobacter > Roseobacter denitrificans. The sequence continues at coordinate 3,370,721 of NC_008209.1, forward strand.
GGCACACCAAAACCTCAGAAATCACCGAAATCCCGGCGAAAGGTGTCTTCGTGGCCATCGGTCATGCCCCGGCCAATGAACTGGTCAAGGACGTGCTCGAAACCCATATGGGCGGCTATGTGGTGACCAAGCCGGACAGCACCGAAACCTCCATTCCCGGAGTCTTTGCGGCGGGTGATTTGACGGATCATATTTACCGTCAGGCTGTGACCTCTGCGGGCATGGGATGTATGGCCGCCCTTGAGGCCGAAAAGTTTCTCGCCGCACAGGATGCCGAAGCGCAGGCCGACGAGGGCGTCGCCGCCGAATAACTCTGGCACTGCTTGAAAGCAAACGCAGCACCCCTGCCGGGTGTTGCGTGCGTACGGTGGGTTAAGGGCACGCTCACCCGCCTTATGGATAACGCTGGATATGCCGCCTTTGCGGCCCTTTAAAGCGAGGTCCAACATGCCCACCCGAGCCGCCCTGTCCCATATTCCCGGCCCGCCGACGCCGCCCCTGATCGGCCATACGCTGAAAATCGCCCGGGACAGCTATGGCACGCAGCAAGACTACATCAAGCGCTACGGCCCTGTTTACAAAACCAAAATGCTGGGTGTGTGGCGGGTGAACCTCTGTGGGCCGGATGCCTTGCAACATGTGCTGCTGGACAAGGACAAGATTTTCTCTTCGACCGGAGGGTGGGATGCGCTGCGCCGCATCTATCCCGGCGGGTTGATCCTGCAGGACTTTGACAAACACCGGCAGGACCGTCGCATACTCACCGCCGCGTTTCGCGCCTCGGCCATCCGCGATTACCGCATGCGAATGGGCGAGATCATGCTTGATCTGTTGCAACACTGGCCCAAAGATGCACCTTTCGACTTTTACGAAGCGATCAAGGACCTGACCCTGCGCATGGGGGGCGCCGTGTTCATGGGCCTGCCGCTCGACGGTGATCTGGCCAAACAGATCAACCGGGCGATCACCGATGAAATCCGCGCCTCTGTCACACCAATCCGAACCGCGATCCCCTTTACCCCGATGTGGCGCGGCATCCGCGGGCGCGATTTTCTGCGCGAAACCTTCCGCAAGATGATCCCGGAACGACGTGCCCGCGGCGGGGACGATTTCTTTTCGCAGATGTGCATGGCCAAGGATGAAGACGGCAAGGGCTGGAGCGAAGACGAAATCCTCAACCATTTCAACCTGTTGATCATGGCAGCACATGATACCACCGCCACATCCCTGACCGTGATCATGGCGGCGCTGGGGACACATGGCGATTGGCAACAGCGCCTGATCGACGAAGTGGATGGCTTGGGCGATGGCGATCTGGACGAGGAAGCGCTGGGTCAGATGAAGGAAACAGACAAGGTTTTCCGCGAAGCCCTGCGTCTGGTGCCGCCCGTCCCGTTCATCCCGCGCATGGCCACACGGGATTTTCACTGGCACGGCTATGACATCCCCGCTGGGACCTCGCTTGCGCTGAACCCCGGGGTGACAATGCTCTCACCAGAGCTGTTTTCAAATCCGACACAGTTTGATCCCGACCGCTTTGCACCAGACCGGGCAGAGGACCGCATCCACCGTTTCGCATGGACGCCCTTTGGCGGCGGCGCGCATAAATGCATCGGCATGCATTTTGCTACGATGCAGGTAAAACTGTTCATCGCGACACTCTTGCGTCAACGCAGGATAGAACTGCCCGGCGGCGCGCCGGAATGGCACAGAATGCCTATTCCAAAGCCCAAAGGCGGGTTGCCCGTTCTTTTGCCCGCGCGGTAGGGCGGACACAAAAAAAGCCGCGGCATGCGTCGCGGCTTTCACCAAGGCTCAACTGTCTAGGGTCAGTGCACCGGCACCGGAGCGTAATCATTCTGGCGCGCCAGCACAAAGGCCAGTTTTCTGTCCGCGACCAGCGCCAATTGCTGCCCGTCACTGTCGTGCACCGCATAAAGCTGCTCAAGCCCTTCGATCTTGCCCTGCACTTCGGTCGGCAGATCGCTCACATCAACTGTTTTGACGTAAACGATACGGTTGTCGCGTGATGGTGTTTCAAACGGTTCCTGCATGGTCTTACCCCTTCTTGATGTTGATGGTCTGAACGACAGTCGGTGTTTTTTCCCGGCTCAGATCCAGATGCAGCAGACCGTTTTCCATCACGGCCTCCCCCACATCCACGCCCTCAGCCAGCACAAAACTGCGCTGGAACTGGCGCGCGGCGATCCCTCTGTGCAGGAAAACACGGCCCTCGTTGTCATCTGTCTGACGCCCCCGGATGACCAGCTGGCGGTCCTCAACGGTGATCGACAGATCGTCTTCGGAAAAACCCGCCACAGCCAGTGTGATGCGGTACGAAAACTCCGACGTCTGTTCGATGTTAAACGGAGGGTAGCCTTCGTTGCCGGCTTTCGCCGTGCGTTCCAGCAAACGTTCGAGTTGTTCAAATCCCAACATGTGGGGATAAGACGCCAAGGTCATTTTTGTCATGCGACACGTCCTTTTAGGATTAAGCGACAGTCAGCGCCGGCCCCTTTGAGGCAACCGGCTAACATCAATATGGGAAGGCTTGTCGCGCAAAGCAAGGGCTATGCGCTCAAAGGGTTATCGCTTATTATGCGGCGAAACGGTCAACGGAATCACAGTCCCATGAATGCGCCTACCGATCTGTCGATGAAAACGGATGAAGTCCTGCGGGTCGAGCTTGCAGTTTTCCGTCGTGAGCATCGCGATTTGGACGATGCAATTCATGCACTGGTCGAGCAGGGAACAGCCGATCAGCTGACCCTGCAGCGCCTGAAAAAGCGCAAGCTGCTGTTGAAAGACATCATCGCGCGGATCGAAGACCGTCTGACCCCGGATATCATCGCCTGAGGCATGCCCGGTGCATTGCGCACCCCATCCGTTTGATTATAGTCCGGATTTAGAAATATCAGGCGCAAGGGGCCCTTTTCAATGACACCTCCCTCTGTCGGAATAATCATGGGCAGCCAGTCGGATTGGCCAACCCTGCGTGAGGCCGCACTGGTGCTGGATGATCTTGGCGTTGCGTATGAAAAACGTATCGTTTCGGCCCATCGCACACCGGATCGGCTCTGGGACTATGGCGTCACCGCCGTGGACCGGGGCTTGCAGGTGATCATCGCCGGTGCCGGGGGCGCGGCCCATCTGCCCGGCATGATGGCATCAAAAACGCGCGTGCCGGTCATCGGGGTCCCTGTGCAGACACAGGCCCTGTCCGGTGTTGATTCGCTTTATTCGATCCTGCAGATGCCGCGCGGCTATCCGGTCGCGACAATGGCAATCGGGGCCGCCGGTGCCAAGAACGCCGGGCTGATGGCCGCAGGAATCCTTGCGCTCAACGATGCCGACCTTGCGGCACGTCTGGACGCATGGCGCGCTGCACTTTCTGCCTCCATCCCTGAGGAACCCGTTGATGAATGAACCCTTGAAGACCGGATCCACCATCGGGATCCTGGGTGGCGGGCAGCTGGGCCGGATGCTGGCCGTGGCGGCGGCCCGTCTTGGCCTCAAGACACATGTCTTTGAGCCCGGTGCTGAGCCCCCCGCAAGCCACACCGCGCACCGGCTGACAACCGCAGCTTACAGTGACACGGAAGCGTTGATCGCATTTGCACGCTCCGTTGATGTGGTCACATATGAGTTCGAGAACATCCCCACCGACGCGCTGGATACGATCGAGGCCATCACCCCGATAAGACCGGAACGCGAAGCCCTGCGCGTCAGTCAGGACCGCCTGATCGAAAAGGCATATCTTGAGGGTCTGGGCTTGCAAGTGGCTCCCTTTGCGCCGGTGAACGATGCTGCGAGCCTGCAAAAGGCGGTCGATCAGATCGGCACCCCCTCAATCCTCAAAACATGTCGCTTTGGCTATGATGGCAAAGGTCAGGCCAAGCTGAACACGCCTGACGACCAGCCTGCGGCACTGGCGGCGATGGCAGATCAGCCTGCCGTGCTCGAAGGGTTTGTGACCTTCAGCCGCGAAGTCTCCGTCATTGCCGCGCGCAGCGTCAATGGCGATGTGGCCTGTTTCGATCCCGGCGAAAACATCCACAAAAACGGCATTCTGCACACGACGACCGTCCCTGCATCCCTTAGCGCCACACAGCGCACAGATGCCGTATTGATGGCCGCGAAGATATTGAACGCTCTCGATTATGTTGGCGTGTTGGGGGTTGAGCTTTTCGTGACGCCCCAAGGTCTGATCGTGAATGAAATTGCACCACGGGTGCATAATTCGGGGCATTGGACGCAGAACGGCTGCGCCATCGACCAGTTTGAACAGCATATCCGCGCGATCGCAGGCTGGCCTTTGGGCGACGGAACGCGCCATTCGGATGTGGTCATGGAAAACCTGATCGGCGACGATATGGACCGCGTCGCAGAAATTGCACGCGAAAGCGGCGCAGCCTTACATCTTTATGGCAAGGCTGACGTCAAACCGGGGCGCAAAATGGGCCATGTGAACCGTATCGCACGCTGATCGCTCAGGCGGCGAAAAATCGGGTCGCGACATCGCCTGCCATATGGCTGATTCGCCCTTTGACCAGCGTCGCCGCGACGCGCCGGGTTTCTCTGTCAAGGATTACCAGATCAGCGCGTTTTCCGGGCGACAGCACGCCGCGATCCTCAAGACCCAGAACCTTTGCCGGGCCGCAGGACACAAGCCCCCACGCATCAGCAAAAGAGGCAAGCCCGGTTTTCGCCAGCATCAGCGCCGCGCGCCTCGGGCTGGGATAGTGGTAATCTGACGCGATGGCATCACACAGGCCAAGCGCGATCAGATCAACGGCGCTGGCGTTGCCCTTGTGTGAGCCCCCGCGCACCACATTCGGTGCGCCCAGAACCACAAGATCCCCCTTGGCTTTCGCGGCCTTGGCAGCCTCAAGCGTTTCGGGGAATTCGGCGATATGCGCGCCGCGCTCATGCCAGTCGTCCCGTATTGATTTTTGCGCATCGTCATGGCTGCCCATGCGGATACCCTGCGCGCTCAGTTGCGCACAAAGACCATCCAGCGCCACCGGTACATCGTCTGAGTGCGCATGCAAATCCATCATCATCTGAAAATGCACATCCGGGTTACGCCCGGCCTTGAGCGCCTGCCCGACCATGCGGGGCGGTTGGCGACCCTGCGCCAGACGCGCATGCGGCAGGTGATCGTTGAAAACGATGTATTCAACGCCCCACTGCATCATCTTTTCCGGAATATCCGGATAAAGGTCCAGCAAATGCGTCTCCAGCCGCAATTGCGCCCGCAGGTCCGTGACCAGCTTGGGCGCAGTTTCCTTTATCGCGCGGAACACCTGATCTGCAAAAGTGAGACCGCGCAATCCGCCCTCCCAACTGACGAATTGCGCCAGTACCCCCGTCGTAATCCCATTGGCGGCGAGTTCGGTTTCCGTGGCAATCAACCCTTCGGCCATTTCTTTCATCGCGCCACGACGCGGCGCGAGGTGACGCTCAAAACCATCGCCATGCACGTCGATAATACCCGGCAGCACCATATAGCCGCTGAGGTCCACATCGCGCCCTGCCCCTTGCGCGCAAATCATGCCATCGCTCATGCAAAGCGGGTCGTTATGCATGCCCACAGGGCCGAGCACGTCGCCACCGACAAATCTAAGGTCTTCCAATCTGATCCCCCACACCCGGCACGCAACTGCCATCCGGACAGCCCAGTTGATCCAGTATCGTGTCAAACCACGTGATGCTCTGGTCAAAAGCACCTGTGTTCAGAAACGCCATGACCTGACCGATCACCGTCGGGCTGTTCATCATGAAGGTATGCGTAACAGGCAGAATGATATGATCTTTCATGCCCGCTACACGCGTTGAATAAACGGCGACCTTGCCGTCATCCGCGCCGGGCAGGAGTGTCGAAAAATAGGGGTTGATCGACTGGTCCCCCGCAATGACCCCCAATTCAAAATTCACAGGCGGCAGGCTGCGCGGCAGATCATTCGGCCCGGTGCCAAGCTGTTCGCCTGCAGGGCCGTTGATCCAGCCGAAGGCTTCGATGTCGTCAAAAGCATCGACCACCTCGCTGCCTTGATTGGGCGGGCCCAGCATCACGACGCGGCCGATCCTGTCAGAGCCGACCTCGGCCGCCCATTGGCGCAGCAAAATGCCACCCATGGAATGGGTCACAAAATCGACGCGGGGCACATCCCCGCAGGCGGCCACCGCATCCGGCAGGGTTCTGGCAACCAGTTCTTCGACAGGTGCCTCTGTTGACGGATATCCGGGACGCACCACGCGGTAGTTCTCTGAGGCGAGGGCCGCCTCCATCAGCGCAAAGGAGAGTTCGGTGCGCGCCAGCCCATGCAACAGGACGACACATCGGTTTTGCACATCCGCCGCCCCGAGCGTTGCCCAAAAGCTCGCAACCATCAAAACAGATAAGAAGACGCGTTTCATAGGCTGTCAGATAGAGCTATTGTGCGCCATTAAAAAGGACGACGTAACGCTGTTTGACAGGAATTTGCACGAATGCGCCCAAAATCACCAAGAATTGCGGCACGCGCGATCATCGTCAGGAACAACCGTATTCTTCTGGTAAACGCCTGGCCTGACGGCAAAAGCACGCTGCTTTGTGCGCCCGGTGGTGGGGTGCACGTCGGCACCTCGCTGCCGCAGAACCTTGCGCGCGAAGTCCATGAAGAAACCGGCTTGCGCATCGAGGTCGGTGCCCCCTGCCTCATCAACGAGTTTCACGACCCCGATACGGGCTTTCACCAGATCGAGGTATTCTTTCGGTGCACATTGTCGGGCAGCGACACGATTGACCCCGACTGGAATGATCCGGAAAACATCGTCTCCCAATGGGTCTGGGCATCACCGGAGGAGATGAAAAACCACAGGGTGAAACCCGACAGCCTGTTTCCGGTCGCGTTCGGGGACGAGATGGCATTCAGCTACGATCCGCTGGAGACGATTGTTTTGTGACCGCAAGGCCGATGCCCGCGACAACAAGTGCCGCCGCCACTGCGATTTCGAGGGTAAGGCGTTCATTCAGCACCAGGGCCCCAGCGAGGATCGCGATGATCGGCACGCTCAGTTGAACGACAGCGGCGACGCTTTGCTGCAGGCTTGGCAGCACACTGTACCACAGCGCATAGCCCAGACCAGAAGTCAGCGCCCCACACAGGATCGCCAGCAAAACGCCGATACCCGAGGCCTGTTCGATAAAGGCGAAGGTCAGGATCAACAATATCGGCAGGCAAATCAGAAAATTCGCTGCGGTCGCCGCCAGCGGGTTGGCTTCGGATTTTCCGCTGATCGTATAGGCGGCCCAGCCAAGCCCGGCACAGATCATGCTCGCAGCCCCCAGTATCCCGCCGCTGTCACCCGGTTCCGGCCAGAGCGCGACAACCAGCCCCAGAAAGGCAATTCCCGCCCCCATCAACTGGCGCAGGGTCGGCGTGACCCCATAGACAGCCCCGTAGGTAAACATGGAAATCTGCACAACCCCAAAGAGGATGAGCGCCCCAAGCCCCGCATCAAGTGTGATGTAAGCCACTGAAAAGCCGATCATATAGATGCAAAGGCTCACCGCTCCAATCAGGCGCGCACGCCCGCGCACGGGCACCTTTGCGCCCTTCATCAGCACAAGACCACACAGCAGCGCCGCCCCGGCAAGAACGCGGATCAAGGCAAAGCTGATGGGGTCGATGTGCCCCGGTTCAATCGCCATACGGGTCAGGATGGAATTCGACGCAAAGGCGATCATCGTGAAACTGGTGACGAAAAACAAGCGCATGGCCGTTCCCTGATGCTGAACCTGCGGTCCGTTGATGCGCCTTGGCATGGGCAACTGCCTATACTGGAAGCGTATCGAGGGAAAGAGGGGGACCATCGCGCGCGTCCCGCGCAAGCCCGTGGACCACGCCCGCGCAGACCCGTGCGCGATAGAAAAAGGGGCCCGCCATCTCTGGCGCGCCCCCATAGTTCATACCGTCAGGTATGGCATGATTACATCATGCCGCCCATGCCGCCCATGTCGGGCATGCCGCCGCCTGGTGCTGCGCCCTCTTTGGCTGGGCGATCTGCGACCATGGCTTCGGTTGTGATCAAGAGACCTGCGATAGATGCCGCGTCCTGCAGGGCAGTGCGCACAACTTTCGCCGGGTCAATCACACCAAACGCGAACATGTCACCATATTCTTCAGTCTGGGCGTTGAAGCCGAACTTCAGATCGTCGCTTTCACGGATCTTGCCTGCGACGACGGATCCGTCGACGCCTGCGTTTTCCGCGATCTGACGCAGAGGTGCTTCGAGCGCCTTGCGCACGATGCTGATGCCGACGTTCTGGTCGTTGTTGTCACCGGTCAGACCCTCAAGGTGCTTGCCAGCCTGTACCAGCGCAACACCACCGCCAACGACGATGCCTTCTTGCACGGCAGCGCGTGTGGCGTTCAGCGCGTCATCAACGCGATCCTTACGCTCTTTCACTTCCACTTCGGTCATGCCACCAACGCGGATCACAGCAACACCGCCTGCCAGTTTGGCAACACGTTCCTGCAGCTTTTCACGATCGTAGTCGGATGTGGTCTCTTCGATCTGCGTGCGGATCTGAGCGACACGTGCTTCGATCTCGGCTTTCTCGCCAGCGCCATCAACGATTGTTGTCTCGTCTTTGGTGATCTGGATTTTCTTGGCCGAGCCCAGCATGTCCATTGTCACGGATTCAAGCTTCATGCCCAGATCTTCGGAGATGACCTGACCACCTGTGAGGATCGCGATGTCCTGCAGCATGGCTTTGCGGCGATCGCCGAAACCAGGTGCTTTGACAGCTGCGATTTTCAGACCGCCGCGCAGCTTGTTGACAACCAGAGTTGCCAGCGCTTCGCCTTCGACATCCTCAGCAATGATGAGAAGCGGTTTTTGCGACTGGATCACCTGCTCCAGCAGGGGAACCATTGGCTGCAGGGAGGACAGTTTCTTTTCGTGCAGCAGCACGATGCAGTCTTCCAGCTCTGTGGTCATCTTGTCGGCGTTGGTGACAAAGTAAGGCGACAGATACCCGCGGTCGAACTGCATGCCCTCAACCACGTCTGTTTCTGTTTCCAGACCTTTGTTTTCCTCGACGGTGATCACACCCTCGTTGCCGACTTTCTGCATCGCATCCGCGATTTGCTGACCGATTTCAGCTTCGCCGTTGGCAGAGATCGTGCCGACCTGTGCAACTTCTGCGCTGTCGCTGACTTCACGTGCGGCGTCCTTGATCGCAGCGACAACTTTGACAGTCGCCAGATCAATACCACGCTTTAGGTCCATCGGGTTCATGCCAGCGGCAACCGACTTCAGACCTTCCTTGACGATGGCCTGCGCCAGAACAGTGGCGGTTGTTGTGCCGTCGCCTGCTTCGTCGTTGGTGCGGGAAGCGACTTCCTTCACCATCTGCGCGCCCATGTTTTCGAACTTATCTTCCAGTTCGATCTCTTTTGCCACGGACACACCGTCCTTGGTGATGCGCGGTGCGCCGAAAGATTTGTCCAGAACGACGTTACGCCCTTTTGGGCCAAGTGTAACTTTAACCGCGTCGGCCAGGATGTTCACACCCTTGAGCATACGGTTCCGGGCATCGGTGTCGAATTTGACGTCCTTAGCAGCCATTTTTGTTCTCCGTTTAAATTAAGTGTTCAGCGTTGGATCAGACAATCCGGGGCTTTCAGGCCGCTTTGGCTTCTGCCGCGGCTGCGATGATCCCGAGGATGTCGCTCTCTTTCATGATCAACAGCTCTTCACCGTCGAGGGTGACTTCTGTTCCGGACCATTTGCCAAAGAGGATTTTATCACCTTCGGATACGGCCATCTCGATCAGTTCGCCGCTGTCCTTGCGCGCGCCTTCACCGCAGGCAACAACGATGCCCTCTGCGGGTTTTTCTTTCGCGCTTTCGGGGATGATCAATCCGCCGGAAGTTTTCTCTTCGCTTTCAACGCGGCGCACCAAAACACGGTCATGAAGTGGTTTGAATGTCATCTTTGCAGCTCCTTAAGGCTCAAAGTTTCTCCCAGACAGCATCCTCGTTCCTGTGGAATGCCGTCGTTATCACTCATTCGGTACGAGTGCTAACGCGCTGTAGTTAGGGATAGGCGCGATACGAGTCAACAGCGACGTCCGCAAATTTTTCCCAATCTCGAACACTTCTGCTTTTCAGGACTCAATCACCCAAAACCCGAGGCGTCAGCGCCACGGCTTCCGCCCCTGCAGAGGTCAGTCCATAGACACCGGTTGCCACTTTTTCAAACCAGTTATAGTGGTCATCCCGCATGATACGCGTCGCGTTCACAACGCCTGTTTCGCGTGCAACCTCGGCCCCTTTCGACGCCCCGACCTCAAACAGGTAAAGCGCAATCTTGGTCGCATCCTGCCGATAGGCGGTTATCAGCCCCGCGCGGGTCTGCCCGCCTTCATTCGGGTCCCCCGCACGGCGCGCAAACTCGCGCAACAGGGCCGACTGGCGTTTTTTCGATTTGCGCGGCCGATAGGGTCCGGGGTCGCAATGCACCTCAACCAGACCATCAGACAGACGCACCGTAATCACACCCAGCGACAAACGCCGCGCAAGGGCGACATTCTCTTTCAGAGATCTGGCAAACCGCTTGCCGGCCAACCTCGGAACCGCAAGATAGACGTCATCCGTCACCGCCTGACGCGCGATGCATTGATGAAACAGCGCCAGGGAAAACCCCGTTTTCAACTCGACCACAACCGGCGGCTCATCCCCGCGCAGCGCAACCACATCCACCGCCCCGATCTCGGACTTGACACGATACCCCTGCCCTTCGAGCAAGGATTTTATCGGCGGATACAAGTCAGTCTCTCGCATGTTTTTCCTCTGGCATGCCGTTCATTGGCACGCGAAAACTCAAAACAGATATGTCCACAGCCGGGGTTTGGTGTCACTGGTCGCCAGCGCCAAGGCAGCCACCTGCGGTTGAAAAACCATAGAATAAGGGCTCATTCAACTTTGAGTTATGCACTATTTTGTTCTGGCGGCGGCCCGGAGGGTGTAGGGTTAACGAATAATTAAAAAATAAAGTTAACGAAACTGGGACAATCAAACCATGAAAATTAGAACAACGATAGCGGCTGCAATGGCAGCTACAATAATCGCGGGCGCCGGATCGGCGGGTGTGATTTCTGGCGACTACCGAGCATCCTCTGCGATTGGATCGGGAACGCAAACATCAGACCATAGCTTGTGGATCCAAAACGGCCTTGGCGGCGCCATTGGCAGTGACTTCGACTTTTCGCCCGACGGGCTTCTAAGCGTTTTGGGCGATGGCACGATGAACCTGTCCGGCACCGTCATTTCACAAGACAATGCGAACGCGGGTTTCGTCATCAGCTTCGATTACAATAATGTTTTTGAAACGGCTGGCGGCACGGCGTTCACACCGACGTTCAAAAGCGAAAACGGATCAGCATCGGCGCCCGATACGATACTGCGCAATTTGACCGGTGGCACGATGATGGGCACCGGAATTCTGGCTGGTTTGAACCTCAGCGTGACGCGGTTGCCGGAAAATGGAAGTGACGCCACGCAAGTCGGGTCAAGCCCGGCAGCGGGAATCCGCGGCGCAAACAACAAGAACGAAAACCTGGGCATGGCGAACTGGTTCAAAATCGCTGTTACGTCGAGCAACTGCGGCACTTTTTGCACCAATAACGCATCGGACATTTCGAGCCTTGCCGGCCGACAGGGCGATATCAACGTAGATCTCGCACCGGTGCCTTTGCCTGCCGGCATGTTGCTTTTGCTGACAGGTATTGGCGGTCTGGCCGCCGCGCGCCGCCGCAAAAGCTGAACCCGCCAAAGTGACAAGGCCGCGCCCAATTAGGGCGCGGTTTTTTCATGTCCGCCATTCAGCCAAGTAAAAATGCCGCGCCGCAGCATTGATGGGGTGACAAGCCGCAGGACGGTGTTATAAGGCGCGCAACACTCAAATTGCGTATGAATGGATCATCTCATGACAACCCTCGTTTTTGGCCATAAATCCCCCGACACCGACAGTACCGGATCCCCGATCATCTGGTCGTGGTACCTCAACACCATCAAGGGAACAGAGGCCAAGCCGGTTCTGCTGGGGGAACCGAATACCGAAGCGCTTTTCATGCTGGATCACTGGTCGCTGGATAAGCCGGAAATCATTTCAGAATTGGCAAGCGATACGCCCGTTGTCATCGTGGACACCAACAACCCCGCTGAGCTGCCCGACAACATCAACGACGCCGATATCACGCAGATCATTGATCACCATAAACTGGTGGGCGGCCTTGAAACCAAGGGTCCGATTGACATCAGAATTGAACCGCTGGCCTGCACCGCGACATTGATGTGGAAGATGATCGGCAAGGATATGGCCCAGATGCCAACGTCGATCAAAGGCGCGATGCTGTCCTGCATCCTGTCAGACACGCTCGAATTCCGCAGCCCCACCACGACGCAGGAAGACAAGGCCATCGCCCATGATCTGGCCAAAGACCTGGGCGTCGATATTCCGACCTACGCCAGCGCATTGTTCGCCGCGAAATCCGACGTCTCCGCCTTTTCCGAGGCTGAACTGCTGCGTATGGACAGCAAGGAATACGCCGTGGGCGGCAAGCAATTCCGTGTCTCCGTGCTGGAAACCACGTCGCCTGCACAGGTCCTTGATCGCAAGAATGCGCTGATGGCGGCCATGCCCGGTGTGGCCAAAGAGGACAGTGCAGACGAGGTTCTGTTGTTCGTTGTGGACATCCTCAATGAAGAAGCAACGCTTCTGGTCCCGAATGACACAGTGAAAACCGTCGCGGAAAAGAGCTTTGGCGCAACGGTCGATGCGGATACTGTCGTCCTGCCCGGCATCATGAGCCGCAAGAAACAAATCATTCCGAACCTGAAAATCTGATCACAGGGCCGCGTGCCTTTTCACTTGTCGGCCAGCGTCGGTTCGCCCGCGCTGGCCGACAGTCTTTTTATCTGCAAAGGATCTGACCATGACACGCATTATCTCGGCCCTTTCGGATGTATCGGCGCAGTATGACGCGCTTTTTGTCGACCTCTGGGGCTGTGTCCATAACGGTGTGCAGGCTCTGCCCGAAGCGGTCGCGGCCTTGCAGGAATACCGCGCGCAAGGGGGCAAGGTCGTGCTTGTCACCAACTCGCCCCGCCCGCGCGCCGGGGTTCAGAAACAGCTGGCGCATTTCGGCGTGCCGGACGATTCCTGGGACACGATCGCGACCTCGGGTGACAGCGCGCGCGCCGCTCTTTATCGCGGTGTCGTGGGTCAGAAGGTCTGGCACATCGGCCCGCCCACGGATCTGAAGTTTTTCGAACCCCTGCTCCTGTCGGAGACCCCTGTCGATATCGAACGCGTCGAACTTAACCAAGCCGAAGGTATGGTTTGCACGGGTCCCTTCGACAGTCTGGCCGACCCTGCGGTGATGCGCCCGCAGTTTCTGATGGCCAAGCAGCTTGGGCTGAAACTGCTCTGTGCCAACCCGGATATCATTGTTGATCGCGGCGAGACGCGCGAATGGTGTGCCGGTGCACTTGCCAAGCTGTACGAGAAAATGGGCGGAGAGAGCCTTTATTTCGGCAAACCGCATCCCCCGATCTATGATCTGGCGCGCCGCCGTCTGGCCGAGTTGAACGTCGATATCCCCGACGGTCGTATTCTGGCCATTGGCGATGGCGTGCTGACGGACATCGCAGGCGCCATGGGCGAAGACATTGATTCCCTGTTCATTTCAGGGGGATTGGCGGCCCGGGAAACCAAAACCGGGCACCAGCCCGATGCGCAAGCCCTTGAAACTTACCTGAATAACGAAAAATCCAACCCCACCTTCACAATCGGCTTCCTGCGCTGACGTCTTTTTGCTTGATTTTCTGCGCGCGCAAAGTAATAAAGTTTCAAGACTTATCGCTTAGCTGTTAGAAAATTACCGGAAGGGTCATCATGTTGGACAATCTGCCACGCGGAACAATCTGCATTGAAGACATTGAAATGGGCATGTCGCGCCACCTGAACAAGGTTGTGACCGATGAAGATATCGAGATGTTCGCGCAGATCTCAACCGACCGTAACCCGGTGCACCTTGACGATGATTACGCGCGGGACACGATTTTCGAGGGGCGCATCGCGCACGGTATGCTGACCGCAGGTCTGATTTCAGCCGTGATCGGGGAACAATTGCCCGGGCACGGCACGGTTTATCTGGGGCAATCGCTCAAGTTCCTCGCGCCCGTGCGTCCCGGCGATATGGTCTACGCAGAGGTCAAGGTCATTGACATCGACCCCGCAAAACGGCGGGTCAAAATGGAATGTCACTGCGCGGTTGATGGCAAGAAGGTGCTGGTCGGCGAAGCGACCGTGATGGCGCCGTCACGCAAGTTCGACTAAGCATCACGCGCACCCCGCACGGCGCTTGCGTGTTTTCACGCTGCGGGCTACGCAGGGCGCATGAAAATACTGCGCGATTACCAATTCGTTGAACCCGAGCATCGTGGCGCCAGCGCTGCGATTGGCAATTTTGACGGCGTCCACCTAGGGCATCAATCCGTTATCGACCTTGCGCGCAGCGTCGCGCCGGATGCCCCTTTGGGTATCCTGACGTTTGAGCCACACCCGCGCGCGTTTTTTGCCCCCGACGCACCGCCCTTCAGGCTGATGAGCCGCGAGGCACGCGCCAGCCGGTTGGAAAAACTCGGTGTGGATATCCTCTACGAAGTGAACTTCAACGCCGCCCTCGCCAGCCTGACCCCCGAGGACTTCGCCGTGCGCGTCATCCACGAGGGGTTCGGGCTGAAACATGTCATCGTCGGTGCGGATTTCTGCTTTGGCAAAGGGCGCAGCGGGACGGCTGATGACCTCAGGCGTTTCGGCCAGACCATGGGGTTTGACGTCACGGTGGCACCGCTGATGGCACGCTCCGACATCACCGTGTCCTCAACGGCCATCCGCAGCGCGCTGAGTGCGGGCAAGCCCCGTGAGGCCGCCGAGATGCTGGGCCACTGGCACCGGATCGAAGGGCCCGTGATCGGCGGGGAGCAACGCGGCCGCGAACTGGGCTATCCGACCGCGAACATGTCGATTGACGGTCTGCACCCTCCGGCCTTTGGTGTTTATGCCGTGCTGGTTGACGTGCTCGACGGGGCGCATGCGGGCAGCTATCACGGCGTTGCCTCAATGGGCGTGCGCCCCATGTTTGGCGAAAACCGCCCCAATCTGGAAACTTTCATCTTCGACTTTTCCGGCGATCTTTACGGCACGCCCTTGTCGGTTGCATTGGTGGAACATCTGCGGCCAGAACTCAAATTCGACGGGCTGGATGCGTTGATTGCGCAAATGGATCAGGACAGCACCGCCGCGCGCACCATTCTGGACGCTTTATGAGCGACCCGATTGACCGCAAGGGCCTCAAGGACCGCTATTGGGAGCGCAAGCCGCTGTCCGCGATGAACCAGCGCGAGTGGGAAGCACTGTGCGATGGATGCGGGAAATGCTGCCTGAACAAACTTGAGGACGAAGACACCGGCGAGGTGGCCCTCACGCGCATCGCCTGCCGCCTGCTGGATGATGACAGCTGCCGCTGCGCGCATTATGAAAACCGGCACCAATTCGTGCCTGACTGCATTGTTCTCAAACCTGACAACCTCGACACCCACGCCTATTGGATGCCCCAAACCTGCGCCTATCGCCTCTTGTGGCAAGGCGATGCGCTGCCTGACTGGCACCCGCTGATCTCAGGCACGGCGCAATCCGTCCATGACGCGGGCATCTCGGTGCGTGGCATCACACTGAGCGAATTCGATGTCCCGCAGGACGAATGGGAAGAACATATCATTGAGGAGCCGTCCTGATGTATCTCGCCTCTGACAACACCGGACCCGCACACCCGCAAGTGATGGAACATGTGCTGGCTGCCAATGAAGGCTACGCTATGCCCTACGGCGCAGACCCGATCATGGAACGCGTGCGTGACAGGATGCGCGATGTCTTTGAAGCCCCGGATGCGGCGGTCTATCTGGTCGCCACTGGCACAGCGGCCAATGCGCTGGCGCTGGCGTGTTATGGTCAGCCGTGGCAGACGGTTTTCTGCTCACCAGTGGCGCATATCCACGAGGATGAATGCAACGCGCCTGAATTTTACAGTGCGGGCAGCAAACTCACCCTCGTGCCCGGTTCGGACAGGATGACACCGGATGCACTGCGGTCATCAATCGAAACAGAGGAAAGCCGCGGCGTGCACGGGCCGCAGCGTGGTCCCGTCTCGATCACACAGGTCACGGAACGCGGCGGTGTCTACACCCTTGATGAGATTACCTCCCTCACGGATGTTGCAAAACACTATGGTCTGCCTGTGCATCTGGACGGGGCACGGTTTGCAAATGCCATGGTGGCGCTGGAATGTTCGGCTGCTGAAATGACGTGGAAACGCGGCGTCGATGTCGTCAGCTTTGGGGGTACGAAAAACGGCTGTCTGGGGGTGGAGGCCGTCGTTTTCTTTGACCCTGACAAAGCCTGGGAATTCGAATTGCGCCGCAAACGGGGCGCGCATCTTTTCTCAAAACACCGCTTTTTATCTGCCCAGATGGAAGGGTATCTGAAAAACGATATCTGGCTGGATATGGCGCGCCAATCCAATGCGCGCGCGGCACAGCTCAGCGCGGGGCTGTTGGAAAAAGGCGCGCATTTCCTCCATGCGCCTGATGCCAATATGATTTTCGCAAGTTTCCCGCGCCGGATACACCAGCGCCTGCATGACGCGGGCGCGAAATACTACATCTGGTCCGGAAATCTGGAAGGGGATGACCCGGACGCGTTGCTCGCCGCCCGCCTCGTTTGTGATTGGTCCCTGAGCGAAGAACACATCGCTGAGTTCCTAAGCCATTTTTAGAAACGACAGAAGCGCTTGCCCCACGGCCTCTGGGTGCGTGATCGGCGACATATGCCCTGCCCCCGCGATCGTCACGCTGCGCGCATCGGGCAAACGGTGCGCCAGCGCATCGACGATCGAACCCGCGATTTCCGGACTTTGTGCGCCCTTGATCAGCAACACCGGCATCCGCGCCCGTGCCAGCCGCCCGGGCGCAAGAAGCGCATGGCTGTCGTCAAGAATGGCAGCATGTTGCGCAGGGATAAGATGCATACGGTCGGTCATGTAGCGCCGGGTCGCAGCTGGAATATCCGCCCATGCAACGCCACTGCCCCAAAGCCGGTTGAACGCACGGGCCGCATCCTCCCAATCGCCCTTGTGCAGCGCCGCTTCATAGGGTTTTGAAACATGCATGAACCGCGCCAGCGCGTCCGGCGCATCCACTTTGGTAATCGCAAAGAACACGGGCTCAATGAGGGTCAGCGATCTGACCATTTCCGGCCGCGACACAGCCAGCAACAGTGCAACGACAGACCCGTAGGAATGGCCAATCACATCGACCGGTTCAGTGAGATATGGCGCGGCATCACTGAGGGACAGGGCGGTTAAATCACATTGCCGGTCCCACGCCGGGCTGGTCCCGTGCCCCGGAAGATCAATCGCGGTCAGGGACAGTTTTTCCCCGATAACCTGCCCCAAACCCCGCCACGCGCCAGAATGTGCGAGGCTGCAATGGATGGCCAGCGCCTTGCGCGCCCCGTCACCAAAACGTCTTGTACCTGCGCTCACATTTTTCCCGCAAGCACCGCATCCAGATCGTCAATCCGGTCCTGCCCCCAGAAACGCTGATCACGATCCGTGATGTAAAAGGGGGAGCCGAACACGCCCCGTTCCACCGCCTCTTCAAGGTTGGCCGCGTAGGTTTCGGCCCCCTCAAGCAATCCGCTGTCTGCAAGTGCTGGATCAAACCCGGCCTCGGACAGACAGCTTCGCACCACGCCGTCCTCGGCAATATCCTTGTTTTCGGCCCAGACGGCGCGGGTGATCGCAAACATCAGCTTGCCCAGATCGCCGCCCCCTGCGTTTTGCGCTGCGATGAACGCATAGGAGGACGGCGCCCCATTGGTGGGCCAATGTGCAGGTTTGAGGTTGAAGGCCAACCCCAGCTTGGCGGCTTGGCGCACAAGTTCCTGCGCGCGGTATTCCACGCGACTCACGTGCCGGTCTTTTGGCGCTGTCCCGCCTGTGCGCGCGAAAAGCGCCATGATATCGAGCGGTTTGTAGGTAATCGTCGCATTGTGTTTCGCTGCAACCTCTTCGGCCCGGTTCCCGGCCAAGTAGGCATAGGGCGACAGTGTTGAGAAAAACAAATCGATATGTGCCATTTTTACGTTTCCTTGTGGCCTTGGGTTCTTTGCCGATTGGTAAGGCCGTGTTAGGTGAAGTCAACATCACGAATCTGTCACAATTCCCTCTTCCTAATCTCGGAAACACCTCCCATGCCACACGTCCAAGAACCCAAGCTGATTTCTGGAAATGCAAATATGCCCCTCGCGCAGGGTATCGCGCGACGCATGAGCATGCACCGTGGCGTCCCTGTCGGACTGGTCGACGCGCGGGTTGAGCGGTTCAATGACGGAGAGATTTTTGTCGAAGTGTTCGAGAATGTGCGCGGCGAGGATATGTTCATCCTTCAATCCACGTCCAACCCGGCCAATGACAACCTGATGGAATTGTTGATCATGGCGGATGCCCTGCGACGCTCTTCCGCGGCGCGGGTCACGGCGGTGCTGCCCTATTTCGGCTATGCGCGGCAAGATCGCCGAACCAAGGCGCGCACGCCCATTACCGCGAAACTGGTGGCCAACATGCTGGTCGGGACAGGTATCGAGCGGGTTTTGACCATGGACCTGCATGCCGCGCAAATTCAGGGGTTTTTCGATATACCGGTTGATAACCTTTATGCCTCGCCCATCTTTGCCCTTGATATCAAGAGTGAGTTCAAAGGCCGGATGGATGAACTCATGATTGTTTCCCCCGACGTGGGCGGGGTCGCGCGTGCACGGGAGCTGGCCAAACGCATCAATTCCCCGCTTGCGATCGTAGACAAGCGACGCGAAAAGCCTGGCGAAATTGCCGAGATGAAAGTGATTGGCGATGTGACAGGCAAAACCTGCATCATCGTCGACGACATGTGTGACACGGCGGGTACGCTGTGCAAGGCCGCGCAGGTGCTGATCGAACATGGCGCAAAAGAGGTGCATTCCTACATCACGCATGGCATCATGTCCGGACCGGCGGTTGAGCGCGTCACGAATTCTGTAATGAAATCGCTTGTGATCACAGACACCATCGCACCCACAGATGCCGTGAAAGAGGCAACCAATATCAGGATCGTGCCAACAGCACCTGTTTTTGCGCAAGCCATCCTGAACATTTGGAACGGCACGTCCGTATCGTCGCTGTTTGAAGCGGAAACGCTCGGCCCGATCTACGATGGAATGTACGCGGCCGAATAGGGTCGCAAAGTCGGTCGGGGCTTAACGCGGGGCGCTGCCGGCCTCGCGCGCTATTTTCGCCTGGTATTTGCGTTCCAGAACAAGCTGCTGCGGCTCCCAGAAGTAGCGTTGATCCTCCAGCGTTGGCGACCAATAAAGCAATCCACCCGTGCGCCATGGGTCCAAAACGATACCGTCGTTCATCGTCTCACCGCGCGCGCTGATGATCGCCGTGCTATGGTCAATCCGAAGCTCATTTCCTTCGGCAATTGCGCGGTGCATCTCAAGTGTCTGAAAGTCTTCGGCATTCAGTCGCTTTTGAATATCCTCCGCCCAGTGGACGCACAATCCGCGCGCGCGCCATCCGTTGTTAACCTTGGCGTTGTGGATGATCGGGATGTCGGTGACGTTATACTCTTCGGCCAATTGCAGCGAGTAGGTATAAGCAATATGAGCGGCGCGGTCGGCCTCTTGCGGGTCAACATTTGGGCTGAGGTTGCGTATCTCACGTGCAAGCATATTGATATCGTTTTGTGTCACGTCTCTGGGTGCTGGTGCGCAAGCCGTCACAAAAACAACTGCCACGAGCAGTCCAAACAGATTTAGTAATCGCCGCATATAACACCCTGCCTGCCCTATTGTGCGAGTAAACTAAGGGAATAACGCGAAAAGCGCAGCCGCAAAATGAAAGACAGCAAAAGAAATCGGCGGATTGGCCGTAACATTTCTTTTGTTTCGGTACGCACATGCACCGTTTCTGACCTGCGCCTCAACAGGCCGCTCGTTCACAACAAGGGACTGTCGATTAGAGTTCTTGCTTTCGAAGCTCGGACCGTCGGGAGCGGATTGCAGAGCAGTCTCACGATGACAGGTCGGTGACGCTATCGGGATATTGCACAGCGATCGGACGGCTAGTGCTGTAGGGATTGGCTTCGTTGTGGCGCCCACGTCAATACTACAGACATTTTCGCGCATTTTCTGGATGAATGAGCCGCTGCGCGATCAAACACAACGCCTTCAACTTTCTGTTGAGCAGATTCAATTGCGCTGTTGTCCGCGGGTTTTCGAGGCATTAAGTCGACGTTCGCGCAGATACTGTAATCCAGTTTGCGAAAGACAAATCCGCCGATGCGACCGCCTCTTTTTCTATTGCGATGTCAGGTCCCACCACGGCCCCATTTGTACACCTGAAAGAGACGTTCGCCCTGATCTGCGAAACCAATATCGACCACCGAACCAATTGCAATGGGTGGCGACACAGCTTGTGCGCAGGCCGAGCCGGACCTCGCTCTTTTTCTGGCGTACGGACACCATTCCAGTTCACGATTTCTTTGTGATCCTCGCACTGCTTAGGGTGCGCCTGTCATATCGAATTTTTTTGCTCAACCAAAACCCACCTTAATCTTGACCCCACGGGACTTATTCCGTGTGATCATGCCTGCTTCCCGGCGAAGTCCACCGTCAAGGCAGAGGCGCCTGCCAATTCGAACGAACGCTGAGTCAGGCGGTTTTTCGCATTACTTTTGACGCACCGTCTGACAACGCGGCACCGGGTTGCAAACGAAACGCGGCGACAGACTTTGTCAGATCTACCGAAACACTTCTGAGCGACTGAACTGCCGTTTCCGTCTCTGCAAATACTACTGAATTGTTCTTGGTATCCGCGTCCAGATCGCTGGTGGCTTTGGAGATTGTTCTGATGCCTGTTGATGTTTCGGTTGTTGCGATAACAATATCCTCCAGCTTGGAAGAGGCATCCGCCACAGCTGAAACTATGCCGCTCAGGGCTTCGCCAGAAGCATTTACGAGATCAACGCCACGGTTGACCTGATCCGCCGAAACATTCGTAAGATCGGCGATTTCCTGCGCTGCCCGAGAAGACCGCATCGCCAACTCTCGTACCTCAGTCGCAACAACTGCAAAACCTCTTCCTTGCTCACCAGCCCGCGCGGCTTCTACTCCGGCATTCAAGGCCAACAAGTTTGTTTGGAAAGCGATATCATCAATCAACTTCAGCACTTTGGCGATTTCATCGGAAGAGGACTTGATTTCATTCATCGCATCAATGGTTTGGGTAACGATCTGATTTCCTGATGCGGCCATTTCCTCAACCGACTTCACGGCACTGCCGGCTGTTTTTGCCGCATCCGCCGCGGTGCTTACCGAGTTTGTCATCTGCGCCAAGTCCTCGGCGGATTGCGCAAGCGATGACGCATTTTTCTGTGACCGACGGCTCAAATCCTTGGAGGCTTCAGCAATGTTATGTGATGCCTCGTCAAGCAGATTGGAGGAGCCGGAGATGTCAGAGATCGTTTTGGACAAGCTGTTCGTCGTATTGTTCATGGCGACCGCTATTTCGGCAAAAATTCCCTCAAAGTCTTCGGGCATACGATGGGACAGATTTCCTTCTGCCAACTGGTCCAGCGCATGACGCACAGCGCCCAATCCCAAATCAGCTGCCTGGCCAATTCTATTCATTCCGTCGCAAATTTCTGCAAAAACGCCCTCCTTGTCTTCGATGTTCAAGCGCTGCGAAAAATCCCCTGCCGCACAGGCCTCAACGACTTTTGCGATATCTTCTGCCGCCTTGCGCTCTTTCGCATAGCGCTTTTGCGCATCGGCTTTCTCTTTCTCGGCAAGGGCCGCCTGCTGCTCAATCTGGTCTTTTTCCTGTTGGGCGCTCTGTATTTCCAATGCCCGCTGCTGCGCTGCTGCATCAGCTTCTGCCTGACGCGCCTGCAACATCTTTTCCCGAAAGGCCATGACCGCTTTGTGCAGGTCCTTGATCTCTTCAAGCTCTTTTCGGTTTTCCCGAACTCTGATATCCAAGTCACCTTGGGCCATCGCTTTTAGAATGCGGGATGTTGCCCCCAACAGTCCCCCGACACGCGCACGTATCTGGAAATAAATCACACAAAGCACTGTAAATGTGGTGAATGCGACGGCGATGCTTCCAATTGCCATCATCCATGCCGAGCGCTCCCGACCCGTCCAATAGGCATTGAGCGCTTCACCGCTGTCTTGTGACAGGTTTTCCATGGCACCCAACGCCGCATTGGAGCGTTCAAAGAAATCCGCAAATGATATGCTGTAGTTTACAGGCGCCCCGTCAAGCGCAGCTTCTGATTCCGTTTTAAGGTCCGCCAGAATAGACTGATATTCACTGAAATAGAGTTGCTCTGCTGCAGATATATCGTTCACGATGCTTTCCGGAAGCCCGCTGACCCCCAAGGTTTTGTTCCGTAGTGCATTCCATGCACCTCGCGCCCGTGATTGATCAAGCCGAAGCTGACCAGCATCTACTTCTCCTATCGCTTCGTTGTTGAGAGTTGCGATCGCGAAATATGTCCGTGCGCGTCCACCGAATTCCCGGACTTCCCATGCGCCCAGTTGCGCAGCTTGCAATGCCCCCGCTACTTTAGACGAAACGCTCACCCTGTTGCGCAGCAACTGAGTGGCATTTTTCAATGCGATGACTTCGGTTTTCAACTCAAACGGCAATTCGTATGAGCGTTTCGCATCCCGCTCAGAACGGCTCACCCTGAGCAGACTGTCAATTTCCCGGCGCATCGCATTTACGCGCGCAAGGCTTTCCCGTGTTTGATTGATAAACGTGTTCTTGACCGGAAGATGAGCGGCACTTTCAGCGATCTCTATCGCCGCTTTGAGCCCCGCGTCAGCCAACGCGCGTTGTTGGTCAATCAGGTCGCGGAAGTTCGCAGGGATTGGTTCCTCAAACGCCAAAGCCACCTGCGTCACGCTGCGCTCCAATGACATGGCGACCGTCGCGCTCATGGCTGTGGTTTCCGTGTCGACGAATACCGCAGCGCTGCGAACATCCTGCAACTCTCGCACAGATTTCAGCGCCACAGTACCGCCGAGCGCCAGTAACATGGTGCCAATGATACCAAAACCAACCAAAATAAACACCGAAAGCCGCATGTAACGCATCCTATTATTCTACGTCTGGTGAGCGTAATCACTAAAAGTGAATTATAGATTGATCGTCATATCTGGTATTTCATGCTGAATGATACTTTTTGAAACCAAGCGACCCTACGAGCGAGCGATATGACAGCGGGTCATTCCGGCCCTGCATGATCACCGACAACACCCCAAGCACAGCGGTAAATGGCTGTCATGGCGAGGGTTCCCGGACAAACACAAACGCTTGTTGGCGTCTGCCAGTTCCTCAAGTCCGCGTCCAAAAACCGGTATCGCGATATAAAAGACGGGTCGCGAGCAAGCCCCTAACAGTGGCGAGCGTGCATCACAGCCGCCCGAACCCCGGTCACAACAAAGAAAGGCCCCGCGTCTCCGCGAGGCCTTTGAAATTGTCTGATGCACATGCTCAGAGCGTGATGTGATCGCCCACCGCCACCATGTCAGCCAGCATCTTTGCGGCATCGTCGACGGGTCCGGGTTCATTCGCAAAGGCTTCTTTTGCCTTGACCAGCGCCTCTTCGGCTTCTTTCACCATCGCGTCGTGATCCGCCTTGGTCACTTCCGCTTTGGGGATCGCACGCTCGGCGAGGACGGAAATGCTGCTTGCGGTGATTTCGGCGAAACCGCCCGTGACGACGTATTCTGACGTGCCATCGGGGCCTTCGGTCACCAGCAGGCCGGGGCGCAGGGTGGTGATGGTGGGCGCATGCTCCGCCATCGCCGTCATGTCGCCATCGGCACCCGGAATCTGCACTGCCGTCACCTGCCCGGAGGCAAGCAAGCGTTCAGGCGAAACGAGGTCGAACTGGACTGTATCTGCCATGGGTCAGGCTCCTTAAGCAGCGTCTGCCGCCATTTGTTCCGCTTTCGCTTTTACTTCCTCGATGCCACCGACCATATAGAACGCACCTTCGGGCAGGTGGTCATATTCGCCGGCCACAACCGCTTTGAAGCTCTCGATCGTTTCGGCCAGCGGGACCTGTTTCCCGTCAGAGCCGGTGAAGACTTTCGCAACGTCGAAGGGCTGGGACAGGAAGCGCTGAATCTTCCGGGCACGGGCCACGGTCAATTTGTCTTCTTCGCTCAATTCGTCCATGCCGAGGATCGCGATGATGTCCTGCAGGGATTTGTAACGCTGCAGAATCCCCTGCACGTCACGCGCGACATTGTAATGCTCCTCCCCCAGCACCTGCGGGTCCATCAGACGGGATGTGGAATCGAGCGGGTCAACCGCCGGGTAAATCCCAAGCTCGGAAATCGCACGCGACAGAACGGTTGTCGCATCAAGGTGCGCAAAGGACGTCGCAGGCGCGGGGTCGGTAAGGTCATCCGCAGGGACATAAACCGCCTGCACGGAGGTAATCGACCCGGCCTTTGTCGATGTAATCCGTTCCTGCATCGCCCCCATGTCGGTGGCCAGCGTCGGCTGATAGCCCACAGCGGAAGGGATACGACCCAAGAGAGCGGAGACCTCGGAACCGGCTTGGGTAAAGCGGAAGATGTTGTCCACAAAGAACAAAACGTCTGTACCGGACTGATCGCGGAACTGTTCGGCCAAGGTCAGACCTGTCAAAGCCACACGCATACGCGCACCGGGTGGTTCGTTCATCTGGCCGTAGACCAGCGCCACTTTGGACTCGGTCAGGTTGTCAGGCACGATCACCGAGGATTCGATCATCTCGTGGTAAAGGTCGTTGCCTTCACGCGTCCGCTCCCCCACACCGGCGAAGACGGAGAAACCCGAGTGCACCTTGGCGATGTTGTTGATCAATTCCATGATGAGAACGGTTTTACCCACACCCGCACCACCGAAGAGACCAATCTTACCACCCTTGGCGTAAGGCGCCAGAAGGTCGATCACCTTGATACCAGTTTCCAGCACCTCGGAGGATGTGGATTGTTCAGCGAAAGCAGGCGCTTCCTGATGGATCGAGCGTGTCTCGTCCGTGGCAACAGGACCTTTTTCGTCAATGGGCTCACCCACAACGTTCATGATACGGCCCAGCGTCGCATTGCCGACCGGGATCGAAATCGGGCCATCGGTGTCCGTCACCGTCTGACCGCGCACCAATCCTTCGGTCGCATCCATCGCGATGGCACGGACGGTGTTTTCACCAAGGTGCTGCGCCACTTCGAGCACAAGGCGGTTGCCGTTGTTGTTTGTTTCCAAAGCGTTCAGAATCTCCGGGAGGTGATCCGCGAACTGAACGTCAACGACCGCGCCGATGACTTGTGTAATTTTGCCGACTGCATTTGCCATGTCGTTTCTCCGGTTTGTTCTACAGCGCTTCCGCGCCGGAAATGATTTCGATCAGCTCGTTTGTAATGACCGCCTGACGCGAACGGTTGAATTCGATGGTCAGATTTTCGATCATCTCGCCCGCGTTGCGAGTCGCATTGTCCATTGCAGACATCCGCGCGCCTTGCTCGGACGCGCCATTTTCCAGCAATGCCGAGAAAATCTGCGTCGCAACACCGCGTGGCAGAAGGTCAGCCAGAATGGCCTCTTCATCCGGTTCATAATCGAACAGTGTCGAGGCCTCTTCGCCCTCCTGCTGTTCAAACTTGGCCGGAATGATCTGCTGCGCCGTCGGAATTTGACTGACCACATTTACGAACTTCGCGTAAAAGATCGTTGCGACGTCAAATTCGCCCACATCAAAGCGGTTCAAAACATCCTTGGCGATGCCCTGCGCATCCACATAGCTGACACGCTTGATCTCTGTGAGGTCCACGTGCCCAATGAACAGCGACCCCAGATCCCGCTTGAGTTGATCGCGGCCCTTTTTACCGACGGTGAGGATTTTGACGTCCTTGCCCTCGCCCTGAAGCTTCTGGGCATGCGCCCGCGCCAGCTTTGCGATGTTGGTGTTGAAACCGCCGCACAGGCCGCGCTCAGACGTCATGACGATCAAAAGCTGCACCTTGTCACTGCCCGTTCCGGACAGAAGCTTTGGCGCAGAGTCCGATCCGCCCACTGACGCCGCGAGCCCTGCCATGACCGCATTGAAGCGTTCTGTGTAGGGGCGCGACTGCTCGGCGGCCTCTTGCGCGCGGCGAAGTTTCGCCGCGGCTACCATTTGCATGGCTTTGGTGATCTTGCGGGTCGATTTGACCGACTCGATCCTGTTTTTTAGGTCCTTAAGACTTGGCATTGCCTATCTCCCGCTTCAGGCGAAGTCGGATGCGAATTCGCTGATCGCGGCTTTGAGTTTATCTGCGGCATCGCCTTTGATCTTGGGATCTTCGTTCGTGATCCAGTCCAATACGTCGCTGTGCTTGG
Source organism: Roseobacter denitrificans OCh 114 (assembly GCF_000014045.1). Taxonomy (NCBI): domain Bacteria; kingdom Pseudomonadati; phylum Pseudomonadota; class Alphaproteobacteria; order Rhodobacterales; family Roseobacteraceae; genus Roseobacter; species Roseobacter denitrificans. The sequence continues at coordinate 3,397,317 of NC_008209.1, forward strand.
AACGCATGTGGTTGAGCAGTGCTTCTTCGAAGCGGCCCACATCCTTGACGTCGACCTTGTCGAGGAAACCGTTCGTACCGGCAAAGATCACGCAGACGATCTCGGCATTGGTCAGCGGCGAATATTGCGGCTGCTTCATCAGTTCGGTCAGACGCGCACCACGCGCCAGCAACTGCTGTGTCGATGCGTCAAGATCGGAGCCGAACTGCGCAAAGGCGGCCATTTCGCGATACTGCGCAAGGCTCAGTTTCACCGGACCCGCTACGGAGGACATTGCCGAGGTCTGCGCCGAAGACCCAACGCGCGAAACTGACAGACCGGTATTCACCGCGGGGCGGATACCTTGATAAAACAGTTCCGTTTCGAGGAAGATCTGACCGTCCGTGATCGAAATAACGTTCGTCGGAATAAAGGCCGACACGTCACCGCCTTGCGTTTCGATGATCGGCAGCGCGGTCAGGGACCCGTTGCCCGCATCGTCCCCAAGTTTCGCGGAGCGCTCAAGCAGACGGGAGTGGAGGTAGAAAACGTCACCCGGATAGGCTTCGCGACCCGGTGGACGGCGCAGAAGCAGCGACATCTGACGATAGGACACGGCCTGTTTGCTGAGATCATCATAGACGATCAGCGCGTGGCGGCCATTGTCGCGGAAATGCTCGGCCATGGCTGTCGCGGAGTAAGGCGCGAGGAACTGCATTGGTGCAGGCTCGGACGCTGTCGCAGCCACGACGATGGAATAGTTGATCGCGCCTGTTTCTTCGAGCTTCTTGACCAACTGAGCAACGGTTGAGCGTTTTTGGCCGATCGCGACGTATACGCAATAAAGCTTCTTGCTCTCGTCATCGCCCGCGGCGTCGTTGTAGGATTTCTGGTTCAGGATCGCGTCCAGAGCAACGGCAGTTTTGCCGGTCTGACGGTCGCCGATGATAAGTTCGCGCTGACCACGACCAATCGGGATCATCGAGTCAACCGCCTTGAGGCCGGTCGCCATTGGCTCATGCACGGACTTGCGCGGGATGATGCCCGGCGCCTTGACGTCGGCCACGGAGGTTGTTTTTGTCTTGATCGGGCCTTTGCCGTCAATCGGGTTGCCGAGGCCATCGACCACACGGCCCAAAAGTTCATCACCGGTGGGCACGGACACGATGGAATTCGTGCGCTTTACCGTGTCGCCTTCCTTGATGTCCCGGTCAGAGCCGAAGATAACCACACCGACGTTGTCGGATTCCAGGTTCAGCGCCATGCCCTGAATACCACCGGGGAATTCGACCATCTCACCGGCCTGAACATTGTCCAGCCCGTAGACCCGCGCGATCCCGTCACCGACGGAAAGTACGCGACCAACCTCGGCCACTTCAGCTTCTTGACCGAAATTCTTGATCTGGTCCTTCAGGATCGCAGAAATTTCTGCTGCTTGGATACCCATTTATCCGACCTCTTTCATTGCATTCTGGAGGGAATTCAGTTTCGAGCGGATTGACGTATCAATCATGCGCGAACCGACTTTAACGACGAGACCGCCGATGAGGCTTTCATCAACGGACGCATTCAATGTGACAGTTTTGCCTGTGGAGGCTTTGAGCGTTTTGGCCAGCTTATCGGCCTGCGTTTTGGTCAGCGCCTTGGCGGAGACGACATCGGCCGTCACTTCACCCTTGTCCTCTGCGATGATCTCGCGCAGCGTGGACAGCAGTTGCGGCACCACGAACAGGCGGCGCTTCTGAGCCATCAGGGAAAGTGTATTCGCCATTGTCGCACTAAGCCCCATTTTCGCGGCAAGTGCGGAAATGGCAGCTTCCTGTTCTTCTCTTGTGTAGATCGGCGACATGATCAGAGCACCGAAATCAGCGCTTTCGGCAAGCGCGCCTTGCAAGACGTTTATGTCATCTTCGAGTGTTTTTACCGATTTGGAGTCTTTAGCAATATCATAAACAGCCGTTGCATATCGCGCAGCAACGCCAGTGGAAATCGAAGCTGGTTCTGACACGTCCACCCTTCCGATGTTCTGGTCCCGACATACGCGGAATGCCCGCGCGGTCTAAGAAGTTGGTGCGGACAAAGTTGCCTCTGACCGACGAAATCAGCGGTGATGTAGCAGAGGAGGTTCCACCCCGCAACATGTCTTAGCATTTGTTCATTTCGGCGGTTTCCTCATGTTTTCAGGCGCTTGGCGAAAGTGCGACGGTTTGGCCCTCCAAAAAGTTTTGATTTTGCAACGCAAAGGCAGCCAGATTGCGATTCTGCGCTGCCGAAACTTTGTGCAATCGCGCGAAATCGGTTCTGTGCTCAGACCGGTTTGGCCGCGGGTTTCAAAACGCCAACCGGGGCAACGCGGCGTTTGGGTTCCACTTTGCCCTTTGGCGGATAGACCAGCTTGGTCGCCTCGACCATGAACGCGCCGCTGGCAATGAACGTCGGCATGCGGCGACCGATCTTTTCAAGCGCGGCCCCGGATTTCATCCACAACCGCTGCGATGACGGCACCTGATACAATGCGCCAAGGTGGCGTTCGGGCAAGAACTGATGTTTTCGCAACTGTGTTTCCAGCTGGCTCGTCGAATAGGGCCGCCCATAGCCAAAGGGCGTGCGGTCGCGCCGCGCCCACAGCCCCGCACGGTTTGGCACAATAAACAGTGCCCGCCCCCCCGGACCCAGTACGCGCCAGCATTCCTCAAGCAGATCAGACACCCGTTCGGATGTCTCAAGCCCATGCAGCAGGACGAGCTTGTCCACATGTCCGGTTTCGATGGGCCAGGCGACCTCTTCGGTCAGCACCGACACATTGGGCAGGCCGGAGGGCCATGGCATGACACCCTGCGGCCCGGGCATCAGGGCCATCACCCGACGCGCATCTTTCAGGTAGGGGCGCAGCAAAGGGGCCGCAAAGCCGAAGCCGACCACGGTCTGCCCCTTCGCTTCGGGCCAGATTTCCATCATCCTGCTGCGCAAAGACATCTGCGCGGCCCGCCCCAGTGCACTGCGGTAGTAGAAATTTCGCAGGTCCTGTACGTCCAGATGCATTGCGGCCAGCCTCGTGATCGGTCACTCTTGAAACCAGTGTCGCAAAGCCGGAGGAAAATGACCATGCCCATCGAGATACTGACCATTCCCTGCCTGAACGACAACTACGCGTTTCTGGTGCATGACACGGCGACGGGTCAGACCGCGCTGATTGATGTTCCCGAGGCGGCCCCGATTCTAAAGGTGCTTGCAGAACGGACGTGGCAGCTGAGTGAGGTCTGGATCACCCATCATCACGCAGACCACGTACAGGGCCTCGGAGATATCTTGTCCGCGCATCCGGCGCAGGTGCGCGGGGCAGCGCGCGATGCGCACCGTCTGCCGGCACTTGATGTCGAATTGCGCGACGGGGAGAGCTTTGATTTCGCCGGCCACAAGGTCGACGTGATGGACGTTTCCGGACACACGGTCGGCCACATCGCCTATTATTGTGCAGACGCAAAGGCCGTGTTCACCGCAGATAGCCTGATGGCACTGGGCTGCGGGCGCCTGTTCGAAGGCACCGCCGATCAGATGTGGGACAGCCTGAGCAAGCTCGCGGCCCTGCCCTCCGAGACACAAGTATATTCGGGTCATGAATACACCGCCGCCAACGCTAGGTTTGCATTAACCATTGATCCGCATAATCCAGATCTTATATCGCGCTCGGAGGGCATAACGGCGGCGCGCGCGGCCGCAAAGCCCACCGTTCCATCCACCTTGGCGACAGAAGCCGCAACAAACCCCTTTCTGCGGGCCGCCGACCCTGCCATCCGCGCGCACCTCAATATGCAGCACGCGAGCGACAGCGAAGTCTTTGCTGAAATTCGCGCCCGCAAAGACGCATTCTAACGCCCACATCGTGACCCCTGCGCGGCCTGAATCACAAAATGTGAATGGAAAAATGAAGAAAAAACTTGAAGCCGCGCTAGGATCAACCAAACTCTAACTTAATGAGGCTATGGTTGGATGAAGGGCTGATATCCCTCGGCTCTGATACCGACCCCGATCAGAAGGAGCACACAACGTGCCTTCATTTTCAACGACACTGGAACAGGCAATTCATTCGGCATTGGCACTCGCAAACGCGCGTCGCCACGAATTTGCCACGCTGGAACATTTGTTGCTGGCCCTGATTGACGAGCCTGACGCCTCCCGCGTGATGAAAGCGTGCAGCGTGGATACCGATGATCTCCGCAAGACACTTGTCGAATTTGTCGACGAGGATCTGAGCAACCTGGTAACCGACATAGACGGATCCGAAGCCGTGCCGACCGCTGCTTTCCAGCGCGTCATCCAGCGCGCCGCGATCCATGTGCAATCCTCGGGCCGAACAGAAGTGACCGGCGCGAATGTGCTGGTCGCCATTTTTGCCGAGCGCGAAAGCAATGCCGCATACTTCCTGCAGGAACAGGATATGACGCGCTATGATGCGGTGAACTTCATTGCGCATGGCGTAGCGAAAGACCCTGCATATGGTGAACCGCGCCCCGTGTCCGGCGCGCCCGAAGCCGAAGAAGAAACACAAGGCGTGACCGACGGCGAAAAGAAAGAAAGCGCGCTTGAAAAATACTGCGTCGATTTGAACGCAAAGTCGCGCGAGGGCGATATTGATCCGCTCATTGGCCGCGACTCAGAGGTCGAGCGTTGTATCCAAGTGCTGTGTCGGCGCCGCAAGAACAATCCTTTGCTGGTCGGCGACCCCGGGGTCGGGAAAACAGCAATCGCTGAAGGGCTGGCGCGCAAAATCGTTGCGGGCGAAACACCTGAGGTGCTTGCCAAGACGACCATTTATTCCCTCGACATGGGCGCGCTGCTGGCCGGCACGCGCTATCGCGGTGATTTCGAAGAGCGTCTGAAGGCCGTCGTGTCCGAGTTGGAAGATCATAAAGACGCGGTGCTTTTCATCGACGAAATTCATACCGTGATCGGTGCAGGGGCGACATCGGGTGGCGCGATGGATGCCTCCAATCTGCTCAAACCCGCCTTGGCGGGCGGCAAACTGCGCACCATGGGGTCCACGACCTACAAGGAATTTCGCCAGCATTTCGAGAAGGACCGCGCGCTGAGCCGCCGGTTCCAGAAGATCGACGTGAATGAGCCATCTGTCGAAGATGCAGTGAAAATCCTGCGGGGTCTGAAACCCTATTTCGAGGACCACCACGCGGTGAAATACACGGCCGATGCGATCAAGACGAGCGTCGAACTGGCCTCGCGTTACATCAACGACCGCAAGCTGCCCGACAGCGCCATTGACGTGATCGACGAAGCGGGCGCCGCTCAGCATTTGATCGTGGCCGCGAAACGGCGCAAAACGATTGGCACCAAGGAGATCGAAAACGTCGTTGCTAAGATCGCGCGTATTCCGCCGAAGAACGTGTCCAAAGACGATGCAGAAGTCCTGAAGGACCTCGAAGGGTCGCTGAAACGCGTGGTGTTTGGTCAAAACGCAGCGATTGAAGCGCTTTCATCCGCCATCAAACTGGCACGTGCCGGTTTGCGCGAACCGGAAAAGCCCATTGGCAACTATCTCTTTGCCGGGCCCACCGGTGTCGGCAAAACTGAAGTCGCCAAGCAACTGGCGGATACGCTGGGGGTTGAACTTCTACGCTTCGATATGTCCGAATATATGGAGAAGCACGCGGTTTCGCGCCTGATCGGTGCCCCACCGGGATATGTCGGCTTCGATCAAGGCGGCATGTTGACCGATGGCGTTGATCAGCATCCGCATTGCGTATTGCTTCTTGATGAAATGGAAAAAGCGCATCCGGATGTCTACAACATTCTCCTGCAGGTCATGGATCACGGCAAACTGACAGACCACAATGGGAGAACCGTTGATTTCCGAAACGTCGTTCTGATCATGACCTCCAACGCGGGCGCCGCTGAACAGGCCAAGGAAGCGATTGGCTTTGGGCGTGATCGACGCGAAGGCGAAGATACCGCCGCCATTGAACGCACATTCACGCCTGAATTCCGCAACAGGTTGGATGCGGTGATCAGCTTTGCGCCGCTACCCAAAGAGGTGATCTTGCGCGTGGTCGAAAAGTTTGTGCTGCAACTCGAAGCGCAGTTGATGGACAGAAATGTTACAATCGAACTGACAAAACCCGCCGCAGAGTGGCTCGCGGACAAAGGTTACGATGCGAAAATGGGCGCGCGCCCCTTGGGCCGTGTCATTCAAGAGCACATCAAGAAACCGCTCGCCGAAGACTTGCTGTTCGGCAAGCTTGCCAAGGGCGGCGTTGTAAAAGTAGGTGTCAAGAATGGCGAGATCGATCTCAAAATCGAAGGACCGGACAAACCGCGTCTAGCCGGGGACAAACCACCTCTGCTGACTGCTGAGTAGCCTTTTGGTATGGTGATACATTGAGCCTCTCTGTTGTAAAACAGGGAGGCTCGATTGCATTGAAAACCGCGACTGAAGCAGAACAGCAGAGCTGGAGAAACGAACATCTGCCGGTTCTGAAACACCCTGCGTTATTCCTCGCACTCCCAGGACTCTTGAAATAGTTCCGGCACGCGCGGCGTGTCCCGGTCGCGGTCTCCGGTGAGCGCATTGAGCATGTCATCAAGGGATCACGCAACGATCCTGCGCAGGTGCACGGCGAGTTTTAAGAAGGCCAACTCGATCGGGCGCCGGTCACGGGTATGTGGCAGCAAGAACCAAAGCCAACATCCGGCACGTCGCTTTCGCAGCGGCGGCGTTCGCGTGTGGGGCGGGGTTTTCCGGGGCAACCGCAGGGTTCAGCTCCGGCGCGGGGGTGAAAACTGACCGACGGCAGTAGCGAATGCCGCAACCTTGATGATTCAAAGTGCGACCACGCCCACGGCGCTCAGGCCTGCGGCGCAAATCCGAGTTCCGTGGGGATCTGACTAAATTCCTGCAACACCAAGTATCACGTAATGCGTTGAAACCTTTGGTTTCGGGCAGCGTTACGTGATCGAGGTTCTTCGCATGACGCTTTAGGATCAAAAGGGGCATCCATGAGCAAACCGTTCTCCCCGTTGTGCCCACCCCGGCTGGCCGGTCATGTTGCCTCATCCACTAGCTGGCCCGATATTGCGCAGTGATGCCCCAAGACGCAAAAAAGACAACACGCTCTGATTGCTCGGAACCGGCGCGCGCGCTGCTCAATCCAGCCATCGCGCTGTTTCCCTGCCTTTGCGCGGTACCCTTGTCGCTCGGACCATTGGCACTCAACGAACAACCGCTAGGTCGCGACCCGTGCCTTTTTGGGCGTGATGCCCGGCCCGCTTAGAAACTGCCCAACCACGTCCGCATGCGCCTGAACACCGGTCACACCTGCCAGCGCAGCGCTTCGCAACGGCATCCGCATTGTTTCCATGGGACACCACGTCGGACGCATTCGAAGTCGGCAGTGTTAAGGAGACAAAACACTGCAAGAGAGGCTGCAAATGCACCGGCAGGCCATGATGAAGCAACCTCTCGCGCTTCCCGCGCTGTCTCCGACGCGCCCAATCAATCGCCGTCTCCCGAACTGTGGACTCCGAAGGATTCGCTTTGATTTCTAAACATGTAAGACGGTTGGATTCTCCGCTTTCGAGCGCTGCCATTTGAGCGACGTACTGCGACGCGTTCAAGACCTGCGCCGCCTTACATGCAAGGGCGACGTCACAACCGGCGAGTTTAGTTGCGCGGGACTCTGCGCGCCGGACAGCCACCGTTAAATGGGGCGCGCTGGTAACTGGGGCCGTCTATGGACTGACCGAGAATTGGCGCGCTGCGCGAGCGGCAAGACGGTCACGCCGGTTGACCGCTTGATCATTTTCGGCCGCCGACGGATGTGGGTGCCCACCCATCGCCCCGCAGAAGAACCGGACGAAAAGGAGCCGATTGACCCGTTACAGCTTGCCGCGCTTGCGTCGGCCCGCGTCGCGTCGCGTGTCTCTGCCGGTGCAGTGCCAAGACTTTTGCCGCCTCCGGTTCCCAAGAGAGGCCATTTGCGCGACTGCCGCTAAAGGCCGAAAGCGGAGTTGGCGCAAAGCAATAGCTTGCACTCAGCTGAAAAAAGCTTTCAATTGCTTTGAGTTGAGAGGTTTCGTTGAAATGGGGTCGCACCATCAGGCATTTTTGGCGCGCTGCTTGTCAATTGACATTGAAGTTGATCCCGGGTCGGCAATTGTATTTGGTCTTGCCGCGGTCCGCGTCGATGGTCCGGCGATACCCAAGCGCACAAAGGGTCTGCAAAAGCGGGATCTTGATGCCCTTCACCAGGCGCTTGAAAACGTCAGTCATCCACTCGGGCACAATATTCTCAGCCATGATCTACCCCATCTTGCGGCTCTGCGGCCCGACCTTCCGGTAACGGGCGCCATTGATACGCTATGGCTGAACCCGCTGGCCTTCCCGCGCAACCCTTATCACCACCTGGTAAAACACTATCAGGATGGTCGGCTCGCCACGGGCCATATCAACGATCCCGAGCAGGATGCGCTGCTGGTATTCGACGTTCTGGACAATCAGCTTGAGGCCTTCGGCGCTCTGCACAAGAGCAACCCGGATGCACTTGCCTGCTATCACTACCTGACGACCCGCGCGGAGGGCATGACGGGGTTTGATGCGGTGTTTCGTTACATACGCGGACATGATTGCCCCTCTCAGACCGAGGCGCAAGACGCGCTGGTGCGGATGCTGGCAGGGCAGGTTTGTGGTGCCCGGCTCGCGCAAACGCTGGAGCGGCTTTCAAGCCCCAAAAACGGCTGGCCCATGGCCTATGCGCTGGCATGGATAACGGTCGCCGGTGGGGACTCCGTGATGCCGCCCTGGGTGCGGGCGCAGTTTCGCAAGGCGTCGCTGATCGTCAAACATTTGCGTGATACGTCTTGCGGCGATCCGAACTGTGCGTGGTGCGCAGAGCAAAACGATCCTTTGCGCGCCTTGCAAAAATGGTTTGGGTTCGAGGCATATCGCCCGCAACCGGTAGATCCGGAGGGGCGTCCACTGCAGGAACGGATCGTGGATGAGGCTATGTCGGGCAAGAGCGTGCTGGGCATTTTGCCGACCGGCACCGGGAAATCTGTGTGCTACCAGGTGCCGGCGTTGTCGCGATTTGACAAAACCGGCGCGCTGACCGTAGTGATTTCGCCGCTGGTTGCGCTGATGGCGGATCAGGTGCAGGGGATGGAGCGCGCAGGGTTAACCTGTGCGGTCACCATCAACGGCATGTTGTCTATGCCCGAACGTCAGGACGCGCTCGACAAGGTCCGGCTGGGCGAGGCCGGCATTCTGATCATCTCACCAGAGCAATTGCGCAGCACGGCCGTGCGCTCTGTGCTGGCGCAGCGCGAAGTCGGCCTCTGGGCGATCGACGAGGCACATTGCCTGTCGAAATGGGGGCACGATTTCCGGCCCGACTATCGTTATCTTGGCCGCTTCATCCGCGAGTTTTCAGGCGATCAACCCCCTGCTCCGATCATCTGCCTGACCGCGACGGCCAAGCCGGAAGTGGTGGCCGAAATTGTCGAGCATTTCCGCGCCCGTCTGGATGTGCCGCTGACGGTGCTGGACGGCGGAAGTACCCGGCAAAACCTGACATTCGACGTCCGGCCAACAACCAAGACCACAAAACTGGCGGATGTGCTGTCGGTCATTGAACAGAGCTTGCCCAGCGAGGGCCGTTCCGGCGCAGTGGTTTACTGCGCCTCACGTAAGTCTACGGAGCGCGTTGCGGAGTTTCTCAAGGCCCAAGGTCTTGACGCTGCCCATTTTCACGCAGGGCTCAGCCCCGATGACAAACAGACCGTTCAGGAACGGTTCCGCATCGGCGATCTGCGGGTGATTGCCGCGACCAACGCCTTTGGCATGGGCATTGACAAGCCTGACATCCGCCTCGTGGTCCATGCGGATATTCCCGGCTCTCTGGAAAACTACCTGCAAGAGGCAGGGCGTGCAGGGCGCGACAGACTGCATGCAAATTGCGTTCTGCTCTATGCCACAGATGACGTGGAACGGCAGTTTGGCTTGACCTCCAGCGCGCGCCTTGCCCGGCACGAGATTGGCGCGATCCTCAAAGCGCTGCGGCGGATCGATGACAAGACGCAGAAATCCGGCGCCGTTGTCGCCACAGCGGGTGAAATTGTTCGCCACGAAAAGGATCAGGACTTCGAACGTGACAGTGCGACCGATGACACGCGGGTCAAGACAGCGGTGTCCTGGCTGGAAGAGGCGCAGCTGCTCTCGCGCGAGGAAAACCGCGTTCGGATATTCCCGTCGTCTTTGACTGTGCGTTCGCTGGCCGAGGCCAAGACCAAACTTGCGGGCGCCAAGATCACCATGGCGCACCGCAATGCGCTGCTGGCAATCGTGCGGCATTTGATACAGGCGGCTGCGGATGAAGGCGTGTCGACCGATTCTCTTTGCGGCGTGGCCGGGTTGACACCGGGAGCGCTGACCAAGGCACTGGTCACTCTGGAAACCTTGGGCATCGCACGCAACGACATGGCTCTGACGGCGTTTGTGCACGTCGGCGTCGCGGACGCTTCGATCGCGCGGTTGGGGAAGATCACCGGTCTGGAGCGCGATCTGATCGCTCAGATGCAAGAACTTGCCCCTGATGCGGATGCGCAGACCCCACAGCCGCTGAACCTGCCGGAGGCCTGCACAGCCCTCAGGTCACAGGGCCATCACGATGTGCGTCCCGATCAAATTGACAAGCTTTTGCGCGGCATGGCGCGCGACGGGCGCGATCTGGATGGCGGGACGGGCAACCTGCGCCTGCGCAAGGCGAGCCGCAAGACCCTGATGGTCACTCTCCTGCGCCCATGGCGTAGCATTGCCCGCACAGCAGAAGTGAGGCATGTGGCTGCCTCCCTGCTGCTATCGCATTTGATCGAAAAGCTGGCGAAAGGCACGCGGGGCAAGGATTTGCAGGTTGAGACGACCTATGGCGACTTGCTGGCCGCGGTGGCTCAGGACGCGTTTCTCAAGACGTCAGGTGTTGCGGATATGACCCGCCTGATGGAACGTGCGTTATTGTGGTTGCATGAACAGGGTGTCCTGAACCTTGGGAAGGGCCTGACCGTCTTTCGCCAGGCCATGACCGTTCATCTCAACCCAAAGGGCGGACAATTTACGCAGGTCCATTTCACTCCGCTGGAAGAGCATTATGCCGAACAGACCCTGCAAACCCATGTGATGGCGCATTACGCCGAAACCGGGCTGGTCGCGATGCCCGATGCGATGCGTTTGTCGGAGGACTACTTCCTGCTCACCCAGGACCAGTTCATGAAACGCTGGATGCCTGGCAAAGCGCGAGAGTTGCGCAGGCAGACCACCAGCGCCTCGTGGAAAAAGATCGTCGAAGACCTTGGCAATAAGACCCAAGAGAGCATCGTCGCCGATGACCGGGCCAGCACCAATGTGCTGGTTCTTGCGGGTCCCGGTTCTGGCAAGACGCGGGTCCTGGTGCACCGGGTCGCATATCTTTTGCGCATCAAGCGCGAGGATCCACGCGGCATCCTTGTGCTGGCCTATAATCGCCATGCGGCATCCGAGATCCGGACGCGTCTGGCCGCGCTGGTGGGCGAAGATGCGCGCGGCGTGACGATTTGCACCTGCCATGCGCTGGCGATGCGCCTTGTGGGTGCGAGCTTTTCCGGCTTCGATGCGCAAAACGCCGATTTCGACCGCATCGTGACAGATGCGGCGGGGCTTCTGAACGGTGATGGGCTCTCGAAATCCGAGGCGGAAGCGCAGCGCGACAGTCTGCTGGATGGCTATCGCTGGATTCTGGTCGACGAGTATCAGGACATCGGACCCGAGGAATACGCCTTGATCTCTGCAGTGGCGGGTCGATCTCTGGAGGATGCCGATCTGAAGCTGAGCCTGTTTGCCGTGGGCGATGATGACCAGAACATCTATGCATTCACGGGCGCGTCCGTGGATTTCATTCGCCAGTTTGAGGCGGACTATCACGCCAGACCGTCCTTTCTGATCGAAAATTACCGCTCGACGGCACACATCATCGCCGCTTCCAATTCGGTGATCGAACCGGCCCCGGGCCGCATGAAGGCAGAGCAGGCCATCCGCATCAACGCAGCGCGCAGCGTCGGAAATCCGGGAGGCCGCATGGCCGACGCCGACCCAGTCGCGCAGGGCCGCGTGCAACTCCTAGATGTCCCACCCGGCCCAAAGCCACAGGCCATTGCGGCGATTGATGAACTCTTGCGTCTCTGCGCGCTGGATCCGCAATGGGACTGGCGCAAAGCGGCCGTGATCTCGCGCGATTGGAAGAGTCTCGATGCCGTGCGTAGCTATGCCGAGGCCAAAGGAATCTCCGTCGACATGGCGAATGAGGACCTGCCAACGATCTGGCGCCTGCGCGAGACGCAAGCATTCGTGGCGGCCCTGCGCGCCAAAGGGAGTGAATTGCTTGGCCTGAATGACATACTTGCGGCCCTCAATGCGCTGCAAGCCAGCAAGTGGACCGAACTGCTCGCTGAAGGCATCGCTGACCTCGCGCGCGAATTGCAAGACAAGACCATGCCCGCACCGGATGTGATCGAATGGATCGCCGAATGGGCGCGCGACACCCGCGGCGCACAACGCGGGCTGCTGCTTACGACCGCGCACCGGGCCAAGGGGCTTGAGTTCGACCATGTGGTAATCCTGAATGGCGGCTGGGACCGAGCCTCCCAAAACGAGGATGCCGCCGCGCCACGGCGCTTGTTCTATGTCGCCATGACCCGCGCCCGGCACAGCCTCGCGGTGATGACCAGCGGCACCCATGCTTTGCTGACCAGCAAAGGTGACGCGACCCTGCGCCGAGCCCTGACGCCCCGAGATTCGGAAAGCCACGGCCCTGAAAAGGTTTTTCAACTGCCCTCACTCAAATCAGTCGATCTGTCCTATGCTGGTCGCAAAGGATCAGATGACCCCGTCCATGCAGCGATCCGCGACGCGCAAACCGGGGACGACATTACACTGGAGTACCGCGCGTCTCGCTGGGTCATTCTTGATAAAAACAGCCGCGCGCTCGCCCGCATGGCGAAAAACTGGAAACCTCCTGAGGGCAGCTCTTTTCTCTCGGGCACGCTGGGCGCGATTGTGATATGGCGCAAAACGGATAGCCAAGAAGAATTTCAACGACATATCAAGCAGGATGAATGGGAAACGGTCTTGCCCGAGTTGGTTTTCGTGGCACCATAACGTCATGCAACGCGCTCATAGAGGACGCTTGAGAGTTGTGGCTGCCAATCAGCATTGAGGCATGATCCCGTATCGGCGCTCGATTTTGACCTCCTTTGTGTCGGGTCGATCCGACACTGCATAGCCGTCATATAGCGTGTCTGACATCCAGCACACACATGACTGCACGCCTATTAACCAGCCTGGGATTCGGGGGAGCCATGCCTTTACACAGCGCGCTTCAACTATGATTTCCAGAGCATTTCAGGGCGCAATGAGGACACCGTTGACAGAATAATCAGCGAAATCATGCGTTAAGAGACAAGTGCCGGGATACATGCACAGCCAAAAGGTAAATAAAAAATGACACTTGTAATGTCAACTTTTTCTGACACAATGGAGGGACGGTCCGAGTGTGCGCGTCGCGACCAATGAGCTGCATGGCAGTACCCCGTTCCTTTCGGAAACTGCGATGTACTTGGTTAGAAGCTGAATTGGAGAACCATTATGTCCGACGACCCAGACAAAGTTTGGCCGACCGGTCTTACACTACTCGAAGCCGAAGAAGTTCACAGCTACCTGATTGATGGTACCCGTGTCTTTGGTGCAATCGCACTCGTTGCCCACATGCTTGTCGCTGCGTCGACGCCGTGGCTCGGATAAGGGGGAAAACACATGAACAATGCAAAAATGTGGCTTGTCGTTTCCCCATCTGTCGGCGTTCCGGTCTTTCTGGGCGCAGTCGCTGTAGGCTCATTCGCGGTACATGTTGCCGTGCTGAGCAACACCTCATGGGTCTCCGACTTCCTGTCGGGCAATGAGCTGGGAAGCGGCGATGCGCAAGAAGCGGCCGCAAGGATCCTGGAGAACGCGGATAATGACGTGGCAAACGCCTCTTACGTAGTTCCCTCCGCAGATGGCAGCCAGCAGGTGCTAGTGGTGATGCCGGATGGCACAACGGCGATGGCGACGTTGCAATCCCCGTCCTACGTTCAGGCCAGCGTTACGCAGCCTGTAACCATAGAGCAATAACGCGCGGTCCCTCGCCCTTGTGGCGGGGGGCTTGCGACACCCATACCTGCGGGGTCACTGCACCAGCAGGTCCAATTTGAATAAGAATGGCGGGAGGATAATGTTCGAGTATCGCGCATTTGCCTTACGAAAGCTGGTTTCGATCGCGCCGCGCTATTTGCCATTCGCGGACGTCGCCACCAAAGAAGTGCCGCTGTCCCGCCTGCTGCGCCTCTCCCTCTTCCAAGTCACCGTTGGCATGGCCATCGTGCTGCTTGTCGGCACTTTGAACCGCGTCATGATCGTCGAACTCAGTGTTCCGGCGACGCTTGTCGCGATGATGCTCGCCCTGCCCCTGTTGTTCGCCCCGTTTCGCACGTTGATCGGCTATAAATCCGATGTGAACGTCTCCGCGCTTGGGCTGCGCCGGGTCCCGTTCATCTGGAAGGGGACGCTGTATCAATTCGGTGGCTTTGCCATCATGCCTTTCGCGCTGCTGGTCTTGTCAGGCTACGGCGAAGCGGTCGATGCGCCTCGCTGGATGGGCTTGTCAGCTGCTGCGCTCGCGTTCCTGCTGGTGGGCGCTGGCGTGCATATGGTCCAGACCGTGGGCCTTGCACTGGCCACGGATCTGGTCGCGGACGAAGATCAGCCAAAAGTCGTGGGCCTGATGTATGTCATGCTGCTTGTCGGCATGGTGCTCAGCGCGCTGGTCTTTGGCACATTGCTGGAAAACTATACGCCGGGGCGCCTCATACAGGTCATTCAGGGGGCGGCGGTCATGACTGTCGCGCTGAACCTGTTCGCGCTTTGGAAACAAGAGGCGCGGGATCGGGTCCGCGCGCAAAAGATGCAGACGGCGCAACACGCGCCCTTTCGCGAAACTCTGGCCGAACTGGTCCAGAAGCCCGGCCGCAAACGGCTTTTAGTTGTCATCGCACTTGGCACCTTTGGCTTTGGGGCCGCTGATGTGCTGCTTGAACCTTATGGCGCGCAGGCGCTCGGGTTTTCGGTAGCGGAAACGACACGGCTGACCGCCCTTTTGGCGGGTGGCACGTTGATCGGCTTTGGCATCGCCTCGCGCGTTCTGAGCGAGAATGGCGCGGCCACACGGCTCGGGCTGATCGGTGCGCTGATCGGGATACCGGGGTTTTCCGGCATCATCCTGTCGGCTTTTGGCGGCGGTGCGCCGCTGTTTCTGGCTGGAACACTGGCAACAGGTATCGGCGCGGGCCTCTTTGGTCATGCCACATTGACCGCGACCATGCGCTCGGCTGAGCGTGAACAGATCGGCCTTGCGCTCGGCACTTGGGGTGCCGTTCAGGCAACAGCCGCTGGTGTCGGTGTGGCGCTGGCAGGCATCGTGCGCGACATCATCGTCAACATGTCCACCTATGCCGACCTGCCCGCGCATGCACCCTATAATGCGGTTTTCCTGATCGAGATTGTTTTCCTCGCGCTCGCATGCGCTACACTCATACCTCTGTGCGGCAAAGCAAGGACGGCGCAGCACCCGGGTATTCACCCATCCAAGCGGTCCATACCGGATCCGCATCCTAAATCGGCGGAGGCATCATGACACAAGTCATTACGCGATATTTTGAAAACGCGGCACAGGCGTCATTGATAAAACGAACACTCACTGTGGAGCGGTTTCCCGGACGCGACCTGAAGGTATTTACCGAGGCCCAGGGGCTGGTCGAGGCACTGACCGCTGAAAAGGTCGACGCTGATACGGCTGAGGCCTACAAAAAGAAACTGGCATCCGGCGGTGCGGTTTTGTTGGCCAAGGCAACCTATGTGCCGCTCGGCGCGGCGCGGATGGTGCGTGAGATCACGGCAAGGATGGGGGCCGCCGATATGGGTGACCTCGTCGAAGAGGTCTATGTCAAGGACCCGCCCGGCAGAACCGCCAGCGTGCTGAGCGGTCATCCCCACATGCTGTCGCGCAAACGCGACCCGGAATCGTCGACATATCACATGGCGGACTGGCCCATCCCCCTGATCAGCCGCCGCAAACCGTCTGACGAATTTGCCATTCCAAGGCATGGGCGGATGGCCAACTTCCCGATCCCCCTGCTGAGCAAGCGCAAGCCGAAAGACAACTTTGCCTTTCCACGCCACGCGCGCATGGCGAATTTTCCCATCCCGCTGCTGAGCAAGCGTAAACCTTGGGACATTTTTGCCTTTCCGCGCCACAAGCGTATGGCAGATTTCCCGATCCCCCTGCTGAGTGACCGCAAACCCTATACGGGGACGATGATCGGGCGGCACACGCGGATGGCCAATTGGCCCTTCCCGCATCTCATCAATGGGAAAACGGGCACGAACTCCCTGATCCCGGGGGGGCCGCGCATGGCCAATTTCCCCATTCCGTTGCTGAGCAAGCGCAAGCCGGCAGACAAATTCGCCTTTGAGCGTCACGCGCGGATGGCCAATTTTCCCATCCCCCTGCTGAGCAGACGTAAACCTATTGATAAGTTTGCTTTCCCGCGTCATGCGCGGATGGCGGATGCAATTCTGCCGCTGACCGTGCGCCGTGCGGATACCGAAGCGACCGAAGGCGAGGCGGCGCGGTTCTCCTTTTCCAAACTCTTTGGATTCCCAACGCTGCTGCGCCGCTGACAGGACAGCCCGGCAACCGCGTCATCAATGACGCGGCATAGACTGAAAACAAAAGGGCTGATCCCGCCGGATCAGCCCTTTTGCTGTTTCAGCCAACGCCTGCGCGGATTACGGGTTGGTCTGCACCTCGATATCCCGGTCTGTTTCTGGCACATCCATGGTGGACCACATTTCATCCTTGGTGGGGGCCTGCGGCATGTCGCATGATCGCTTGTGGATGTTCACCTTGGCAATGAAGTTGGCCGAAATCGGCGCGGTCACAAACAGGAAGGCGAGGATCAACACCTCATGAAATGAGCCCTCGGATGTGGCAAAGGAGTAGGACATCGACGCCAGCAAAAATGACCCGATCCCCAAAGTCGCCGCTTTGGTCGGCGCATGCAGGCGCGTCATCGGATCACCCAGTTTCAGCAAGCCAATGGCGGCAACCATGGTGAAAACAGCGCCAATCAGCAAAAACGCGACCGTGATGTACAGTTCGATAACTTCAAGGCTCATTCGATGATGTCCCCCCGCAGTATGAATCGCGCCAGCGCCACCGTCGAGACAAAACCAAGCATGGCAATGATCAGTGTGACTTCGAAATAGACGCTTGTGCCCTGTGTGATCCCCAGCAGCACAATCAGCCCGATCGCATTCATCACCATCGTATCAAGGGCAAGGATACGATCCCCTGTGCTCGGCCCGATCACGAGGCGCACCATTGCCATGAGCTGGCTGATGCCCAGGACGGCGAACCCGAGATAGAGGCTCAGTTGTACCAGTTCCAGTGCGAAGGTCATTGAAAGATCTCCTTCAGGCGACGCTCGTAGCGGTTTTTGATCTCATCCCGGACAGCATTTGCATCCTCTGCGTCCAGCGCATGGACCAGCAGGCTGCGACCCTCGTTGGACAGATCCGCCGATACTGTGCCGGGCGTCAACGTGATTGTCCCGGCTAGGATCGTGATCGCTTCGGGCTGACGCAGGTCGAGCGGTACCTCAACCCATTTCGGCTTCAGCTTGGCATTCGATTTGGTCAGGATGATCCACGCCACTTCGATGTTCGCAACGATAATGTCCCAGAGCACGATAAGACAATAAACGAGAAACTTGCCCGCCCGGATGCTCTCCGGTCGGCCCGGCCACCACACGGCGGTGGCGCGGGGGATGATGATGCCCAGAATAACGCCGAAGACGAACATACCCGCCGAGACTTCGTTCTGTAGCATGATCCAGACGATTGTGAGGATCACCGTCAGCAGCGGATGCGGGAAAAGCCAGTGAAGCGCGCGTCCCATGTCAGTAGCCCTCCTTCGGTGTGCTCAGCTTGCCCGGCGTCTCAAGCACGGTTGAGATATAGGGTGCCGGTGCAAACAGCTGTGCGGCTGTGGTGCTCATATAGCCGTGGATTGGCCCGGCAAACACCGTATGCGCGGTCAAAAGCGCCAGCAAGCCGCCCACCGCAACGCAGGACAGGACGGGTGGGCTTTGCGGCTCCGGCATGCCTTCGATGGGCGCGACGCTCTTTGCCTTCCAAAAGACGATACTGCCCGCGCGCGACAGCCCCACGACGTTTACGAGGCTCGCGATCAGGACCGTCGCAAAAACCCATGTCATCGCGTCGGTCGGAAAAGAGGCTTGCAGGATCAGCAGCTTGCCCAGAAAACCAGACAGGGGCGGCAGCCCCGCCATGGCAATCGCACCGGCAAAGAAGAGGGCAGACACCACAACCGCGCCTCCAATGGCCGGGGTTGGCGTCAGTTCGAGGTGCGCACGGCTGGATTTCACCAGATCAACGATCAGGAACAGCGTCGCCGCCGCCAGTGTCGAGTGGATGATGTAATACAGCGCCGCCGCGATGCTTTCCGGGGTAAAGAGCGAGATCGTCACCATCACCATCCCCATGGAGCTGATCACCGCAAAGGTCACCATCCGATCGAGCTTTTGCGCAGCAAGCACACCTGCCGCACCAAGTGCGAGCGATATCAGGGCGAAGGCCAGCAGCCAGTCGCCATGCAGGCCCGCCGTCGCCTCGAACTCCGGCGGGAAGACCATGGTGTAAACACGGATGATCGCATAGGCACCGACCTTGGTCATGATCGCAAAGAGAGCCGCAACCGGCGCCGGTGCTTCGGCATAGCTGGAAGGCAGCCAGAAGTGCAGCGGTACAAGGGCAGCCTTGATAGCAAACACCAGCAGCAGCAGCACAGCCGCGACCCGTATCCCGACCGTTTCCGAGGCATCAACCGCCTGCACCCTCTGGGCAAGGTCCGCCATGTTCAGCGTGCCGGTTTCGGCGTAAATGGCCCCGAGGGCAAAGAGAAACAGCGTCGATCCGATCAGGTTGAACAGCACATATTGCACGCCCGCCCGCAGGCGCGCATTGCCACCCGCATGGATCATCAAGCCGTAAGAGGCGATCAGCAAAACCTCGAAGAAAACGAAAAGGTTGAAGAGGTCACCGGTCAGAAACGCGCCCATGATGCCCATCAGCTGAAACTGGAACAGCGCATGGAAATGACGGCCCCGGTCATCCCAGCCCGACCCGATGGCATAAAGCAGAACCATCAGGGCAAGCACGGCGGTCAGCAGCACCATGATCGTCGACAGGCGGTCCCCGACAAGGACGATGCCAAAGGGCGCGGCCCAGTCGCCAAGCTGATAAAGCATGATCGTGCCATCAGAGGTGGCCCATGCAAGCCCCACAGCCACCGCAATCAGCGCGATGACACCCGCGATGGAAAACACGCGCTGGATGCCAATGTGATAGCGCGCAGCCAGAATGATGAAAGGCGCAACAAGGGCCGGCAGCATGACCGGTAGAATGAGCCAGTGGGTCATTGTGCATCCTCCGCAGGCTGGGTAGATGCGTCAACTGCGTCATTCACTTTGTCATCATCCCCACCCAGATAGGCCCCAAGGGCAATCATCACGACGACCGCCGTCATCCCGAAGGAGATCACGATTGCGGTCAGAACAAGCGCCTGTGGCAATGGGTCGGAATAGATCACGCCATCGACCCCCTTTTGCAGCACAGGCGGCGCACCGACGGCCAGTCGGCCCGACGTGAACAGGAACACGTTAACCGCGTAGGTCAGCAGCGAAATGCCCAGTATCACCGGAAAGGTGCGCATGCGAAACAAGAGGTACAGACCCGCCGAGGTCAGCACACCGATGGCTGAAGCGACCAGAAACTCCATGTCACACCTCCCCCTTAGCAGTGGTATTTGGCGGCACGTCCAGCCGTGAAGGGTCAATGTCCATCGGGTGTTCCGCATCCGGCATCTGCTGTCTGCGCGCCAGACGCGACAGGCTTTCCAGCGCAAGCATAACCGCCCCGACAACCGCCAGAAACACGCCAAGGTCAAAGAACAGCGCTGTTGCCAGTTCGAATTCGTTAAAGGGCGGAATGCGCACATAGGTGAAATCGGACGTAAGGAACGGTTTGCTGACAAACCACGACCCGATCCCTGTCAGACCCGCGATCAGAACCCCTGCCCCGATCACACCGTGATACGGATAGCGCAGCCGCGCGGTTGTCCAGCTAAAGCCGCTGGCCATATATTGCGTCACGACACCGATCGACACGACCAGCCCCGCGATGAAGCCGCCACCGGGTTCGTTGTGACCCCGCAGGAAGATATAGAAACCGACCAGCATGACGATGGGCATCATCACCCGCGTCAGCACGACCATCATCATCGGATGCATGTCTCCCGCCCGGGGCTGGTCGGGTTTGCGGTTCAACAAACGCGCCCGCACTGGCCCACTGAGCAGCGATTCTGTCAGCGCATATATCAACAGCGCCGCAATCCCCAGAACGATGATTTCACCGTATGTGTCAAAGCCCCGGAAATCGACCAGAATGACGTTGACCATATTGGTGCCACCGCCGCCCTTGTAGGAATTCTCGACGTGGAAGGCCGAGATGGCAGGCTCCACCGCTTCGCGCAGCAGGTAGTGATAGGTCAGCGCAAAAGTCGATAGCCCCCCAACGACGGCCACTGCGATGTCACGGCTGCGTTGAAACGCTGAGCTTTCAACAGGCGATCTGTTGGGCAGGAAGTTCAGCGCCAGAAGCAGCAGAATGATCGTCACCGCCTCGACCGTGAACTGCGTCATCGCGAGGTCCGGTGCACTGAAATACACAAAACCGACCGAAACCATCAGCCCGCAAATCCCCATCAGGATCAGCGCCAGCAAACGGTTTCTGTGGAGGAAAACCATCGCAATCGCCGCCGCAACAAGCATCAGCCAGCCCGCAATCGGGACGACCCCGGCGGGCTGAATTGCCCGCGTGGCCTCGCCGACCGTGCCCGTCATCC
Source organism: Roseobacter denitrificans OCh 114 (assembly GCF_000014045.1). Classification (NCBI taxonomy): domain Bacteria; kingdom Pseudomonadati; phylum Pseudomonadota; class Alphaproteobacteria; order Rhodobacterales; family Roseobacteraceae; genus Roseobacter; species Roseobacter denitrificans. The sequence goes on from NC_008209.1 coordinate 3,418,409, forward strand.
AGGCGTAGATGCCCGCGCCCACAATGGCGACGGCCGCGAAAAGTGAATAGCGCGTAAACGAGCCATCATGCAGCGGGCGCATCAGCCTTTGCGACAGCGCCACGATGGCCTCGACAAGGCCCTCGAAGATGACCTTGGCCTCGGGCCGCGGGGCGGCATCCCACCCTTTGAGCAGCGGCTTGAACATGGCCAGCAGGATCACACCGCCAATGGTCGCAATCACCGACATGTAGAGCGCGGGAACCAGCCCATGCCAAATCTTGAAATAGGCCGTGGGCACATCCAGTACGCCGCCCAGAACCGAGGCCGTGACCATTTTGACAAAGGGTTCGGCCAGAAACGGGGCCACGCCGATGACAACAACCAGAACCACCAGAATGGCGGGCGGCATCCACATTCCGGCACCCGGATCATGCGGCTTGGCCGGGTAGTCGTCGCGCTTGGGGCCAAGGAAGGTATGCGCGATCAGCCTGAAGCAGTAGGCCGCCGAGAACAGCGATCCGACAACCGCAAGCCCCGGCACAAGCCACGCCGAGCCGAAGAGTTCCGTGCGGTAGACCTCTTCGAGCATCATTTCCTTGGACAGGAACCCGTTCAGCAGAGGAATACCCGCCATGGACAGCGCCCCGAGCGTCGCAATCACAAAGGTAATGGGCATCAGGTGACGCAAGCCACCCAGCCTGCGGATATCACGCGTGTGTGTTTCATGATCCACGATCCCCGCCGACATAAACAACGCCGCCTTGAAGGTCGCATGGTTAAGAATGTGAAACATCGCCGCCATGGCGCCAAAGGCCGTACTGGTGCCCAGCAGCATGGTGATCAGGCCGAGGTGGCTTACGGTTGAAAAAGCCAGCAAGGCCTTGAGGTCATGTTTGAACAGCGCAATCACCGCGCCCAGCACCATGGTAATCAGCCCGGCCGTCGTCACAATCGCGATCCATTCCGGCGTGCCCGACAAGACAGGCCACATCCGCGCCATCAGGAAAATCCCGGCTTTGACCATGGTGGCCGAGTGCAGATAGGCTGAGACTGGCGTCGGTGCGGCCATCGCGTGGGGCAACCAGAAGTGGAACGGAAACTGTGCCGATTTGGTGAAACAGCCCAGCAGGATAAGCAAAAGCGCCGGCAGGTAGAGCGGGCTCTCCTGAATGAGTTCACGGTTCTGCAGGATGACGCTGAGGTCGTAGCTGCCCGCAATCTGGCCGAGGATCAGCATCCCCCCGATCATCGCAAGCCCCCCCATACCGGTCACGGTCAACGCCATGCGCGCGCCCTGACGACCTTCGGGCAGGTGTTTCCAATAGCCGATCAACAGGAATGACGACAGCGACGTCAGCTCCCAGAAAATCAGCAAAAGCAGGATGTTATCGCTCAAAACGATCCCGACCATCGCGCCCTGAAAGAGCAGCAGGTAGGTAAAGAACTCGCCCATATTGTCGTCTCGCGACAGATAAAAGCGGGCATAGGTGATAATCAGCAGGCCAATACCAAGGATCAGCAAGGCAAAGAAAAAGCCAAGCCCGTCCAGCATGAGGTTGAAATTCAGCCCCAGTATGGGCAACCAGTCAACGCCGACGGTCACGACCTCGCCTGCAAAAACCGCAGGTGCATTGGTCAACAAGCCGATAAAGGCGGACAGGGACACCACGAAAGTGATACCCGCACAGGCTTGACGCCCGGCAGAATTCATAAGTCCGGGCAGTAATGCGCCCAGAAAAGGCAAAGCAACGATAAGGAAGAGGGACACGCGAACTCCTGATCTTTGGGGCCTGAAATGGTCCCCCCTAATGTGGTAGATTTTCCCGAACCTCAAGAGAAACCGTGAAAATCTTCGTCGATATGGGGTTTCTGCACAGAACCGCGCAGGAAAAACGCATACCTGCGGCCAGATATCGCATCTGAATGTCAGACTCCTCTGACAGTATCTGTCAGGAAGCGCTTGCCAAGGCGTGGATTATGTCAGTTGATCGGAAAGTCGCGCAGGCATTGTTCGGCCAAGCGCTCAAAGTCATCCAGCGTTTCCTGAACACCGCGCCGGTCGCGCACGACTTCGAGGGCGGCCTTCTTTTCGGCCCATGTGCCGGAGACATGCCCCTGCAGGATCAGAAAGGAGATCCCGATCATGACGTCTTTTTCCTGCTCTCCCATCCGGTCGGTGTCCGACAAAACGATCGCGGTCAGCGCCATCATGTTTGCACACCGCAAGGCACCGGCCTCCGTTCCCTCGTAAACGCGCGTTTGGGACATTGCGCCGGCGGCGCAGGATATCGTCAGCAAAAACGCGCAGCAGAAGCGTTTCAAAAGACCTTGAACGTCATGGTCGACATCGACCTTTCGATCCCTTTGATATTCAGAAGGTTTTCGTTGATGAACTTGCCCACATCCGCGTCCTTCGGGATATACATCTTCATCAACAGATCATATTCACCACTGGTGGAGTAAAGCTCCGAATGTATCTCGCGCAGGGCGATTTCCTCGGCCACCTTGTAGGTGGTGCCCGGCGTGCAGCGAATCTGAACAAAAACGCAAGTGGTCATGAAACGGCTCCTTCGGGGCGTCACGCCCATGGGCGCAGGCTGGCATATCAGGCACAGGGGCCGCAATCCCTGAATGTGGCATCTTTTACTGCCGGGCAAGCCTGTTATAAGGGCCGCGACTTTGACAGGTGCGGAGACCGCTTCCATGCGCAGCCATTCCATCACCCGCAGCACAGCGGAAACCGACATCGAGGTGAGCGTTCAACTGGACGGCACCGGGCGCTATGACAATCAGACCGGCGTCGGTTTCTTTGACCACATGCTGGACCAGCTGGCGCGCCATTCGCTGATTGACCTGAGTGTCAGGGCCAAGGGCGATCTGCATGTGGATGATCACCACACCGTCGAAGACACCGGCATCGCCCTCGGGCAAGCGCTGGCGGGCGCATTGGGCGACAAACGCGGCATCGTGCGGTACGGGTCGTGTCTGTTGCCGATGGATGACGCGCTGGTGCGCTGTGCGCTTGACCTGTCCGCACGTCCCTATCTGATCTGGAACGTCGATATGCCCACGGCCAAGATCGGCACCTTTGATACCGAACTGGTGCGTGAATTCTTTACCGCACTCGCCACCCATGGCGGAATCACGCTGCACATCGACTTGCTGCACGGGATCAATTCCCACCATATCGCCGAGGCCACGTTCAAATCCGTCGCCCGTGCCCTGCGTCAAGCGGTTGAAACGGATCCGCGTAAGTCTGACGCGATCCCGTCCACCAAAGGCGCACTCTGAGCGTGCTGACGGCGATTATCGATTACGAAAGCGGAAACCTGCATTCCGCGCATAAAGCCTTTGAACGCATGGCAAATGAAACCGGGGGCGGCGACGTGGTTGTGACGGGCGATGCGGATGTGGTGGCGCGTGCCGATCGCATCGTGCTGCCCGGCGACGGGGCGTTTCCCGCCTGCATGGCCGCGCTCAAAGGGCATTCCGGGCTCTATGCTGCGATGATCGAAGCCGTGGAGGGCAAAGGCCGCCCCTTCATGGGGATTTGCGTTGGCATGCAGCTGATGGCGACGCTGGGCAGGGAATACCGCGACACGGAAGGACTGGATTGGATCAGTGGCGAAGTGATCAGGATCACGCCGCATGATTCGTCACTGAAAGTCCCCCACATGGGCTGGAACGATCTGATCATTGATGCCCCGCACCCTGTCTTTGAAGGGATCACCACCGGGGATCACGCCTATTTCGTCCATAGCTATCATATGGATGTGACACATGACGCAGAACGGCTGGCGCATGTGGATTATTCAGGCGATGTGACGGCCGTGATCGGGCGGGACAATATGATCGGCCTGCAGTTTCACCCGGAAAAGAGCCAGTCTGCCGGGCTGCGCATGATTGCCAACTTTCTTGCATGGCGGCCCTGAGGGGCTCGGCAGCGCCCAAGCGTCAGTTGTCTCTGCTCATGGACTTCAAAAGCTCCTGCATGGGCGTCTGGTCGCTCAACAGGAAACCGTGCCTTGGATCGTCTAGATCCGTGATCAGCGTGATAACACATGCAAAAGCGATCACCATCCCGGGCAGAAGTTCCGATCGCCTGCCAAAACTGACGCCGAACCGATAGCTCGTCGTGGCAAGTCCGACGGCGGATACCACATAAAGCGCGAGCCAGATGGAGGGCGGAATGGCATAGCGCACGCCAACGGCAACGCGCAGAGTGTGCACATCAATCACCTCATTGATGCCGCTCACGGCAAGCGCATGTGTCGGCGTGGGCGCGGCCTGCCCCGCTGCGACGACTGTTTGCCACATTTCGGAATGAAGCTGCTCTGACGCACGGATGACCGAAAAATACTCAGCAATCGTTGTTTCGGGTCGGATGATGTCAACACGGATGCGGGTGTATTCTGTGAGCAGTGCACGCAGCTTTGACCGGTCTTCCGTTTCCAGCAGATCCGCCCTCAGAAACGCCGTGCCAATGGCGTTTGCCTCATCCAGAACGACCCCGCGCCGTTCGGAGAAATTCGATGCAGCTATGCCAAAGGTGAAGGCGAGCAAAAAGCTGACCAGCCCAAGAATGGACCCGGTGACAATCCCGGTTGACCCGCTTTCGACAAAATCCGCGTGCTCACGCCGACGCCGCCCAATGCGAAAACCGACTTCGGTGGCAGCAAAGAAAAAGGCAAGGCTGAGCGCGAATGTGCCCCACAGGGGTAAAATATCGAAAGTTGAAGTCATCATGCCGTTACTGAATTCTGTTGCCCGCCATCCCTTCAGGCTAGCAGCACAATTCAGGTAGCGCTAGAACCGCGTTGACGAACCGCCGTTTCAGTTCACCCGCGCCCAGGTCTGTGTCGAGCACAAAAGACCACCCGCCACACAGCCGGACAACCGCATCCTGTCCCCGTCAAGCGCGATCTTGCCACGATAGATTTTACCATTGCTGGGCCGCCAGACCTGCCCGGTGTATTTTCCATCCCCCTGAGGGGCCATATCAATCACCAGCGTTTTGCCTCGGTTGGGCGAGGTATATTCGGCCCCCTCCTTGAACGTCCGTTCGATCGTACCGCAGAAATTCGCACCACAAGGCGCGATCGCCACATGTGCAAAGGCCCCGTCATCAGGCTCGGTTTGCCAGGTTCCCAACAGGGGGTCCGCCATGGCCATGCCGCCTGCACATACCCATGACGCAATCGCCAGAGTGATAACGCGCATCATGATCCCTTCCTTTTTCAGACGATAACACCCTGCCCCTTGCCCGCGCATTCTGGCAAGCATGACCACACGTCGCGTTGCAAATCACGCCCATCCGGTGCACAAGCCCGGCTGATATGATGCACCGCGCCATGGCGCGCCCAGACCGGAACGAAATCAATGATCCTATATCCCGCGATTGATCTCAAAGACGGACAGGCTGTGCGGCTTGTCCACGGGGACATGGACCGCACCACCGTTTTCAACGACGACCCGGCAGCGCAGGCGCGATCCTTTGTCGCGGCAGGCTGCACGTGGCTGCATCTTGTTGATCTGAACGGTGCCTTTGCTGGGGAACCTGTGAACGCGGCCCCGGTCGAGGCGATCCTCAAGGCTTGCCCGGTGCCGGCACAGCTTGGCGGTGGCATACGCGATATGGCCACCATCGAGCGCTGGCTCAACAAGGGGCTGGCCCGGGTCATTCTTGGCACCGTCGCCGTGGAAAACCCTGATCTGGTCCGCGAGGCGGCGCGCGCCTTCCCCGATCAGGTCGCCGTGGGGATTGATGCACGCAACGGGTTCGTTGCGACCAAAGGCTGGGCAGAGGAAACCGATGTGCAGGCCACCGATCTGGCCAAGAGCTTTGAGGACGCCGGTGTCGCGGCGATCATCTACACTGACATCCTGCGTGATGGTGCCATGGGCGGGCCGAACACGCAGGCAACGGCGGACCTCGCGCGCGCCGTCAGTATTCCGGTGATCGCATCCGGTGGGGTTTCCTCGCTCGATGATCTGCTGGCATTACGGGACAGCGGTGTGATTTCCGGTGCCATATCAGGTCGCGCGCTCTATGATGGGGCGATTGATCTGGCGCAGGCGCTTGAAGCGCTCAAAACGTGAGGCGCACCCCGTGATACCCGGGGGCAACAGGATCAACCCGCTTGCCCCGCCGCGCACGACACCCTAGAGATGCCGCATGTTGAAAACCCGCATCATCCCCTGTCTGGACGTCGCTGATGGCCGCGTGGTCAAAGGCGTGAACTTTGTCGATTTGCGCGATGCGGGCGACCCGGTGGACGCCGCCATCGCCTATGATGCCGCGGGCGCGGATGAGCTGTGTTTTCTGGACATCACGGCGACGCATGAAAACCGGGCGACCATGTTTGATGTGGTCACGCGCACGGCAGAACATTGCTATATCCCGCTGACCGTGGGCGGGGGTGTGCGCAGCGTGTCAGATGTGCGCGCGTTGCTTTTGGCCGGTGCGGACAAGGTGTCGTTCAATTCCGCCGCCGTGGCCAACCCCGATGTGGTCGCGCAGGCGGCGGATCAGTTTGGCAGCCAGTGCATCGTTGTGGCCATAGACGCCAAGACCACCTCGCCCGGCAAATGGGAAATCTTTACCCATGGCGGGCGCAAACCGACCGGCATTGACGCCGTGGCCTTCGCGCAGACAGTGACGGCAAAGGGTGCTGGAGAAATCCTGCTTACCTCCATGGATCGTGATGGCACGCGGGCCGGGTTCAATCTGCCCCTCACCCGCGCCATTTCAGACGCGGTGAATGTGCCCGTGATCGCCTCTGGCGGGGTCGGCACGCTCGACCACCTTGTCGAGGGCGTAACAAAGGGCGGTGCATCCGCGGTCCTCGCCGCATCGATCTTCCATTTCGGGGATTACACGATCGCTCAGGCCAAACAGCACATGTCGGACGCTGGCATCCCCATGAGGCTCATATGACACTTGACGCTCTGTTCGCCACCATTCTGGACCGAAAAACTGCCGATCCCGCCAGCAGCTGGACGGCGCAACTTCTCTCCAAAGGACCGGAAAAATGCGCGGAAAAATTCGGAGAAGAGGCGGTTGAGGCCATAATCGAAGCTGTCAAGGGCGACCGCGACGCCCTGACTGGCGAGGCCGCGGATGTGCTGTATCATTTGCTGGTCATGCTTGCAGCCTGCGATGTGGACTTGAAAGACGTCCTGGCGGAACTTGAGCGGCGACAAAATACATCTGGGATCGCTGAAAAACAGGGCAGATTCAAGGCGCCGTAACCGTCAGCCTCAGGTCAGGCGCGAGGATATCATGCCGGTCGAAAAGCCACCCATGCGCAATTCGCCGAACAACCTTTGATATTCAATCTTGGGGCAGCGGTTCTGCACCACGGTAATGCCGCGCGCCTGAGCTTTTTGCGCTGCCGCCTCATGCGACACGCCGATTTGCATCCAGATGGTTTTCAGATCCGGCAGCACCGCGAGCGCTTCGTCCACAATCTCCAGCACGGCTTCGGAGCGGCGAAAGATGTCAACCATATCAACCGGTCGATCAATACTGTTCAGCGTCTCATGCACGACCTCGCCAAACAGCGTCTCGCCTGTGTGCCTCGGGTTGACCGGCAGCACCTTGAACCCCTTGAGGTTCAGATAGCGCGCAACAAAATAGCTGGGCCGCACCGGGTTCATTGAGACACCGACAACGGCGATCGTCCTGGTCTGCTGCAATATGCGTTTGAGCGAAGCGTCCGAATAGTCCATGCGCCACCCTAGCCCAGCCACGGGGCGAAAAAAAGAGCGTCCAGTGCCTGAGGCAAAGGACGCTGCAAGGTACGGAACGAGGGACAGTCTAAACTCAAAAGGCGTTCCGAGCCTTCTGACATGATGAATAGATAGGGAGTGGTATCCACAGTTCCAGCCCCGCTCGCACTTCTGTGAAGGAAAGGTAAATTTGTCGCAGTGGCGCAGGTTCAGTCGAAAATGTCTTCGATCACGTCAAAGGCTTCTTCGAGGATATGCCGCATCAGCCCCTTGCGCCGCTTCACGGGCTTGCGGCGCTGCGCATAATCTGCATGATACTGATGCTTCTTGGATTTTTTCACCGGTTTTGACGGCACATAGCCGCGTTCCTGCCTGTTGGTTGCACGCTCCTGTTTGAAACGTTTCATGTCATGCAGGGGGGCACCGCAATTGGCGCATGTCAGCTCATGACGGTCTTTGCCAAGCACTAGTGCGGCACGTGATCCGCAATAACAACAGGTGGCGATTTTAGTCGGATATCCCATGTCTGCCCTTTTCGGTCTGCACTGTTTTCAGACCCTCTGTGTGGCATATAAGGCGATTGCCGCCGCATTCGATACGTTGAGCGACCCAAATTGGCCTGCCGCATCAATCCGCACGAGGGAATCGACAGTCTCTTTGGTTTTTTCGCGCAATCCCGGCCCTTCTGCCCCCAGCACCAGCGCAACGGGGCGGTCCCGCTTGCCCTCAATGGCCTGTTCCAGCGTGTCGCTGGCTTCGCCATCCAGGCCCAGCACGATGTAGCCCATACCCTGCAAAGCACGAATCGTATCCGACAGATTGCGGACCCGCAAATAGGGCTGCCGCTCCAGCGCACCGCTGGCAGATTTGGCCAAGGCGCCAGTTTCGGGCGCTGAATGATGCCGTGTCCCGATCACGGCAGACGCGCCAAACACTTCGGCAGAGCGCAGGATCGCCCCCACGTTATGCGGGTCCGTCACCCGATCAAGCAACAGGACGCGCGGATGCTCGGCGCCGACGCAAACGTCTTCAAGGCTGCCCCAGTTCAGCGGTTTGACCTCCAGCGCCGCCCCCTGATGCACCGAACCGGGATCAAGCGGTGCGCTGAACTTTCGAGGGTCCACCACTTCGGGCGTGATACCCGCTGCTTCAATCGCCCCTGCCAGTTTGGCCTGCGCATTCAGCGTCACGATCAGTTGCAATTTCTGACGCGCGGGATTTTCCAGCGCATCGCGCACCGCATGCAGGCCAAACAGCCAGATTGTCTCGCGATTTTCCGATTTTTTGTCCTGCTCCTTGCGCACGACCCATTTTGGTTTTTTCATTGCGGGCTTCCAACTGATTTTAGACGCACGAAAGCGACGGTTTTCGCCTTGACGGCTCAGGACACCGCTTGTAATCACGCCCACACTGTTTATGCAATGCATCGGCAGCGTGGGCGACAGGCCGCAAGGTGTGGCAGGGGACTGTAACTCCCTCGCGGAGACGCACGCCTGGTTCGATTCCAGGGTCGCCCACCATTTTCTGACATGAAAAATCTGGCAGGCACCGTGGCCTTGGGCCTTAGCGGATTTTGAGAAACATGATGATCATGCAAGACGGCTCTTCAGGAGGTCGCCGGATTTGAGCAGGATCGGGTGGCCGACCATCGAAAACGCCGTGTTTACCTGTTTCAATGCTCTGAGCGTTTCCTGATGAATATTGCTCGTCTCGATGCTTTCAGCGAGCCCTTCACGCAGGCGCCCGATATGGCTGCGCTGCAGTTTCTGTTCCACTTTGCGTACCTTTTCCTTTGCCGCCACCAGTTCGCGTGCCTCGGCAGGATTCTGGTTCATCATGACATTCAGCGCCAGTTGCACGTTGCTTTGAACCCGGTCGGCAAAATCGCGGATTTCCTCGCGTCCTTGCTGTGAGAATTGTAGCTTTTGCCTGTCCAGACGCCGGGCCAGATCCACCATGATCCGCGCAATCGCATCGGATGCGGAATCCAAGCTGGATGAGATGGACGCAAGTTCCATCGACCGGCGGCTCAGATCTTCATCCAGACCGGTCTGACCAAGGCGGGCGAGATAGAGTTTGATTTCCAGATGCATTTGCTTGGTCGCTTTTTCTTGATCGACAATCCCCTTTGCCGTCGCGCTGTTCCACGCGTCATAAAGCGGTTCGACCGCGACCAGCATCTGTTCGATCTTTTGTCCCATGCCCAGCAACTCGCGCGCTGTGCAATCAAGGGCCCGCTGGGGGCGATCCAGCAAGGCCGGATCAAGCGCGCTTGTCACATTCAATGCAGCGTTGGCGACGGGTTTCTCGGTCATGACACGCGACAGCGCAGCCGTGATCAGGCCCACAAACGGCAAGGCTGCGATTGCCAGTATCAGATTGAAGGCCAGATGAAGGTTAATCGTCTGGCGCACCGGGGTTGCGCCAAGGTAGCGCAAGAGTTCCGGCAGGGCAGAAACAAGCAGCAAGGCAAGGGCCGCCCCGCCACCACGCAGGATCAGATTGGCCATGACCATCCGCCGCGCGGCAACCGGGGCCGTATAGGTCAACAGGAAGGCGATCAGGCCACCGCCCAGATTGGCACCCAGGATCATGGCCGCGGCGGCAAGCACCGGCAGGATGGACTGCCCCGCAAGCGTGACGAACAACAAAACCGCCGCAACGCTGGAATGTACGCTCCAGGCAAACACCGCGCCAATCGCGAAGGCGGTTAATAGATCACGGCCCAGATAGGCCATCACGACCTGCGTGCCGGGATTGGATATCAGTGGCTCGGTTGCGGCGCGGATCATGTCCAGTGACACAAAGATCAGCGCAAGCCCGATCATGATGCGACCAATCTGGCGCGTGCTGCTGCCTTCACCACGCAGAAACACCACGACGCCCAACAGCAGCAACAGTGGGATCAGGATGGGCTGACGCACCATCAAAAGCTGCGTAACGATGGCCGACCCCACATCCGCCCCCAGCAGGATCGCAAGCCCGGTCGCGGTGGCAAGCCCACTTTTGGACACGAAATTGGACACCAGAACAGCCACCGCAGTGGAGCTTTGCAAGAGCACAGCCGCGCCCATGCCGGTGCCCGCCGCAAGCAAGCGGTTTTTCGCGGAATGGCGCAGCCAGATGCGCATAGGCGCGGCAAACCCCCGCTCGACCCCGGTGCGCACCAAACGCACGGCCCAGATCAACAGCGCCGCAGCGCCTGCGATCTGCACGAGGACTTGGAGGATGTGAGGGTCGTTCACCGGGCGGACTTTCGTTCAGGGGGTGTCATCAAAAGGGAAGGGGCCTGCGCCAGCGACGGGCCCGATACGGATCGTTTGAAAGCCACCGTCCCAGCGATGCAAGAGGCAGCCGTCTTCTTGGTGCATATACCCCCGCGGGGCGTCAGGGCGACAGTCAAAGGCAAAGCTACTGCAGGGGGAGGGACAGGAGATCGCGATATGCCCGCCCACATCGCTGATCATCGTGCTGTGGATGTGACCGCACAGCAAGCGCAGCGGCCCTTGATAGCCCGCCACGATCTCGCTTAGCGCGTTTTTGTTGCTGAGCCCGATGGCGTCCATAAAGCCGATGCCGCAGAGAAAGGGCTGATGGTGCAGCGCCAGCAAGACCGGCGCGCCCTCTGCCTGCGACAGGGCGTCTGACAGAAACGACAGGCTCTCAGGCGCAAGCCTGCCCCCGCCCTGCCCCTCTACCAATGTATCAAGCCCAATCAGGTGGAGATCGCCAATGGACCGGACCCAGTTGAGCGGACCGGTCGGCGCAAACTGCTCGGCAAAGGCGGCACGCAAAGTCGCGCGCCCGTCGTGGTTGCCGGGGATCACATGGATGGGCAAACCCAGCGGGGCCACCAGCCTTTTGAACCGCTTATAGCTTTCGGCACTGCCATCGTCGCTCAGATCACCACTGACAAGCACCGCATCCACCGCGCCGATCTGATCGCGGATGCTGTTGATCCGCGCCACCAATCGTTCCAACGCATCCGCAGTATCCAGCCGCCCCGACACAAGCGCGCCCTCCGGCACGATATGGGTATCCGTGATGTGCAGGATCGTCGTCATTTGATCCCCGCGCGCAAAAATGCCTGAACGAACTGGCGCTGGAATATCAGGAAGGCGATCAGCAAGGGGGCTACCGACATGAGGGTGGCAGCAGAAATGATGCTGATATCAACGCCGTTTTCCGGCGCGCCAAAGATCGACAGGCCCACGGTCAGGGGCCGCGTATCGGGCGAATTGGTGACGATCAGCGGCCACAGGAAGTTGTTCCAATGGGTGGAGACAGAAACCAGCGCATAGGCCAGATAGGTCGGTTTTGCCAAAGGCACATAGACCCGCCACAAGATACCCAGCAGGCCACAGCCCTCGATGCGCGCGGCCTCGTGCAGCTCAATCGGGACCCCTTTGAACGCCTGCCGCATCAGAAAAATGCCGAACGCGCTGGCCATATAGGGCATGCCCACGCCCAGAATGGTGTCAAACAGCCCAAGGCGCGACACCATCGCATAGTTTTCCACGATCAGGACTTCGGGCAGGATAAAGAGCTGCATCAGCACCAGAATGAAGACGAAATCCTTGCCCGGAAACTGCAACTGCGCAAAGGCAAATCCGGCCAATGTGGTCAGGAAAAACTGCCCGATCAGGATCACGGTCACCAGCAGGAAGGTGTTGAGGAAATACTTCAACCACGGCGCCCCGGCCCATGCCACGCGAAAATTTTCCAGCGTCCAGGGGGAAAAGAGGTTCAGGTTGACCGCGTCAGACGTGGAATGCGTGGCCGCCCAGAAGGCAAAGAGCAAGGGCGCCACCCAGATGACAGCCAGCAGGATCGCCCCGAAACTGTCCATGAAGTTGCTCAGGCTCTTCATTGGTAATGCGTCCTTTTATCGAGGTAGCTGAACTTGATCGCCGCCACGATGGCCAGCACCACGATGACCATGATGGTCATGGCAGCCGCACTTGGCGCATCAAAGAAGGCAAAGGCCATTTCCCAAATGTAATAGAGCAGCAGTTTGGAGGCGTCCGACGGCCCGCCCTTGGTGAGAATGAACAAATGGTCGATCAGCTTGACCGAATTGATCAGCGCATTGACCGCAATGAACACTGTCGTGGGCATCAGGAGCGGCAACACGATACGCCGCGTATAGGTCCAGCGGCTCGCACCCTCAATGTCGGCGGCCTCCTTCAGATCCTCGGGGATTGTTTGCAAGGCGGCGAGGTAGAAGATCATGAAAAACCCCGCCTCTTTCCAGATCGTCACGATGATGATCGCCCACAGGGCGGTTTCCGGTTGCCCCAGCCAGTTCACCGACGGCAGACCAAACAGGCTGCCGATCTGATCCAGCACGCCAAGGCCAGGGGTGTAGAAGAACAGCCACAGGTTTGCGGCTGCAATCATCGGCAGGACGGTCGGCGTAAAATAGGCGGTGCGCACAAAACCGCGCGCGCGGATTTTTCCGTTTGCCCACAGCGCCATGGCCAGCGCAATGCCCATCGACACCGGGATCGTGACCCCGGCGTAGATCAGGTTGTTCTTGACCACGAGCCAGAAGGTCGGATCGGCAAAAAGGTCAGTGTAGTTTTCAAGACCCACATATTCGACGGGTTTGCGGCGTGTGCCGCGTGAAAACAGGCTCGTCCAAAGAGTTGCAATGCTTGGATAAAAGGCAAAGGCAGAGAGCAGCACGAGTGCCGGAGACAACAACAGCCAGCCGTAAATGGCCTGCCTGCGACGTTCGAGGGTGGCATGTTCTGACATCGTGCCGCTCCGCCTTGGGACAGCTCGGGCCGATGCGTTTCATGCACCGGCCCGACCGGAGTTGTTATTGGTAGTCGCGCAGCAAACGCTCGGCGGCGGCTTGCGCCTCGGCCAGTGCATCGGCCGGTTCCTTCGCGCCGGTCAATGCAGACTGGATCGCGTTGTTCAGACCATCGCGCACGCGGGCCGTCTCGAAGGTCGAGAACTCGGCCACGGCGTTTTCCAGCTGGTTGCGCGCAACCAGTGCAGGCGGGAATTCTTCCGTATAGGTCTTGAGCGCTTCGGTCTCATAGGCGGCAGGTGACACACCCATGTAGCCTGTCCCGATGGACCATGCTGCCGCCTGCTCGGGCGCGGTCATGAACTGTATCAGCTTCAGGGCCGCCGCACGCTCTTCGTCCGTTGTGTCCTTGAACAGGTAGAAATTGCCGCCCCCCGTGGGCGACCCCTTGCGCACATTCGCAGGCAATTCGGCCACACCAAAATCAAAGCTCGCGCCATTCTTTACCGCCGTCAGGTTGCCGGTCGAATGCCACATCATGGCCGTTTGCCCCTCAAGGAAGGCCTGACGCAATGTGCCCCATTCGACAGTGCCCGTCGGCATGATGCCATGCTCGGTGGAGAGTGACTTCCAGAACTCCAGCGTTTCCACAACGGTCGGATCATCGAAATAGGTGGTCAGACCATCGCCCGACATCACCTCTTTGCCGTTCTGTATCGCCAGCGCCTGAAACATCCAATAGGGATAGCCAGTGGACGGGATCATCAGCCCGTAGGTGTTATCATTCGTCAGGGCCTTGCCCATCTCGATCATCTCATCCCAGGTGGCGGGAGGTGCTTCGGGATCAAGTCCCGCAGCACGGAACATATCCTTGTTGTAATAGGCCACGATGGTGGATCGCTGGAACGGGATGCCCCATGTCTGCCCTTCGATTTTGCCATTGGCCATCAGTGCCGGGTAAAAGCTGTTCAGCCATACCTGATCCGCCTCGGTTGTGGCGACCTCTTCGAACGGGATGATGAGTTCCTGCTCGATCAGGTCATAGGCGTCGATGGAAAACATCACCGCAAGCTGCGCAGGCTCGCCGGATGCAAGGGCGGACAAGGCGCGCACACGCGTGTCATCATAATTACCCGAATAGATCGCGTTGACCTTGATGTCCGGGTTTGCGGCCTCGAAATCCGCAACAATGCCGTCCACCACTTCGGTCAACGCTCCGCCGACCGCTATCGGGTAATACATCGTCAATTCAGTCTCTGCCGTTGCTGGCACGGCAAGCCCCGCCGCCATGGCCGTGGCCAATCCCAGCCCTGTTGTCGAAAAGTGTCTCATTGTTCTCTCCCTTGATTTTACTGGTGAATTTCGCCGCCCAGCAGGTGTTACCCCGCCAGCCGATGGCCTGCCGCGTCAAAAACGTGCAGGTTTTCGTCGTCAAACGTGATGTCGATTTCGCGGCCCTCCGCCATCATCGAGAGTCCAGGCTTCAGCACGCACAAACCCGAGGCATCTGCATGATCCAGACCGATCAGGGTCTCTGCCCCCAGAAACTCGCTTTCACTGACCCTGCATTGCATCCGGCCTTGCCCTTTTGGCACGATCTGGATGTTTTCCGCCCTGATCCCAATGGTCTTATCCGTGCCAAAACCGCTGAAAACATGCGACGCGATCAAGGCCATGGGGGGCGCGCCGACAAATTCCGCGACAAAGGTGTTCTTTGGTCTGCTATAGAGGTCTTCGGGCGCGCCGACCTGCTGGATATGGCCATCCTTCATCAGGACGACGGTGTCGGCCATGCTCATGGCTTCGGTCTGATCGTGGGTGACGTATACAACCGTGATGCCCAGATCACGCTGCAGTTTCTTGATGTCCTTGCGCACCGCGTTGCGCAGCTTTGCATCAAGGTTCGACAGAGGTTCATCCATCAGACACAGCCGTTGCCCCGCCACAATCGCGCGCGCCAAGGCGACGCGCTGGCGCTGGCCGCCGGATAATTCGCCCGGTCTGCGGCCCTCAAGCCCAAGCAGCCCGGTGATTTCCAGCGCGCGGTGCAGTTTCTCCTGCCGCTCCTTCTTGGGCACGCGCCGCACCTTCAGACCGAAGACCACATTCTCGGCAACCGACAGATGCGGAAACAGCGCGTAAGACTGAAAGACCATCGACAGGTTCCGGTCAGACGCAGCACTGGTCGTGACATCCCGGCCGTCAATCCATATCTTGCCCTCATCAGGCAGTTCCAGCCCGGCCAGCAAGCGCAGCGTCGTCGACTTGCCACACCCCGACGGGCCGAGCAGCGCAGTAAAGCTGCCCTGCGCGATATCAAGGCTGATCGCTTCCACCCCAAGCTGACCATTCCAGCGTTTTGCCACGCCATCGAGTTTCACAAACGGTGATGTCGTCATGCCTCATCCCCTCCTGCCACAATCAGCTTGTCGTTGATCCGGGTCAGCAACGGCTCAAATGCATCGCCTGGCCGACGATCCGTGATGATCTGATCCATGTCTGCAATATTGTCCCCCAAGGCCGGCGCTTGCCGCCCGAATTTCAGCCAATCGACGACCAGCAAGGCCTGTTGCGCGTTTTCCCGGATGACTTGACGCGCGCGTACTTCGGTCGGGAAAAAGTCGAGCAGCCCGCCATCCTCCGCAATACCGGCCACGCCGAAGACCGCATATTCCGCCCTGAAGCGTGCGAAGAAATCCAGCACCTCATTGCCCAGAATATCCCGATCAGGCAGGCGCATTTCCCCGCCCGGTATCAGGATACGGTTTGAGACTTCCTCGCTTAGCGCCATGGCAGCGCTGAGGTTATTGGTGATGACTGTCAGCCCTTTGCGCCGGCGCAGCGATTTTGCCACGCGCAAGGGGGTCGAGCCGATGGAAATAAAGAGGGTTGAATCGTCCGGGATCAGATCCGCCGCGGCCTCGCCAATCACCTGCTTGCCGGGGTTGTTTGTCGCTGTGCGCTGATCAAACGGTGTGTTCAGGAACTCGCGGCTCAGCTCAATGCGGCCATGTCGCCGGTGCAGCATTTCCCCTTCGCACAGCGCATCCACATCGCGGCGGATCGTTTGCATGGAAACGTCAAACCGCTCAGCCAGAGACCCGACGGCAACCGCGCCCCGCTCAAGCACAAGCTCCGAAATCGCCGCCCGCCGTTTGCGCTTCTTCGATGACATCCCGCCTCCCCAAGCTGGCTCCCTGACGACGCTAGAACAAAGAAACCAACAAAACAACATTTACGGCAAGTATATTTGTGAATTTTTTGTGACAAACGCCCACTTAGGCAACATTACGTTTCTCACTCCATATTCATTATGTTGGTTTGTTGTTTTTTGCCTCACCCAGCCCCTTGCCTTTGGATCGCTTCAAGCATCGCCCCGCATAGCACGTTCGGGAGAATGACGCCTTCCCCGACCAGCGTGCACAGATCGGTCGACAACAAAGCCGCCATTTGCTGCGGGTCATCGGCATTTGCAGCCGTCAGGGCCTTGGTCGCCTTTCCCTCATAGGGGCTGGCGTAGAAGGTTGTGACGCTGCGCAGCGGGTTCGCCGCAGGCCAGCCGTCGCTCAATGCCTGAAACATGGACAAAGCCAGAGTATTCACCCCAACCGGAAAACGGACCTCGGGGCCGTGGCCCCATTCAAGCGGTGACGCCAATTGGGATCACTGTCGTGGTTTTAACGATCAATCTTCGCTCTGCTCCTGCAGGTGTTAACGGCGCATGGTGTACCGTTTCTTAATAGGTCAGACACAATGCAATGGCCCGTCGTTTTAGAAAACAAAAGGGTTGCGGCGCGGTCATGGCTTGTCGCCGCACACCGGTCAAAACACCCGCCACATCCAGTCCCCTCCCGCTATCGCCGTTGATTGCTACGTCAGATGCGGGCAGCAGGTCCATCGGCAGTGGTGCGATGAACCCGGCGGCAATGACGCGCGCGGGCGCGACGTTTAACGCCGTGGCAGCGCCGATCTGTTCGCCCCGTCCGGCATTGATCAACACCACCGTTTCCGGCATCGACAAAGCCGCGCTCAGGTAACAGGCTGTTGCTGCCCGCCTGATATCTGCGCAGTCTTGCGATGCAGCAGCGGTTCAAGCGCCATCAGATCTGCTCCGCGTGCGAGCGATGCGACACGCGCGGTTTTTACATACCATGGCGATGTTGCTTTGATCCGCAGGCTGCAGGTAACGTCGTTGCCCCGTATCAGGATTTTGACATCGCCGATCGTGCCTGACCCAAATTCACAGTTGGTCGCCACGCCCTTTGTCTGGTCGACACAAGTCATGCGCATGAAAGCGTTGGGTTTGAAATTGCTGGCACCCGCAAGGCCGGGATCGCCAAAGTGCCCGCAAATGAAGCGTCCACCGGCTCATGGAAGCCTCCGATTTTGCAGAAATTCACGGTTCCCTGCGTTTGTCACTGATTTGCCACGCCCAGTAATGTTGTAACATTGCTGCATCGGGTTTTTGTGGGTATGCGCAGCCACGCATGCGCCGTTGTGTCCACATCCGGAAACACGATCCTACCGTCAGAGAGCATTGCACCGCGCGTCCAGACCAGATCCGCGATCTTGCACCGTCGCACGGCTGCAAGAAAAAAATTTTCTGGGATCTACACACAGCAGATCCGCGTCAGCACCATGGTTGGCGATCACAGGAAATCATACATGAGCACTAATCCGAACACTCAATCACAACGCTTAAGGCAACACATTTCTTACCGACGCGCTTGCTGACGCAGGCGGCGGCCGTTTGAGCAGGAATGTCGACTATGACGTTCACGCATTTGCCCTGCGGCGCGCAAGGAGTCGTTGTTTGATCATAACAGGCTGAAAAAGCGAACCCTTTTAGGTCAGGCTTTGCCAGAGGTCTCAAAAAGATGCTCTTTCAGCTCATCCCAAGCCTCTGTCTCGCAATGCTCGATGGTTTGCAGACGCGCGTGTGTCGCACTTTGCCCCAGAATCGCGGCTGATCCGCTCAGTTTATGCGCCTTACTCCGGGCTTCATCTGTCAAGGCGGCGAGGCCGGCAAGCTCGTGGTGCAGTTCATTCAACTCGGTTTCGAAAGTTGTCAGAGCCTTGCGATACTCCGCCTCACCAAATTGCGCCCTGAAGTTGGCCCCGGCGGTTTCGAGGCGCGAAACTGACGTTGTCCCGGTGTCCTGCGCCAAAACGGACGCCAGCTTGGCCTCGATCTCCCGCGGGTGAACGGGCTTGACCAAGAGATCAAGAAACGACGCCTGCATGATCGCATTGTGATCTTTGGGGGCGGCATGGGCCGTAACCGCAATGGCTGGCAGATTGCGCCAGTCCACCGGCAACTGGCGTATGCGATGCAGGGTTTCGATCCCGTCGATCCCCGGCATGCTGATGTCCAGAAAGACGATATCAAAGCGCTCTTGCGAAATATGTTTTATCGCCTCAAAGCCATCGGCCGCTTCTTCCACCCGTAGCCCCGCCCCAAGCAGCATTTCACGGAGGATCATCCGGTTGATGTCATTGTCATCCACCACAAGGGCGCGATGCGCATAGGATTGGCTGTCCGCTGTTTTGGATGAGACATGCGTGCCCAAGTGCGGCTCAACCTGCGCCACAGGCAGAGGAACGCGCAAGGTAAACAAACTGCCCTCGCCCAACAGGCTCTCTGCCTCCAATGTGCCGCCCATGCCCTCCACGAGGCGCTTGGTGATGGCCAGGCCCAATCCGGTGCCCGTATTCTGCCGGGCATAGGCTGTGTCGATTGTCACAAACTCATCAAAGATGCGGTCCATGTTTTCCGGTGCGATACCAACGCCGGTGTCTGACACGCGGATTTCCACAAGGTCGCCGCCGTTCAACCGCTCAGCCTCGACCGAGACGCGGCCGTCGGCTGTGAATTTGATGGCGTTTCCGAGGAGATTCACCAGACACTGTTGCAGCGCGCGTTTCGCCCCGGTGACAGTTTTCAGATCGTCCGAAAGACGGGTCAGCAACAACCGGTTGCCCCGCGCCTCGGCATTGGCCATGAGGCTTTCTGTGACTTGCTGCAACAGGCCGGCAAGGTCGAAATTTACCTTCTCTCGACGCGGCGCGTCTTTCTCCAGAC
Organism: Roseobacter denitrificans OCh 114; assembly: GCF_000014045.1. Lineage (NCBI taxonomy): Bacteria > Pseudomonadati > Pseudomonadota > Alphaproteobacteria > Rhodobacterales > Roseobacteraceae > Roseobacter > Roseobacter denitrificans. The sequence continues at coordinate 3,437,965 of NC_008209.1, forward strand.
TGGAAAGGTCAAGCACATCGTTAACGTGTGACAAAAGCAATTCACCGGACACGGAGATCGAATTCAAAAGCCGTTTTTGACGGTCGTCAAACCTTTCCTTATCAAGCAAGGCAAGTGACCCGAGAATGCCGTTCAGCGGGGTGCGCATCTCGTGGCTCATGACGGTCAGAAGATCGGACTTGGCCTTTTCGCCCTCCTGCGCCTTGTCTCTGGCGGCGCGCACCTGAGCCTCTGTCTCCAGTTCGCGCGTAATGTCGCGCAGAAAAGACACGAAAACCCGCTCGCCGTTCACTTCGGACAACGAGATCGACAGTTCAACCGGAAAAACCTCACCGGATTTCCGCAAACCGTCCAGCCGGACACGGCCTGCGCCGACAATCTTTCGCTTACCGGTTTCAAGAAAACGCGCCATTCCCTTGCGGTGCATCTCGCGCATGTGTTGCGGCACGATCATGTCGGCCATGTCACCGCCCAACGCCTCAGCGCGGGAATAGCCGAACACCGTTTCCGCCGCACCGTTGAAATCCATGATCCTGCCGTTCGTATCAACGACCAGAACCGCATCAAGCGACGATGCTAGCGTGACTTCAAAGCGGGACCGCATGACCAGATTTTCGTGAGCGGCTTGCTGCCTTCGACGGTGCACCTTGAGCAGTGTCGCCAGCGCGAACAAAAGAAACAAAATCAGGCCAAAGATGGAAGCGGCCAGTTTCACAAGTGTCTGCGAGAGTGCCGCGCGGCGCATGGCATCTTCTTTTGCGAAAACCTGAATGCCCGCCAACGAAAGGTCCCTGACCTGCGGGCGCAAGTCCTCCACCCGCCGCTGGACATCAGGAAGTGCGGCGCGCAGACCCGCATCCGGACCGTCAACGATCGGTGTGACTTCATCCATGAAGCCGGCGATCGCCGCCAAACCGACCTGCGCGTCAGGTTCTTTGCTGATCACGTTGTAAAACGCGCTTTGCGTCAAGGTTCTGACACGACTGTAGTAAATGTCATAGCGTTTGCGAAACACCGAAAGGTCGCTGTCATGGCCGTGAACCGCGTTATGGGCCGCGCTGTTGAGGTTGAGCGTTTCGATCTCAAGCTGCGACATGTTCCAGTTGATGTCATCATGGCGCGCTGTGGACAGGGCATCCAGATCGCTTACCACGGTGCGCCCGAGGTAGGTGATAAAGGTGACACCCACGCCCAGCAAACACACGAACAAAATGATCGAAATCCGACCCATCACTGGCGGCGTAACTCGATTGGCTGTGACATCGTCAATCTACTCTTCTTTAATGATCTCAATACGATCAAGTTGCCAGATGCTGCGGGAGTAATACTCTTCAGATTTGTAGATCTGCTTATCATCAAACGGATATATGACCCAAAGCGGACCTTTGTCGCGAATCGACATTTCCGCGCCGTTTTGCGTATAGGCCACAATCGGACCACCGGCGACTGCGTCTGTGACAGGTATGGATACCGCATAATCATTGAGCGCGACCGCACGTATCGTACTGCCTGTCGCGCCGACATGCGCCAGCAGATCCGCCAGCGAAACACCTTCGAAGGTCTGGCTGCCGGTTGTCCAGATTGTGGTTGTTTCGATGCTGGACGCAGGCAGTTGCCTCAGTTCCGCCATGTCGAAGGTCCATGCATCCCCGCCCTCTGGCTGCGAGACCGCGCCGGTAACGGTGAGAACGATGTCATCCGCCAAGACGGGGGCGGCAAGTGACAGTGACAAAACGAGCGCTGCAGAGCGAAGGGGGGCAAACATGAAAGTGTCTCCTTTAAGGGATGAGATGGCGCGGCATTTATATGGCATACCCGCGCTGCACCCATGTTACGCAGGGGGTCAGCCCGCTATACTTTCGTACAGTGAAAATAAACAAAAGTCCGTTAACACTCTGCTGAATGCTATGCCTTAAGACGTAAAAGCATAGTGACAGGTCACACCTCGGCAAAAAGACGTTGCACGGGCGCGCCCGGCCTTTTCAGTTGTGCTATGTGGTGCGAAAGATGAAGTAAGCAGGTAGTGGAAATGCGTATTCTATTGGCAGACGATCATGGGTTGGTCCGCGACACGATCTCGGCCTACCTCGAAACCGAAGGGCGTGCAGCGGTCATCGCTGTCCAAGACTATGGCGAGGCTATGAAAACGCTGCGCAGCAAAGGCCCCTTTGATCTGGTTCTGCTGGACTTTGGCATGCCCGGAATGAACGGGTTGGACGGGTTGTCCGAGGCGATCAAGTCTCACCCCAATCAGCCGTTTGCGATCCTGAGCGGCACGGCCCCGAACCGCATTGCACAACAAGCCGTGGCGCGTGGCGCAATCGGATATCTGCCCAAGTCGATGGGCGCAAAATCACTGGTCAACGCGGTAAGGTTCATGATCGCGGGGGAAACATATGTGCCCGCATCCCTCCTTGGAGAAAGCGGCGAGACAGGCGAAACCGAGTTCACAAAAAAGCTGAGCAGGCGCGAAAAGCAGGTGTTGAGCGGCCTGTGCAACGGCAAATCCAACAAGGAGATCGCCCGCGATTTGGACCTGCAGGAAGTCACGATCAAATTGCATGTGCGCACCCTGTGCAAGAAGCTCGACGCAAAGAACCGCACACAGGCCGCCATGATCGCGCGAAACGCGGGCTTTGAATAGGCGACACTGTCCAGCGCCCGGCCTTTCGAACACCACCTATCCTTTCGGTCACACGCCCCCCCTTTTTTGTGCGCGTCCCACCCCTTCGCATGCGGGCAGGACCGTGTCTGTGACGCTAGCTACCGGCTCAGTTGAACTTTAGTCACCAGTCATGGAGTCCACGATGATTACCCCCGAGCGCTCGAATAGCGGCAACCCCTGTTTGATCGTAAACTGCGCTTTGCTGCTTTGCACTTTAACCGTTGCTTTCGCCACAAGCCTGTTCGTGATTTCGCAGGCTTCTGCAGTGACCCATGCGCAAACGCCGGTGCCGCCGCAGGTGCAGCCAGATAACCAGATCACCCACCTGTTGCACGAGGCAAAGAATGAGCTGGACGAAAAAGACAGGGCCTTGGAAGCGCTGCGCGACCAGCTCACCAACGGATATGTCGTGGCAAAGGACATCGACGTCACACAGAGCGACAAAGCCTATTGGCTGTCCGAGCCCAAATTGATGCTGGGGGTCAGCCGTCTTTCCGGTGGCAGCCTGCTGATCAGCTTCGCGGATCAACAGGAGATCATCTCCATCGGCGAACGTATCGACTTCAAGGTCGATGACTGCGACTGCTTCCTGCTCCTGAAATCAAGCACGTTTGGACATGCCAGTTTTCGATACGCCTGCACACCCACGACGCAGGAACCAATCCGAAATGTGCAGGACAGATTCATCGACGCAAAGCTCAACTGAACCTTGAATGCGCATTGCGGGCGCGCGCCGGCAGTGCCGCGCACATCTGGGCAATCGGGACGGACCAAGCGAATGGCACAAAGCATGCCATATGCGGCGGGTGGCATCGCCCATCCTGTTGATACCAAGAGATATTTTATCGAAAAACCGAGCATCTGATTGGTAATATGCACCAGTCGAGATGCCATTTAGGAGAATTTAATAACGGCATGGGACAAAGGAATCTGTCTGTGATTCCCGAAGGATTGATCCATGAACCCATCGACTGACGCGCCCAAATCGACCAAAGGGTCTTTCATCCACTCCATCTACTTCAAATGCATGCTTCTCGTGGCCTTTGCCTGTACGATTGTTGGTGCCACGCTGACCTATCGTTCGCTGCAGGCAGCGGATGATTTGGCAAGAGACTCCATCATTAAATTCAGGGGCCAGACATTGGTTCAAATCGCCGACCGCCTCGCCCCGGCGATCCAATTTAATAACCTGTTTGGTGTGGGCAATATCATGTCGGAAACCATCGCCGGCATGGGCGAAAGTGTTGCCGGTGGAATCGTGCTGGGCGCGGATGGTACGGTCTTGATCGAAGAGATGCGGGATGGAAACTCGTCAGCGGCCTTGTTGGAAGCCGCGCGTCAGGCGCTCGCGGCGGGGGAGGTCACAACCAACCTCGAACGGCTGGTTGTGGCACGTCCCATTTTTATGGGCGAGGATCAGCAGTTGAAGGGCGTCGTTGCTTTGGACTGGCAGTCCGAAATCCTCTATGCAGTTGTCGAGGAAAAGAACAGGCTCGCATTGATGATCGCCTTTTCGCTCACGATCGCAATGTTGGTAGTTTCCGCTTTTGTGATGCGGCGGGTCGTGGCGCAGCCAATGAAAGACATCGCATCATCTACGCAGAAAATCGCCGATGGTGACTATGAAAGTGATGTCACGCAGTTCAAGGCTGGGAACGAGATTCAACCCGTGTCAGCAGCCCTGAGCGAGTTCCGCAACACGCTTCAGGCATCAGAGAATAACCGCAAGGACGCCGCAATGAAAAGCACTGCGCTTGACGCAGGCTCCGCGGCAATCATGATCGCGGACGCCGATTTCAAGGTGGTGTATGCGTCCCGCGCCGTGCTGGAACTGCTTAAGCTGCATCGGGGCGTCATTGAATCCCGCATCTCCGGATTTGACCCGGACAATATCGTGGGCCAATCAATTGATATATTCCATAAAAAGCCGGATATGCAGCGCAACATGCTGGGGGCATTGGGGCCCAATGGTCACGAAGCGAACTTGGAAATGGACGACATCACACTAGAGTTGAAGATTTCCAGGATTGACTCGGAAGATGGCGAACGGATCGGTTACATCGTCGAATGGGCAGATGTGACGCAACAGCACCTGAATGCCGCCGTGCTTGACTCGCTGAATGAAAACCAGGCGCGCGCGGAATTCGACAAGGATGGCCGCCTCGTGGATGCAAACGAACAATTCCGCGACCTGCTCGGCGCTCAGTCATCAGCGTTGGATTGCAATTTCTCGCAAACCGTATTTGTCGAAGAAAATCCAGCCGATCCCAGCAAAGCCATGTTCGGCGAGATCCGGATCGAGGGTCATGGAAAGGTCTCTCACCTTCTGGGTGGGCTCAGCCCCGTGACCTACACGAACGGCGATCTCAAGCGCACCGTGCTGATTGCCGCTGATGTAACGAAGGAAAAGAGTGAGAAAGAGGCAGCAGAAGCGGAACGTGAACGCCTGCAGCGCGATCAGGATGCAATGATTGCATCTCTGAGTGACGCCCTTTCAGAGCTTGCCAACGGCGATTTGACAGTGCGGATCAAGGAAGCGTTTGCAGGGTCGAATGATCGCATTCGTCAGGACTTCAACACGGCAATCGAACGTCTTGATGAAGCGATTGACTCCGTTGTCGGCGGGGCGATTGAGATCAACACGGAAGTGGCAAGTGTTGCAAGTGCCGCTACCGAACTGAGCAAACGCACGGAAAGCCAGGCAGCAACCCTTGAAGAAACGGCGGCAGCCATTTCTGAAATCAACGCTTCTGTAAGCAGTTCTGCTCAGAATGCCAAAAGCGCAAATGAAGTTGTAGGTGGCGCACAAAGCGAGGCGCAGGCCTCGGGAAAAATTGTCAACGAAGCGGTTGACGCGATGGGGCGAATTGAAAAGAGTTCGACGGAAATCTCTTCGATCGTCAAGGTCATCGACGACATCGCCTTCCAGACAAACCTGCTGGCCCTCAACGCCGGTGTCGAGGCGGCTCGAGCAGGTGACGCGGGGCGTGGTTTCGCTGTTGTGGCCTCTGAAGTCCGTACACTTGCGCAACGCTCGTCAGAAGCGGCCAGCGAGATCGGTGCACTCATTGCGACATCAACCGAAAACGTGGAGGTCGGCGTCGATCTGGTCGGAAAAACGGGAAATGCGCTGGAGCAGATCATCGCTTCCATTACACATATCTCGGAGTTCGTTTCGCAGATTTCAGCCGCCTCACAGGAGCAATCATCCGGCATCGCAGAGATCGACACTGCCATGTCTCAACTCGACAAGGTCACACAAGAAAATGCCGCGATGTTCGAAGAAACCACAGCTGCATCTCAGAACCTATCGAGAGTTGCAACGGACTTGACAGGCCAGGTACAGCGCTTCTCCACGCAATCCCAGTCTGGCAAGCAAAAGGAAAACATCGCGGAGTTTGTCCCGCGCGAGACACAAACACCGCCGCAGCCCCGAACCAACAAAGCCGTGGCCGCGGGATCGGGTGGTGGTGCCGCACCTGTTACTGGCTGGGAGGAGTTTTAATGCGCGAAACGCTCACAGTTCAAGAGCAACCTACCCGCGCATCAGTGGAGTTCAAAAGCAGCGATTTTTCGATAACTCAGGCACGATTGGCCTCCCACGGCATTGGGTCATTAAGGTCACTTCTGAAGTTCGGCGAACCCTGCAGGATTCGGTAAGTGATTCCCCCTTGTTCAGGCTTTTTGATACCGTCACTTCGCCTCATGGCCTGTGGATTATGCCGAATTCTTCAATCGGAAGTGGCGTATCCTGTTTGATCAGCCGACACCGCTCACATGATACAAGCATGAAAAAAAATGATTTTTGTCGCTTCGTTCTGCATGCGCCTGCGCATTCACCTCTATGTTGGCTTGCCGCGCTGGGTCGTACAAGAATTTGTGCGTTTTTTACCAAAGGGCCTCCCGACTTCGGTGATATAACCTGTTTCGTGACAGGTGATGTGTGTCGGGAGGACATATAGTGAGATCCAAGAACGAAAGTGCAGTAAAGCGATTGACGGCCACGCAATGGCAAGAGGCTGTGTCGGACACGTTCTTTCCTCTTGAGACGACGATGGCCGAGGGAGAAACCTTTGCCGGTGCCATGAACACATGGAACCTCGGGATCGTGGGATTGTCGCACATGCGTTGTGACGGAATTCTCTACAAGCGGCACAAGCGGCACTTTCTGGACGAGGTGGACAGCAGCCTGCTCATCACAATTCCCCGTTTGGGCAATGTCGGCTTCAATCAGAACGCCCGACAAGCGAATTGTTCGCCGGGAGAGTTTCTGGTCGAACGGGGCGATCTGCCGTATGAATTCTGGCATGAGCAGACCAACGAGTTGTTGGTGCTCAAAGTCTCTTCGGAAAGTGTCCGGGCGCGCATCGGACCCACCGACCGTCTTGCTGCGCTGAGCTTTGACGGCACGGCAGGCGTGGCAAGTTACTTCCTCGATGTGGTTAAGACCACGGCAGAACACGTCGACCTGCTTGACGAGGCTGCGCGTTCTGCCGCGGGCAAGCACATTCTGGATCTTTTGTGCCTTGCAATCCGCAAGGATGATCGCGTGCTGGACAGCAATACATCCACGATCCGTGCGGCCCACTTACACCGCGCCGAACAGTTCATTCGCAACAATCTGAGCAATGAAAACCTCTCTTCCAGCCTTGTGGCCGAGGCCTGCAATGTCTCGCTGCGCTATCTTCAGCAATTGTTTCTGGATGCGGACAAGTCGATCTCCGGCTTCATTCGTGAAAAGCGATTGATCCGTGCGCGCGAGGATCTTTGCGTCGAGGGGACGATAACGATTGCCGAGATTGCCCACCGCTGGGGATTCTCGGACCAATCCCAGTTCAACAAAGCCTATCGTGCGCAATTTGGCTGCACACCAACCGAAACGCGCAGATCGGCGCAGCAGGTCCAAGGGGCTGCTTCACCGTAAACCAACCTTAACAAACGGAAACCTCTCATTGGGTCGGCCTGCGCCGACACCATTGTGATGCCTTGTTGTCTTTTGAAGGATGAAAGAATGAAAAATACCAGAGTAGCTGTGGATGTGGGCGGAACGTTTACCGACGTTTGCATCATGGATGAAACCACAGGTGCGATCCGCATCGAAAAGACGTCATCCACCCCGGATGATCCAATGGTCGCCATCCTCAACGGGATTGATCAGGGCGGCATCGACCTCAGTGAGGTGTCGATGTTCTCGCATGGTACAACCGTTGCCACCAATGCGCTGATCACACGAAATCTGGCGCGCTCCGCAATGATTTGCACCGAAGGTTTTCGCGATGTGGTCGAGATACGCCGCGCCAACAAGGAGGACCTTTGGGACACATACAAGGACGTCGCCAAACCCTACATCCCGCGCCGTGATCGACTGACCGTAAGGGAATGTGTCGATGCGAATGGCACCGTGCTGGAAAAGCTGGACGAGGAAGAAGCACTGCGCATCGCGAACATTCTGAAAAAGCGCAAAGTCGCTTCGGTCGCGGTCTGCTTCATGAACTCCTACACCAACGGCGCGAATGAAGAGCGGATGCGTGACATTCTGCTCAGCGTGATGCCGGATGTGCCTGTTTCCATCTCTTCGCAGGTATTGCCGGAGATCTTTGAACACGAGCGGTTTTCCACCACGATGGCAAATGCGGTCGTCTCGCCTTCGGTCGTCGATTATGTGGAACGGCTTGAGGGCAAGCTGTCTGACGGAGGATATGAGCGTGACCTGCTGCTGCTGCACACAGGCGGCGGCGTGATGACGCCTGCAAGTGTCAAGGACTTCGCGGCCCGACTTGCCGGGTCAGGCATCGCGGCGGGGGCAATTGCCAGCCGTTTCATTGGCAACCTTTGTGGGTTTGACAACTCCATCGGCTTTGACATGGGCGGTACAAGCACCGACGTCTCGCTGGTCTACGAGGGCAAGTCACGGGTCACGAAAGACTGGTACATCGAATACGGCTACCCGATCCGGTTCCCGTCCATCGAAGTGCTGACCATCGGTGCAGGTGGCGGGTCGCTGGCATGGAAAGACGAAGGCGGTTCGCTGCGCAACGGTCCGCAGTCTGCGGGCGCGTTCCCGGGGCCGGCGTGCTACAAGAACGGCAATGAGGTCGCGACGAACACGGACGCGAATGTTGTTCTGGGCCGCCTTGGCACCTCACTGGCAGGTGGCAAGATTACCCTTGATCCCGCTCTGGCCGAAGCCTCGGTCAGAGAGACCGTGGCAGAGCCGTTCGGCATGGAACTGCACGAAGCCGCAGAAGCCATTGTTGCGGTTGCCAACGCAAATATGGCCAACGCCGTGCGTTTGCTGTCCATCAGCCGGGGCTATGACCCGCGCGACTTCGCACTTGTGGCCTTCGGCGGTGCGGGCGCCTTGCACGGCGCGGCGATCGCCAGGGAACTGTCGATTCCGACTGTCATTATCCCGCCAAATCCGGGCGTGACTTCGGCTTTGGGCTGCTTGCTCGTGGACATCCAGCACGATTTCTCCGACAGCTTCATGGCCGCAGCGGCAGACACCAAGCCAGAGGATGTGGAGGCTGCTTTTGAACGTCTGGAAGCCATGGCCGCAGAGCGACTGAAGCATGAAGGCGTGGCACCCAAGGACATTGTCATGCAGCGCACCGTCGAGATGATGTATCAGGGTCAGTGGCGTGCTCTGGCAGTTGCCGCCCCTTCCAAGGTCACGGACATCGACTCGCTGATTGATGCTTTCCACAACGAGCATCAGCGGGAATTCAACTTCCGTCGTGATGATGCGCCGGTGTCGATTTTCCGGGTGGGGCTGACCGCAACGGGCATGGTGCCCAAGGCGGAGCTGCAATCCCACGAGGTCAAGAAAAACACACCAACAACCGACAATACGCGCGACGTCTGGTTTGACGGCAAGGCCCACACCGCGATGATTTTCGAGCGTGATGATCTGACCGCCGGGGCAACATTCGACGGTCCCGCGATTGTCGAGCAGTTTGACTCAACCACCGTGATTCCGCCGAACACGACTGCTGAAGTCGACAAATACATGAACATTCTCATCCGAGTTCAGGAGTAAAATCATGAGTGATTCAAAAGCCCTAGACCCCGTCACGTTTGAAGTTCTCAAGAACTCATTCATCACCTCGGTCGACCAGATGGCCGAGCAGATGTTGCGTACCTGCTATTCCTTCGTGATCTACAATCGCGATTTTTCCAACGCGTTGCATGACGCCGAAGGCAACTCGGTCGCGCAAGGCAACGATGATATCGCCGTGCATGTGGGCACGCTGCATTTCACTTGTAAGGACGTCATTCGCGTCTTCAAGGGCGATATGATGCCGGGGGATGTCTACGCGATCAATGACCCCTACGCGGGCGGTACGCATTTCAGCGATGTCCGTTTGGTGCGGCCGATTTTTGACGAAGACGAACTGATCGGCTTCTCGCAGTCCAACGGCCATTGGTCCGATTTGGGGGGGTCTGTTCCCGGCTCGTTCGACGTGACGGCCAGGGATATGTTCCGTGAAGCGGTGCGTATTACCCCGGTCCGCCTGTTCCGCGCGGGCGATTTTTGCTCGGACGTGGCGAACCTGATTGCCAACAACACCCGCGACCCTGCGTCGATCATCGGTGATATCCACTCGCAGGCCCAGGCGACGCAGGTGGCAGAGCGCGAAATCCTGCGGCTGGTGCGCAAATATGGCCGCGCGCAAGTGACCCAGGGTATGAACGAAGTGCAGGATTACGTCGAACGCGCTGTGCGCCAGCGGATCGCTGCGCTGCCGGATGGCACATGGGAGTCGGTGGATTACATTGACCGGGACCCTGCCGCGGGCGAGGGAATGATCCCGATCCACATCAAGATGACGATCAAGGGCGATCAGATCTTCTATGATTTCTCGGGCAGCCATCCGACAATCGGGTCGATGTACAACTCCGCACCGGGCGCGACCTTCTCGGCGGTGGTGGCTGGGATGAAAACCTTCTTCCCCGACCTGCCACTCAACAGCGGTTTCTATCGGATGATCTCTGTCGAGGCACCGGAGAATTCTGTCGTCAGCGCCCAGTGGCCTGTCGCGGTCACGGGCTTCCTGATGCCGTTTGAGAAGATCATGAATTCGGTCTTTGAAATGTGGTCCCAGATCATGCCCGAACGTGCCATCGCCTGCGCATTCAATCTGGAATACCTGCTGGCAGGCGGCACCGACAAGCGCCGCGACGAAGATTCCACTTTCATGTTCTATGAATGGCTTCCCGGTGGATGGGGAGGTCGCCGTGGCAAGGATGGCAGCGATGTTACAACGGCATGTTTCGGCACCGGCCTGATGTCTCAGCCCAATGAAGGCAATGAACGGGTCAATCCAACCCGCACGCTGGAATTCCAGATCAAACAAGACAGCGCGGGTCCGGGCAAGTGGCGCGGTGGGGCTGGGGTGCAGAAAACATCTCTGCTGCTGGAAAGCGAAAAATCGGTCATGTCCTATGTCTGTGACCGAGAGCGTGCCGTTGTCTGGGGCGTCGAGGGGGGGCTGCCGTCCATGCCCCATGGTCTGACGATCAAACGGGCTGGCTCTGACACGTCGGAATGGCTTGGCTCCGTCTTCTCGGACTTTCCCATGTATTCGGGGGATGAGTTCGCGCGGCCCACGGCGGGCGGCGGCGGCTTTGGGGATCCGCTGGAACGCGCCCCCGAAATGGTGCTCGAAGATGTCATCGACGAATATGTCTCTGTGGACCGGGCGGCCAAGGACTACGGAGTCGTCATCAAGGAGATAGACCGCGATCTGCTGTCTTATGAGATTGACGAAGAAGCCACGGCCGAGCTGCGCGCCCATATCCGCGCAAACCGCAAGGACTGGGCCCGCTCCGATCCGGCAGAGGTGTCAAAGCTCTACAAGAGCGGTGAGATCGACGCGATGGACGCCGTCCGACGCTATGCCGTGATCCTCGATTGGGAGACGGGCGAGCCTCTGCCCAAGACCATCGAGCAATTCCGCGAGAGCTTTGAACGCCGCAGCCTCGCGCATTGGTCGTGATCTCATAGATCGGCTTGCGGCTGTCCGTTCAGGCTGGCCGCAAGCCACGTAGTTGCATCTGCGCGCCGCAGCATCGGCGACGCACCAACCACGAAGGATAGAATTGTTGTCACTGGAACTAAGGTCCATCAACGTTGCATTTGGCGGCTTCAAAGCCATCGATGATGTGACGATTTCCCTCAAGAAGGCAGAAATCGCAGGGTTGATCGGCCCAAACGGTGCCGGCAAAACCACATGTGTGAACGTGATCACCGGGTTTCAGGACCCCAGTTCCGGTACGGTCACGCTGGATGGTGAAAGCATCACCGGGAAAGCACCGCATGACATCCGACGCCGGGGTCTTGCGCGCACCTTTCAGGCAGGCCGCCTGTTCACGGGACTTGATGTGCTCGACAACCTCGCGGTGACGGGCGTTGGTCTTGGGCATTCGCGCCGCGCGTCCGAAGATGAGGCGATGCGTCTGCTTGACTGGATGGGCGTTGCGCATCTGGCCGAACTTCCCGCTGCCGGCCTGCCCTATACTGACGAGCGCCGCGTGGGCATTGCGCGTGCACTGATGTTTGCACCGGATTTTCTACTTCTCGATGAACCGGCTGCAGGCATGTCCGAAAAGGAAGCGGACGATCTCGCCCGGATCATCAGACGCATCGCAGACGAGCTTGAATGCGGCGTTTTGCTGATTGAGCACAATGTCGGCCTCGTGCTGTCACTGTCCAATCACGTCTATGTTCTGGATGCGGGCAAGATTATCGAAGAGGGCGACAAGGCGGCAATTCTGGGCAGTCAGGCCGTGCGCGAAGCCTATCTGGGCGCTGACCAGATGGAGGACGCGTAATGTCTAAGCTGGGCATATTCGATGTCGCTGTCAGATATGGCAAAGTGCCGGCCCTGTCAGACGTCTCCTTCACCGTCGATGAAGGTGAGCGGCTTTTCATCTCCGGGCCCAATGGTGCGGGCAAGTCGTCGCTTCTCAAAGCAATATGCGGTGCTGTACCTACGACCCACGGGCGGATCGAAGTGGATGGCGATCTGCTCAATGGACGGTCCCCGGAAATGATCGCGCGTCTCGGGCTGACGATGGTTCCGGAGGGCAGAGAGATTTTCGGGACCCTCACGGTTGAGGAAAACCTGCGCGTCGGCACGGGCATTCGCCGCGACACCGCAGCAATTGAAACGGACATCGAAGACGTCTACGGCAGTTTCCCCATTCTGGGCGAGCGGCGTAACGCGAATGCCGGTGCACTGTCAGGGGGTCAACAACAAATGCTGGCCATCGGGCGTGGCCTGATGACCAATCCCAAGCTGATGCTGGTGGATGAGCCGTCCTTGGGGCTTGCCCCGAATATCGTCGACCAGGTCTATGAAACGCTGGTCAGACTGCAGAATGAACGGGGTCTCACTCTGATCATCGTGGAGCAAAGCTCGGCCCGCGCCGCCCGCGTCGGCGGGCGCATGGTGCTATTGCGCGGTGGGAATGTGGTCGGCGACGGCGATGCCGGGAAATTCGCGGAAAGTGATCTGCTCAAGGAAGCCTATTTCGGTCAGGACCAATCAGAGGATCCGTCATGAACGCCACGCCACAACTGCTTTTTGACGCCCTCAGCCTTGGTGGCATCTACGCGATGGCCGCACTTGGGATCGCGCTGATTTTCGGCGTGATGAAGCTGGTGAACTTCGCGCATGGGCAATACATTGCCTTTTGCGTCTTTGCCTTGATCGTCCCGTCAACGGACGCTGTCGCAGTCATGTTTCTGGGCAAGGCCCCCGCGATCATCCTGATCCCGGTATTGCTGTTGATCGGTGCCGCCATAGCCGTGGCGTCCGAATTATTTGTTTTCCGTCACATGCGCAATGCGACGCCCGTGGCGATGATGGTTTCATCATTTGCGCTCGGCTTCGTCATCCAGAATACGCTGCTGCTGATCTATAGCAGCCGCCCCAAGGCGGTCAGCCTTTGGCCAGAGTTGAACCAGCCGGTCAGTATCATCGGTGCCTCGATCCCGCTTTTGCAGATCATCGTTATCTTTACCACTCTGCTGGTCGTTGTGACGCTGGCTTTGCTGCTCAAACGCACGCGGATCGGGCTGGAAATGCGCGCCGCGGCGGAGAACTTTACCATGGCGCGGCTGCTCGGTGTAAGGGCCAATGTCGTCATCACCGGTGCCTTTGCCCTGTCAGGTGCGCTGGCTGCGGCTGTTGCGCTGATCATGGTCACCCAAACCGGCGTCGCAGATATCCGGATGGGCGGCCAGATCATGCTGGTGGCCTTTATCGCCACGGTGATCGGCGGCTTGGGCAGCTTGCCGGGAGCGGTTGCGGCAGGCTTTCTGATCGGTGCAGCTTCGGTGGTTTTGCAAGGGTTTCTCCCGCTTGAGGCGCGCCCGTTTCGCGATGCGTTTCTCTACACGCTCGTGATTGTCAGCCTGCTGCTGAAACCCGACGGCCTCTTTGCGCCCCGATCCACCAAGCCGAGAGTGTAACCCATGGCCCAGACACATAAACAAAAGCGTCTCAGCGCATGGTCAACGCCGATCCTGCTGATAGCCATTCTGGCGGTGTTCACTCTACTGGTCACGTTGCTGGGCGATAATTCACTTGCCCGCATGGCGGCGCAGACCCTGATCCGTGTCACCTTTGTCGTGGGGCTGTGGATTTTCGTCGGCAACTCCGGCATCGTCAGTTTTGGCCATGCAGGCTATATGGCCGTCGGGGCCTATTGCTCTGCGTGGTTGACACTCAGACCGCAGATGAAGGGGATGTTCCTGCCCGACCTGTGGCCATTTCTGGCCACGGCAGAATGGTCGGTATTTCCAGCGGCAGTTGTGTCCGGCCTGCTCGCAGCCTTTATCGCGCTGCTCTCCGGTGCTGCCATTCTGCGGCTGTCAGGCATCGCTGCGTCCATCGCAACATTCGCCTTTCTTGCGATTGTCTACACGGTCTATTCCAGTTGGGAGGGCGTGACCGGGGCGACATCCTCTGTCGTTGGCCTGACGCGATACGCAGATCAATGGGTCACGCTTGGCTGGGCCAGCGCGACTATTCTGGCCGCGGCGTGGTACGCAAACTCCGCCTCTGGCCTTGCGCTGCGCGCCAGCCGGGAAGACGAGGTTGCCGCAGATGCAAGTGGCATCAACATGTACCGCCACCGCCTGATCGCGCTTGTGGTCTCTGCCTTCTTTGCAGGTGTGGCCGGGGCATTATTCGGCCACTCCTTGGGCGTTCTGAACCCCAACAGCTTTTATCTTGGCGTCACCTTCATCACGCTCGCCATGCTGGTCGTAGGTGGGATTGGCAGCCTGACGGGCGCTGTCATGGGCGTGCTTGTTCTTTCGATCATCATCGAAGCCCTCGTGCGCATGGAACGCGGCATGGAGATCGGTGAAGCGACATTCGCACTGCCGACAGGCGCTCAGGAAATCATCATCGGGGTCATCATGATCCTTGTTCTCATTCTGCGTCCCACCGGGCTGACAGGGGGGCGTGAACTCCGTCTGCGGATCGGTGGTCGCTGACGGGGAAACAACAACACCAACACTCAACGGGAGAAGACATATGAAACACCTTTTGACGGCCACGACACTGGCACTCAGCCTTGGCACAACGGCGATCGCAGATGAAATCACGATCGGCTTTGCAATCGCAAAGTCCGGCTGGGTCGAAGCCTACGACGCGCCCGCAGTGGCAGCCGCGCGCATCCGCATTGACGAAATCAACGCAGCAGGCGGTCTGCTGGGCAAGCAGATCAGATGGATCGAAGCCGACACGAAAAGCGATCAGGCGCAATCTGCAAGCGCAGGCCTACAGATGGTGGACGAAGGTGCAGACATGTTGATCGTGTCCTGTGACTACGACTTCGGCGCGCCTGCGGCTTTGGCGGCTGAAGGAGCTGGGCTCAACTCCTTCTTCCTGTGTGCCGAAGACATCAAGGCGGGCATTCAGGGCGTTGGCCCCAACAGTTTCTCGGCCTCCGTTCTCGCAGCCGTTCAGGGCGCGACGGTTGCGGAATGGTCCGTGCAGGAGCGCGATGCCAAAACCGGCTACGTGCTTCTGGATACGACCATTGAATATAACAAGGGCATCTGCACCGGCTTTGACTGGATGTTCCCCAAGGCAGGGGGCGAGATTGTGGGCACCGACACTTTCCTGAACGGTGACGCCTCAATTGCGAGCCAGATCACCCGCATCAAAAGCCTCGCTGAGGAGCCGGACGTGATCATGCTGTGTTCCTACATTCCGGGTGCGGCCTCTGCCGTGCGTCAGATCCGGGCTGCCGGGATCAATTCGACGATCCTCAATGGTTCTGCGGTGGACGGTTCTTACTGGCTTGACGCGGCGCCTGATCTGTCGAACTTCATCGTACCCGTTCAGGGGTCCATCTATGGCGATGACACACGCCCTGCCGTGAACGCGCTTCGCGATGCATTTGAGGCGGCAACAGGCGCAGGCCCGTCCAGCACCTATGCCTATCCGGGTTACCTGCTGATTGATCTGTGGGCAAAGGCGGTTGAACGCGCCGGCACCGTCGAGGCATCGGCTGTAACCGCTGAACTGGAAAAAATGGACAACGAGCCAACGGCCTTTGGTCCGCGCAGCTTCTCGGATCAACTCCACCACCAGAATACGGCAGAGATGCAGATCGTGGAAATCACCAATGGCAAGCCGGGCGTGATTGGCAGCTTCACGATCAGCGAGCCTGTGCCGCTGGATGTGCTGTTGAAGTAGAGTCCGTTTTCCATGGTCAAAGCAGCAGAGTGCCCCAATCCGGGGCACTCTTTTTTTCTGTAAGGCTTGTGAGAGTACCCCGCAGACACCCAAGGAACACCATCAGGGCGATGCACTTCGCCGGTACGTTTTCGACCGCAATACCCTTCAGCCACTGCAATTCGGACACTGTCAGAGGTGGCGTGAAAGCGTCATGCGGAAGACCTGAACCGCACAAGCACTGCCTGGCATCAAGGATTTCAACGCCTTGCATGATACTAGATGTTTCAGGAACCTGGTCAGACCCTCTGGGTGCGTTGTCGCGCCCTTCGGGTCCATTCCACAGATGCGATTTGCCCGCGCGCGACATGGCACCGGGAGAGCGGCGTGGCTGAGAAGCGGTCAGCACAATCCCCCGCGCGAATCTGCTAGAGGCGGGTGTCGTTTTCTGCAACTGCCGATCAGGACACACCTGATAGGCGCGCGATGACTAGGCGGCCTCTTGCGTTGCACCTTCATTTTCCGGCTGATCCCCATGCCACCCCGTGAGGTCATCAAGCAGCGCGACGGCAAAGGCGGCGGTGAAGGCCCCCAGCAATGTCAGAATAATCCGTGTAAAGCTGGCATAGGCCGGGTCCTGCGTCGATAGCGCACCTGCGACCAGCGCGAGTGTCACCGAGAACGCGTATTGGTAGACCATGCTTGGGCGTTTCCCTTGCATCATTTTGGTCCCCAGGAAGAGACCGGAAAGAAATATCAGACCCAAAATGATCGGCAACCGGGCAGACACCATGAAGAAAGCAAGCAAAAGCAACGCCATTGCAGCACCGTAAAGCGTCGCGCGAATGCGCTGAAAGGCCTCATCCCAGACCCGCAGGCGCGAGGGGAACACAATCACCATGGCAGCAATCAATGCCATCATCAAATCCGACGGCTGCATGACGGAATACAGCCAGAAACTCAGCGCCAGCAAAACCGTTGCGCGAATGGCCGCGCCGATCTCGACCTGCCCCACCCCGGGAGCCGGCACAGCCACGTGGCGCTCTTGGGTGCGGGGCGGCAGCAACATGTAAACCACAGGCCCAAGCACCAGGGTCAGCAACGCAGCCTGAACAAGCGCCAGACGCATGGCATCCAAAGCCATCGTGCCATTCATGCCCATGATCGACATCAAAAGCGGCAGCACAACGACAATCATCCCCACCGGAGAGCCGGTTTTCAGTATCATCCGAAAACCGAGGAAAAAGCACAGCCACATCGCCCCAATCAATACCAAGGGCATCGGCAACAATTGCTCTACCATCCACGCCGTGACAAAGGCCATGGCGATCAACACCACAGGCCCTGCGATGGCCGCGACGGGATTGAAGGCCTTGCGTTGTCCTGCAATGATGGCGAGCGGCATGGCCGCCATGACAGCAGGTAACACGGGGTTAAAGACGGCAACGGCGGCGTAGCCAAGCATTCCGGTCAAGCCAAAACGCACCGCATAGAGCGGGTCATTGTCAGCATCGGGCGCCGGTGTCACATACATCAACGATACCTTCAGTGCAGGTAGCTGAGATAGGATTGAACCCGCTGAAAGGCGCCGGCCAACCATGCGATCGGGTTGCCCGTACCACCGCTGTAGATAACGGCGTGAACCTTTCCGCCCACGCGGGCCTGTTCGGGCCATTCCT
Organism: Roseobacter denitrificans OCh 114; assembly: GCF_000014045.1. Classification (NCBI taxonomy): domain Bacteria; kingdom Pseudomonadati; phylum Pseudomonadota; class Alphaproteobacteria; order Rhodobacterales; family Roseobacteraceae; genus Roseobacter; species Roseobacter denitrificans. Next base: position 3,456,009 of record NC_008209.1, read on the forward strand.
CCAGTCCGCCTGCCAGCTCGACACGTACAGGAATCCGCCTTGCCGGTTCAAACCAGCGGTTTGCAGGTTGGTTGACGACCAGTCCGCTTTGCATCGTGCGGCCCGCATTGATACCCCATGCGATACTCAAAACGCGTCCCTCGAAAATCTGGCCGGGCGCGGCGTCAAAAAGCAATCCGACTGGGTCGCCCGGATCAATATTCTGAAGCTGGTTTTCCCGCAGATCCACCGTGATCCAGATCGCGTCAGCGTCGATGAATGTCAGCGCCGGGTTGCCCGCATTCGCAAATTGTCCGACGGAAAGCACCACATTGGTTACAACCCCGTAGTGCGGCGCCTTTACTGTCGCCGAGGCCAGGTCATATTGTGCCTGCTCCAATTGTGCCTGCGCCGCAGCAATTGCAGGATTATCTTCACCCTGCGGCCCGAGTGCCGTGCGCGCGCTGTCAAGGTTGGCCTCGGCTGTGGCAAGTCGCGCCTCCGCATCGGCAACTTGACCCCGCGCGGTATCGCCCTGCGCCTTGGCTGCGATGCCGCGCTCTTCCAGCCGGAATGTACGCTCCGCCTGCGCCCGGGTGGTTTCAAGTGCCGTGCGGGCCTGAGTGACCGAAGCCTGGGCCGCCACCAAAGACGCGCTGGAAGCGTCGATGTTCTGCGTGGTGGATGCAAGGTTGGCCTCGGCTTGCGCGACCGCCAGCGCAAAGGGGCGGGGGTCAATCGAAAACAGAGGGTCCCCCGCTTGAACGATTGCATCATCTTCGACATGCACCTGCGTGATCCGGCCCGATACACGAGGCGCGATCTGGACCACATGCGCCGTGACAATTCCGCGTGCGGAGGATGGCGCAAGCCGGTCGGTGAGCGCATAAAAGCCAACCAGAAAAATCAGAATAGCGACCACAGCCAGCCCGATGCGCCCGGCAGGGTTTTTCGATTGTTGCACTTGGAACTCCTTTGAAAAAGCCAATACCGGTCACGCAGTCTGTTCCGATGATGTACCGAGTCAAAGCATGCAAAGGCAACATGTAGCGTGGTTTTTCCCATTCCCTGACTTGAGAATTCGCGTCATGTTTCTCACGCCGGAATAACACCGAACCCCTGCAACGAACGCCTTTTTTGAAGGGCAGCACGACGGGAGAGGCTCTCGGCGCCATATCCTCTGCACAATCCAGTGAGCCGGAGGAAAAGCTAGAGATCAAAATATCCTCGCAAGTCGGCGATACTGACCGAAACCGCGCTGATGGACGCTGAACACCTCAATTCAAATGGTGCGCACAAAGCATGTGGTGCTTCGTAAAAGCAATTCGCTGTAGGATAGCCCAGCGGACAGAGCGCAACTGTCGCAGGGGAACCCCGCTAAAACAGCGCGGGTCTTGCAGGAAAGAAGACGTGTCAAACCGGGACACGGCCAACGACGCTTACCACATGGGGTTCAGGGAAAGGATGCAACGTTGCCGTCGGCTTGGCGGGCCGTCGGTGCGGGTTTTGGTATTGCGGGTTGCAAACCGTTTATAGCCTGCTGATCAGGCGATCGGCCGCGACCGCCGCTGCGGTGCGATTGTCGACACCCATCTTTTGAAAAACCTGTTCGAGGTGTTTGTTGATTGTCCGACTGCTGAGCGAAAGGATCTGCGCGATGTCACGGTTGGTTTTGCCCATTGAAAGCCAGTAGAGAACTTCCGCCTCCCGTGGGGTCAGATCAAATGCCGTTTCAAGATAGGTACTCGGTCGCATGTTGCTCGTGCGTGCGATCTGAAGCAAAAGCTCGCCCGACGGGCCACCCCCCAGAAAATCGAGTGTGAAGTCTTCGCATGAAAACCGCCGGGTCTGCGAGGTGGGGAGTTGAATGCAGGAGTCAAGCCAGCTTTTGAACACCGGCCCGCCCAGAATCTGCTGGGGTTCCACGTTTTCCGTGTCGCGCAAGACGCGCAGAGCGGTTGGGCTCCCCCACAGCAGAACCCCCGCAGCGGAGACAGCAATGACGGAGCGCCCGGATGCATCAAGTGCTTGCCGCGCACTCTGGATCGCGCGGGAATTCAGGATATGGATCGTGATGCGGGCGATGAGTTCATCAATGACCGCAGGCTTCATGACGTAATCGACGCCCCCCACCTGCAAGCCCCGTATGATATGTTCTGAATCGCTCAGGCCGGTCATAAAGATCACCGGGGCATAGGCGAGACGCTCGTCAGCTTTCAAAAGCGCGCAGGTTTCAAAACCGTCAAGCCCGGGCATCATGGCATCCAGCAATATGACGTCCGGCAGGATGCGCGTCGCAAGATCATATCCCGCCTGACCATTTGTCGCCACCACAGCGCTGATCCCGTTCTCCTCCAGAGCGGTGCTGACCATGCTGAGTGTTTCCGGACTGTCATCGACAACCAGAGCGATCCGGCGGTCTGACGTATCAATCTGTTGCGTCATGCACATCTTCCTCCAGTATTTCGGCGATCCCGGGCAAGTCAAAAACGGATGCCATCTTGTTCAGCCGGACAAGCATCGGACCCCGCAGGCTTCCCCGTTCGGCAAGATCAGCGATCCGGTCCGTCAAGGCGCGCGCCATCCCGTTTCGCGCCAGGCTGATCAATTCGCGGCGTTCTGCATCCGACAAGGCCACGCTTTCGTGGCTGTGCGAGGCTGGTTTTTGTTTGTAGACAAGCTCCACCCGCAGGATTTCAGCGATCCTGAGCAGAAGGTCGTCAAGATTATAGGGCTTTGCGATGAACGTATCGCACAGGGTGACCTGGGTCGATGGCGCACGGGTATCCATGGCATGACCTGAAATCATGATGATGGGTGATGATCTGTGATCGCCCTTGCGTAGTTTTTCCGCAAGCGAGTAGCCGTCCAATCCGGGTAAATCGATGTCCAGCACAAAGAGATCGGGTGTGATGTCTTCCAGCATTGTGAGGGCCTGTTCTGCGGTTGTCGCCGTCAAGACTGCAAAGCCAAGAGGGGACAGGAAGCTATCGACAAGGTTGAGATGGTTTGCGTCATCATCCACCACCAGAAGCGTCCGGCGCGGACCAACAACACCTGCGACAGATAGTGACTGGGTTTCCACGGCGGGCGACGACATCGTATCGCGCCCATCGGCGGGCACCGACGGCAGCATCAGGCGCACCCGGAAAACACTTCCCAGTCCGGGCGTGCTCTCCATTTCAATCTCGCCACCAAGGATTTCCACCAGCAATTTGGTGATGGTCAGGCCCAACCCAGACCCCTGAGCCACGGTGTTGTTACCGCGTTCGAAAGGATCCCAGATGCGTTTGTGATCTGCCGCCATGATCCCGCACCCCGTGTCACGGACCTCGATGACCGCGACTTCGTTCCGATATGTGATGCGAAGCGAGACCTGGCCGGCATCGGTATAGCGGATGGCGTTGGACAGAAGGTTGATGAAAATCTGCCTGAGACGTTTCTCGTCAAAAACGATCCAGACGGGCAGGAACTTGCTGACATCTACCGTGAACGTCAGGTTTTTCTCGCGTGCGGCTTCTTTGAAGATCGAACTGACCTGCTGTAGAAAAACCCGAAGGTTGATGCGGTCCCGACTGATCTTGAGCCGGCCCGCTTCGATCCGCGAGATATCGAGCAGCCCCTCGATTAACCCTGCGAGATGTTCACTGCTGCGCCGGATCGTCGTAATCGAATTGCGGCGACGGATCGGAATGTCCTCGTCCCTCTCCAGAATCTGCGCAAAGCCGTAGATCGAATTGAGCGGGGTTCGCAATTCATGGCTCAGGCCGGTCATATAACGGGTCTTGGCGGTGTTTGCCGCCTCCGCTTTTTCCTTTGCCTGCTGTAGCTTGCGATCGGTTCTTTCATGCGCGCGAACCTCGAACAGCAAGCGTTCACTTTGCTTTTCCGCTTCGCTGCGCGCCTGTTGTTGGCTTTCGGATATCAACAGATACATCCACACGCAGATGCCCACGACAATCAGGACCATCGAAAACACAACCCAAAGAATGGCATCAAAATTCACCGCATCCCGCTGATCCCGAACGAACACCAGCAACAGACCGATAATGGCCCCTATCGTCGTGGTGCTGATCACGAAACGGGACATGCGCGACATCAGCGCCTGCGCGACGGGTGCAGGGAAGCGGTCCTCCAGAAACCGGCGCGTCGCATTGTCGAGCCTGCCGTGCGGCTTGCACGCGTCGCGACAATTGCTGTCCAGGGTGCAGCACAGCGAACAGATGGGGCCTTCATGAAACGGGCAGTGGGTCATGTCCGGCGGATCAAACCTGTAGTCGCAGACGATGCAGGTGGCCTCGACCTTGGTTAAGGCCGGACGGGCAATATAATAGCGCCCGCGCGTCGCCAATGAGATCACAGGTGTCAGCAGGAACGAACTGCCAAGGGCGATAAAGCTGGAAAGAGCCTCGGCCACCGGGCCAAACACACCACCAAATGCCGAAAGCGACAGGACACATGCGGTAATCATCGCGCCGATGCCAACCGGGTTGAAATCATAGAGATGCGCGCGACGGAATTCGATACCGGGCGGGCTGAGGCCGAGCGGCTTGTTGATCACCAGATCCGCAACCAGCGCGCCGATCCAGGCCAGTGCCACGTGGGAGTACAGGGTCAGCGTCGCCTCCAGCGCGCCAAAGACGCCGAGTTCCATAAGCATGAGCGCAATGCCGACGTTAAACACCAGCCAGACCACGCGACCGGGATGGGCATGGGTCAGTCGGGAAAAGAAATTCGACCACGCAATCGAGCCTGCATAGGCGTTGGTCACGTTGATCTTTAGCTGGCTGAGAATGACAAAGCTGCTGGTGAGCAGGATAACCACCCACGGCGTGTCCAGCGCCATGGCGAAAACCGTTTCATACATGCGCGTGGGATCAGTTGCCTGCGCCTCAGGCAGGCCGCTGGCGATCGCAATCACAGCCAGATAAGAGCCGGCAAGCATCTTCATCATGCCGAGGACCGACCAGCCGGGACCTGCGATGATCAGCGCCGCCCACCAGCGCCGTTTTTCGGCAGCGGTGCGGGGCACGGGCAAAAACCGCAGGTAGTCTACCTGCTCACCAACCTGCGCGATCAGGGAGAAGATCACGCCCGCAGCAGCCCCCAACATGATCAATCGCGCGCTTTGTTCCTGCGTGTCGGCGGCATCGCCTTGAAAGCCGGACCATGCCTCAAGATCATAACCGACAAAGCCGAGGATCACGAAGGGCGCCATGTGCAACAGCACCCAGATCGGTTGCGTCCATGCCTGAAAGGCGGAGATCTTTGAAAATCCGTTGATGACCAGTGGGATGACCACAACCGCGCTGATGAGATACCCCAACACCAGCGGGATGCCCAAACTGTATTCAAGCGCGAGCGCAAGGATCGCTGCCTCAAGGGCGAAAAAGATAAACGTGAAAGTCGCATAGATCAGCGAGGTGATCGTTGAGCCGATGTAACCAAAGCCCGCACCGCGTGTCAGCAGGTCGATATCCACACCGTACCTGGCTGCATAATAGCTGATGGGAAAGGCCGTGATGAAAAGAAAGGCACCGACAAGCATGATCGCGGTGACCGCAATATCGAACCCGTAAGACAGGGTCAGTGCTGCGCCGATCGCTTCGAGTGCAAGGAAAGAAATCGACCCGATCGCTGTATTTGCAACCCGGCCATAAGACCACCGCCGGGCGCGGTGGGCGGTGAAACGCAAGGCGAAGTCTTCCTTGGTTTCATTGGCAACCCACCGATTATATTGCCTTTTTTCCTTGGTCGCGCGATATGACGTCGCCATGAAGACCCCCCAGCCTACAGCCTGATCCAACAACGGATGGTTGGCTGAAGTCGTCAGCGCCCCTGGGGCCTCCCGTTCCCCGTCTCATCCACTACCCCACTATTGATACAGCGTAGTTACGCGCAGTGGCATACGTCAATCGACGTATACGCCGCCGCCTCTGGTTAACAGAAGATGAAATTAATCTGCACGGATTCTGCACATCTACCGATTTTAACCCGAGAGGATTGTCCATGACTGACAAGAAGATACCCGCGAAACTAGCAGGGCCAAGCCGACGCGCATTCATGGCGGGAACAGCCGCACTGACCGCATCGCTTTTCGCCCCGAAGCACCTGCGCGCTGCTGATTTCCCGACCGCTGACGTGAATACAACAGGGCTCGCAGTAACCGACGACACCGTCACCATCGGCATCCTGCACTCAGTGACGGGCACGATGGCGATATCCGAAACAGGTTCGGTTCAGGCCGAGAAACTGGCGATCGAGCAGATCAACGCACAAGGCGGCATCCTTGGTCGCAAGATCGAATACATTCAGGAAGACGGCGCTTCTGACTGGCCGACGTTCGCGGAAAAGGCGCGCAAACTGTTGGTGAACGACAAGGTCGCATCCGTCATGGGCTGCTGGACCTCCGCTTCGCGCAAAGCCGTTCTGCCCGTCTTTGAGCAGCACAACGGGTTCCTCTATTACCCCACTTTCTACGAAGGTTTGGAACAATCGCCCAACGTGATCTACACCGGACAGGAAGCCACGCAGCAGATCATCGCAGGCCTTGATTGGGTGACACAGACCAAGGGCGCGAAATCCTTTTACCTGCTGGGGTCTGACTACATCTGGCCACGCACTTCGAACAAGATTGCCCGCGCGCACATCGAAAAGTTCATGGAAGGCACCAAGGTCGTTGGCGAGGATTACTACCCGCTTGGCCACACGCAGTTCAATTCGGTCATCAACAAGATCCGTCTGCGCAAGCCCGATGTGATCTATGCGATTGTTGTCGGTGGCTCGAACGTTGCGTTCTACAAACAGCTCAAAGCCGCGGGCATTGATCCGGCTGAGGAAAGCCCGATCGTTCTGACCATCTCGGTGACGGAGGACGAGATCCGCGGCATCGGTGGCGAGAACGTCGAGGGTGCCTACGCCTGCATGAAGTATTTCCAAAGCCTTGAGAATGAGAACAACATCGCATTCGTCAAAGCCTTCAAAGAGATGTGGGGCGACGACATGGTGATCGGTGACGTGACACAAGCGGCCTATCTTGGACCGTGGCTGTGGAAAGCAGCAGTCGAAAAGGCCGGATCGTTCGATGTGGACAAAGTCCGCGCGGCAAGCCCCGGCATTGAGATGACGACAGCGCCAGAAGGCTACGTCAAGATCCACGAAAACCACCACCTGTGGTCCAAGACCCGCGTGGGCCGCGCGCAGGCGGATGGGCAGTACGAAGTGGTGTTTGAAACCGCCGAACTGGTGGAGCCTGATCCCTTCCCCGAAGGCTACCAGTAAAAAGCGGCATCGGGGGGCGCGCTTCGTAGGCCGCGCCTCCCTTTTTCCCAGACAAGCGACGGAGACAGGACATGTTTGCAGATTATTCGATGAGCGAACTTGGTGCGATTTTTGCCATGCAGGGGTTTGCAGGGCTGATCCTGTTTTCGGTGTTTGTGCTGATGGCCTTGGGTCTTGCCATCATTTTCGGTCAGATGGGCGTGATCAACATGGCGCATGGGGAATTCATGATCCTCGGCGCATACATGACGTATCTGACGTCGACACTGTTTCAGGCCTATATCCCCGGCCTCTTCAGTATCTATTTCTTTGTTGCCATGATCATCGCATTCATCGCGTCCGGGCTTTTGGGCCTTTTCGTGGAATGGGCGATGATACGGCATCTGTACAAGCGCCCCCTTGATACACTGCTCGCGACCTGGGGCCTCAGCCTGATCCTGCAACAGGTGTACCGCAGCATCTTTGGGGCGCGCGAAGTGGGTGTGACGATCCCGGACTGGATGATGGGATCGCTGCCCCTGACTGATCTGGTGGAAGTGCCGATCAACGGTGTTTTTGTCATGGTGCTTGCGGTGACGATTTCTCTGGGTGTGTATTACCTGATGTATCGCTCCTCCTGGGGCTTGCAGGTGCGCGCGATCAGTCAGAACCGCGTGATGGCGGATGCCGTGGGCATCAACACCGCCTGGACGGACCGGCTGACCTTTGGCATCGGGTGCGGTGTGGCAGGCGTTGCCGGGTCTGCCTTTACGATGATCGGGTCCACCGGGCCGACGGCTGGTCAGCTTTACATCGTTGATACCTTCCTTGTGGTCGTTTTCGGCGGCGCAGGCAGCCTGATCGGCACCATCGCCAGCGCGTTTTCCATCAGCCAGGCGCAGTCCATCATGGAATTCTTCCTCTCCGGCTCCATGGCCAAGGTGCTGACCCTGCTGGTGGTGGTCGGCATCCTCATGGTCCGCCCGCAGGGTCTCTTTTCCCTCAAACTGCGCAAGTAAGGAGCCCAAAAGATGAGTGCCTCTTCCAACCGTCTCTTCTCCCTGCAGGATATCATCGGGTTCGCCATCCTCGCTGCTGTCATCTTCATCCTGCTGCCGCTGGCACTCGACACCTTCCGGCTGAACCTGTTTGGCAAATACCTCACATATGCCTTTGTCGCCGTTGGTCTGGTGCTGTGCTGGGGCGCTGGTGGGATCCTCAGCCTTGGACAGGGTGTTTTCTTCGGACTTGGCGGGTACTGCATGGCGATGTTCCTCAAGCTTGAGGCCTCAACGCCCGAAAATACCGCGATCCAGTCCACCCCGGGGATTCCGGACTTCATGGACTGGAACCAGCTCACCGCCCTGCCCTGGTGGTGGGAACCGTTCAACAACCTTGCCTTTGCGCTTTTTGCGGTGGTCGCGGTGCCGGTGATCTTTGCGTTCATCATCGGGGTTGCGATGTTCCGCCGCCGGGTGGGCGGGGTTTATTTCGCAATCATCACGCAGGCTTTCGCGGCAATCCTGACCATTCTGATCATTGGCCAGCAAGGGTTCACCGGGGGCGTCAATGGCATCACCGACTTGCGCACCCTGAACGGATGGGACATCCGCACCGATGAGGCCAAGGAGTTGCTCTATTTTGTGAACGGCATCCTGCTGTTTGCCTGTCTGTTCATTGCGCAATTCGTTCGCAAGTCAAAACTCGGGCGCTTGCTGATCGCCATGCGCGATCAGGAGGACCGTGTGCGGTTTTCGGGCTATGACGTGGCGAGTTTCAAGATTTTCATCTTCTGCCTCGGCGCTGCCTTCGCCGGCATCGGTGGAGCCATGTTCACCCTGCAGGTCGGGTTCATGTCACCGACCCTCGTGGGCATCGTCCCGTCGATCGAGATGGTGATCTTCTGCGCGGTTGGCGGTCGCTTGTCCATCATCGGGGCGGTTTACGGCGCGCTTCTGGTCAACTGGGCCAAGACCTCCCTGTCAGAGACATTCCCCGAACTTTGGCTCTTGGGTCTGGGCGGGTTGTTCATTGCGGTTGTCATGCTGTTCCCGAACGGCTTGGCCGGCGTCTATGCGGAACATGTCGCACCCCGCATCGCCAGGCTGTTCTCAAAGACCAGCACCACGGAAGCCAAGCAATCAAAACAATCGCCCGCTGAATAGGAGGCCCGGATATGCGCGACACACCCCCCCATCCCAGCTTTGTGCTATCGGTCGAAGGGCTGACAGTCTCCTTTGACGGTTTCAAAGCGGTGGATGACCTCAGCTTTTATGTCGAACCAAACGAGTGCCGCGTAATCATTGGCCCCAATGGCGCAGGGAAAACCACGGTGCTTGATCTGATCTGCGGGCGCACCAAGGCCACCAGCGGATCAGTCAATTTCAAGGGGCGCGAATTGCTGTCCATGCGCGAAGACCAGATCGTGCATGCCGGCGTGGGTCGTAAATTCCAGACCCCATCGGTCTATGAGGACCTGACGGTTTTTGAAAACCTGGAGTTGAGCTACCCCATTGGCTACACCGTCTTTGGCGCGCTCGCGTTTCGGCGCAATGAAACCGTGAAAGCACGGATAAGGGAGATCGCAGAGACGATCTTCCTCGACACGCTGCTGGACGAAAAGGCCGCTTTCCTCAGCCATGGTCAAAAGCAATGGCTCGAGATTGGCATGCTGCTCATTCAGGACCCTGAACTGCTGATGCTGGACGAACCCGTCGCAGGCATGTCCGTGGCTGAGCGCAAGAAAACCGCAGAACTGCTGAACAAGATCATCGGGGACCGATCCGTCATCGTGATCGAGCATGACATGGGTTTTGTCGCGGATATCGCCACCCGCGTCACGGTTCTGCACCAGGGCAAAACCCTGTCCGAGGGGTCAATGGACCGTGTGCAGAACGATCCCAAGGTCATCGAAGTCTACCTCGGCCATTGAAAGGAACACGCATGCTGTCTGTCCAGAATCTCCGCGCGGCTTATGGCGAGTCCGAAGTGCTCCATGGCATCAACTTGGATGTGAAACCCGCCGAGATTGTCGCAATCATGGGGCGCAACGGGATGGGCAAGACCACCTTTATGAAAACCCTCATGGGCATCGTGCCGGAAAAAGGCGGCGAGGCCCGCATCGGCGAAACCTCCGTCATGGGGATGAAGCCGCATCAGCGTGTCGCCTCTGGCATCGCCTATGTTCCGCAGGGGCGGATGATCTTTTCGTCAATGACCGTGCGCGAGAACATCGAAACCGGCCTGACGACCACGGGGTCAAAGGACGTGCCCCCGGATATTTACGAACTCTTTCCCGTTCTGCTGGAGATGAAATCACGCCGCGGCGGGAACCTGTCCGGCGGCCAGCAGCAACAGCTTGCAATTGCACGTGCGCTGGCAAGCGAGCCCAAAGTGCTGCTGCTGGACGAGCCGACAGAGGGCATCCAACCCTCGATCATCCGCGAGATGGCGCGCACCCTGCGTCGCATCCGGGACGAGAAGAACCTGACCATCATCGTGTCCGAGCAGGTGCTGAGCTTCGCGCTCGATGTGGCGGATCGGGTGATCGTGATCGAGAACGGCACCTTTGTGCATGACAGCCCCCGCGATGGCATCGACGAAGAGCGCGTCTCGAAATTTCTATCCGTTTAATACCAAGAAGAGAGGAGCTACCCCATGGCAGACACATTGATCTCAGTAGATCTGAGCGAAAGCCCGCATACGAACGAGAATGTGCACAACCGCTGGCACCCGGACATTCCGATCAACGTCTGGGTCGAACCCGGCGACGATTTCAAGATCGAGACCTATGACTGGACCGGCGGTCAGATCAAGAATGACGACGACGCCGCTGATGTGCGTGATGTCGAACTGGAGCAGGTACACTACCTCTCCGGTCCCATCGGGGTGAAGGGCGCAGAGCCCGGCGATCTGCTGGTCGTGGATATCCTCGATATTGGTGCTGTCGAGGAAATGAACTGGGGCTTCAACGGCTTCTTCTCCAAGAATAACGGTGGTGGGTTCCTGACCGATCACTTCCCATCGGCGCAGAAATCAATCTGGGATTTCGACGGTATGTTCACCAAATCCCGCCACGTGCCGGGGGTGAAATACGCGGGGTTGATCCACCCGGGTCTCATTGGCTGTTTGCCCGACCGCAAGATGCTGGACATGTGGAACACGCGCGAAACCAAGCTCTTCAATACGGACCCCGAGCGCGTACCGCCGCTTGCAGCTTTGCCAAATACGCAAAGCGCGCATATGGGCGCCATGAAAGGTGAGACACGCGATGCCGCCGCCGCAGAGGCCGCCCGCACCGTCCCCCCGCGCGAACATGGCGGGAATTGCGACATCAAGGATCTGAGCCGCGGCTGCAAGATCTATTTCCCGGTTTATGTAGATGGCGCCGGGCTTTCCATGGGCGATTTGCACTTCAGTCAAGGCGACGGCGAGATCACGTTTTGCGGGGCCATCGAGATGGCAGGCTGGCTGCATCTCAAGGTCGAGATCATCAAGGATGGCATGGCGAAATACGGGATCAAGAACCCGATCTTCAAACCGTCTCCGATCAAACCGGTTTATGACGACTACCTGATCTTTGAAGGGATTTCGGTCGATGAGAGTGGCGAACAGCACTATCTGGATGTGCATATCGCTTACCGGCAGGCCTGTCTGAACGCGATCGAGTACCTCAAGAAATTCGGCTACACCGGTGCGCAGGCCTATTCCATTCTGGGCACCGCGCCGGTGCAGGGCCATATCTCGGGCGTGGTGGATATACCCAACGCCTGCGCCACGCTCTGGCTGCCAAATGACATCTTTGAATGGGATATGATGCCAAATGCGAATGGGCCGACCAAATATCTTGACGGCTCCGTCGATATGCCAATCGCCCACGATCTTTAATTCCAAACGCCGAGCGATGTGCCATGCGCATCGCTCGCCCATCCTGAATGCAGCCGGAGCCGACCATGCCTCTTTATGACTACTTCTGTGATGACTGCGGTCCGTTCACAGCCTTTGCCTCACTCGATAACTTTCAGGACCCCTGCGATTGCCCGCACTGCGCAACAACCGCGCCGCGCGTCCTGATGAACGCCCCGCGCCTTGCCGTGATGTCCAGTGGCGCACGCCGCGCCCATGAAACCAATGAACGCAGCGCGGATAGCCCGAAACGCTCCAATCATGGGCCCGGATGTTCCTGTTGTTCATCCTCCAAAGCGCGCCCCTCAAAGACGTTGCATCATGCAAATGGCGCAAAATCATTTCCAACCAAGCGGCCCTGGATGATTTCTCATTAGAGCGTCTGACGAAGTATCTGAAGGATCAAGGATCACGCAACACGTTGAAATCCTTGATTTCGGGCGGCGTTGCGCGATCAAGGTTTTTCGCATGACGCTTTGGTACTGGTGTCCGTTGGCAAAGGGTTATGTTGCGCAAATCGGATGATGGCTGATCCGGTCTGCACCCGAGCACTGCCAAGCAAAATGGTCTTGGCAGAGCCGTGCTCAAGGCTGTGAAACAGCGACCAGTCGGGATATGGAATTACCATCTGTGACCGGCGCATCCCTGCCCATCCCCGGGCACAGTTGGCGTCCAGCCGCGCAGCGTGGCGGAATGCGGACCGCCTAAAAACCCGGCGGTTGCGCCGTTTTTCCCCGCTTTTTCAGAAAGATACCACTGAATCTGCGCAACAATGAAACAGTTTTCTGTCGCGTCAGACTGGACTGTTAAGGATTTGCTTCCATTTAAACTGGTATCAAAGCACCTGCGGGGCGAGGGCATCGTTCTGCATCTCACGCCTGACGGAGCACGCGCATGACACATCATGCGACATCCTCCGCAATTTATCAGGAGGTAGGTTGCCATGACGGCAGTTTCGGAACTCGGTGACCTGGGTTTCAGGTTTCTGATCAATATCATCGCCACGGTGATCCTGATCTACGGCCTGTATTATCGCAGACATGGGGACCGCGTTCTTGCAACGACTGCGGCAATGTTCAACATCTTTGCTTTTGCGGTGCTCGCCAAACTCTCCAGCGTCGAATTCAGTCTCGCGGCCGGGTTTGGCCTTTTCGCCATTCTGGCGCTGTTCAATTTGCGTTCTGAACAGATCGGACGGATTGAGATCGCCTATTTCTTCGGATCAATCGCCATCGCCGTGATCTGCTCCGTCGGTGGCACCGACATACTGACGGTCGTGGTTATCTCCGCCTGCGTTTTGCTGGGCGTGTATATTGTCGATCACCCTGCTCTTGTGCGTGGCTCGCGCGCTGTCACGGTGACGTTGGATCAAATTGATCCACAGCTGTTGTCGGACTCCGATGAAATGCGCCGCACGCTCAGCGACAGGCTGGGCGTGAATGTGACGGGGTTCGAAATCGTGAGCCTCAATTTCGTGAACGAACTGGCCATCGTGAGCCTCACCTACAACAGCAAACAAAGGGATGTTTCATAGTGCTCGAGAATGCACTTACCCCGATTTCACTGGCGGATTTGAACGCCAAGGCTGAGATGCTGACGCGGCTGGACAATAAATATGTTGTGCCGCTGAGCGTTCTGGAGAGCCTCGCGCCCGTTCTTGGCGATCACTTTGATATTCTGGAAATCGATGGTACGCGACGGTTCGCCTATCGCACGCAGTATTTCGACACGCCCGACATGACGAGCTTTCGCCATCACGTGCAGGGGCGGCGGCGACGGTCCAAGCTGCGCACGCGACACTACCTCAGCGCCGACATTTGTTTCGTCGAGGTAAAACTGAAGTCACTGCGGAAAGTCACCGTCAAAAAGCGCCTGCCGCATGATCCCGATGCGTTGGACCAGTTGACGGACCCCGCGCTGCAATTCGCGGAGCAATCCCACCTCGGCCACTACGGTCGGGGCCTGAATGCCCCCTATTTGCCGGTGATGCAGATGCAATATGAAAGGATGACGCTGGTCGCCCGCGAGGGCGGTGAACGTCTGACCATTGATCGTAATCTGCAGTTCTGGAATGACAGGAATGAGGCGGCGACATCACCCGAAATGGTCGTGATCGAAACAAAGTCAGCCTTTGGGAGGGGAATTGCAGACAGCATCCTGCGCCGCAACGGCTCCCATCCGATCGGGTCCTGCTCCAAATATTGCATCGGTCTTGCCGCGATCGGACTTGTCCCGCGCTTCAACAGGTTCTTGCCTGCTTTCCGGCGCCTCTTGCCTCATCTCGCGACCCCGCAATCTGCGCGCGTTGCGATGCCGCAGACCGCATGACAGGTCGCGGTCGGCACCCGGCTGAAACGCGGGTAGGACTGTGAAGACAGGTCGCCAAATCTGGCGGGGTGCTGCGCCACAAAAAACACCGGCCATGTTTCATTGAATGAAATTCGGCATCAGCCAGCGCGGCAGGGCAAGAATAAGGTCGGGAACCAGAATGATGAACAGAAGCACGAAAATCATCGGCAGCAGGATGACCGCCACGTCCTTTAGCGCATCAATCAGTTTTATCTGCCCGATGGCTGCACTGATCAACAGACAAAGCCCATAGGGCGGTGTGACCAGCCCAAACGCGAGGCTCATGATCCCGATGATCCCGAAATGGATCGGGTGCATCCCCACATGCTGCGTCACCGGGAACAACACCGTGCCCAGAATGATGATCGCGGGGATTGCGTCGATGAACATGCCGATCAGCAGGAACGCAAGCGCACACATGATCCCGATTCCGATGACGCCCAAACCCAACTGGTCGATGTAGGCCACCAATGTGGCAGGGATTTTGAAATAGGCCAGACACCACCCAAAGGCGGATGCCGTGCCGATGCAGAACAGGGTAATCGCGGCGAAACGCGCGCTGTCATAAAGGATGTGCGGCAGTTGGCGCGGCGTGATGGTGCGATAGATGAGCATGCCCAGAAACAGCGAATAAAGGACAGCGACCACCGAAGCTTCGGTCGGTGTGAAAAACCCGCCGACGATGCCGCCCACGATGATCAGCGGCGTCATGAGCGCCAAAGACGCGCCGGCTGCCGCGCGGAAAAGCTCCATCAAGGTGGAACGTGTGTGCACCGGGTAGCCGCGCCGCTTGGCGTAGACATAGACCGTGATCATCTGCGAGCCCGCGATCAGAATGCCGGGCACCACGCCAGCCAGAAACAACCCTCCGATGGACACCGACATCAGCCCACCCCAGACGATCATCAGGATCGAGGGCGGAATGATGACCCCCATGACGCTGGAACAGGCCGTGATGGCCACCGCAAAAGAGGAATCGTAGCCCTCTTTCTTCATCTGCGGGATCAGGAGCGACCCGATGCCCGCCGCATCCGCCGTAGAGGAGCCAGAGGTGCCGGCGAACAGCATGGAGACAACCACATTCACATGCCCCACCCCACCCGGCAGATGCCCCACCATCGCACGCGCCAGCCGGATCAGCCGGTCGGTGATGCCCGCCGCATTCATCAGGTTGGCCGCCAGCAGAAAGAACGGGACCGCCAGCAGGATGAAGGCGTTGTAGCTTTTGAACATCTCGCGCATGAGCAGCACGGGCGTCAGGCGATCCTCGATGAAAAAGACCGGCACCACGGCCAGCCCCAGCGCAAAAGCGACCGGCACACGCAGCGCGACAAGGATCCCAAAGGTGCCAAACAGAATGGCAGCGACTTCACCCGGCCCCATCAATCGCTCCAGTCTTCAGCGCCTGAAAATCATCGAATATGCGCTCAACGGTGAATATCGCCCATGTGCCCCCCGCGATGGGCCAGGCGACATAGATCATCCACATGGGCAGACCTGATATTTCGGATTGTTGACGTGCACCAAGCACAAAGAAATCGCGCCCCCACCACAGGAACGACAGCGCCATCACAAGAATGGACAGGTGCACAAACAGTTTTGACGCAAATTCAACGTATCGGTTCTGCGTATGGGGCAATACATCAACGTCGAAATGCGTGCCGTCCCGAACAGCGATCATCGCACCGATCAGGATAATCCATACAAAACAGAAGCGCGCGATCTCTTCCGTCCAGATATAGCGCGGCACCATGCCTGTATAGCGGCTCAGAATCTGCATCGTGACCGGCACGATCAGCGCGGCCATCAACAAGGTGATGAGGATTTTCAGAAGGCGGTAGTAGCCTTCCAGAAACATACGCATAGCGCGTCTCGTTTTTTGCAAGAGAAAGGGTTGGGTTCCGCACCGTGAGGCGCGGAACCCGGGTGGATCAGTTCACCGCTTCGATCGCTTCAAGCACATCCGTGGCGCCGAGTTCCTCGGCGTAGGCCCGCTTGACAGGACCAGCGAGTTCCAGAAGCTTGTCGCGTTCCACGAACTCATGGGTCTGGAGCAAGCCCGCCTTTTCCATCGCCGCGAGCTTTTCACTGTCCTGTCCGCTTTCAATATCGCGGCCCAGCTTGCCACCGGCCTTGCCCGCTTCCATCACACAGGCCTGCTCTTCCGGTGTCAGCCGCTCAAAGGTCGCGTTCGAAAACGCAATCGGACGTACCGTGATCGCATGGCGCGTCAGCGAAATTTCCGGCCCGACTTCATAGAACTTCATCTGTTCGATGCCTGCGGCCTCGTTTTCAGCCGCGTCGATCACGCCGGTCTGGATGGCGTTATACACTTCGCTGTAGGCGATGACCGAGGGGGCCGCCTTGATGGCTTCGAAAATACGGGTCTGGATCGGTGCTCCCATGACGCGCATCGGCAGCCCTTCGAGTTCTTCCATCGTGGTCACGGGCTTGTTTACGATCAGGTTGCGCGTGCCACCGCCCGCATAGCCGATCAGCCGCACATCCGCCTGCGCCAAAACATCCGCGGCAAGGGGCGCGAGCGCATCCTGTTCCATCACCGCATTCCAGTGATCAAGGTCGCGGAACAGGAACGGCATGTCCATTAAGGGTGCCTTTTGCGAAAAGGTCGACATATGCGACGGGCTGACAATGGCGTAATCCACCGCAATGCCCTGGCTCATGTTTTCGAAGTAATCCTTCTCAAGTCCAAGCTCTGAGTTCAGGTGCAGATCAAACGTCAGCGACCCCCCGGAGCATTCACCTGCAACACGCTCGAATTCTCTAAGCGCTTTTGTAAAGGCGTGGTTTTCATCAAACTGCACAGCGCCCACGAGTTCGGTCGCCGAAGTCGTCGTGGCCCCCGACGCCAATGCAATGCATGTTGCTACAGCAAGGTATTTCATAAAATCCTCCCAGTTTTATGGCGGCTCTTCAAACGTCGCCCTATACACTCAGTATGGGTCAAGTCCGACCGATAACGCAACAACTGTTTACTTACTAAACCGGGTGCAATCGGATAAACCTTCCCGTCGGCGGATCGCAAGGCGTCGCCTCAAGCGGCAGGGATGTGCAGATTGGCGCGCGTCCTGCAGCGGGCCGCGTGTCGGCCGCCGAATAAATCGCTTTGGGCCAAATCCGTTTGACGACGCGCGCGAAAACAAATAGCCGTCGCATCACCAGGGGCGCTGAAAAGCTGAGACGTACCCTTTGAACCTGAACCAGATAATGCTGGCGGAGGGAGGTCACATGAGCATTTATGCTACATGGATCACGCCTCTTTTCGCCCGCGAAACGAGGAAAACAGATGGCTCCACACGACCTGCTGACGGCTTTGCGCGACCAGAACCCTTTGGTGCACTGCATAACGAATTACGTGGCGATGAACATCGCCGCGAACGTGGTCCTGGCAGCGGGCGCATCGCCTGCCATGGTGCACGCCCCCGAAGAAATTGCCGAATTTACGCCGATTTGCGGTGCGCTGACGATCAACATCGGAACGATTTCCACCCCCTGGCAGGCCAGCATGATGGCGGCGGCAGCAACAGCGAGCGCGCAAAACATCCCATGGGTTCTGGACCCTG
The DNA here is from genome assembly GCF_000014045.1 of Roseobacter denitrificans OCh 114. Classification (NCBI taxonomy): domain Bacteria; kingdom Pseudomonadati; phylum Pseudomonadota; class Alphaproteobacteria; order Rhodobacterales; family Roseobacteraceae; genus Roseobacter; species Roseobacter denitrificans. The sequence goes on from NC_008209.1 coordinate 3,474,086, forward strand.
TTGCACATTTCATTTCCGTATATCGAAGAGAAGCGGCCCAGCAACTGCTTGCGCAGCGCCCCACGATCCTGCGCGGCAATGCCTCCGAGATACTGGCGCTGACCGGGGAAACGGGGGCCGGTAAAGGTGCGGACAGCGGGGACAGTGTAGACGCAGCACAAGGCGCGGCGAAAAAGCTGGCGGCACAGTTCGGCACAGTCGTCGCAATCACCGGACCCGTTGATTATCTGACCGACGGCACGCGGGAAGCGCAGGTTTCCGGCGGCTCGTCCCTGATGCCGCAGGTCACGGCTTTGGGCTGTTCACAGACGGCGCTGATGGGCGCATATGCGGCCACAGGCCCGGCCTTTGACGCAGCGCTGGCCGCACTTGCGCATTTCAAGGTAGCAGGCAGCACGGCTGCACAGCGCGCCGACGGGCCGGGCAGTTTCCAGATGCATTTTCTGGACGCGCTTGCCAATACGCAACCTTTTGAACTGGCGCAGGTCATAAGATGACGGGGCTGCTCAAAGACCGTTTGCGGCTTTATCTCGTGACGGACCCGCAGCTTTGCGCCGAGGCCGGTGTTATGAACACGGTTCAGCGTGCCGTGGCCGGAGGGGTGACGATGGTGCAGTTGCGCGACAAACACGCAAAGACCCCAGAGCGCATTGAGCTTGCCATCGCGCTCAAGAATGCCCTGCAGAGCAGCGGCGTGCCACTGGTCATCAACGATGATGTCGTCGCCGCCGTGGCCACAGATGTGGACGGTGCGCATATCGGTCAGGGCGACATTACCCCCGCTGAGGCACGCGCGATGCTTGGCCCCGGCAGAATTCTGGGCCTGTCCTGCGAAACCGCGCAAACCGTGCGCGATGCAGACCCCACGCTGGTGGACTACCTCGGGCTGGGGCCCGTTTTTGGGACGGCAACGAAAGATGACCACGCGCAGCCCATCGGTTTTGACGGGCTGGCGGGTCTGGTCGCGCTGTCGCCCCTGCCCACTGTCGCGATCGGGGGTCTGAAACACGACCATACCAACGCCGTCGCGGCCAGCGGTGCCGATGGCATGGCCGTCGTGTCCGCCATCTGTGGTCAGCCCGATCCACAGGCGGCGGCTGGCGCTTTTCATAGTTTCAAACCGGAGCATAAAGCATGATACCCAACGTCCTCAGTATCGCCGGGTCTGACCCTTCCGGAGGCGCAGGCATTCAGGCCGACATCAAGGCCATTTCCGCCAATGGCGCCTTTGCCATGAACGCCATCACAGCTTTGACCGCACAGAACACGCAAGGCGTGAGCGGCATTCACCTGATCCCGCCCGCCTTTGTGCAGGCCCAGATCAAAGCCATCTTCGACGACATCCGTGTGGATGCGGTGAAGATCGGCATGATCGCCAATGCCGTGATCGCAGCCGCTGTGGCAGATGCGTTGCAGGGCCACGGCGATATTCCCATCGTGCTTGACCCGGTGATGATTGCCAAAGGGGGCGCGGCCTTGTTGGAACCGGAGGCGGTCGATACCCTGCGCTGCGCGCTTTTGCCGATCGCGACCGTGTTGACACCCAACCTGCCCGAAGCGGCACATCTGCTTGGCACCGACATCGCCAAAACACGCGATGACATGGCCAAACAAGGTGCCGCCCTTTGCGCGCTTGGCCCCAAAGCGACGCTGATGAAAGGCGGGCATCTTGAGGGGTCTGAAAGCCCCGATTGCCTTGTGACCGCCGAGACCGTGACATGGTTTGATGCACAGCGCACCGCCACGCAAAACACCCATGGCACCGGCTGTACCCTGTCCTCGGCCCTGGCTGCGCAACTGGCCAAAGGACACCCCCCGGCCAAAGCTGCGTCCGCAGCCAAATCCTATGTCGCACAGGCCATCGCGGCGGCAGACGCCTTGTCTGTCGGGACCGGCCACGGCCCCACGCACCATTTGGCATCGTTTTATTCCCAAAGGACGTGAAGGGTTTCTGACCCCCCGTCTTTGTTGAACACACCCGACAAAAGGACCATCACATGACCAAATCCATCTATGGCGAGACTTTCGCGCTTTGGCGTGACGGATGCCCTGAGCCATGGCATGCCTATACCCACCACGCTTTTGTCGAAGGTCTGCGAGATGGCACGCTGCCGCGCCGCGCGTTTCTCCACTACCTTGTTCAGGATTACGTGTTCCTTGTTCATTTCGCCCGGGCGTGGTCGCTGGCCGTGGTCAAGTCAGAGACGCTCGACGAGATGAGGTATGCAGCCCGCACCGTTGATGCGCTGGTCAATCACGAGATGGCCCTCCATGTGAAAACCTGCGCCGCAGAGGGCATTGACGAAGCGACCCTATTTGCCGCCCGTGAAGAGTTCGAAAACCTCGCCTATACCCGCTACGTGATGGATGCAGGGCTGCAGGGGGATTTGCTTGACCTGTTGGCGGCACTTGCCCCCTGTTGTTTCGGCTATGGCGAAATCGGAACACGACTGGCCGCCACGGCCGCGCCCGACACGCCCTATGGCGACTGGATCACCACCTATGCAGACGCAGGGTATCAGGACGCCATGCGATCGGTCGGGGCCTTGTTGGACGCCGCCGTCGCGCGCCGTCTGGGACCGGACCCAAGCGCATCTGTGCGCTGGCCGCAATTGCAAACCCGCTTTACCACCGCCACCCGGCTGGAGATCGGTTTTTGGGACATGGGCTTGCGCGGCAAGTGATGAAAACGCGCTGGCGGGTGGCCTGTGGCCCAAATGGGCTGACCCCCTTGCGCGCGGCGTGGCCCTTTGCGCGATCAACCCGGCTGATCACTCACATCCGAGCGCAGGACATTTTGCGCGGTTGCCTCATCGATCACCAGATGGGTCGCCAGATTGCCGCGCAAGGCCGCCCGGATGGCGGCTGTTTTATGCAAACCACCCGCCACGCAGATGCGCCGCGGGATCGCGTGCAGGTTCTCAAGCGTCGCGCCGATCAACCGGTCATGGACCGCAGAACGTACTTCGTTGCCATCCGCGTCGATAAACAGCCCCATGATGACCGCCAAAGCGCCATCGGCCTCCACAGCGCTGAGCGTTTCGGGCTTGTGCACGTTATGGGTCGAGATTGTGGACCCGGCACCCAATTCGCCCACACCGAACAAGGCGGTGGAGGCGTTGCGGATCACCTCGAACTGAGCGGCGATCGAGGGTTCCGCCATCAGGCTCGCCCTCACACCGGCATTGGAGACAACCGCCGGGGCAAGGATGTTGACGCATTTGGCGCCCAGGCGATTGGCCAACAGAGACGAGCAGAGTTCAGGCGAAAAATCACTGGCCATCCCGTCCGGACTGGCCACAAGCTGACAGACGGTGATGTCATTCACCCGCGTATGGCCGGGCACGGATTGCGCAACCGCCGCGACCGTACGCCCCCAGGCCACAGCAAGCGTTTCGCCATCCTTCAGGCTGCCAACCAACATCATCGACGCAGCACGGCCCAGCCGTTTGAGGTCATCGCCATCTTTGAGCGACGGAATGATCAGCGCCTCCTGCAGGCCAAAGCGATCCGCCATCTGGCGCGACAATGCCACATGCGAGGCAACGGTCGTGTCAATTTCGATTTTAACGAGGCCGCGCTCCTTGGCCTCGGCCAGAAGCTTGATCACCGTCACGCGCGATGTGCCGAGCCGGTCTGCGATTTCCTTTTGTGTCAGCTCATCCACATAGTAGAGCCATGCCGCCCACACAGCCGCATCCGAAAATTCCACCGGTTTTTTCATCCGTTTCATATGCGCAGTCAGTTCTGTTGGCCAAAAGAGGATACTCTTGACGCAATTCAAGCGTGGGCACAACGCTGATACAGATGTATATTTGTAATTTACATTTGTAAATATACTGCTAGGTTAAGCCGACTTTCGCACATCAATCCAGCAATGGGAGCAGCAACGCCATGGGCCTAGCGGAAATAGACAGCCGCAACTGGACATCCCTCATTGACGATATTGTGACAGGCGACTTCTATGATGCCGAGGCTGGCAAGAAGGTGTCGGTTCCCTACGAATCCATCGTGTTCGAACAAAGCCTTGATGGGCAGGAAGAGGCGCTCATTTCCCGGCTTAAACTGGGCGAGAAGCTTGCGGTTGTCGCGGATGAAAACACCTATGACGTGCTTGGCGGGCGGGTCGCGCGCGCGCTGAAACGCATCGGCAGCGAGCCGGCAATCGTTCTGAAAAACCCCCATGCGGACATGCAGACAGCAGCCGCACTGGCGGACCAACTCAAGGGATATGACAGCGTCATCGCGGTCGGCTCAGGCACCCTCAACGATCTGTGCAAATACGTCACCGCACAGGACGGGCGGCGCTATGCGGTGTTTGCCACTGCGGCCTCGATGAACGGATATACGTCAACCACGGCCAGCATGACACTGGATTCAGGTTTGAAGGTTTCGCTGCCCGCACAGGCGCCGGCGGGGTTCTTCGTGGATATGGCTGTCTCTGCCGCAGCACCTTCGCATCTTACCGCATCGGGGTTTGCAGACTGCATTGCCCGCTCGGTCGCGCAGGTCGATTGGTGGATGTCGCACCGCGTGCTCGGCACGCTTTATCGCTCCGTCCCGTTTGATATTCAAATCGCGGATGAAATCGAACTGAACAAATGTGCCCATCTTTTGCCGAAAGGCGATATCGAAGCAACGGCACGGCTTTATCGCGTATTGACGCTCTGTGGTCTGGGCATCGGGTTTATCGGCATGTCCAACCCCGGTTCCATGGGTGAGCATCAGATATCGCATTACATTGATTGCTTTGCAGGGGCGCGGCATCCCGGCACGCTGCATGGGCAACAGGTGGGTGTGGCCAGCCTGACCATGGCGCGCATTCAGCAGGGGCTTCTGGCGCAGGATAACGCACCGGTCATGAAACCGACGCCGATTGATACCGAAGGAATGAAACAGCGCATGGGGGGCGCCGCCGCCGACTGTATCCAACAATTGCAGCGCAAGGCACTGGACGGCGACGCCTTGGACGCGGTCAATCAGAAACTGGCCGCCCTGTGGCCGGAGTTGCAGCGCGAATTGCGCCAATTCATGATCCCGGTCGAGGAGATGGAAAAACTGCTCTCGGATGCGGGCGCGCCGACGACCGCTGCGGACCTCGGGATTGACCTTGAATTTTACCGCGAGGCCGTGCGCCATGGACATGAGATGCGAGACAGGTTCTCCTTTGTCGATATCGCCGCCAATGCCGGTCAGCTTGAGCAATTCATCGCAATCCAGACGTAGGCCATTTCAGGGGAGGGTAAGATGAGCACAAAACCATTGGTCGCAATTACGGGCGCCAGTTCCGGTATCGGGGCCGCCGTGGCAAAAACCTTTTCGGATGCCGGGCATCCTGTCTTGTTGATGGCGCGCCGGCTCGACCGGATGGAGGCGCTGAACCTGCCCAATGCGGTGTGTTGCGAAGTTGACGTGCGCGACCGTGCCCAGATCCGTGCAGCCGTCGAAAAAGGCGAAGCCGCATACGGCCCCGTCGATATGATGTTCTGCAACGCTGGTATTGCGCGGCTTGCCGATATCGGCACGCAGCCCCCGGAAGAATGGGACGAGATGATCGACATCAACACCAAGGGCGTGATGAACGCGGTGCATGCGGTGATGTCGGACATGATGGAGCGCCGCGCAGGCACGCTTTTCATGATGAGTTCGATTGCCGGGCGCAAAATCTATCCGGATCATACGGTCTATTGCGGCACCAAGTTCTTTGTCCACGCGGTGTCTGAATCCTTGCGCGAATATCTGTCCGATTACGATGTGCGGGTCATTGTTGTGTCCCCCGGCATCATCGAAACCGAAGTCCTCGGCGCGGTGAATGATCCCAATACGCTCAAGGCCTATCAGGACAACAAGAAAAAGATCGGCGGCGGGATCGGCCCGGAACATGTGGCATCCATCATGTTGCACAGCTATCAGATGCCACAAAACGCGCTGATCCAGGAAATTTGCATCACGCCGACGCGGCAGAAATTCTGAAGCCAAGGGATGGATAATGTCGCAGAGGCATGCGCGCAGGCGGTGCGTCAGCGACTGTTGGAAACGGTGCGGCGAGGATTATGACAGAGCATCCTGAAATCAAAGACTGCGTGATTGGTATCGACTCATCGACCACCGCGACCAAGGCGATTGCATGGACGCGCGAGGGGAAGTTCGTGGCCGAAGGGCGGTGTCCCATCGCGCTTTCCAATCCCAAACCGGGACATTTTGAGCAAGACGCGCAAGACTGGTGGTTGAGCACGAAAGAGGCGCTGCGCGAGGTGACGGGCCAGATTGATGCGCGCCGCGTTGCAGCCGTTGCGGTTTCAAATCAACGCGAGACCTTTTGCGTTTTTGGCGAGGATGAAAAACCGTTACTGCCCGGCAGCCTGTGGCTTGATGAACGCGCGACAGGCCAGCAGCGCCGCTTTGCCGAAAAACACGGCGCGGAGAAAATTCGCGCGCTGTCCGGCAAGCCGGTGGATGTCATTGTCCCGATCTATCGCATGTTGTGGATCGCCGAAAACCACCCGGATATCTATGCCCGGATCCGCCATTTCGCGGATGTGAATTGCTTTATCACCCGCAATCTGACGGGGCGTTGGGCGACATCGCTGGCATCGGCCGACCCGATGGGCATGGTGGATATGAAGAACGGGTGCTGGTCGCAGGAATTGCTGGACGCGGCGGGCATTGACGCGGCGATCCTGCCTGACTTGTATCGCCCCGGTGCTGTGATCGGACCTCTCACGGCGCGAGCCGCAGAGGCAACCGGGCTGCCTGCGGGTATTCCGGTCGTCGCGGGCGGCGGGGATGGTCAATGCGCCGCCACCGGCACCGGAACCGTTGAACCCGGCATCGCCTATATGAACCTCGGCACGGCGCTGGTTGCGGGGTGCTACTCCGCCGATTACGCACATGCGCAGGCGTTTCGCACGGAAATCGCGGTCGCCGACCAAGGCTATATCTATGAAACGCTGCTCAAGGCCGGCACCTTCCTGATCGACTGGATGACGCAGCAGTTGGCGCAGGTCAAAAAAGAGGAACAATCAGCCTTCTTGACGGCCCTCGAAAAAGAGGCACAACAAAGCCCGATCGGCGCGCATGGGCTGGTGGTGCTGCCCTATTGGCAAGGCTCGATGACGCCAAACTGGGACAGCGATGCGCGCGGCGTGATCGCCGGTCTTTCCGGATCGACACAGACGGGCGACATTTACCGCGCCATTCTGGAAGGCCTCGCACTTGATACCGCAATGGCCTTTGAAAAAGCGCGCGAGGCGACGGGCCGACGGCTCAACAAGGTGGTCGCGATTGGTGGCGGCTCTTCTTCCAACCTGTTTTTGTCGATCATGGCCGATGCGCTGAACGTGGAGGTGCTGCAATCGGATGTGCGCGAGGCGTCATCTCTCGGGGCGGCAATGGCGGCGGCGCAGGGCGCCGGGTGGTATCCAACCCTGTCAGAGGCCTCTCTTGCCATGAAAGGTGAGATCGTGAAAACCGTGCAGCCCGACCCCGAACGCGTCAAACGCTACCGGGAATTGCGCGGGCATTATGAAAAACTGTGGCCGCTTCTGTCTGACTGGAACGCCGGGCTGCGCAAGTTCACCAAGGAACAACAATGAGTTATGCCGCCGTTTTATCCACCGAGGCCGCCTTTGATCGCTATGAACAAATCCGGGATCGCTTGCCGGGCGCGCAGTTCTGCGCAGAACCGCAGGCCTGCCGCACGCTCGCGGATGTTGCGGCGCATGTGGACGCCTTTGTGCTGGATGCCTTCGGGGTTTTGAATGTGGGCGCGACGCCCATTCCCGGCGCGGTGGAGCGCATTGCGCAGTTGCGCGCCATGGGCAAACGGCTGATCGTGCTGACCAATGCCGCAAGCGATGATCATGCCTTTGCCGTGGCCAAGTTCCGGGGCCTGGGGTTTGATTTTTCCGCCGATGAGATCGTGACCAGCCGCGATGTCTGCGTTCAGAATATCCGCACCGACTTGCCAAAGGGCCGCTGGGGTGCCGTGTGCAAGGCGAGCGACACGCTGGACGACATAGATCTGGATATCGTCGCCTGGACCGCAGAGGCACAGCCCGAAGTGGATGGATTCTTGATGCTCTCCAGCGAGCGCATTGATGACGCGCTCATGCAGGCGCTGGAACAGGCCTTACGCGCCCGGATGCGCCCGCTTGTCTGCGCCAACCCCGATCTTGTGGCCCCGCGCGAAACCGGACTGAGTTGCGAGCCCGGGTTTTTCACCCATGCGCTGGCAGATCGCACCGGCGTCGTGCCGCAATTTTTCGGCAAGCCATTCGGCAATGCGTTTCAGGCGGTTATGGATCGCCTTGGCGCAGTCTCCCCCGGGCGCATCGCCATGGTCGGGGACACATTGCACACTGACGTTTTGGGCGGCGCTGCGGCGGGCATGAAAACCGTACTGATCGAGGATCACGGGCTGTTCAAGGGCCACGACGTTGCCGCGTATATGCGCCGCTGCGGCATCCGGCCAGACTTCATCTGTCCGACGACCTGAGTCTACCGAAAACAACGGGTTTAGCGCACGTCCAATGACGCCGTCAGGGCGCGCAGATCGCGGGGCGCATATATTTTGCGCGCAGCTTTCTTTACACATGTAAACTACCTCTTTTTTTTTGTTTTTGAATGGTATAGGGTTTCGAGGGGAAAGCTTGGTCTGGCGACGGGCAATGTCTGTCACGTTTTTCCGTTCAAACGCGCCGAATACAGCGGGCTTTGAGCGGCAAAGATGGCAAAGTCGGTTCCAGATACCAAGGTGAGGGAGGACATTCTGATGAGTTTGCGCGCAAACCGCACCGCCACCGCTTGGGTCCGTCCGGGAGGCCACTGAGGGTGAGCACGGTGCACCCATCAGCCGATGAGAGAGCAGACAACCGTCTGCGCCTGCCGCGGTGGATGACGTCGGAACACCCGCTGCCGTGGCTGTTTCCCTGCATTTCGCTGCTTCTGGTGTTCGGGCTTTACCCGATCCTCTATTCGCTGTGGCTGACGATGTACAAACGCAACCCGGCGACGCGGATGGAGACTTTTGATCCTGCATGGAACTGGTCGCGGCTCTGGGCCGACGAACGGGTTTGGGATGCGCTTCAGGTGACCCTCACCTATACATTCGTGGCCATCATCTTGCAGCTGACGCTGGGCATGCTGATCGCGCTTTTGCTGGACACGGATCGCAAGGGGTTTGGCATTCTGCGCGCCTTGATGACACTGCCGCTGGTGGTGCCGCCTGCGGTCACGGGAATGATGTTCCTGCTGATGTATGATGGCTCCTTTGGTGTGATCAGCCATGCGCTTTACGATCTTGGGATCATATCGAAAGACGACCCGCTTCTGGCCACCGGCTCCACCGCGCTTTTGGCTGTGATAATCGTGGATGTGTGGCAATGGACGCCGTTCATGGTGCTGATCATGCTGGCAGGCTTGCGCGCCCTGCCCAAAGACCCGTTTGAGGCCGCTGCGATTGACGGCGCCACAGATGTGCAGGCGTTCTTCAAGCTGACCCTGCCCATGATGTCCAAAATCATTGCACTGGCGGTGCTCATTCGGGGCATCGACCTGTTCCGCGTCTTTGACTACGTCAAGGTGATGACGGACAGCGGGCCGGGCACCGCAACCGAAACCCTGACCGCCTACACCGGAACGATCTATTTCAAGAGCGCGAATTTCCCCTTCGCGTCCACCGTTGCGATCTTTACGCTTCTGGTGGTGCTGATCGTTGCCAATGTCTTCATTAAAGTCTTCAAGGTACGCTTTTGATGGAACAGTCCCGGCCCTTCATCATCGCGCGCTACACGGCGGCCATCCTGATCGTGATGATTTTCATGTTTCCGATCTTCTGGTTCGCGCTGACCTCGATCAAACCGATTTCGGCGGTTTTCGACAAAGATGGCGTGATCTGGTTCGATTTCGTGCCGACCATGGAAAACTACCGCGTGACCCTGCTGGGCGAATCCTCGATTGACGTGAACCAGAACACCCGGTCGGATTTCGGCACGAGTGGGGGAAATTCCTATGACGGGCGCGGTTCGATCCTGTCCTCGATCATCGTGGCTGTCGGCTCGACGATTCTGTCGGCCGGGATGGGTATGCTGGCCGCTTACGGCCTGTCCCGCATGAATTTCCGAGGCTCGCAAGGCCTTTTGAACTGGATTCTGTCACAGCGGTTTCTGCCGCCCATCGCGATCATCATTCCCCTCGTCTTCATCTTTCACGACATGGGGCTGCGCGACACCTATGTGGGCCTGATCATTGCCCATACGCTGATCAATTTACCCATCGCCGTGCTTTTGATGAAATCCTTCATCGACGACATTCCGGTCGATATCGACCATGCCGCCATGATCGACGGTGCGACGCGCTGGCAGGTGTTCTGGAAAGTGATCCTGCCGATGTCAAAAGGCGGTCTGGCGGCCACCGCGGTGCTCTGTTTCATTTTCTCCTGGACCGAATTTCTTCTGGCCCTGTTCCTCACAAGCTCGATCCGCACGATCCCGGTCAAAATCACCACCTTCGTGACATCCACGGGGAGCGAGTGGGGATATATTTCGGCGCTTGGGACATCGGCCATCATACCGGGCTTTATCTTCATCCTGCTCGTTCAGAACCATCTGGTGCGCGGGCTGACGATGGGGGCAATAAAGGACTGATCTTACGAACCCTCATTCGAGGGCAAAATACGGCTCAAATTATATCAGGGAGGTATCCAAATGAGCTTCAGGACCCACGACAAGCAGCGCTTCATCATAGACAGCGCCAATGACTTCACGAACAGACGCATCTCGAAACGGGATTTTCTGCGCAAACTGGGCATGGCCGGTGTCGGCATGTCGGCTTTCGCCGCAGGCTCGCTCGGCGGTTTCCGCTCCTTTGGCAACATGGCGATGGCCGATGCCCATGGGGAGACGCCGGAGGATGTCGCGAACTTCCTGCGTGAAGCGGGCAAGCCCTTCGCCGGCACCACGATCCGCTACACCTCGGAATCAACACCGCCCACCGTTGTTCTGAACCAGCTGAAATCCGAGTTCACCGAGTTGACCGGGATCAACGTGGAAATCGAAATCGTGCCACTTGAGCAGGTTCTGGCCAAGGCGACACAGGACGTTCAGGGCCAGCTTGGCACCTATGACCTTTACTACCTCGATCAGGCGTGGACTGCGACTTTCTCGCGCGACACGATTGATCCACGGGAATATTATGCCGACAAGCCCGACCTTGCGATGCCGGGTTTCGATTTTGATGACTTCTCCGAGCCCTTGGTCGAAGGCATCAGCCTTTATCAGGACAAGTGGATCGGCCTTCCCTTCGACATTCCGATCTTTACGCTGATGTACCGCAAGGACATCCTTGAAAAGCACGGCATTGCAGTTCCCCAGACCTATGAAGACTTCACGCAGGCAGTGGAACTGATCACCGCAGCAGAGCAGGAAAACGGCATCTACGGCACCGGTCTTCAGGCGAAATCCGGTCACTATTCGCTGGAATGTGACTGGTCGCAGGCGGTTTGGGGCCACGGCGGGTCAATCTTTGACTCCGACAAGATGTTCTCGGGCAATGATGCCGCGGGCATTGAAGGGCTGGAGTGGTACATGAACCTGCTGGCAAATGCGCCAGCGAACTCCGTCGCCGCAACGTGGGATGGCCAGTGGCAGATGGGGGCCTCAGGCCAGATCGCGCTCTGCCAGTCGTGGGCGGAATTCTTCCCCGGCTGGAATGCGGATGATTCCGCTGTGAAAGGTCTGTGGGAGATGACGACACCTCTCAAAGGTCCATCGACCCTGCGTGGTCGCGATGCAGTTGGCTTTGGTGAGATTCCAAACTGGGGCCATCAGGGTGGATCCTCGATCGCCCTGTCGCGCTATTCCAGCAACATAGACGCTGCGTGGTTGTTCCTGCAGTGGGCCTGTTCCAAGGACATCATGACACGCTGCACGCTTGCGGGCGGTTTTGCCCCGATGCGCACATCGTCCTACAACGACCCGCGTATTCTGGAGCGTAAGAACCTGGAAGGGTCAGGCACCACCCGCCACCTTGGCACGGTGCTCGAGACGATCAACAACTATATGGCGTCCGAGCCGGACATGGCGATCTGGGCCGGTCTTGCGAACAATGAAATCCCGACCGAACTGGGCAAATTGCTCACCGGTCAGGACTATGATGGCAATCCAAAAGCCTGCATGGATCAGATCGCGAAACTGGTGGACCAACAGGTCGCAGAAGCAGAGCTGCGCTAAGCCTCTCACCCGTGACACGCGCCGTCGCCTTTCGGGGCGGCGGCGTGCAAGTTGAATACATCAAGGCAGCCGGAGGCATGTCTTGGCAAGGAACCAAGTGGGCACAGATATGGCGTCAGTGACAATCGCAGACCTGAAAAAGACCTATGGCAATGTTGAGGTCCTGCACGGCATCAATCTGGATATAGAAGACGGCAAGTTTGTTGTGCTGCTGGGGCCTTCGGGATGTGGTAAATCCACCCTTCTGCGCATGATTGCGGGACTGGAAAGCATCACCTCGGGTGACGTGAAGATCGCGGAGCGGCGCGTGAACGGTGTCCACCCCAAGGACCGCAATATCGCCATGGTGTTCCAGAACTATGCCCTCTATGCGCATATGAAGGTGCGCGACAACATGGCGTTTTCCATGAATCTGAAAAAGATGGACAAGGCCAAAATTGACGAGAGGGTCGCCTGGGCCGCCGGCATTCTATCGCTGGAACCCTATCTGGACCGCTATCCCAAAGAGCTTTCGGGCGGGCAACGCCAGCGTGTCGCCATGGGCCGCGCGATCGTGCGCGACCCTGACGTGTTTCTCTTTGATGAGCCCTTGTCCAACCTTGATGCCAAACTGCGCGTGCAGATGCGCACCGAGATCAAGGAGCTTCACCAGCGTTTGAAAACCACCACCGTCTATGTGACCCACGATCAGATCGAAGCGATGACAATGGCCGACACCGTGGTGATCATGCGCGACGGGGTGATCGAGCAATCAGGCTCCCCGCTTGATGTATATGACAACCCCAGGAACCTGTTCGTGGCGCAGTTCATCGGATCGCCCGGCATGAATATCCTTGAGGGGATTGTCAAAACCGCTGGTGGCGAAACCGCGCTTGATATCGGCGGCGCCCGCGTTGCTGTGCGCGATGGTCTGGCCTTGCAAGACGGGCAGGCAATTCTGCTGGGTGTCCGGCCCGAGCACCTCAGCCTGTCGGACACGGAGTCAGATTTGAAGATGGTGCTTTCCGTGGCTGAACCCACTGGCCCGGAGACACATCTTTATGGCAGGATAGGCGGCAAGGAAGCCTGCGTCATTTCACGCGAAAGACGCGATTGGGTTCCCGGCGAAACACTGCATGTCACCGTGGACAAACAAACCAGCCATATTTTCGACCAACAGTCGGAGACCTGTTTGACCAGCGCACCCTAAGGAACTGTGAAAGGCCAATTATGCCCCAAGCTCTCGTATTGGAAGAAAAGGGCAGACTTGCCCTGCGCGAGATAGACCTCGACACCGCCCTTGGTCCGCATGACGTCAGAATTGCGGTGCACACGGTCGGTGTCTGTGGCAGCGATGTGCATTACTACACCCATGGGAAAATCGGCCCGTTCGTCGTAAAGGAGCCGATGGTGCTGGGCCATGAGGCCGCGGGCACCGTGGTGGAGGTCGGCACCGCCGTGTCCCATCTGCAAAAAGGCGACCGGGTCTGTATGGAGCCGGGCATCCCCGATCCGAACTCCCGCGCGGCCAAATTGGGCATCTATAACGTGGATCCCGCCGTGCGGTTTTGGGCGACGCCGCCGATCCACGGCTGCCTGACGCCTGAAGTCGTCCATCCGGCCAAATTCACCTACGCCCTGCCGGACAATGTGACCTTCGGGGAGGGCGCGATGGTCGAGCCCTTTGCCATCGGCATGCAGGCCGCGTTTCGCGCGAAGATCAAACCGGGCGATGTGGCCCTGGTGCAGGGCGCCGGCCCGATCGGCATGATGGTCGCGCTGGCCGCATTGGCGGGTGGCTGTTCCAAAGTGGTCATCACCGATTTTGCCGAGCCCAAGCTGGACCTGATCGGCCAGTATGACGCCATTGTTCCGATCAATCTGGGCGATGACAACGCGGTTGCAAGGATCGAGGCCGAAACAGGCGGCTGGGGCTGTGACCTTGTGTTTGAATGCTCAGGGGCGGCGCAAGCCATCCTACAAGCCCCGCAATTTGTCTGCCCCGGCGGGGCTATTGTTCTGGTGGGCATGCCGGTGGAGCCTGTGCCGATGGACATCGTCTCCCTTCAGGCCAAGGAAGTGCGGCTGGAAACCGTTTTCCGCTACGCCAATGTCTATGACCGCGCCATCAATCTGATCGCATCGGGCAAGGTTGATCTGAAACCGCTGATTTCAGAGACGTTCGCGTTTTCCGACAGTATTGCGGCCTTTGACCGGGCCGTGGAACAGCGGCCAGCGGATGTGAAATTGCAAATCACGTTTTGACGGGCTTAATGCGTCATGCCAAAAACCTCGATCATGTAACGCTGTCTGAAATCAAAGATTTCAACGTGTTACCTAATACTCGATGTTTCAGGTATTTCGTCAGACGCGCTGGATCACGCCTTGTTATAGGCGGCATCCAACCGGTCAATCGCCTGCACATTTCCAGCCGAGCGCCCCTCGGGATCAAAATGGCTGGAGAGATAGGCATCCACAATATCCTTGGCCAGTTCCGCGCCGACAACGCGCGCCCCCAACGTGATGATCTGCGCGTTGTTTGACGTGGCCGCTTTGCCTGCGGAATAGGTGTCATGGCATTGTGCCGCGCGGATACCCGGCACCTTGTTGGCCGACAGGCAAACGCCGATCCCGGTGCCGCAGACCAGAATGGCACGCTCAACCTCGCCCGCGATCACAGCACGAGCGACCCGGTTGGACAGGTCCGCATAAAACGCATCCGGGCCGTCCTGCGTGCGTGACATCTCGACCACGTCATGGTGCGCGCCAAGGTGCTCCGCGAGGGTTTTCGCCAAACCTTCGCCCGCGCTATCGCCTGCCACTGCAATTTTCATGTCGTTTCTCCCAAGTCCAAGGTTGCCGCAGATTTTTCCAGAATTTTCAGATAGCCGGTCGCGTCCCATGCCGCGCGCCCGATGAACAGCCCGTCGATATGCGGGCAGCGGATCAATTCCTCGCAATTGTCCTGATTGACCGAACCGCCGTATAGGCAGGGCACCCGCCGCCCCAGCATTTCGCCAGCAACGTCGATGATCTCGGCCTGACGCGCGTCGGCATAGTCCGATGTCGCGGGGATGCCGTGTTCACCAATCGCCCAGACCGGTTCATAGGCCAGCAAAACCGGCGCGCTGCCGGTAACGCGCGCCAGCGCGGCGCTGACCTGCGCTGCCAGCACCTCTTTGGCGCGCCCCGCCTCGCGTTCCTCCAGCGTTTCGCCGATGCAGATCAAGGGGATCAACCCGTGTCGCACGGCGGCCGCCACCTTCAGCCCCACGGTCTCATCCGTTTCGCCAAAATGCGCGCGCCGCTCGGAGTGGCCCAGTTCCACAAGGTCGAGGCCGCAATCCACAAGCATCGGCGCGGAAACTTCGCCGGTCCACGCGCCTGCGTCCTCCCAATGCATATTCTGCGCCCCGACCTTGACCGAGGTATCGGCCAAGGCGGCCTTGATGTCCCGCACCATCGGAAAGGGTGGCACAACGAACCGCTGGATGCGCGGATCACGCGCACTGTCCGCTGCGGCGAGTGCACGGGCAAAATCCAGCCCCTCGGCAAGGGTCTTGTTCATCTTCCAGCTGGTGCCAATCCAAAAAGACGGTTCAGACATGCGACGACCTCGTTTCAACCATCAGTACATTGTTCATATGTTCAAATCCTGCTCGCCGCTATCAATGTGTGGTGCCCAGAAGGCGACACTTTCCGCGATTTGACCAATCACTTCGCGGTCATTTGGTTCGCGCTCTTTGAAGGACAGTTCAAGACAGATTTCATTGTCCAGCGCACCGCCCTCAGCCAAGGCCGCCAGCAAGGGTGCTGGCTGGATACGGCCCTGCGCGTTGAACGCGGCGGTAAAGGGGCGGTGACCGCCCTTGTCCATCAGGCTTTGCTTGATGTGGATGATCGGGCTGACCTTTGGCACCGCACGCGCCCAGGCATAGGGGTCATAATCCGCCGGGTCAGGGCTGGTCACATCGCCATGGTCAATATCGGCCATCATTTTCATCGGGACGGCCATGTCGGCAGCGTCCAGCCGCTCTTGCAACGCGAGCGCCGCTGCGATGGTTTCCCCGAATTCGCGCCCGATGCTCATAGGTTCCCAAAAAATGAACCCCAACCCGGCGCTTTTGGCGTGTTCCGCGACCTGCGCCCAGCACTCGATCGCCGTGTCGATCAGGGCCGCGCGCCGGTCCGGGTCATCGTAGTCACGGTAAGTGAATATCGCAAACTGCGTACCCACCGACGTGCCCCCCAATTCAGCGGTGATATCGGCAAAGGTCTTGAACCATTCGACGTAATAGCGCCGCACGTCCGGGTCAGGATGGCCAAAGTGGTTGAGCCGCCCATAGGGCCCCGTCATGCCGCTGGTGACGCGCACCCCGGTGCGGCGCAGGGCTGCGCCCATCGACTTGGTCAGCCGCGCAGCGACCGGGGCGGGCCAGCTTGGGTTGATGAACTCATGGGTCAGTTGCAGATCACGGATGCGCAGATCCCGCGCGACGGTGTCGATCAGGTCGTCCGGCTGTGCAAAGCGGTTGACCAGCGGGTTCGTGTTCAGCGAAAGCGTCAATGCCATCAAGGCCCCTCCCAGCGAAAGCTCGGTATTATGAAATCGGGCATCGCCGTGGCGCGGCAATGCTCCAGCAGCGCAGCCTCGGACAGACCGGCATGCAATCCTGTGCGCACCAAAGCCGTCGCAAAGCCTGCGGCCCGCCCCCCTGCGATATCATGTTCGGGGCTGTCACCAATGCATAAAATGCGTTCCGACGGCCCCAAAACCGCCTGCGCCATACGGTAGATCAGCGGATAGGGCTTTCCAACCCATTCCACCGTGCCGCCCAGTTCTTCATAAAGCTGCGCAATGGCCCCTGCCCCGAACCGCTGCCCCTGTGGCGTGAGCATTTTGATATCCGGATTGGTGCAAAAAGCGGGCACGCCGCGCTGCGCCGCCGGGGCCAGCCATGTTCGGTAATGCGCACGGTCAAATTCATCTGCGCGGCTGCCTGCGATGATCAGCAGATCCGCCGCAGCGGCCTCATTCACCGGGGTCAGGTCAAGCCCTGCAACCGCCGACATATCCCCGTCACGCGCGTGAACCCAAACGGCGGCACCAGGCGCGATATCCTGCCCGATCCGACCTTTGATTTCGCCAAAGGCCGCTTCCCCGGAGGACATCACGGTGATATAGCTGTCCCGATCAAACCCCAACCGCGTCAGGCGCGCCGCATTCGGGGCAGCGCGCTTGCCGGAGTTTGACAAAAGCACCACCTGCTTGCCCATCCCCGTCAGGCTGGACAAGGCCGCCGCTGCCCCCTGATACGCCCCTGCGCCATCCAACAGCACACCAAACTGGTCGATCAGAAATGCGTCATACTGCGCGGCAAGGGTCATCAAATCCGTTTTCATAAAGCGGACCGTGCCAATAGCGCTGTGCCAAACGCGGCCTCACCGGACAGCGGTTCGGGCATCGTGACGGACAGGCGACGCGCTCTGATCCTGCACCAAGCCGGGTTCGCAGCCCCGCCGCCGACGGATCGAACGCTGCGCAAGGCGGGCGCGCCAAGCTCAGCCAGCCGCGCGTAGGCCTGCGCTTCAATGTCTGCGATCCCTTCGAACATGGCTTGCAGATGCGTGCTGTCCGCTGCCGGGCGCGGCCCCATGACCGGTGCGTGTTCCGGGTCATTGATGGGAAAGCGTTCACCGGGTTTGGCCAGCGGGTAATAGGATAATCCTGTGTCGGTCTCAGGGTCGATCCGGGTGGACAGGGCCGCGATCTCAGACGCGGAAAAGACCGACAACAGCGCATTGCCCCCGGTGTTGGACGCCCCACCCGCGAGCCAAAGGCCCAATATCTTATGGCTGTAGATACCGAATTGCGGCGCGAATACCGGCTGATCGGACAAGAGCTTGATCGTCAGCGTACTGCCAAGCGCCGTCACCCCTTCCCCCGCCTGCGCCGCGCCCGTGGCCAGAAAGGACGCGCAGCCATCCGTGGTGCCCGCAACCACCGCACAATCCGGGCTGAGACCAAAGAGAGTGTCGCCCACCTGCCCGACCACCGTGCCGGGTGCCACGACCTCCGGCAACACTGCCGGGTCGATCACCTCCGCGATCCAGTCGGGCCAAACGCCGCTGACGGGATCATATCCGGTTTTAAGCGCATTGTTTTCGTCACTGATCCAGCGCCCGCTGAACTGCCCGGCGATCCAGTCGGCCTGATGCACCACACGTGCGGGCTTATGCGCCAGCAGCTGCACCGCCCGCGCCAGCCCACTGGTGGCCCCGCGTGCTGCGGTCGTTTCGGGTGAGGCGGCGGTGATACGGTCCAACAGGTCCGTATCGGTGCAGACGTCATTATACATCACACCGTCGGACAAGGGCACGCCCATGGCATCAATCGCCAGCATCGTGCCCGAGGTGCCATCAACCGCCATTGCACGTACGTCGCGCGCGTCAACATCCTCCAGTGCCGCCAGGACCGCCTGTTCGGTCGCTGCCCACCAGACGGACGAGGCACGCGGGCTACCGGGGTGATCGGCATGGGCAGATTTGCCCGTGCTGACAAGATGCCCCGCCGCATCAATCACCACGGCCCGCGCGCCGGAGGTGCCCAGATCAATACCGAGGTAAAGCTCAGCCATTCAGCGCCTGCCGATATTTTTCGGCGTCCCAATCGAGCAATTCGCCATTTTCCGCCATGCTCAGATAGTTCAAAACGGCGCTTTCGGGCACACGCGTCAGCACATCCCCAAGACACTGCGCAAGGGCCCACGCACCCGCGGTTGCATCTGCGCGCATGACGGCCCCCTTACCCGGGATCAGGACAAAGGGCGGGCTGTCGCCCACGGGTGGTGTGTCGCAGGCCATGGCCCCCACGCCGCAGAAAATCACGTGATCGGGATATAGACTGCCACCCGTCGCCATCCCCAAGAGCGCAGGATCGCAGGCCACCGCAGACAGGGAGGCCGGGCCCGCCACCCAGCCCTCAGGCAGATCACTCGGTGAGGCCGCGCGACGGGGTCGCGCCTCCAGGCGCAGCGCCTCAGCTATGCCGAGCAGCAGATCACCCGCCGCGCTGACCGTATCGGCCGCAACGATCACACCATGGTTGCCGAGAACAATCACGTCGCAGCCTTGCCGGACCAGATCGCGCACCTGCCGCGCCAGATTGGCCCCCGGTTTCGCATAGGGTGTGACGCCCCAGTTGAACCCGGCCAGTTTGTCACCGATGGCCTCGACCGGGTCGGCCTGAATTGCATGCGCCAGCGTATGGACACAATGCGCATGAAGCACGATGCGTTGATCAAAAACCGCGTGCAGCGATGTTTCGATCGAGGGGCGCAAACCGTCCTGCGCCAGCGCAAACTCCATCGGTTGATCGGCGCGGGCCTCGCCCTTTTCCAGACTGGCCCGCATGGCTGGCAGATCGCAGGCCACGAAGATATCGCGCGCCTCGGCATCGGCCAAAAGCGTGCCCGATGCCTTGATCCACATCACACCGCCATCCTTGACGGATGTATTGCCCCCCGCCGCCTGTATCAGCATCGGATCGGCCCCGATCCGGGCGGACAGGCTGGCAAGCTCTGCCAGATCAGCGGGCGGCGTCGTCATGTCTGCGGCTCCAGATTTTGCGCAACCCAAACGTTAAGCGCGTCGATCTGCTCAGCACTCATCTGCAAATTTTCCTTGGTGCGGCGGTACAGGATATCCTGCGCGGACATCGCCCATTCGTGGGCCGCGAGATAGCGCACCTCTGCCTCAAAGAGGCGCGGGCCGAATTGAACCCCCAGATGTTCCAGCGCGGTTGCATCCCCAAGGATCATCCGCATCCGCGTGCCGTAAAGCCTGCCCCAGTGCAGCACAAGGTCCTGTGGCAGCCAGGGGTATTCGCGCTGAATATCCGCAACAAAGCGGTCAAAATCCGCGTCCGCAATATCACCACCCGGCAGCGGCGCTTTCGCCGTCCAATCCGCACCCATCTGCGGAAAAAAGCCATCTAGCTTTTGTAGCGCATGTTCTGCCAACTTGCGAAAGGTCGTGATCTTGCCACCAAAGACATTCAACAGCGGCGCACCGCCCTGTGTTTCAAGATCGAATACATAGTCGCGCGTCACGGCCGACGGGTTGCCTGCGCCGTCATCATAAAGCGGGCGCACGCCCGAAAAGCTCTGGACCACATCGTCACGGCCCAATTCCTGTTTGAAATAGCGGTTCACTGCCGCCAGCAGGTAATCAATCTCGCTCTGATCCGCTGTGACCGCTTCAGGCGCGCCATCATAGGCAATATCGGTCGTGCCGATCAGGGCCTTGTCACCCTCATAAGGGTTGATGAAGATCACGCGTTTGTCGTGGTTCTGGACCAGATACGCCTGCTCACCCTCCCAGAATTTCGGCGTGATGATGTGCGAGCCCTTGACCAGCCGCACGTTGCGCTTGCTGTTGGTGCCGGTCACGCGTCCGACGACATCCGTCACCCACGGACCTGCCGCATTGACCAGCGCGCGGGCGGAAAAGGCGCGTGTGCCCGCCGGGCCCTGCACGGTGATGTCCCATCTGTCGCCATTGCGCCGTGCCGATGTGCAGGCCGTGCGGGTCAGAACCTCGGCCCCTTTTTCAGCGGCATCCACCGCGTTCAGGATCACCAGACGGCTGTCGTCGACCCAGCAGTCGGAATATTCAAATCCCTTTTTATACCCCTCTTTGAGCGGTACGCCCTCGGGAGCGCGGCGCAAATCCAGCACCCTTGTGCCGGGCAGCTTTTTGCGCCCGCCAAGGTTGTCGTAAAGAAACAACCCCAGTCGGACCAGCCAGGCAGGTCGGTCATCCGGCGAATGGGGCAGTACGAACCGCATTGGCCAGATGATATGCGACGCGGCGTTCAGCAGGACTTCCCGTTCGATCAGCGCTTCACGCACCAGTCGGAATTCGTAATACTCCAGATAGCGCAGCCCGCCATGGACCAGCTTGCCCGACCGCGAAGATGTGCCCTGCGCCAGATCATCCTTTTCGCACAGCACAACCTTGAGGCCACGACCGGCAGCATCGCGCGCGATTCCTGCCCCGTTGATGCCGCCCCCGATGATGAAGAGGTCGCAGGGTTCGCTCATTGGGCGGTGTCCTTTGCCTGCACGCCGTAGCTTTCGAACCCTTTGGCAGTCTCTTCGATCTCGGCGTCGCTCAGCAAAACCGGCCCGCCAATCGCCAGCGTATGAACATATTGATGCGCCAGCGCTTCCAGCTCACCCGCCAGCCAAAGCGCGCGCGTGAGGTCAGACGCCCCCACCACCATGCCGTGGTTGGCCATCAGACAGCCATTGCGCCCCTCCATCGCGACGAGGATATGCTCTGACAATTCTGCCGTGCCATAGCGGGCGTAATCGCAGACCCGGATGTCGGGGCCGCCAAAGGCCGCGATCATGTAATGCACCGCCGGGATCGGTTTGCGCGCGATCGCCAGAATGGTCGCATAGGGCGCGTGGGTATGCACCACCGCGTTGATGTCCGAGCGCCCGCGCAGAATGTCGCGATGAAAACGCCACTCGGATGAGGGTTTGTTCGGCCCCTCCCAACCGCCGCTGTCATCGTCCAGACGCATCCGGGCGATCATGTCCGGCGCAATCACGTCATAGCCAACAGCCGATGGCGTGATCAGCATATGATCGCGATCCCGCATCGACACATTGCCCGATGCACCCCGATTAAGCCCGTCCGCTTCCAGCTTCTTGCAGGCTGTGATGATATCCTCGCGCTGTCCCATCAGATCAGCACGGGTTGCGCGCGGGTTCACCCGCGATGAAACGTCGGACTTCTTCGGCGGCCTGTTCCGCCGCATAGGTCACGGTGCGCACCGACGCCCCGGCGATATGCGGGGTCAGGGTCACATTGGGCAATTGCAGCAGCGGCCAGTCCTTGGGCACCGGTTCGACACCAAAGGTTTCCATCATGGCGCTGCCGATTTCACCCTCCACCAGTGCGGTGTAAAGATCATCGTAATTGCACATCGGGCCACGGGCCGTGTTCACGAATAACGCATCGTTTTTCATTTTCTTGAAGGCCTCTTTATTCATCATTTCTTTTGTCTCATCGGTAACGCGCGCATGCAGCGTAACCACGTCCGCCTCGCTCAACAGGCGGTCCAGTGTCACATGTTCCACCCCCGCCTGCGCATCCTCCGGGGCCAGTTGCACATAGGGGTCGCAAACCAGCACCTTGGTTCCAAAGGCGCGCAGCAGCCTGACCACTTTGCTGCCAATATTGCCATAGCCGATGACGCCCACGGTCATCTCGTTCAATTCGCGGCCCGTGATGTCAGCCCGGTAGAGATCACCGCGCCATATGCCCTTGCGCAACGCCTCGTGGCCTTCGCGGATCTTGCGGGTCTCGGTCAGGATGGCGCCAAGGGTAAATTCCGCAACGGCACTGGAATTGCGCCCCGGTGTGTTGACCACCGTGACCCCGTGTTCCGCCGCAGCCTTCATATCCACATTGACCGGCCCGCCGCGCGACACCGCGACCAGTTTCAGGTTCGGCATCCGCGCCAGCATATCCCGCGATACTGGGGCCAGGTGGGTCACCAGAATTTCCGCATCCCCGACAAAATCGACCACATCATCCGCCGTGCCGAAATACTCCTTGAGGTCATCCATGCCCTTGACCGAATAGCCATGTTCCATCGGCTCATCGGGCCAGTTATCCTTGCGGGTGCGAATCTCCACCGCGTCGCCACAGGCCGCTGCAAGCGCATCGGCGAATTTTTCCGGCAGCATGAACAGATCGCCTATGATCGCGACTGACTTAGGCATGATGTGTCTCCTTGGTGGCGGCGAGCGTCGCCCAGATCGGGGCGGCATCTGTGCGAATGGTGCGGTAGGATGGAAACAGGGCGCTGTAGCGCGCCGCAAGGTCCGCGTCCGGCGCTTCGGCAGGACCGAGCAAAGGCTGCACCCAATCGGCGATGCAGGCATTCATATCCGAATAGGCCCCGATCGCCACCGCAGCCGTCATCGCAGCCCCTGCCGCCCCGGCTTCCTCGCGCGCGGTCGTGCATAGATTTGCGCCCAGAGCGGCAGATAAAATCTTGCGCAGCGCCGCCGAGCGCGCAGCCCCGCCCGTCAGGCGCACCTCGGTCGGGACGCCGCCCATCGCGTCGTAGCAATCGCGCGCCGCATAGCCCAACCCTTCGATGACCGCCCGCAGAAGATCGGCAAAGCCATGCTTTGATCCGAGCCCCATGAAAGCGGCGCGCGCATTTGTGTCGGTAAAGGGTCCACGCTCTCCCGCTTCCGAGATATAGGGATGATAAATCACCTCGCCGGGGTTTGTGCGCGCCAGCCAACCCTCGATCCGGGCAACGAGATCGGCGTGTTCAACAGCGCCGCCCATCTCGCGGATCAAATCCGCCCCCAGACCGAGCAACCAGTCGATGTTGAGCGTCGAGGCCATATTCGTCTGGATCTGCGCCACGAGATCCGGCACGGGCAAAACCATGACATAGCCCGAAGGCTCCGCACTCAGGGTGACATCTGCCGCCGGGGTTGCGCGCATATGCATCCCCGTTGATCCCACGATGGTGCAGCCCGTCGCGGCATCCGGCGTGTAAAGGCCCGCGCCCATCCCGGTGCAGGCCACATCCACATAGGCCAGCGCCACGGGCGTTCCTTCCAACAGCCCGGTCTGCGCGGCGGCCTGTGCGGACAGGCCATGGGTTTGCTGCGCACCGTCCACGATTTCGGGCAGCAATCCACGGCGATGGGTCAGCCCAAGGCTGGCAATCACCGCGCCGCTATAGGCGCGGGTGCGAAAACTGCCGAAGGTGAAATTGGCCTCTGACGGATCGGTGGCCCGCACGCCGGTCAGGTTCAGATACATCCAGTCCTTGCAGTGCAGCGCCACCTCGGCGGCGTCCAGCACCTCCGGCATCGTCGCATCCATATGCGCCAGCTGCGCGCCCATCTGGCAGGCGTTCAGCCCGGTGCCGGTGCTCTGGAACCGCTCCGGCGGCTCAGTTGCGCGCAAGCTGGCCGCCGTGGCAGCACTGCGCGCATCAAGCCAAAGCCATGCATCCGTCACGGGCCGGTTGTCCTTGCCCACAAGCCACGTGCCGTCCCCCTGCCCCGTCACCGCAAGGGCCGCGGTGCGTCGGGCAAGATCGGGCACCTTGTCGGCCAGATCGCGCAGGGTCCGGGCGCAATCCGCCCATGTCGTATCCTGACACTGAAACGCCGCCCCATCCGCGCGGGTGGTATAGCGGTTGGGCACAGAGGCAACGGCGATCTGCGTACCGTCCAGCAGAAATGCCACCGATTTGATGACCGAGGTCCCGGCATCAATCCCGATCAGAATATCACGCGCCTGAGCCGTCATGCCATATGTGCCCCGTGGCTGAGGGCGGCGCCCGTGTCCTTGTCAAAGACATGCAAATCCTCCGGTGCGAGACGCACATGGATGGCATCCCCCACCGCCACATCCGCCCGGTCATGTTCGACCAGAACGATGGTACCGTCTGCAAAACTGGCGGCGATATGGCTCTGATCGCCCAACCACTGGTTCGCGATGACCTTTGCCTCAGCGCCCGCCGTGTCACGGTGCACCGCATAGGGGCGCACGCCCAGCACGATCTCCTTGCGCGCCAAGAGGGTCGCGCGCACTTCGGGCGCAAAAGCGTCAGCACGATAGGTCAGATGCAGACCCTGCCCGAGGTCCAGTTGCAGGTGCCCATCCTGATCGCGGGCCTGCGCGGTGAAGACATTCATCGGCGGCTCGCCCACGAACGTACCGGTGAACAGATTGGCCGGTGCCTCCTTGATGGTTTGCGGGGCGGCAAATTGCTGCAACACACCGCCCTCCATCACCGCGATCCGGTCTGCGAGCGCATTGGCTTCGGTCTGATCATGCGTCACGAGGATCGCCGTCAGCCCGCGTTCCTTGATGTAATATTTGATCCGCCCGCGCAGCAGCGTACGCAATTGCGGTTCCAACTGGCCCATGGGTTCGTCCAGAAGGTGCAAATCCGCATCCCGGATCAGCGCGCGCGCCAGCGAGGCCCGCTGTTGTTGCCCGCCAGACACAGAGGTGGGGTAGCGATGCAGGATGTCGGTGATCTCCAGCATCTCGGTCACTTCCTTGACCTTGGCCTCTACCTCGCTGGCGGGCAGTTTCGCGGCCTTGAGCGCAAAGGCGATGTTTTCGCCCACGGTCACGGTCGGGTAAAGCGAATACCCCTCAAAGGCCATCGCCACATTGCGCCGAACCGGCGGCAGCGTCTGGATTTCGCGGCCCGCCAGTTCGATCGTCCCCCGGCTGGTTTCCTCAAAGCCTGCGATCATCCGCAAGGTCGAGGTTTTACCGCAGCCCGATGAGCCCAGAAGCGCGATGATCTCGCCCTTCATCACGTCCATGTCGATGTTCTGGACCGCATGAACGCTTTTGCCGATGGCACCGTAGAACTTGTCGACGCCCGTCAGTTTCAACAGCGCGCTCATCATGCGGCTCCTTGTGTTTTTGCGGCCTGTGTCGGTGCAACCCGGTTGCCTGTGGCGCGGTCAAACAGATGGATGTGGGTTGCATCAATCGTGACAAAGCCCATCCCCTGCGCAGGTCCCGGCCTGCCTGCCGGGCGCGACACCATGATTTCGCGACCATTCTGCGTCAGCCCCAGCGTCACGGTTTTCTCGTTCAACGGCGTTTCGGTTTCAATCACGAGCGGGATCGCCCCGGCGGTGCCTTCTTCGACAAAGCGGATCGCTTCGGGGCGAATGCCAACCGTGCACGCACGCCCGACCATTTCGGCATATCCCGCATCAACGGTCACGGGAACACCGGACAGGGTAAATTGCACACCACCTGCGCCTTGTGTGAGCGTAACATCTAACAGGTTGATCACCGGGTCGCCAAACAGGCGGGCAATCTCGATATTGGCCGGGGCGAGATAGATATCGGATGGCGTGCCGGTCTGTTCGATCCCGCTTGCGCTCATCACCGCGATCCGGTCCCCGAGTGCCATCGCCTCTTTGTAGTCTTGTGTGACGTAGATGACCGTGGCGTTCTGCTCCTTTAGCAGGCGCGGCAGTTCCAGCCGCATCTCGAAGCGCAGCTTCGCATCCACATTGCGCAAAGGGTCATCAAGCAGCAGAATGTCAGGCTCTCCCGCAAGGGCGCGGGCAAGCGCCGTGCGCTGCTTTTGACCGTTGGACAATTCCTTGGGCTTATGGTGCAGCACATGTTCGATCTTGAGCATCCGGGCGATCTTGCCCACCGTCTCCGTGATCCCCGATTTGCTCATGTTGCGCGCGGTCAGGGGGGCCGCGATGTTGTCAGTCGCATCCATATGCGGAAACAGGGCGAAATTCTGGAACGCCATGCCGATGCCCCGGTCCTCTGGCTCGACACCGTTCATGTCGCGCCCCTGAATGGTGATGGTGCCTTGATCCGGCTCGATCACACCGGCGATCAGGCGCAAAAGCACGGTCTTGCCCGCACCGGAAGGGCCGAACAGCACCAGCGTCTCCCCCTGATCGACCGACAGGCTGACCCCGTCCAGAACCACGTCCTTTTTGAAGGCTTTGACAATATTCTCAAGCGCCAGAGTCATGGTCTATCCTTTCACCGCGCCAAGGCTGAGGCCTTCGACAAGGTAGCGTTGTGCATAAAGCGCGAGCGCAAAAGTCGGCGCAATCGACAGGATGATGCCCGCCGCGATCTGCCCGTATTGCACGCCGGAGGCGGTGATGAAGGCGAGCGCGCCAACCGTGACCGGTTGTTTGTCCGCCGAGGCAAGCACCAGCGCAAAGATAAAGTTGTTCCAGGCAAAGATAAACGCCAGCAACGCCGCCGCCGCGATCCCCGGCCCCGCCAGAGGCAGCGCGATCTTGCGGAATGTCGTCCACCAGCGGTGGCCTGCAATGCGATAGGCATATTCGATATCTGCTGGAATATCCTCGAAATAACCCCGCACGATCCACAGGATGAGGGGCAGCACGATCAACTGATAGACCCAGATCAGCCCGCCGTAGGTATTGGCCAAACCAATCTGCTGAAAATAAATTGTCAGTGGCAACAGGACCAGCAAGGGCGGCGCGAAGCGAAAGGACAAAAGCGTAAAGGCGATGTCTTCGGAACCGCGGAATTTCAGCCGCGCAAAGGCATAGGCGGCAGGCACACCGAGGATCAGACCGACCGCGACAGAGGCTGTCGACAAGAACAGCGAGTTGAACAGATTGCCCATGAACCTGATTTCAAGGGAGCTGGTATCCGTCACAAGCTGGCCGGTGATCAGCCCGCGGTAATTCTGCAATGTCGGTTCAAAGAACACCGAAGGTGGCACCTGCAGGATCGTTGCATTGGTCTGGAACGACATCAGGATGATCCAGAAGATCGGGAACATGAAGAACAGGATCACAAGGGTGATCGCGATGCCGCGCAGGACAGTCTCAAGTGGAGAGGTGGTATTCATGGCCTTGCCCCTAGCTTTCACCGCGCTGCCGCTCACGCAGGCGCAACCAGTTTTTGATAAAGATGTTCGACAGGAAGTAGGTGATGGCCCAGAGGATCATCATCAGCGCCGCAGAACGCCCCACATTCGTCGATTGGAAGAAGTTCAGATAGGCTTCGACCTGGAACACCGTCAGGGCATCGCCCGGTCCCCCTTGGGTCATCGCGTAGATGATGTCGAACTGCTGAATGCTCTCGATCATGCGGAACAGCACAGCCGTCAGCAGGAAGGGCGTCAGCATCGGCAGGGTGATGCGGTAAAACACGAACCATCGCGGCACACCGTCCAATGCGGCGGCCTCAAAGGGTTGTTGCGGCAAAGAGCGCAGCCCGGCCAGCAGCAGGATCATGATAAAGGGTGTGTAGACCCAGACATCGACAATCACGACCGTCAGCATTGCGGTCTGCGGATCGGACGCCCAGTTGAAATCGGTAAAGCCCAGCGAATTTGCAAAATAGGACAGAATGCCAAAGCCCGGGTTCGTCATCAGCTTCCACATCAGCGCCGCCAGCGCCGGGGCCGTCATCAACGGCATAAGCAGCATGATCGACACGAAATTGTTGAACCGTGTCCGCTTTTGCAGCAATAGGGCAATCCCCAAGCCGAGCAGCAGTTCGATCCCCACCGCGCAGAACGCATAGGTGAGCGAGACTTTCAGCGTGTTCCAGAACGACGCATCCGACAGGAAATTCAGGTAGTTCTGGCCCCAGTTATACTCCCGCGCCCAGGGTTGCGACAGACGATAGCGCTGCAACGAATACAGCACGGCCGTGAAAAACGGGATCAGAATGCCGATACAGACCAGCAGGGCAGGCAGGCTGAGCACATAGGGCAGCATCCGTCTGCTGACTTTAAATCGCCTGCGGGGCGGGGCGCCTATCGTTGCGTCTGACATGAACAATCGTCTCCTGTATCTCCGAGCGCTTTCGGAGCAAGCACTTCACATTGTGCGTATGTGAAACAGTGGGGCCCGCCTGCACAGGGCTGGCGGACCCGTTTGTCAAGGCCGGCTTAGTGCAGGCCAGCCTCAGCAAGCTGGGTGTTGACGGATTCGGCCAACATATCCAGCCCCTCATCCACAGGCACCTCATTGGCGACCATCTTCTGAAGCGTCTCTGCCCACTCGGTTGTAAGGTCAAAGAACAGCGGCTGCGGGGTGAACTTGATCGATGCCCCGGG
Organism: Roseobacter denitrificans OCh 114; assembly: GCF_000014045.1. Taxonomy (NCBI): domain Bacteria; kingdom Pseudomonadati; phylum Pseudomonadota; class Alphaproteobacteria; order Rhodobacterales; family Roseobacteraceae; genus Roseobacter; species Roseobacter denitrificans. Next base: position 3,502,961 of record NC_008209.1, read on the forward strand.
TGCCGATGCATCATGCATTTCGACGTATCCCGAATATTTCGATGACAGTTTATCCCGGAAGATCTCATCCGCCCAGACCGAAGCACGCGCCGGGTTCACGAGGTCCATCTCGCGCGCACCGAAAAGGTCATGCTCAGGGCCCGTGACCCACTGCAGGAAGTACCATGTGGCATCCTTGTTCTGCGAGGCCCGCGACATGGCCATCGACCAGATCCAGATGTTTGGCGTCGGCGCGGCTGCGTCAGGATTGGCCGCAAAGCCGGAGAAGGCAAGGTTGCCCGCTTCTGCATTTTCGCCACCGTTCATGAAGTAGCCGAGGATGTCCGCGTCAAACATCATCGCAGACTTGCCAGCCCCCACATCCGTGCCGACCTGATACCATGTGTGCGTGGACCAGTCAGGCGCGCCGGAATCCTGGATCATCTTGACCCATTTGCTGTGGTATTCCTTGGATACGTCCGTGTTCATGGCCGCTGACAACATGCCGTCATCGCCAACGGTCAGATCGACCTGATCAAAGTTGGTGTATCCCGACAGGAACCCGGGGTGGATCGTCGCCCAGCTGCGTGAGCCGCGCACACCGATGCCATAACCGCCTTCCATGACGGATTTGGCCGCCGCCGCCGTGTCCAGCAACTCGTCGATGTTGGTGGGAACGGACAGGTTGTTGGCGTCGAAGATCCGCTTGTTGTAGGTCAGGTTGTTCTGCTCATAGGCCAGCGGGATGCACCATTGTTTGGCATCCTCAGACCCGATGGGCGCACCGGGCACACCACTCCATGCACAGGACTTGCGCACACCTTCGAGCACATCTTCCCACATGTAATCCGGGTTCGTCTTGGTGTCGTCCATGATCCATTCGTTCAGATCCTCGACCCAGCCCGCAGGACCATAGGTCCATGTCATGTAGGCCCCGGTCATGAAGGCATCATATTCGCTGGAGCCTGACGACAGGGCGGCAGTCACTTTGTCGAAATATACATCTTCGGGGAAGACGTCATATTCAACGTTCATGCCGGTCAGTTCCTTGAAGTTCTCAAGGTTGGCGATCATCGCATCCGTATAGGGGTGCTGGTTGAGCAGCAGGCGCACTGTGGTGCCTTCGTGCTTTTTCCAGTCAAAGCCGTTCTGCGCCAGTGCGCGCGTGGCGGATGCATTGACCAGCACCGCTGCGGCGGATGTGGACAGGCCGAGCGCGCCGAGGCCCCGGAACAGTTCCCGCCGGCTCATCCTGCCAGCCGTAAAGCTGTCTATCAGCTTGTTTTCTTTATCGTACATTAGATTTCCTCCCTAGGTTTCAAACTCGTATCAGTCTTGCAAAAGCGCGCGTGCCGTGCGCTCATCGGTGATGAGGCCGCTCAGGCAACCGTTCATCAAAACAGATCGGATCGCGCCGACCTTCTCCTTGCCGCCTGCGATGGCGACAATCTCCTTGCCCTCAGAGCCATTCAGCCCTGCCGACATTGTACGTTCCGTCAGCGCCGTGCGGATCGTGCGCCCCTCGGCATCAAAGAACTGCCCCAGCAGCTCACCAACGCCGCCCTTGGCGACCACATCCTTGATTTCCAGCGCTTCGATCATACCCGATGACACCAGTGAGGCGCTCGTTTCCGTCGTACCGATGCCGACGATCTTAAGCTCGGAATTGGCCGCCAGTTCGAACACTTTGGACACACCACGCTGGTTCAACAGCACCTCGCGGTCCTCGACCGAATTGGCAAAGAAGGGCACCGGCATCACATAGGCCGCCGCACCTGTCTTGGCGGTCAGCCGCGCCATCACATCATGCGGCGTGGCCGAGTAATTGCGCGTCAACCCGCCCAGCAGCGAGACGAATTTGACCTTGCTGCCGTCGCAGCGGCCCATCTGATCCACCGATGCGGCCAGCGTGCGGCCATGGCCGATACCGATGCAGGCATGATCGCCATTGTCGATTTCCCGTTTGATGAACGACGCGCCCGCCTGACTGAGCGTGCGCAGCGGCAAACCCGGCTCCCCAAGGTCAGGCGCGATTTCGCAGGTCCTCAACCCGTATCGCGACGCAATCGCGCTTTCCAGTGCGATGCATTCCGCGATGTCCCCTTCGATCGAGACCTTGACCAGCCCATCCTGAACCGCCCGCGCAATCAGGCGATGCGCCTTGACCGATGGCACACCAAGACGTTTGGCCACCATCGCCTGCGTCAGCCCGCCGACGTAATGCAGCCATGCAGCGCGCACCGACAGGCTCGCCTCCATCGCCATCTTTTCCGCCGTGAGCGCCATTCATTCCCCCATGGAACCGATCTGGCACCGAGGCCAAATCGTATTTTATTCCACCATGTGTAAAATTTTGCACTTTACGACAGGTTGAGTCAACACCGACATCCGCTGCACCGCAGCGCGCGCCGCCCGGACGCGGTGTTGTATCACACATGCGCAGGTGTCTCGTTCTGCCTGTTCCATCGCGCGTCCCCGATAGGTCCGGCAGAGCGTGCCCCTGCGAGAAAAGAGAAAAATCAAGCATATGCCATGCTCGGCGGTCAAAAATAATGTGTGAGAAAACAGTACCAAAGCGCCGGTGTTTTCCGCTACTGAGAATGAAACAGGGGAGGCCAGCATGAAGATCGGTATTATCGGCGAAGGTGCCATTGGCCGCTACGTGATGGACCAACTCGACCGGGACGGGCGCGCGCCGGTTGTTTCTCTGGTGCGGCCTCAGCGCCTGATCGGGGCGCAGGACACGGGCATGACCCGCGTGTTCCACGTGTGCGACCTGCCTCCCGGCTTGGATTTGATGGTGGATTGCGCGGGGCATGCAGCCCTGATCGAACACGGCGCCGCCATCCTGAAACGAGGCATTGATCTGGTCACGGTCTCACTCGGCGCGCTGGCGGATCAACACGTTGAACAGAGCCTGCGGCAAGCAGCACTAACCGGCGGCGCGCAATTGCATCTGGCAAGCGGGGCCATCGGTGCGCTCGATTGTCTGCAGGCTGCCCGGGTCGGCGGGTTGAGCGCGGTGCGCTACACAGGGCGCAAACCACCTGCGGGCTGGCGTGGTTCTGCGGCGCAGGAACGGGTCGATCTGGATATGCTGACAACAGCCGCGGCCCATTTCGAGGGCACAGCACGGCAGGCGGCACGGCAATATCCCAAGAATGCGAATGTTGCGGCCGCCGTGGCCATTGCAGGGCTGGGGTTCGAGCGAACACGTGTGACGCTGATCGCCGACCCTGATGTCACTGCCAACATTCACGAAATAGAGGCATCCGGCGCATTCGGCCGCTTCAGCTTCCGGATCGAAGGCACGGCCCTGCCCGACAACCCGCGCAGTTCCGCCCTTGCCGCGATGAGCGTCATATCCGCGATCGCGCGCCGCCGTGCCCCGGTAACAACATAGCAACCCATGGGTTCCAATCGTGCGCGCACACGCCTCAGACCGCGCCGGATGGTTGCTGTGGGCCCCACCGCGCTGGTGCAGGGACGCTGCCCGCTGGGCACAGATTGCGCGCGGCTAAAGAACTGCGGTTGTGCGCTGCGCGCTGACCGGTTTTTCACAGCCCACATATGACACACAGGGCTTTACCTGCGATCAGGTCACAAGCGAACGCTTCTGGAACTGCGGATCTTTCCAGCGCTCTTGCTTGAGGATTTTTTCCAGCTTGTCGACGGCGGCGATGATATCATCTTCACTCACAAACAACGGCGTTATCCCGAACCGCATGACGTTGGGCGCGCGGAAATCACCGATCACATTATCAGCGATCAGCGCCTGCATACAGGCATAGCCGTGCTCAAACGCAAAGGAGACATGGCTGCCACGCTGCTTTGGATCACGCGGCGTGATCAGGTCCAAACCGGGGCAACGCGCCTCGATCTCGCGGATGAACAGCCCGCAGAGTTCTGCCGAACGCGTCTGCAAATCGTCCATATCGACCTTGTCCCAGATGTCGAGCGCCACCGACAAAAGCGCGAAAGACGCAATCGACGGCGTGCCGATCCGCATCCGCTCGATCTTGCCCGGCATTGGGCGGAATGCGGTGTCAAAGGCAAAGGGGGCTTCATGCCCATACCAGCCCGACAGGAACGGCTCGACCGTGTCGAGCAGACGGGGTGCCACATGGATGAACGCGGGCGCGCCGGGCCCACCGTTCAGATATTTATAGGTGCAGCCCACCGCGAAATCCACGTCACAGCCACCCACATCGACAGGCACCGCACCGGCGGAATGCGCAAGATCCCAGACCACCACCGCGCCCAGCGCATGGGCCTTGTCGATGATCGCCTTCATGTCGTGGCGCCGGCCCGTGCGGTAATCGACCTCAGTGAGCATCACCACGCCGACGTCTTCGGTAATTTGGTCCATGACGTCTTCGGGATCGGGCTTGCGCATCTCATAGCCTGCGTCTTTCAGCTTCATCAGCCCCTCGACCATGTAGAGGTCCGTCGGGAAATTTCCGTTGTCCGACAGGATCACCTTGCGGTCCGGCACCATCGCCATACCCGCCGCGACGGCCTGAAAAACCTTGATGGACAACGTATCGCTCACCAAGGTGGAGCCCGCGGGGGCCCCGATCAGACGTCCGATACGGTCGCCCAGTGTGTTGGTCTGCATGAACCAGTTCTTTGTGTTCCACCCCTTGATCAATTCGGTGCGCCATTCGTCGTTCAGAAAGCGGGTCATGGCTGGCACGGACGCACGCGGCATAGGGCCGAGAGAGTTACCGTTGAGATAGATCATCCCCTCCGGCAGATCGAACTGCTGGCGTGTCCATTCAAAATCGGTCTTGTATTGGGTCACAGTATGTCCTCACTTCGAGATTTCTTTCAGGCGCTTACCCAGCGACATGTCTCTTTTCGCCGGTCCAAGACGCTTTGGCATCGCGGCACGGGCCCATTCATCTGGCAGTCTAGCAGGCGCCCTGATCGCTGCACCCGCCTTTTTCATTTTTTCACTGATACCGTCCGACAAATGGGCGTGTCCTTCCAGGTGGATCGTGGATAGTAGACAGGGCAATGGCAGCCTGCCCTTTACTGCTAGATGGCGGGTTCAGGACGGCGGCTTTTTATCCGCCTCAAGCGCGGCCTCAAGGTCGGCTTCTGTTGGAAAACCGATGATGATACCCGCCCTCGCCTCGTTCAGATCGACGCCACGTCTTTCGATTTCGGCATCCGAAATGGTCGTGCGCTGGCTGATACGGCGGGTCCACTGAAAGAACAACGCCTGAAGGCGGTCGCATTCGGTTGCGTAGGCGGGATCACCGCCGAGGTCGTGAAATTCATCCGGGTCGGTTTCCAGATCAAAGAGCATCGGGCGAAACCCTTCGGCAAAGACGTATTTCCAGCGCCCGTCAAACAGCATCGTCAGTTTGGCATCCGCGACGCTGACGCCAAGACGACGGCGGACCTGACGCATGGAATAATCATATTCAGACACCACAAAATCGCGCAGCGCTTCCTGTTGGCCGTGCAACAAGGGGCGCAGGGACTTGCCCTCGATGATATGCGGCACCTCTTGTCCGCCGAAATAGTCGAGAATGGTGGGCACCACGTCGATGGCTTCGACCAACGCATCCGAAACCGTGCCGCGCGTCGCATCAGCTTCGCGGCTGGGGTCCACCACAATCAGCGGTATGCGCGCCGATGGGTCGTGAAACAGCTCCTTTTCGCCCAGCCAGTGATCGCCCAGATAGTCGCCGTGATCCGAGGTGAAGACGATCAACGTGTCATCCCGCAGGCCCTTGGCATCAAGGTAGGCCATCAATTCGCCCATCTGGTCGTCGATCTGCTTGATCAGGCCCATGTAGGCACCGATCACCTTGGTGCGGGTGGTCTGGTTGGTGAAGGCTTTGGACACGCGCTCTTCCATGAAAGCACCAAAGACCGGGTGCGGGTCGTCCTTTTCCACGTCATGGCGCAGCACGGGGGAATGTGTTTCGGGCGGGTACATGTCGTGGTAGGGCGCGGGCACGATATAAGGCCAGTGCGGTTTGATGTAGCTCAGATGCAGGCACCAAGGGGTATCGCCCGCCTCCTCGATGAAATCCATCGCGCGGCGGGTGATATAGGGCGTTTCGCTTTCCTCATCGGCGGCGCGCGCTTTGAGGTCAGAGTTATCGAGGAACCAGCCGCTGAGGATATTGCCATCGGCGTCCTCACCGCTGTTGGCCACGCTGTCCCAGGGGTTTTCATCCTCCCAGCCGAGTTCCTTCATGAATTGATCGTAGTTCTTGTTGCGCTTGCCGTAGGACGTGCTTGGATGCAGCCCGTCATCGCGCTCATAGGGCTCAAACCCGCATTCCGCCACCAAGGCCCCGATGGTGCTGTCGGGTGCAAGGCCAAGGCGCTTCATGCCTTCGGCATCGGCAGCCATATGCGTCTTGCCGCACAGAGCCGTGCGCACTCCCAGCGGGCGCAAATGATCGCCCAATGTCATCTCACCCACCTTCAGCGGGATGCTGTTCCATGTCGAGCCATGCGAACTGACGTAGCGCCCGGTGTAAAAGGACATTCGCGACGGACCGCAGATGGGCGATTGCACATAGGCCCGGTCAAAGCGCACGCCGCGTTTTGCCAGCGCGTCGATATGGGGTGTTTCAAGGCCCGGATGCCCCGCGCAGGACAGGTAATCCCACCGCAGTTGATCACACATGATGAAGAGTACGTTTTTTGGCATAAGAGCATCCGTGTTCTGCAAATGATTGAAAACAAGGGGGAATGGCCGGGGATATGCGCCCCGGCCAGACCGGTCAGCCTTTGGCGGCGTCCGGGATGGCCACACCCATCTCGCTCAGGGCGCGCAGCGCACCGGGGTGCAGGGCGAGGTTGATGTCCTGCACGGCACCTTCGGGGGTGATCGCCCGCAACCACGGCGACCCATCGCCCGCTTCTTCGACCCCGGCGTAGAAGGCCTTGGTCATCTGATAGATCATCTCCTCGTCCGCGTCCTGATTGGTGACGATGCCCACGGTCACGCCGAGGGTCGTGACATCCTCTTCGTTAAGCTGGTTGTCACCATAAATGCCCGCAGGCAGTGTTGCCGCCCTGAAACCGGGGCGGCCCACAAGTGCCTGCACCCCTTCGCTTTCCAGCGCCTCAGCGGGAATCCCGAGGAAGCGGATCTCGTTGGTAACGGCGATCTGAGTCAGCGCCGGGCTGGGCGCGTTGGTCGGGTTGCAATAGACGTCGATATTCCCATCCTGGAAAGCAGCGGCAGCAGCGTCCCAGCCGAGGGTGACAGCTTCGTAATCCGTGCCCGCTTCGAGGCCGGCAACCGCTTTGAACAGACGCTGCATGGTCGTGAATGCGGCACCACCGGGCGGCCCGAGGAAGACGCGTTTGCCGGCGATCTGATCCATCGCGGTGATGCCGGACTCCCCGTAAACGGCGATGTGATAGACGCCCATCGGGAAGTTCAGCACGGTGCGCAGGTTCTTGACCAGTTCAGGGGCTTGTTCGATCTTTTCGTACATGGCGGCCTGACGGCGCATCAGCGCATGGATCACCGGCGAGGACATGCAGAAATCGCTGCGGCCCATGGCCACCTCCAGAACGTGGCGCGTGGCGGCACCGGTCGCGTTCAGCTGGATTTCATAATCCGGCAGCGCGCCGTTCACGATATTGGCGAATGTCGTCATCACGAGGTTCGGGCTGGTGCCCGGCCCAAGGGTGGACATGCGCAGCAATTCCTTGGCGAAAGCTGCGCGGGGCAGAGCGGCCAATGCGGCAGCGCCTGCTGCGCTGCCCAACAGCGACCGGCGGGTCAAAATTGAATGTGTCATGGGTCGTTCCTCCTCAGTATTCAGGTCTTTTCAGGTGTCAGGAAGTTTCCGAACCGGACCGCAGACCACAGCGCAGCGGTCGCTGCGACGGCAATCCACGAAACAAGCGGTCCGAAGAACAGGAGTGCAAAGGCCAGCGCCAGACCGATGGGCGCATAACGCGCCTTGCCCTTGCCCGGGTAACAGGCGCGCGAGATGTGCAGCACGGCAAGGGCCACGAACAGGATCGACTGCGCGGACTCCGCCAACGGGTATCCCGTGCCCAGCAACATCGCAGGCTGGTAGATGAAGGCGAAGGGGATCACGAAACCGGGCAAGGCCAGCCGGGACGCTTCCACCGCTGTGCGCATCGCCCCTGCCCCGGCAATCGGTGCCGCGGCAAAAGCGGCCAGCGCCACAGGTGGCGTCACCGCCGACAAAACACCGAAATACAGCACGAACATATGTGTGTGAATGATCGGCACGCCGAGCTTTTGCAACGCAGGGCCCATCACAAGCACGATGATCAGATAGGCGGGCACCGTCGGCATGCCCATACCCAGGAGCAGACAGGCCAAAGCCATCAGCAGCAGCGACACCACCAGTTGCCCATCCGCATAGCTGGCCACCAGAGAGGCAAACCGCAGGCCGACACCGGTGAGGTTCAGAATGCCGATGATGATGCCCACGGCACCCACGATCACCACCAACTGCGCGGAGATCATGCCAGCGGAGCGGATGAACCTGAGCCAGGATTGCGCGTCCGTCAGCAGGCTGGGTTTAAGCGCAAAGCCGAACACGACGGCAAAGGCCACGCCGATAAAACCCGCATAAGCCGGCGAAGACCCCCCAACCATGGCCACGACAATAGCCGTCAGGGACAGCATGAAAACAATGATTTGCGCAACTTCGCGCCATGCGAAACTCATCTTGGGCTGGTCGGAGATATCAAGGTCCATATCCCGCGCGGCACTTGAGGTCGCCATGAACAGCCCTGTGTAATACAGGATCGCAGGCACGGCGGCAGCGACACAGATCGTCAGGTAAGGCTCGCCAGTCACATCGGCCATGATAAAGGCAACCGCCCCCATGATCGGTGGTGTGATCTGCCCTCCGCTTGAAGCCGCGGCCTCCACGGCCCCTGCGAAATGCGCCTTGAAACCGCGCTTCTTGATCAGCGGGATCGTGATGACCCCGGTGCCGACGACATTGGCCACCGCACTGCCGGAGATCGTGCCGAACAGCCCGCTTGCAATGGTCGCCGCCGCCGCAGGGCCAGACCGCACCCGCCCCGTGGCCGCCAGTGCCAGCTTTACCAGCACCTTGTCGATCGTCAGAAATTCCAGAATGGCCCCGAAGATGATGAAGATCAGGATGGTTGAAACAACCGTGGCCATGGGGCGCCCGAATACACCGTCAAAGGAATACCAAAGGACCTGAATCAATTCCTCGGACGTCATGCCCGCATGGCGCATGAAGCCCGGCGCAAACTGCCCGAAGGCCCCATAAAGCAGTACGAAAGCCGCAACGCCCGCCATGACCATGCCCACGGACCGCCGCGTCAGTTCGATCACGGCGATCAATCCCAGCGTCCCAAGCCAGATATCCGCCGAGGTCAGAAAATAAAGACCGGTCTCGATTTCTGCGGCGGCGCGAAAATACTGATAGACCGCGAGGCCGAGGAAACCCGCCGTAACAAGCGCCAACACCCTGCCCAACGGGCTGTTGCTGCGCTCGATCTGCGCCAGCAGAATCAGCAGACCGCCGACCAGCAGCATCCCGACCCGGAGGTAGGATTCACTGAAAACGCCGAACACAGACACGTAAAACACAACTACGATCACCAGCGCGGATAACGCCAGGTTCAATCCAGCAACTGATTTTGACACGATGTTGTGCATTGCTCCCCTCCTCCTCAGTGGGCGGTTGCAGCGCTTTTTCCCCCGCGCCGCCCCGCCTCTGAAACAAATATCTAGATAGAAAAGCCGATCCGGTCGAACATGCGTTTCACCAGGTGGAATGCGATGACCAAGTTGAACCGCTCTGTCGAGCGCAGCATGAAAATACTCGAAGTCGTTTCCGGTAGCGGCGTGACGTCACTGGCTTTTTTGGCCGAACAAACCGGACTGCCGAAGCCCACGATCATGAGAATCTGTGCCACTCCGGTCAACCAAAGGTGGCTCACGCAAAGCCGAAGCGACAGCCGATACAGGATCGGGTCGCGATTTCCGCGCCTTGGCGCTGCGCCGGCCGCGCTCGACGCTCTGGTCGAGGCGGGCAGTTCGGAAATTGTCCATTTGTCCGAAGAAACCGGTGTCGGTGTGGATCTTGCAGCAGCAATCGGAAACGGGCGCGTCGAAATCGTCGACACAACCCGAAAATTCTCCGAACATGGTATCTTTCCCGACTGTATCGGCTACCGGCCATCGCCGTTTCGCTCGGCTTTGGGATGCGCGTTTCTGGCAGCACTTGGCGCGGATGAAAGGGCTGAGGTCGCCGCCAAACTGGCTGTGAACACCAAGGGCAAAGACCGAGAGGCCGCCTTGCGCCTGCCAGACAAATTAAGGGAGATCAGGACAAAGGGATATGCCACGCGCGAATACGGATATTGGGGCCGCGCAGTGGATTATGGCGGCATTCCAAATGCGATCAGCGTGGCCATGCGTGCTGACGGGCGCGCCATCGGGGCGCTCAGTCTGGTCTGGCTGGCCGAGAGAAACAGCGTTGAGGAGGTCGCCGACGCATATCTTGAGCGGCTCACCGAAGCCGCAGACGCCATAGGTCGGCACTTTGCCTCCGGCGCTGACATTTAGGCCCTGATGCCGCCTTGCGCTTGGATCAGGGGCTTCCGTGCCTCAGACCACACCGCGCCCGGTTGCTTTCCAGCGCTTTCCAAGGGCCGACGCACCACTGATGTTTCCTTGCGACGCAATCGCACCGGTGACAACGGCTGTTTTGCCAGTGCCTTCAATCTTTTCGTTTTTCTTAGTGCCCTGCTGGGTCACTGGAGGCACGCGCGCGCGGCTTATCGGCACCATTGCGCAGTGTCTTTGAGGCTTCATCGTCCACCTGCGGCCGGCGCGTCGCGCCCGGCTGCCCGTCCAGAACATCATGCAGGCGCTCCATCAGCGTGTTCAGCTGATCCCGCTCGGCATCTGAAAATGCGCTCATCAGCGCCTCTTCAAACGACAGGGCCGCTGGCACGATCCCGTTGAACACATCCAGCCCGGCCTCAGTCACTTCGATCTCGACAAGGCGGTGATCGGCATCGCAGGTGGTTTTTACCAAAAGCCCCGCCTTTTCCAGCTTGGTTACCGCACGGCTGACGCTCGGTTTGTCCAGATAGACACTGTCGTGAATTTCGCGAACAGACATCTTTTCGCGCCGCGCAACATGGACCAGTACCCGCCACTCCGGCGTCGAAAGCCCGTATTCCGCGCCATAGACCTTCGAGAGCATCTTGGAGACGCGCGATGACAGCACCGACAGTTTGTAAGGCAGGAATTCAGACAGGTTGAAATCACTTGAGGTCATGTAAATCCGCCACCTTCGATTTCGTTGCATATGAAATGATCTTGACTCATTCTGGCACGGAATGGTAATCGTTGCAAGTGAAACGAATTTGACCCACCCGTCAAAGCCGGTTTAAACGCACCGTCACTCGCATCGGTGCCGACCACATAAAACGTGAGGAGACATGCCATGAAAGACCTAGATATCGCGCCTCTTGTCCAGGCTGATGGCGGGCTGACGAATCCTGGCTACATGCCCGGATTTGGCAATGATTTCGAGACCGAAGCCCTGCCCGGCGCCTTGCCTCAGGGCATGAACAGCCCGCAAAAATGCAATTATGGGCTATATGGCGAGCAGCTTTCCGGCACCGCCTTTACCGATGTGCGCCCCGAGCGCACGTGGTGTTATCGCATCCGCCCGTCGGTCAAGCACTCCCACCGCTATGAGAGGATTGACCTGCCGCATTTCCGCTCTGCGCCCGACATCCATCCGGATGTGACGTCACTGGGCCAATACCGCTGGGATCCGATCCCGCATACGGATGAGCCACTGACATGGCTGACGGGCATGCGCACCATGACGACGGCGGGTGATGTGAACACACAGGTGGGCATGGCCTCCCACGTTTATCTCGTGACCCAATCCATGCAGGACGCCTATTTCTTCTCTGCGGACAGCGAGATGCTTGTCTTGCCCCAGGAAGGCCGCCTGCGTTTCGCGACCGAATTGGGGATCATCGACCTTGAACCCAAGGAAATCGCGATCATCCCGCGTGGTCTGGTTTACCGTGTGGAATTGCTGGACGGGCCTGCGCGCGGCTTTGTCTGTGAAAACTACGGCCAGAAGTTCGAACTGCCGGGCCGCGGCCCCATCGGTGCCAACTGCATGGCCAACCCGCGCGATTTCAAGGCACCGGTTGCCGCCTTTGAGGACCGCGAAGTGCCCTCAACCGTCACGGTCAAGTGGTGTGGGCAGTTTCACCAGACCAAGATCGGGCAAAGCCCGCTCGACGTGGTGGCCTGGCACGGCAACTACGCGCCCTACAAATACGATCTGCGCAATTATTGCCCAGTCGGTGCGATCCTGTTTGACCACCCCGACCCGTCGATTTTCACGGTTCTCACCGCACCTTCTGGTCAACCCGGCACGGCGAATATCGACTTTGTGCTCTTCCGCGAGCGCTGGATGGTGATGGAGGATACCTTCCGCCCGCCTTGGTATCACAAGAATATCATGTCCGAGCTGATGGGCAATATCTATGGCGAGTATGACGCCAAACCGCAGGGTTTTGTGCCCGGCGGGATCAGCCTCCACAACATGATGCTGCCCCATGGCCCTGACCGCGAAGCCTTTGAGAAAGCTTCCAACGCCAACCTCGGCCCGGACAAGCTGCACAACACCATGTCCTTCATGTTCGAGACCCGCTTCCCCCAGCAACTGACCCAGTTCGCGGGCAAGGAAGCGCCGCTGCAGGACGATTACATCAATTGCTGGGCGGACATCGAAAAGAAATTCGACGGCACGCCGGGCAAGAAGTAAGCGCCATGCTGACGCTCTATTCCTATTGGCGATCCACCACATCCTACCGGGTGCGGGTGGCGCTGAACCTCAAGGGGCTGTCTTATCGGACAGTCCCGGTGGACCTTGTGGCGGGCGATCAGCGCAGACCGGATTACGTGGCGTTGAACCCGGTCCAAGGGGTGCCCACACTGGTGCTGGAGGACGGCACCGCGCTGACGCAATCGCTCGCGATCCTCGACTATCTGGATCACGTCGTGCCTGACCCCGCCCTGCTGCCAAGCGATCCCCTGCTTCGGGCCAAGGTGCAGGCGGCGGCGCAGATCATCGCGCTCGACATTCACCCCGTGAACAACCTGAAGGTCATGAACCGCCTGAAATCCGAACACGGGGCGAGCGCCGATCAAGGCATCGAATGGATGCGCCACTGGATGACGCAAGGTTTCCACGCCTATCAGGCGCTGCTGCCCGATGGCCCCGCCTACAGCTTCTCGGACACGCCGCTGCTTTGCGACATCTGCCTTGTTGCGCAGCTTTATAACGCACACCGCTGGGGCGTGGACATGACGCCCTTTGCCCGCCTGCTTGAGATCGAAGAACAGGCCCTGAAACTGCCGGCTTTCGATGCCGCACGCCCCGAAAACCAGCCAGACGCCACCTGAAGGACAAACGATGACACAACTTCTCCGCTCTTGGGTCGAAAGCGCCAATGCGCCCGACACCGACTTCCCGCTCAACAACCTGCCCTATGGGGCTTTCCGTGTCGGTGACAGCGACCTGCATGCAGGTGTCGCGATTGGCGCGCGCATCCTCGATGTAACCGCCCTTGTACAGGCCGGTCTGCTTGACCTGCCCGAAACCGGCGTTTTTGCCCGTGGCACATGGAATGACTTCATGGCACTGGGTTCGGATGTCTGGGCCAGTTTCCGTGCGCACCTGACGGCCGCTCTGGCAGAAGGTGCGGCGCAGCAATCGGACCTTGAGCCACATTTGGTTGCCATGGCCGATGCCAAGCTCGAGATGCCCTTCATCGTGACGGAATTCACCGACTTCTATGCGGGACGTCACCATGCGTTCAACGTCGGATCGCTGTTCCGCGATCCGGCCAATGCCCTGCCGCCCAACTGGTTGCATATCCCGATCGGGTATAACGGTCGCGCATCGTCGGTCGTGGTCAGCGGCACGGACATCACCCGCCCCAACGGACAGTTGAAAGCACCGGACGCGGAGATGCCGGTGTTCGAGGCGTCCAAGCGCTTCGATCTGGAACTTGAGATGGGCGCGATTGTTGGCAAGCCCTCGAAAGGTCGCGTCAGCGTGCAAGAGGCCGACGACATGATCTTCGGCTACGTTCTTCTCAACGACTGGTCCGCGCGCGACATTCAGGCCTGGGAATACCAGCCGCTTGGCCCGTTTCAGGCCAAGGCAACCGCGACCACCATCAGCCCGTGGATCGTGACCAAAGCCGCACTTGAGCCCTTCCGCGCCTCGACCCCGCCGCGCGAAAAGGAACTGCTGCCATACCTCGCAGAAACGGGCCCGATGCTCTATGATATCGACCTCGAAGTGGGCCTCGCCCCAGAAGGCAAATCGGAAACCATCCTGTCGCGCACGAATTACAACGTGATGTATTACTCCGCAGCCCAGCAACTGACCCACCACACCACCAGCGGCTGCCCGATGCGGGTTGGCGATCTGCTCGGTTCCGGCACGATTTCCGGCCCTGAAAAGGAAAACCGCGGCAGCCTGCTGGAACTGAGCTGGGCGGGTAAGGAACCGCTGACGCTGGACACGGGCGAGACCCGCACGTTTCTGGAAGACGGAGACACGCTGACCCTGCGCGGTGCCGCCAAAGGCGACGGATACCGGATCGGCTTTGGCGACTGCACAGGCACCCTGCGCCCAGCATCCGCGCTGGATTGAAACGACGCGCCGACCCGCGCGACGCCGTCCGACGAGACAGTGCTCGGTGGTCGCAAGCCCACCGCGCGCTACCCGTTTAACAAACCCGCATGACGCCGACTGGCCATGCAAAACACACAGTGCAAGAAGGAAAGGAGGCAAGGAACAATTACAAAGCCGACGTTTTCCCGGCGGCATCTCGCGAGTTGGGTCTTAATGAGAAAAGAACCATCATCAGCGCGAAAATTCATCAGATGATGGCGGCTTGCGCCAACCTGCTTTTGTGCGGGGGCTGTTTCCGCATCGCCACACGAACCACCGGATTACACGGCCCTGAACGAGGCCATCGCCACATCGGTTTTCGCTATGCGGCGGATCTTGAGCCACAACCAAGCGCGCGCGTATCACGCGACCCCGCGCCACCAACGACACACCTAATTCGAAACAGAGGAGCCAGAATGCCACGATTTTTCGACACCCCTGAACGGTACAGCCTCATTTCCCGGAGCCTCCATTGGGGCATGGCCCTGCTCTTCGCGATGCAATTTGTCACCTCGGCGACCCGCTGGGCCCTGCCCCGCGAAGACCCCATACGCGAATTTTTCTGGGCCTATCACGCACCTATCGGCACCACGCTGTTTCTGCTCGTGCTGTTGCGCGGTCTCTGGGGGCTGATCAACATGCACCGCCGCCCTGCACATGGCTCAGGCCTGATCGGGCGCATGGCACGTGTGGGGCATCTGGCGATCTATGCGCTTATGGTGATTGTTCCCACACTCCGCCTGATTGCCGCGGCAGGCAGCACCCGAGGCTTCAGCTATCTGGGCGTTGAAATCTTTGCCGCGCGTGAGACTGAAATCGCGTGGATGGATGCAATGGCCGAATGGCATGGGGAACTGGGCTGGATCCTCGGCCTGCTCGTTCTGGGCCATATCGCGATGGCGGTCGGCTGGCATCATTTTATCAAACGCGATGGCACCTTGCAGCGTATGACCTGAGCGATGCCCCTGTCACAAAGGTCAGGCAGCACACACTGAAGCGCCATGCGAAAAACCGCGATCACGTAACGCTGCCTGAAATCAAGGATTGCAACGCGTTACGTGATACCTGATGTTTCAGGTGCTTCATCAGACGCTCTAAGCCGCTGATAACAGGCCGCCTTGCGCCGGATGCGCGGTTCAATCACGATGCAGCCGTCAGACAGCATAGCGGGATTTCAGGATCGCTTCCGCGTATTCGTCACCCACGCTGCTGTCATGGACGACCCCGCCCCCGACGTTGAGCGTGGCCGTTCCGTCCTCGTTACAGATGACTGTCCTGATGGCGACGTTAAATTCCATCGCACCATTGGGGGCAATCCAGCCGATCGAGCCGCAATAGGCACCCCGCGCCCCGTTCTCAAGCGCGCGGATGATCTGCATCGCCCTGATCTTTGGCGCGCCGGTGATCGAGCCGCAGGGAAACAAGGCCTCGAATATATCATGCAGCGTGGTACCGGGTAAAATCTGCGCAGTGACGCGTGACGTCATCTGGTGCAGGGTGGCATAGGTTTCAACCTTGAACAGGTCCGGCACCTTGACGCTGCCCACCTTGGCCAGTTTGCTCACATCATTGCGCAGCAGATCGACAATCATCAGATTTTCCGCCTGATTCTTTTCAGAGCCCCGCAGCCATGCCCTTTGCCGGCTGTCCGCTTGCGGGGTGGCTCCGCGTGCGGCGGTTCCCTTCATCGGCTTGGTTTCAAAATGGCCACTGTCGTCGATGGTAAAAAACAATTCAGGTGAGCGGGACAACAGCACAGGCCCCCCCAAATCAACGAAAGCGCCATGCGGCACCGGTTGTTTGGCACACAGATCCCGGTAAAGCGCGATCGGCGGCGCGTCATATCGGGCGGTCAGCGGAAAGGTGAGATTGGCCTGATAAACATCACCGGCCGAGATGAAATCCTGAACCGCGCAAAAGGCGGTGTTGTATTGTGCTTCATCCCATACAGGTTCCAGATCCCGCAGGCGCGCGGGCACCTGCGGGTGATCAAACTGGGCCTGGGATGGCGCCTCAAAAACACCGAAACACAGCAGCGGCACGGTTCGGTTGTCCGGCATCAGATCGCTCAGTTTATGCGAAAACACATAGCCGAGCTCATAACTGGCATATCCCGCCAGCCAATGACCTTGCGCCCTTGCCTGCTCCATCGCGGCAAAGGCTGCGGCCACGTCTTCGGGCGCATCCGCGCGGATCGTTTGAATAGGATCGACAAATGCGCTGGCCCCCGCGAGCGGGCCATTGTCAAAAATCACCTGTCGTGGGGCAGCACGGCTGGCCAAGTTCAGAAATCCGCCGCGATGCGCAGATCACGCAGGGGCCGCACGATGTCGATGGCCTTGAGGTAGAGTGGATGTGCCTTGTAGGCCGTCAAATCCTCATTGCTCGCAAACTCCGCATAGACGACAACGTCGACTTCGCCCGACAGTGCGTCATCACGAGTGTTCTGGCGCACCTCGAAAACCTCCGAGTGCGGGATATCCGCCAACAGCGATAACCCGTCGATAATACGAGGTAAATCCGCCTTATCCTTGGCGCTGAAAAAGACGACATGTCGAATGTTGGGACGGGGTGGCATAACATCTCCGAATGGTTCTTGAATCGCTCACCGACTGGCGCAAGCCTTAGCTGCAACAGGCGGGCACTTCTAGGGTAAAACCCCGGTGCAACCTGCCGTCCGGGCCCACAAAGATGCGGCCATTTGTCCCCCGAATGTGGCACCCTGTTTTCCAAGCGATGGCGTCCCTTTTGCTTTCATCAGAACCGGCCGCGTTTCGGGTGCGTCTGCGTGTCAAATGATCGACCCTCGCACATGCCCGATGACACTTGCGCCCCGCCCAGCAGGCAGAGGTGTGCCGCGCGCGGACACCTTCAAGCGATCACAAACACCCTCAGCTTACGCTTTGCCCGTTGAAATCGAACGGCAAGGAACGACACCCCGTTCATTCAGCGGCAACAGCAGCGACCGGGGTCGGCGTATAGTTCAGGATGGGGGCAAGCCACCTTTCCGCCTCCTCCATCTCCATGCCTTTGCGCGCGGCATAATCGGCCACCTGATCGCGTTCCACCTTGGCCACGCCAAAGTAGTAGGCCTCCGTATGGCCGATATAGAGCCCTGATACAGACGAACCGGGCCACATGGCCATGCTTTGTGTCAGTTCGACCCCGGTGTTGGCTTCGGCGTCCAGCAGGGAAAACAGGGTCAGTTTTTCCGTGTGATCCGGTTGGGCCGGGTAGCCGGGCGCAGGGCGGATGCCGCGATAGGGCTCACCCACCAGTTCATCCGGGGCAAACCCTTCGTCGGGCGCGTAAGCCCAGAGTTCGCGGCGCACCCGCTGGTGCAGCATCTCGGCCATGGCCTCGGCAAACCGGTCCGCCAGCGCTTTGACGAGGATCGATGAATAGCTGTCGTTTGCCTCCTCGAACCGCTTGGCGATCTCGACCTCCTGCGGGCCTGCGGTGACGACAAAACCACCGACGTAATCCGGCGTCCCGACAGGCGCGACAAAGTCGGACAGGGCCAGATTTGGCCGCCCGGGGCGTTTGGCGTGTTGCTGGCGCAGGGTATGCAGCGTGGCCAACTGCGTGTCCCGGTCCTCGCTGGTAAAGAGGTGAATGTCGTCACCATGCGCATTGGCCGGCCAGAACCCGGCGACGGCGCGGGGGCCGAACCATTTCTCGTCAATGATCTGTTTCAGCATGGCCTGCGCATCGGCGAATAGCGCGCGCGCAGCCTCGCCCTGCCGTTCATCCTCAAGGATTTTTGGGTAAACGCCCTTCAATTCCCATGTGCGGAAAAACGGCGTCCAGTCGATGTATTTCGCAATCTCTGCGAGGTCCCAATCCTCAATCACGCGGGTGCCGGTGAAGGTCGGCGCGGGCACGGTGTAATCGCTGAAATCAATCTTCATGGCGTTGGCCCGCGCGGCGGCCAGCGGCACACGCTCCTTTGCCCGTTCGGAGCGTTCATGACGCTCGATCACGCTCACATATTCCTCGCGAATGCCCTCCATGTAGCCATCGCGGCTCTCGGGGTTGAGCAACTTGCTGACCACACCCACCGCACGGCTGGCATCCAGCACATGAATCGCCTGATTTTTGGTGTAGCGCGGGGCAATCTTGACGGCCGTGTGTACCTTGGATGTGGTCGCCCCGCCGATCAGCAGCGGGATGTCATAGCCCTCCCGCTCCAGTTCGCCGGCCAAATGTACCATCTCGTCAAGGCTCGGCGTGATCAGACCGGACAGGCCGATGATATCCACGTTTTCCGCCTTGGCGACTTCGAGGATTTTCTGCGGCGGGACCATCACGCCCAGATCAATGATCTCGTAGTTGTTGCAGGCCAGCACGACGCCCACGATATTCTTGCCGATATCGTGCACATCCCCTTTGACCGTGGCCATCAGGACCTTGCCCGCCGCCTCGCGCCCGTCCCCACCGCTCAGGCGTTTTTCTTCTTCCATGTAGGGCAACAGAACGGCGACCGCCTGTTTCATGACACGGGCGGATTTCACCACTTGCGGCAGGAACATCTTGCCCGACCCAAACAGATCGCCAACCACGTTCATCCCCGCCATCAGCGGCCCTTCGATCACATGCAGCGGACGCTCGGCCTGCAATCGCGCCTCTTCGGTATCGGCGTCGATAAACTCCGTGATCCCGTTGACCAGCGCATGTTCCAGCCGCTTTTCAATGGACCATTCCCGCCATGCCAGATCGCGCACCTTTTCCTCGCGCGCACCGTCCCGGAAGCGTTCGGCCATGTCAAGCATCCGCTCCGTGGCATCCTCGCGCCGGTTGAGCACCACGTCTTCGCAGGCCGTACGCAGGTCGGGGTCAATCTGGTCATAGACAGCCAGCTGGCCCGCATTGACGATGCCCATATCCATGCCCGCCTGAATGGCGTGATAGAGGAAAACCGCATGCATCGCCTCGCGCACCGTTTCATTGCCGCGAAACGAAAACGACAGGTTCGACACCCCGCCCGACACATGCGCATGAGGCAGGTTCTGGCGGATCCAGCGGGTCGCCTCGATGAAATCGACGCCGTAGTTGTTATGCTCTTCGATGCCCGTGGCGACCGCAAAGATGTTGGGATCAAAGATGATATCCTCGGGCGGAAAACCGACCTCCTCCACGAGGATACGGTAGGCGCGTGCGCAAATCTCGATCTTGCGGGCGGCGGTATCGGCCTGGCCCTCTTCGTCAAAGGCCATAACCACAACAGCGGCGCCATAGGCCAGACAGAGCCGGGCGTGATGGCGGAATTCCTCCTCGCCCTCTTTCATCGAGATGGAATTGACCACGGATTTACCCTGCACGCACTGCAGGCCCGCCTCGATCACCTCCCATTTGGAACTGTCGATCATGATGGGTACGCGCGCGATGTCGGGCTCGGATGCGATGAGGTTGAGGAACTCGATCATCGCCTGTTTGGAGTCGATCAGCCCCTCATCCATGTTGACGTCGATGATCTGCGCCCCGTTTTCCACCTGATCGCGCGCCACATCAAGAGCTGCGGCATAGTCGCGATTGGTGATCAGCTTGCGAAACTTCGCAGAGCCGGTAACGTTGGTCCGCTCACCGACGTTCACAAAGGGAATATCAGGCGTGAGGACAAAGGGCTCAAGCCCGGACAGGCGCAAATACCGGGTCATGCCGCCTGCTCCTTTTCCAACTGGCGCGGCGCAAAGGGGGCGACCGCCTCCGCAATGGCGCGGATGTGTTCGGGCGTGGTGCCGCAGCAACCGCCGACCACGTTCAGCAGACCTTCTTGGGCGAACCCGGCCAGTTGTGCCGCGGTCTCTTCGGGGCCCTCGTCATATTGCCCGAAGGCATTGGGCAGCCCTGCATTGGGATAGGCGCAGGTCAGCGTGTCAACCACGCCCGCAAGCTCCGCCATATGCGGCCGCATCGCGCCCGCCCCTAGCGCGCAGTTCAGCCCTACGGAAAACGGCCGGGCATGGGCCACCGAATGCCAGAACGCCGTCGGCGTTTGCCCCGAAAGCGTGCGCCCGGATGCATCGGTGATCGTGCCGGAGATCATGATCGGCAGGCGGATGCCCTGCGCCTGAAACGCCTCGATCGCGGCAAAAATGGCCGCCTTTGCGTTGAGTGTGTCAAAAATGGTTTCAATCAGGATCAGATCCGCGCCCCCCATGATCAGCGCGCGGATCTGGTCGCGGTAGGCGAGGCGCAAATCATCGAAAGTCACCGCGCGGTAGCCGGGATTGCTCACGTCGGGGGACAAAGACGCGGTACGGTTGGTCGGGCCAACGGCCCCGGCCACGTAGCGCGGCTTGCCATCCAGCGCCGTGGCCCGGTCCAGCGCGCGCCGCGCAACGCGCGCCGCCTCCACATTCAGATCATGGACGGCAGCCTCAAGACCGTAATCGGCCTGTGCAATCGCGGTTGAGGAAAACGTATTGGTTTCAACGATATCCGCGCCTGCGATGGCGAAATCATAGTGGATCTGTTCGATCGCCTGCGGCTGTGTCAGGGACAACAGGTCGTTGTTGCCTTTCTGAGGCAGGTCCGTCGCATGCGCGCAGGGCATGCCGGTTCCATGACCGGTGTAATCATCCTCCCCAAGACCGAGCCCCTGGATCATCGTGCCCATGGCACCATCCATGATCAGGATGCGCTCGCGCGCGGTCGCGCTCAGTGCATTGACGCAGTGATGATCGTGTAAAGACATGGCACCCCCCGAGTTTGGTCGCCGCTGCCTATCAGCATTTTAATTATTAGCATAATTCATATTCTTCAGCTTCATTATGAGTTACTCGCGGATAATCACGGGAGGCTGCCATCTATCCGCCACCGCTGAGCCGCGAAAAACATGGCGGTGATACCTGCTTGCCCCGGATAAACCGCCCTGACGTGTCCGGATGTGAGCCATTCGCTTTTTGCATAGCGGCTTTCACATTGCCCATGTTGACCCAAACCGGGCGGCGGCCTAACTGCGCATCAATGGCAGTGCGCACGATGGCGTCGTGTGCTTTCTGTCCTTACCGCAAATATCCTGAACGCCCGGATTTGGACGGCTCCCGCAGTGGAGCGGTCCCGAAGTGATTGTTGAGGTCCCAAGATGTTCCAGAACCCGTCCCTGCCCGGTCTCCACATTGCTGCACCTGCCAAACCCAATACCGGGATGATCTGCATGATCGTGGCAATGCTGCTGCTTCCTTTGGGGGATACATTTGCGAAACTGATCAGTGAGACACTAAACCCGGTCGGTGTCACGCTCTGCCGTATTCTGGCGCAGGCGCTGTTTCTGGTGCCGGTGGCCTATGTGCTGCGGCACCGTCTGCGCGGGGCGATGTTCTCGCCCGTTGTGGCGCTGTCGGGCGGGCTGCTGATCGTGTCGCTGACCAGCCTGATCAGCGCTTTCGCGGTGATGCCGATCACGACGGCACTTGCGATCTTCTTTGTCGAGCCGCTGATACTGACCATTCTTGCCGCGTTCCTTCTGGGGGAAACCGCCGGACCGCGCCGCCTTGCCGCTGTCGGTGTCGGGTTGATCGGCGCGATGATCGTGATCCGCCCCGGTTTTGACGTTTATGGCTGGGCGACCTTGCTGCCGCTGATCTCCGCCTTTGCCTATGCACTCAACATGATCGTGCTCAAGAAAGCAACCGTGACCCGCTCCGGCCTGACCGTTCAATGTGGCACGACGATCTATGCCGGGCTTGGCCTCATCCTGCTGTCTGCGGGTCTGGGCACGACGGGCATGACGGCGTTCATACCTGCCGCCAGTGATACGTCGACATGGCTGCTGATCCTTTGCGCTGGCGCGGTTGCGGCCACATCCTTTGTGCTGATCGCCGAAGCCTACCGATCCGCAGACGCAACCGCGCTGGCACCGTTTCAGTATCTGGAAATCGTAACCGCCACGGCCCTCGGGTTTCTGGTGTTTGGCGATTTCCCGGACACGCTGACGTGGATCGGCGTGGCAATCATCCTTGGCTCGGGCATCTACATCTTTCACCGCGAGGGACAGTCAGACACCGCAGCACCCCGCCGCAAACGCGCGGAACGCTAAAGGATTCGGCCCCAACGCTAGCCACTCTGTCGCATCGGCCATGGACAATCTGACCTTGAACCGGGCTGCGCATCGCAGCGCCCGGTTCAAGATATGCTTCAGGCTTCGGTGACGTCCGAAATCCATGTGCCCGCCGCAACCGCGCGCGGCAAGCCCAACGGCCCGATGGCCAAAAGAGCAACCTGATGCAGGTCCTGCCGGGCGATGTCCTCTGCGAGACCGCGACGCGCATGCGAATGCACCGCACCTTCGGACCCGGCACCAATTGCAAGGGCCAGTTTGACCAAGCGCCGTTCGCGCGCGCTCAGCTCGCCCGCATTGGCAGTGGCGGCCCCCAGACTGGCATAGGCATCCCAGACCTCCGGATGGGCGGCGGCGAGATTTCCTGCCGCGCCGGGTAGATCGTTGCTCATCTTTTTCGTCCTTTCAGGTTTATCTATCGGGCCTAACGCATGTTTTATTCAACTGCTGGCCCTGTGTTGCTTGCGCCTGTGGCAGCGCGCGTCAGGATCGACGCGCTTTTGACGGGGGCTGGAAAAACCAGCCTCCCGTCTTGTGTTGCACATGCGTTTACTTTGGTGCATCCGAGGCGTTCTGCATGAGATATTCTGTCACCAGAGCCGCCTCGGCTTCGTCCAGACCTGCGCGCGGGAACAT
This sequence comes from Roseobacter denitrificans OCh 114, assembly GCF_000014045.1. NCBI lineage: Bacteria > Pseudomonadati > Pseudomonadota > Alphaproteobacteria > Rhodobacterales > Roseobacteraceae > Roseobacter > Roseobacter denitrificans. The sequence goes on from NC_008209.1 coordinate 3,526,376, forward strand.
GGATGGGGTGATGCCCTTCCACTGCTGCTGGGTAAAGTGGGTCACCTCGCGCGGGGCGTGGCAGACCGTGCAGCGCTCGAAGTAGATCTTCTCGCCCGGGCTCATATCCGCATAAAGCTTTTCGGTCAGCTCATAGAGGCGATCGACACCGATCTTGTCATAGTCAATCGCGGCATAGTCATACTCCTCAAGGATCGCGGGTTTCTCATAGGCGAGGTTCGGCCCCTCCGGGTCCTCGCATTTGCGCATCGAACACAGGGTGGTATTCGCAGTCGTTGCCTGCGCCACACCGGACGAACGCTGTGTCGAGGTCAGGAAGTTCACCAGACCCGAGTTGCACCGCCCCTTGCTGTCAAGCTGCGGCCATGCACCCTCGTAGATCGACACGACACCGGGCATGATCTCGTCGCTGACAACAGCGCCTGCAATCACCGTGCCCCGGTCGTTGTAAAGCTCAACCAGATCACCGTCCTCGATCCCGCGCGCGGCGGCATCCTGCGTGTTGATCCGCACCGGTTCGCGCCCCTGCACCTTGTAAAGCGCGCGCAGGTTTTCCGACTGGTCCATCTGGCTGTGCAAACGGAACCACGGGTGTGGCGAGACCACGTGCAACTGGCCCTCCTTGGCGTTGCCGAGGTATTCGTGCTTTTCCATCCAGATCGGCATGCCGGGCATGTCGTCGATGTCGAGCTTGGCAAAATCCTCGCAGAACATCTCGATCTTGCCTGAGGTTGTGTGCAGCGGGTTGCCTTCGGGATCGTTAAAGAACGCCCCGTGGCGGGTCCATTTGCGCGCCTCTTCCGGCACCTCCTGACGGGCAAAGCCCTTTTCCCAGAATTCTTCGAACGGGGTATGCGCGGCGGCGCTGGATTTCTCATAGGCCCGACGGATGTGATACATCTTGTCCTCGCCATCGGTGAACTGCGCCCACAGACCCAGCGTATCGGCCAGCCCTTCGAAGATCTCGTAATCCGGCAGGCTCTCGCCCACGGGTTCGATCATCTTTTTCATCGCATAGACCTTGTCGTTGGAATAGGTCCCGCCAGAGGAGATATCATCTTGTTCCAGCGTCGAGGCGGCAGGCATGACGATATCAGCCCAGCGTGTCGCCGCGGTCCACCAGACATCCACGCTGACCACGGTTTCCACCTTCTCCAGCGCCCGGATCAGCCGGTTGGTATCCTGCTGGTGGCTCATGAAGTTGTTGCCCGCGTTAAAGACGACCTTCACATCCGGATAGGTATGGGTGTTACCGTTGTAGAACACTTCCTTGCCGGGGTTTTCCAGCATGTCGGTGATGCGGCTCGCCGGGCAGACGGTCTTGACAAAATTCCGCCCCTGGCTCAGGCCCGCCGGGTTCGATTTTCCCGAAGCCGGCATGCCGCCGTTGCCATAGTGCCAGCTGAAGCCGACACCGCAGCCCGGTTTCCCGATCTTGCCGGTCAGTGCGGCAAAGTTGATGATCGCCCAATGGGTCATCTCACCGTGTTGTGCGCGTTGCAGCGCCCAGGCCCCCGCGATATTGGTGTTGGATTTGGCAAAAAGCTCTGCCATCTCGCGGATTTTCGCAGCTTCAATCCCGGTGATCTCCGCCGCCCATTCCGGGGTTTTCGCAACGCCATCCTCCTCGCCGTTGACATAGGCGATCCACTTGTCAGCACCGACCGTGTATTTCGCCATATAGGCGCGGTCCTCAAGACCCTCGGCCAGCACGTGGTTGGCCATGGCACAAAACAGCGCCACATCGGTGTTGGGCACGATCTGGACCCAGTCGGCATCCAGATAGGCGTCAGAGGCGGTTTTCTGCGGGTTGATCGAGATGAACTTCACGCCTGAATCGCGGATGGTTTCCCAATGCGCATACATGCCATGGTCCGCCACGCGGTACTCCACACGGTTGTTCTTGATCGGGTCACACCCCACCAGCACAAAGACCTCGCAGTGATCGCGGATGGTCTCCCAGGCGGATTGGGTCGAATAGACTTCCATATCGCCGATGATATGGGGCAGCGCGACCTGCGAGGCTCCCGCCGACCAGTCGCCAGCGGTCACGGTGCAGCCCCCGATCAGGTTCATCAACCGACCCTGCAGCACGTTGGGGCGGAAGGTGCCCGCGTTGGACCACCCACCGTAGGAGGAACTGAAGATCGCCTCATTGCCGTGGTTTGTGGCCGTGTCCAGCAACGCCTTGGCCGTCAGGCTCCAGGCCGTGTCCCAATCGACACGGACATAGGGTTCCTTGCCGCGCAACTCGGGCTTGATGTCACCGGTTTCCCAGCCGTCCAGATAGGATTTGCGCACCATCGGATAGTTGATGCGAGACTTGTCATAGGTCCGGTCCATCACCCCCGTGGTCAGCATCTCGGTTGGGCGGGCGTCAATGTCCATAATGGTGTTGAGGCCGACAAGCTTGCCGTCGCGCACGACACCTTCAAACGGGCCGTAGTGCGTTGCGTGAAACACACGCCCGTCAAAAGAGTTCGGATCAAGTGCTGCAAGCGCCGTTGTGCCCATCAGGCTGGTTGCGCCAAAAACAGCGGCACCACCTTGCAAAAAGCTGCGTCGGGTCGGTTGGGAAAAGGACATGCCTGCCTCCTGTGAGATTAAGATCTGCCCCCACACTACGATAACGCGAAACCTCAAACCTTGATCCGACGCAAACAGGGTTGTGCGAAAATGTAAGCAAATGTAATAAAAACCATGCCCCAACACATCCTCATCATCGAAGACGACAGAACCACAAGAACAAGATTAGCCGCGTATCTGAGAGAACAGGGATACCGTGTCAGCGAGGCCGAAAACGCCGACACGATGGAACAGATCATCGCCGAAGATCCCCCGGAACTCCTGCTCATCGACATCAATCTGGAGGGCAAGGACGGGCTGACCATCACCCGCGAACAGCGCAGCGTCTCAAGGGTCGGGATCATCCTGCTGACGGCACGCGACGATCAGGTGGACAAGATCGTCGGTCTGGAAATGGGCGCCGATGACTACATCACCAAGCCCTTTGACAAACGTGAACTGGCCGCCAGGGTCAAGAATCTGCTCGCGCGGATTGCCGATATCGGACAGGCCCCGCAAGGCGCAGCACCCGTTGAAGAATTCGGCCCATGGGCCTTTGACCGCATCCGGCGCAGGCTGGTTTCAGCGGCCCGCACCGAAACGCTGACCAAACAGGAATTCGACGTCATGAGCGCGCTTGCCGATCACCCCGGTCAGACGCTCAGCCGGGCCCGGCTGGCCGAAATGATGGGCCGTCGGGCGCTGCGCTCGAATGACCGGATGATTGATGTGGTCGTGGGTCGTTTGCGCAAGAAACTGGAACATGATCCCGCCAATCCCGAATGGATACTGACCGAACACGGTCGCGGCTATCATTTTGTCGATCCCGGCGCGATCTGAAGCTCCGCCGCCTGTGCCGCCCTGTGCAGCACTGATTTTGCCTCCTGTGCTGCGTCTTTCAAAAGGCTGCGCAAGGCCGCGTCCGCGCCGTTTTCTGCCGCTTCGATGCGAGCCAGAACCGCGCACAGGCTTTCGAGCCGAAAATTGGCTGCAGCCCCTTTGAGCCTGTGCGCGCTCTTACGCGCGCTCCCCGGTGGGCCATCAAGAATGGCACCGACGGCACGGGGCAAATCATCCAGAAACTCTGCCACGATCTGCCCGGTGATCTGCGGCCCCAAGTCGGCGGCGTCACCGCACAGGCTGTCCAGAACACCCGCGTAATCGGCGGGCACCGCATCCGTGGTGCCAGCGTCCAGCACTTTGGCCAGGGCGCGCGGTGAGACCGGTTTGGACAGGACCCGCGCAACGCCCAGCCTTTGCCGGTTTTCCGGCGTGTCCTCGATAAGGTGGGCGGTGAGCGCCACCAGCAGCGGAGCATTTTCCTGCTGTGCAAGCGCAGCCGCCACATCCGCCCCGCCCATGTCAGGCAGATCAAGGTCGATCAGGACCAGATCAAAGCGCCCCGCCCGACCTGCTTGCACGCCGGCGGCGCCGGTCTGCGCCACCGTGACGCGACAGCCGAGCCGTTCCAGATACCCGCGCGCAACCATCAGATTGACCGCATGATCGTCAATGACGAGCACATCACGGCGTATGCAGGCGTCACCGAGCGGCGCCTCTTCCTGCACCACCTGTGCGGGATCGCCGTGCAGCACCGGGACGGTCAGGGTGAACCGACTGCCCACGCCGACCTCGCTTTCGATGCTGAGCGCGCCCCCGAGCGCCTCGGTCAACTTGCGCGAAATCGCCAGCCCAAGGCCCAAGCCCTCGATCCCGGCGCGTTTGGCCGCATCCGTGCGCATATAGGCATCAAAGGCATGGGCAATCGCCTCACGGGTCATGCCGACACCGGTATCGGCAACCGTAAAGCTGAGCACGGGCTGCCCCGATTGCGCATCCATGGCGTGATCCACGACCAGCGTTGCCGCACCGTGAGGGGTATATTTCACCGCGTTTGATATCAGGTTCCCGACGATCTGGCGGATCTTCACAACGTCGCCCAACACGACCAGCGGTGCCGGGTTGGACAGGTCCACCACCGCCTCCAGCCCTTTCTGCGCGGCCAGCGACTGCACCTGATGGCCCAACTGCCCGACCAGTTCCCGCAGCGGGAAATGCACCGGATTGCCACGGTTGGCACTGTCTTCGCCGCCAGCAAAATTCAGGATGTCATTGGTGATGTCCAGCAAGTCGCGCGCCGAATTCAGCGCGGTGGCGGTGCGCGCCTTGGCCTCGGGGTCCGTCATATCGGCCTGCAACAGATCGAGCATACCGATGATCCCGTTCAGGGGCGTGCGGATTTCGTGGCTCATCCGGGCCAGAAACTCGGTCTTGCTGCGGTTGGCCGCTTCGGCCTCGGCGCGCGCCGCATCCGAGGCCTGCATCTCTGCCACGACATCGCCCGTGCGCGCGATCACCGCCTCCTCCAGATGCCCCCGCAACCGGGCCGCATCCTGCGCCCGCCGCCGCAGGATGTTCAGCGCTTTTTCCATCCGTCCGATTTCATCATGGCCACTGATCGCAACAGGCTGTCCATATTCACCCCCCGCCACAGCCACGATCCGGCGCGATATGTTCCCGAGTCGGGTGACGAGTTGCCGGCGCGCATAGACCCACAGCAACCCGCCCGCGATGACCGCGCCCGTGATAACCACCAGCAAGCCAAAAAGCATCCATGAGGAGCGCGTCTTGGCCGCTGCAATCTGCGCAAGTCCCTCGGCCTGAACCAGATCGCGCGCCTGCCGCGCGCGCTCGGACAGTGCCGCGATGGTGTTTTGCAACAAGACGCTGTCCTGCGCGATCAGCGCCCGCAGCGCGATCCTGTCGCGCGACGCTTCCGTCAAGCCGCCACTGGCTACGGCCTGCTGTTGTCGCTGCAACAACGCCACCGCTTCCTGCGCCGCCTGTGGGGACGGCAGATAGGCCACACGGCGTTGCGCAAGGGTGATCCCTGCCTCCAGCTCGGTCTGTATCTGTGCCATCTGCGCCAGTGTCGTTATTTCTGGCACCTGCTGAAACTGCAACCGCAAGGCATCCACCATCCGCGCCAGTTCCGTGAGCCGCTCAAAGGCAAAGAAATAGCGATCCGCCAATGCATCGAGTGCCGGGCGCGGGTTGGCCTCCGGATTGTCATAGAGGTCCGCAATACCAGCCGTTATCCGCAGGCGGGACAGGTCCGTCTGCGCCGCGATCAGGGCATCAAGGCGCGCGCCCTCTTGTGCAACTTCCTGCGCCATGCGACGGATTTGTCCCGCCAGCCGCAGTTCCGCATGCCCGTTGGTCGTCATCCGGGCGACGATCTCACGCGCCTGCGAGCCCTCGCTGACCTCATCCGCAGCCACCGTCATCTCGGCGAGCCTCTGCGCGCCTTCTTCGATGTCGCGAACCGTGCTTTGCAGGGCGGTCGCAATCTGCGAGAGGTCACCGCTTGTGTCCGCCTGAACGAAGGCTGCCGCGAGCGATCCCACGACTTCGGTGGATGTGCCAATCCGGCTGGCCAGTTCGATCGCGGGCAGATTGGCTTGGATCAACGCCTCCTGCGTGCGCACCAGATAGCGGTTGACGCCAATCGCGACGAGGCCCACCATGATGGACAAAGCCGCCAAAGCGCTCAGGATTTGAATAAGCCGCGTGTCAAAACTCGTTCGTCGCATAACCGGACACTACGGGGCTACCGGTATCGGCACAATCGCCACATTCTGTCTGGCGCTCACTCTGTCTGTGACGGCCCTGCCACCGTCGGCCGCGGCGCAGGCGCACAAGGTGTTTTGTGCCTTGGTGCCCCATTTCAAGGATGAATACTGGCTCAGTGTCGGCTTTGGCCTTGAGCAGGAGGCGCAGCGCAACAACACAGACATTCTGTTCTTTGAGGCGGGCGGGTATGGCGACCCGGCTGTGCAGATTGACCAGCTTGAGACCTGCGTGACGCGCGGGGTCGATGCGATTTTGATCGGGGCGGTGGCGTCCGATCATAACGGCCTGACAGAGGCGATTGAACGCGCGGCACGGGATGTCCCTGTCTTTGGACTGGTCAACGCGGTGCACAGCGATGCGCTGGCCGGTCGTGTCGGTGTGGACTGGCGCGACATGGGATATCTTCTGGGCCAGCACCTGAGCACGCTGCATCCGGCAGGCTCGCCTGCGCAAACGGCCGTTCTTGTCACCGGCCCGGCCGGGTCCGGCTGGACGGGTCCGCTGGAGGCCGGACTGCGCGAAGGGCTTGCCCGGAGTTCGGTGACGATCCTCGACGTGCTGGGTGCAGATACCGGCCTGCGCCACCAGCTTGCGCTGAGCGAACAGGCGCTGGAACGCCACCCTGGTGCCAATTATCTGATCGGCAGCGCCCCGGCCATCGAGGCCGCGCTCGGTTTGCTGGCAACCCGCCCGCACAGGGACAAACCCGTTCTCGTGGCGACCTATGTCAACCACACGGTCAAACGTGGCCTGATGAACGCCAGTGTGCTGGCCGCGTCTTTTGATGACCCGATGGTGCAGGCCAGAATGGCGATTAAAATGGCCGCTTCCGCGCCCGCGCGCAGTGCGCAGACCCTCGGACCGAAGGTTGTGGTTCTGACAAACAGTGACGATAATCTGACCGAAGTCCGCATGTCGCCCGCTGACTACTTTCCGGCGCTTCAATAGCGCCACTGCGGGGCAACGGACATATTCCCATGTGGATCACGTCCTGCGCCGGATCAGAAACGACAGGCACAAGGTGACGGTCATGGCGGCGTAGGCGGCGATGGCATGCGGCGCCAGTGACGGCAGGCCATGGATCAGCATCGTACCATTGCCGCCGGGGATGATGGCAGCCGATGCGCCCATGATGGCCCCACCAGACAGGCAGCGCGCGCCGCCCCACGCTTTCGGGCGGCGCAGATCAAAATCACCGTACCACCACGCCGCGATGAGGCCCCCGATCACGACCGTCGCGGCACACATCACCACCGGCAAACCATCCGCATGGGCGTCGGGGTGCACAAGACGTTCGGCACGATGCGACAGAAGGCTCATGTAGGTCCAGCTGCCCGCCAAGGTGTAGAGCAGCCCACCACAGACACCAACCACCAGCATTGCCCGATACGGCCCCATGCGCGTGGATGCAGGATCGCGCATGTTGCGCAGCCAGCGGGGCGCGCGCCGATAAAGCGCTACAATCAGAACCACGACCAGCGCGCCCCAGACGGCCAAAGCGCCCATGCCCGGCTGTTCGAGGGGGGAGACGCGCAGCGGCGCGTCATTGCCAGCGCCGGTTCCGAGCGAGGCCATGGCGATGGCCCCGCCGACCATCCCGACAATCGTGAGCCCATAGACAAGGTTACCGCCCGTCAGATGCGCCAGCGTGCCAAGGGCGCAGGCCCGGTTGATCCGCGCGCCAAGCCCGAAGGCAACCCCCGCGAGGAGAACCTGCACCGTCACGGGGTATCCGGCAGACAGCGTCGCACTGGCCGGAAACAGCCAGTGCAAGGGCAAGATCACTGCCCCCGCCCCTGCCGCCGCGACCCCAAAAGCGCGAAAACGTCTGCTGCGGCGTTCAACAATCAGCGACTGCGTTGCGGCAACCGCACAGATACTGCCGCGCCGGATCGCATAGCCGACACAAAACGCAAGCATCAGCAGAAAGGGGGTGAGCAGGACGGTCATGTTCAGTCGTTCTTATCAGCCGCCCGGCCCGCAGTCGATGCAGCGCAGCGGCGGATTGGGGCCAAAATCCAATGTGGCTGCAAGGTTGCGCAGCGCGGTGCGCAGGCCCTCTTCGATCACAGGATGATAGAACGGGCGCTGCAACACTTCGGTAACGGTCAGTTTGCTCTCGATGGTCCAGGCCAGCAGGTGAGCCAGATGCTCCGCCGCCGGGCCTATGATCTCGGCCCCGAGCAACAGCCCGGTTTCGCGATCCCCGTAGACACGCAGCAAACCCTTGTCCTTGCCGATGACACGCGCGCGGCCCTGATCCTCAAAGGAAACCTCGCCATAGGCGAAATCGACACCCGCCTCTGTCAATGCCTTGTGGCCACGACCGGCAATCGCGATCTGCGGGTCAGAAAACACCACGCCGAGGCCCGTGCGGCGCACGCGGCGGTAAACTTCGGGATACCGGGCGGCATTCTCGCCTGCGATCCGGCCTTCATCCGCAGCTTCGTGCAACAGGGGCAGATCAACAGCGGCATCGCCGGTCACAAAGATCGGTGCACCCGTGTCGCTCTTGGTTCGTGCCTGCATGGACTGCGGGTCAATATCTGGCGTGCCGCGCGCATCCAGCACCAGCGAGGTGTTTTCCAACCCGATCCGGTCAAGGTTGGGCCGACGCCCCGTTGCGGCCAGCAGGAAATCGAACCGCTCTTCGCCTGTGTCGCTGGCATCCTTGCGGTTGCGCCACTGCACCACGACCGCGTCACCGTCGCGCGTGATCTTCGTCTCAGCATCAAAATGCGCGGCGAACTCGGCCCCGAATGTGTCACGGGCATAGGCCACCAGATCCGGATCGCTCAGCGGGCCGACGGCATTGCCCATCCCGAAGAGATGCACCCGCACGCCCAGACGCGACAGCGCCTGACCCAGTTCCAGCCCGATCACACCTGCGCCAAAGACGGCAACCGAGCGGGGCAAATCCTGCCAGTCAAACACATCATCGTTGATGATCAACCGATCCACTGCGACCTCGAAGGGGGCCGGCACTGCGGGGCGAGAGCCTGTCGCAATGATCACCGTGCGGGCGCTCAGCCGGGTGCCATCGGCCAGTTCCAAGGTGTGATCATCAACAAACCGCGCATTCTGGCGGATCAGGTGATCGTCCTTGAATTCATCCACGGCCTCCTTGACGAAGCCCACGAAACGGTCGCGTTCTGTGCGCAGCCGGTGCATCACGGCAACGCCATCGACTGTTACATCGCCTGCATGAACGCCGAATTTCGCGGTGTGGCGCGCTTCATGCGCGGCATCTGCCGCCGCGATCAACAGTTTGGAGGGCATGCACCCGACCCTTGCGCAGGTCGTTCCCAAAGGACCTCCGTCAATCAGGGCGATCCTGTCGGTTTGCCTTGCGGCCTCGCGGTAAGCAGCCATTCCGGCCGTGCCAGCGCCGAGGATTGCAACGTCTACGTCATATTCGCTCATTGTTTTGGTCCTTTTGTCACCAGTGTTGGTTTCACGCTGGTTGTTTGATATTGAGCAGCGCGTCGAGGGTGCCTGATGTGTTGAGGGCGGTGAGGTCGCTGTTTCCGCCGACGTGGAAGTCTGCGATGAAGATTTGCGGCACGGTGGTGCGCCCGCCGGCGCGGGCGATCATTTCGCCGCGCCGCTCCGGGGTGATGTCGATGTCGTGGTTCACGAAGCGCACGCCTTTGGCGCTCAGCAGGGCGCGGGCGGCTTTGCAATGGGGGCAATAGCCCTTGGTGTAGAGTGTGATTTCAGGGGGCATGGGGTGTCTCCGGGTCTGCGCCCCCGCCGCATTGGCGGGGGCGGTGATGGGTCAGCTGCGGGCGATGCGGCGCAGGGCGTCACCGGACAAGAACAGCGCGGCGGCCAGCAGGACGATGTCTTTGAGCAGGAACTGGCCCGGCACGACCGATAGCGCGGGAAAGCCGCCGAGGCTCGGCTCGGTCACGGGCGCGGTGAACAGGAAGCTGGCCGTCACAAAGAAGGTCGCCAGCGCGCCCAGGGCCCCCAGCAGCGCCACCTTGGGAAATTTCGCACCCACCACCAGCAGCAGGGCAATCGCGATCTCGGCGGATCCGATCAGGTTCGACGCCCCCTGCAGCGAAAACACCGAATAGAGCCAGCTGGTCAGCGGGCTGGAGGCGACCAGACCCTCGATGGCGCCCGCCTCATAGGCGGTGAATTTCATCGCGCCGATCCAGCCCAGCACGATCGCGCTGGAAAAGCGGATCGCATGGGTGCCCGCATTCGCCACGGTGTCGCCCAGATCGGCGAGGTTCACGGCGGCGGCGGGGGTTTCTGTGACATGTGTCATGATGTGTTTCCTTTCTTGACCGAGTGGTCTTTATTTGGGTAAAGCTGTGCGGCGTCAGTGCCGATGACCAACACCTAGAGATTACGGACCAATCGGTCAACAACTATCTGTTCACAGCTTCGCGAGGACAATGACACATGCAGCAACCCGGGCGCCCGAGGGAATTTGACCCCGATGAGACCCTGTCGAAAATCATGCATCTGTTCTGGGAACACGGCTATGAGGCGACAGGGCTGAGCGACATCACAAAGGCCACGGGGCTGGGCAAGGCGAGCCTTTATGCGGCCTTTGGCAACAAGCAGTCGATGTACCTCAAGGCGCTTGCACATTACGACGCCCGGATGGTGGAGGGGGCGGTGCGCATCCTGCGCGCGCCTGACACGGCCCCGCTGGCGCGGATCGACGGGTTTCTTTCCGCGCCGCTCACCGCCCTGCGCGATCACGCCGACAGCCGTGGCTGCTTCCTGTGCAACGCCTCGGCGGATCGCGCAGCACTCGATGCACAAACGGCAGCCCTCGTGCGCGCAGGCTATGACCGGATGCGCCACGCCATCGCCCATGCGCTGAGCGAGGCACGCCCGGACATGACCCGGGACGCGCGCGCTCAACAGGCGCAACTGATCCTCACGGTCTATTCCGGCCTGCGCATCATGGCCCGCGCCGCCACAAACCCCGAAACCCTGCAACAGGCAAAAGACGCCGTCATGATAAACCTCGGAAACAAAACAGAATAACGCGCAAGGGGGTGGGTTGCTCTGCCCCTGTGTGGTCCCTGCACCCTTCGGTTTCCGTGACTGCATTGAGGCCTGTTGCCGCAGCGGGCAGCCAGCGCACCAGCAGCCACTTCGCGCCCGGCTGAAAACCGAAGCTCACTTGTATCGCGCCGCGACTGGTCATTTTCTGATGCGGTTGATTTCTTCCACGGGCGCGCTTTTGCTTTTGCTCAAATCCATTTAAAGGGGCCAAGGACTGCCGCGCAAAAGGAGAGTTTTAATGGACAATTGGGTCGCCCACGCCATTCGACAGATCAACGCCGATGCGCATCGCTCGGCTGATACCCATCTGTTCAAGCTCCCCTTGCCGCGCCTCACCGGTGTGGACATCTATCTGAAGGACGAGAGCACGCATCCCACAGGCAGCCTCAAACATCGCCTCGCGCGGTCGCTTTTTTTATACGCTTTGTGCAATGGCAAGATCAAAGCGGACACACCCATCGTCGAAGCCTCCTCTGGCAGCACCGCCGTTTCGGAGGCCTATTTCGCGCGGATGATCGGCGTTCCCTTTATCGCCGTTCTCCCCAAAAGCACCGCCCGCAGCAAAATCCGGCAAATCGAGTTTTATGGCGGCAAGGTTCACTTCGTGGATGCCGCACCGCAGATGCATGACGCCTCGGTTGCGCTCGCCGCCTCAATCGGTGGCTATTTCATGGATCAGTTCACCTATGCCGAGCGTGCCACCGACTGGCGGGGCAATAACAACATTGCCGAAAGCGTGTTCACCCAGATGGAACAGGAACCCCATCCCATCCCCGCGCATCTGGTAATGAGTGCGGGCACCGGCGGCACGTCTGCCACCCTGGGCCGTTACATTCGCTATAAGGGCTATGATACGGAACTCACGGTCGTGGATCCGGAAAACTCCGTGTTTTATCAAAGCTACATGACAGGGGATCGCAGTCTGCTGTCGGATAAATCCAGCCGTATCGAAGGGATCGGGCGGCCGAAGGTCGAACTCTCCTTTCAGCCCGGCGTCATTGATCACATGATCGCGGTGCCGGATGCTGCGAGCGTGGCAACCATGCTGTGGCTCGAAGAGTTGATCGGGCGCAAGACGGGGCCCTCCTCCGGAACGAACCTTTGGGGGGCACTGAAGCGCGCACAGGACATGATCAAAGCCGGACGCGATGGGTCAATCGTCACATTGCTATGCGACAGCGGGGATCGCTATCTCGACACCTATTACAATCCGGATTGGGTCAGCCACTGTATCGGGGCCTATCAGGATTATTCCGACCACCTGAACAAACATTTCAAGTGATCAGGCACGCTCAGGCAACTTCGCCAAGGATGTGATCCAGCACCTCTATGATCATCGCGGCATCCTCAGCTTCGATGGTCAGCGGGGGGCGAATTTTGAGCACATTGTCTTTGGGCCCTTCGCTGCCGATCAGGATGCGATGATCGCGCATGCGGTTTTTGACATAGGCGCATATCTCAGGCGCTTCCGAACCGTCCGAGCGGATCAGTTCCACCCCCAGAAACAGCCCCATACCGCGTACGTCCCCCACATAATCGTATTTCGCTTGCAGCGTCTTGAGACCTGCCATCAACTGCCCACCGATCTGGCGCGCGTTATCCTGCAGATTTTCATCGTCCACGATCTGCAGAACCTCATGGCCAATCCGGCATGACAGTGTTGAGCCCCCGAAGGTTGAAAAGAACTCAATCCCGTTGTCAAAACTCGCCGCGATCTCGCGCGTTGTGACCAGCACGCCGAGCGGATGCCCGTTGCCGATGGGTTTGCCCATCACGACGATATCGGGCAGCACCTCCTGAAACTCAAACCCAAAGTAATACGCGCCCAGCCGCCCCAGACCCGTTTGTACCTCATCCGCAATACACACCCCCCCGGCGGCGCGAATTTTCGCATAGACCGCAGCAAGGTAGCCCTTGGGTGGGATGATCTGCCCGCCGACGGACGGGAAGGTTTCGGCGATAAAGCCCGCAACCCCGTGTCCTTTGCGCTGCAGGGAGGCAATTGCCGGGTCCACCAGATCGGCGAACTTCCGCGCGCGCATCGGATCATCGCGGCCAAAGGACCCCCGATAATCATCCGCAATTTCCACCAGTTCCACCCAGTCGGATTGCCCGACACCGCCCGGTTTGTTGAACTTGTAAGCAGAGATATCGACCGCCCCGGTCGTGTTCCCGTGATAGCCGTGATCGGGCGTGACCATCCCCTTGGCACCCGTATGAGCGCGCGCCAGACGCAGGGCCAATTCGTTGGCTTCGGTGCCCGAATTCACGAAATAGCAGACCTGCAGATGATCCGGCAGTTTCGACAGAATCTTGTCCGCAAACGCAGTCTGTGCCGGGTGCAGATAGCGGGTGTTTGAATTGATGCGCTTCAACTGATCGGCTGCCACCGCCTGAATGCGCGGATGGGCATGACCCACATGGGGCACGTTGTTATAGGCATCCAGATAGGGGCGGCCCCATTCATCGAACAGATGGTGTTTCCAGCCGCGCACCAGCATCACCGGATCCGCATAGGACAGGCTCAGGTTGCCGCCAAACTTCTGCTGCCGCGCTTCCCTAATGTCGTGTTTTGAGGTCGGAACATAGCGCACCTTGTCGTCCTCAAGGTTCAGCAATGCCGCAGGATTGGGGCAGATGGCCCGCCACAGATACATCTCGTCAGGGTCACCGACACCGGGCCAATCGGCCTCGATGCCCTCAGTCGTCAGCGCCAGCTGAAAATGCACATGCGCAGCCCAGCCGCCGTTCATCGTTGCATCGCCCAGACGGCAGAATTCTTCGCCCCGCTCGATCACCTGACCGACGCGCAGCCGGTCCAGAAACTCCGGATCGAGATGACCATAGAGCGTGTAAAACGGATCGCCCTGCGGCGTTTCATGGCGCAGGATAATGACACCGCCGTAATCCAGATGTCCGGCGCGATATTCGGCAACAAACACCTCGCCGCGCAGGGGGGCGAACATGGGCGTGCCTGCTGCGGTGAACACATCAACGGCCAGATGGACCGTGCGCCGGTCACTGGCCTTCCACGGCCCCTTGCGAAAGGCGGGTTCGGCATAGATCAGGCGCGGCTCATGGTAATAGCCCAGCCAGATGCGACCCTGATCTTCGAATTCCGCGCCCACTCTGGCGGCTTCTTCCAATGGCATGTGAAACGGGTTCCGGGGCCAGGTTGACTGCTCAACAGAAAGCGAACCCAGCGGGGCGTCTGAGATATCACACCCCATCAAAGGCGCGAAATTGCCCCGTTCCTGCCCCAGCCATGCCTGAACCCGCTCGGCCCCTTCGACCACGGGCAAACCGCAGGCTGCTCGCAGGCGGGCGGCAAGCAGGCCGGCGTGCAGGGTGTTGCCCTCCAGAAACCGCCAGGCCGGCGCCTGCGAGATCGTCACATACGGGTCATCGGGATTATCCGCCGCCATGAGCGTGGAATTCACGACACTCACCGCAAGGCGCATGCGCAGCAACGGCCAGAGCATGTCAAGCTCGTCCGTCGTCAGCGGATAAACCGCATGATACCCAGCAACGAGCGCGGCAAGCGCCGCTTCGGGGCGGGCATGATCAAGCACGATATAGGCCGCCGCAATTGCAAGATCACAGATCCGGGGGGCCGCGCACATATCACCCAGATCAATCAGGCCCGAGACCCGGCGCGGCGCAGACAGCGCACCTGTGACAAGGATGTTGTAGTCATTTGCATCATTGTGGATGGCCTGTTTCGGCAGCGCGTTCAACGCGGGCATCAGGGCGGCAAACTGCGCGTGGATATCGGTAATCATCTCGCGCTGGGCGGGGTCGGTGATGCAGGTTGTCTTGTCCCCGATCCACCCCGCACGCATCAAATCCCATTTGAAATCCCGCGCCAGCCCATCGTGGTGAAAATCCGCCAAGGCCATGGCCGTCCCGGCGAGCACCTGCCCCACCTCATGGATTAACGCCTCGCTTTTGGGGGCGATATGGGCATAGCACTGCCCCGGCAATTGCCCCAGCAACCACACAAGGCGTTCCTGCCCATTCTCGTCCCCGATCGTCAGCAAAGACGCCGCATCCGCCGCAGGGATAACTGTGGGACAAGGCAGTTGCGGCTGGCTTGCAGTAATGTGTTCAAAGGCTTTCACCTGCATATCGACAAGCCAGTGGTCGCAGCCCACCCGCATGACCTTGAGGATATAGCCCGCGCCATCCTCGGCTGTCGCGCGGAAATTCAGGTCATATTCACCGTCCAGCGGCGTCAGCTCTGCATTGATGTGCCACTTTTGCGCAAGGACGGATTGCCAGTGCTGAATGCGCTTTGCCGTATTGTCCATGACCACCCGCCCACTTGTGCTTCACCTGCGCCTGTGATGCGGTTGTCGTTCTGTGCTGTCAAGAAACACGCATCCGAAATGCCGCCCGAAACCGGCCCGCACAGGGGCCCGCAGCATTCGCGAACCCGCAATCAGGGGCGGTTACAACGCATTCCGCAACGCTTCGATTGTTCGTTTGTAATCTGCGACGATCTTCGCGCGCGCAACGTGCTGCGCGTTTTTCACCATATGCCGCCCGGCAGACCAGACGTCCGTCACCAAACGGTCATCGCCTGCGAAAATCCATGCATCCAGCGCCGTGTCGCCGTCCCTGCCCCACAGGTGTTCCGAGGTTGTATCGAGCGAGAGCATATCCGCCCAGCATCCGGCCTCGATACGCCCCGACGCACGCTGCGCCGCCTGCGCCCCACCTTGCAGGATGCCATCAAAAATCCGCCGCCCCGTTGATTTCCCGGGCGATGCCAGCGCTGCGCGCGTGCCATCACGCAGCCGTTGCGAGTAATCCAGCGTCCGCATCTCTTCGCTCAGGGAAATGCGGATGTTGCTGTCAGACCCGATCGCAAAGGCCCCACCATGATCGACCCAGCGCACCGCATCGAAAATCCCGTCGCCGAGGCTGCTTTCGGTGATCGGGCAAAGACCCGCAACCACACCTGAACGCGCAAGGCTGATCGTCTCGTCAGGGGTCATCTGGGTGCAGTGGATAAGGCACCAGCGCGCGTCAAGCTCCATATTGTCCAACGCCCAGACCACGGGCCGCGCGCCCCAATGCGCTTCGACCTCCGTGACTTCGGCGCGCTGTTCAGCCAGATGCATGTGGATCGGACCGTCCGGAAATGCCGTGCCATAGGCTTGCAGATCGGCAATGCCGACCGCACGCAGGGAATGGGGCGCGACGCCGATGCTGCAATCTGCCGAAGCATTCCTGATGCTGGTCGAGGCCGCCGCATGCAGCCTCTGGAACCGATCAAACGTGTTGCCGAACCGTATCTGCCCCGTGGTCAGGTCACGCTGGTCACAGCCGCCGAATTGATAATGCGCGGGCAACAGGCACAACCCCATGCCCGTACGATCCGCTGCGGCCACCACGCGTTCGGATGTTTCCGCGATACTGTCATAAACAGCGCCGCCCGGCTGGTGATGCAGATAGTGAAATTCGACCGAAGCGCCATATCCCGCCTCCAGCATCTCCATCTGCACGAATGCCGTGATTGCTTCGATATGCTCCGGTGTCAGGCGGTCGAGAAAGCGGAACATCAACTGGCGCCATGTCCAAAAGCTGTCGCTTGGGTCGGGGCCGCGCCGCTCGGTCAGGCCCGCCATGGCGCGTTGGAAGGCATGGCTGTGCACATTGACGGGGGCGGGCAGCAACATCGCAACGCGGCTGCCGGTCTCGGGTGCGTCGGTCTGGACCGCACCGATGCGGCCCTGCGCATCAATATCAACCTGCACATTCGACGCCCAGCCAGAGGGCAACAGCGCCTTTTCAGCCCAAATCCTTTGCATGGTTCACTCCGCTTGACATAATATTATGTATGCACATAAAACACCAAGAACGCCAACTTGCAAGTGAGTCGACGGATGCTTTTCACCAACGCCAGAATTGTGACCCTGCGGGACGATCAGGACTACGGTCTGATCGAGGAAGGTGCCATCGCCACTGATGGTGACCAGATCGCCTGGGTGGGGCCAAGTGCCGATGTGCCTGATGCTTATCGCAGCGAAACAACGCATGATCTGGGCGGGCGGCTGGTCACACCGGCGCTGATCGACTGTCACACGCATGTGGTTTTCGGCGGCAATCGCGCGACCGAATTCGAGCTGCGCCTGAACGGTGCGAGCTACGAAGAAGTGGCGCGCGCAGGCGGGGGAATCGTATCGACCGTGACGGCCACGCGCGGCGCATCCGAGGCGGCGCTGCTGGCCGATGCGCTGACCCGAGTAGATGCACTGATCGCGGAAGGTGTCACGCTGATCGAGGTGAAATCCGGCTACGGGCTGGACCGCGACACGGAACTCAAGATGCTGCGCGTCGCCCGCCAGATCGCAAGCGCCCGCCCGGTAGATGTGCGCACCAGCTTTCTCGGTGCGCATGCTGTCCCGCCGGAATTCAAGGGCAACCCGGACGCCTATATCGACGACATCTGTATTCCGACCCTGCATGCCGCACATGCCGAGGGGCTGGTCGACGCGGTTGACGGTTTCTGCGAGGGCATCGCCTTTGACACGGCGCAAATCTCGCGCGTTTTTGACGTGGCGGGGGAGCTTGGCCTGCCGATCAAACTCCATGCTGAGCAATTGTCAAACATCGGCGGCACGCAACTGGCGGCGCGCTATGGCGCGCTGAGCGCGGATCACGTGGAATATGCCACGGATGCCGACGCGCAGGCGCTCGCGAAATCCGGCACGGTTGCGGTCGTGCTGCCCGGCGCATTCTATACGCTGCGCGAAACGCAGGTCCCGCCGATCGCGTCTTTCCGCAAGCACGCTGTACGCATGGCGCTTGCCACGGATTGCAACCCCGGATCATCGCCACTGACATCGCCACTTCTGGCGATGAACATGGCCTGCACCCTGTTTCGCATGACCCCGCTGGAAGCCTTGCTGGGAATGACGGCCCATGCTGCCGCTGCTTTGGGTGAACAAGATCGCGGCCGGATCATGGCAGGTGCGCGCGCCGATCTGTGCGTCTGGAACGCGCAGCATCCAAGCGAATTGGCTTATCGCATCGGGTTCAACCCGCTGCATCAGCGCATCTTCAAGGGGGCGATATGACACTCACGCTGACACCGGGTGCGGCAACGCTCGCGCAATTGCAGGATATCTGGGCGAACAATCGCGCTGTCACACTGTGCCCCTCGGCCCATGCCGGGATCAAAGCGGCGCAGGCGCTTGTGGCAAAGGCCGCCGCCGGTGATGACGCGGTCTATGGCGTGAACACCGGCTTTGGCAAGCTGGCCAGCGTCAAGATCGCCGCCAAGGATGTCGCCACCCTGCAGCGCAACCTGATCCTGTCGCATTGCTGCGGCGTGGGTGAGCCGCTGGATGCAGCGACCACCCGGTTAATGATGGTGCTGAAACTTCTGTCCTTGGGCCGTGGCGCATCCGGCGTGGCCATGACGACCCTTGAAATCATTGAAAACATGCTCGCGCGCGGCGTCACGCCGGTGATCCCCAGCCAAGGGTCGGTCGGTGCATCGGGCGATCTGGCTCCGCTGGCGCATATGGCCGCAGCCATGATCGGTGAAGGTGAGGCCGTTTTCGAAGGCACACGCATGGCCGCAGGTGACGCCCTGCGCCGCGCGGGCATCACCCCCATCGTGCTGGGCGCGAAAGAAGGTCTGGCGCTGATCAACGGCACGCAGTTTTCAACCGCCTGCGCGCTTGTCGGCCTGTGGGGCGCGTGGCGCAATGCGGCGACCTGCGTGCTGACCTGCGCCTTGTCCACCGATGCGATCATGGGGTCCACCGCACCCTTGCAGGATGCAATCCATACCCTGCGCGGGCACGCGGGTCAGATTGCCGTGGCGCGCGCGCAACGGGCGCTGATGGCAGGCTCGCAAATCCGAGAAAGCCATGTGGAGGGCGACACGCGGGTTCAGGACCCCTATTGCATCCGCTGCCAGCCGCAGGTGACCGGTGCCGCGATGGATATTCTGCATTTTGCAGGCAGAACACTCGAAATCGAGGCCAACGCCGTCACCGATAACCCGCTGGTGCTGGTGGAGGACGAGTTGATCGTTTCGGGGGGGAACTTCCACGCCGAACCCGTGGGCTTTGCCGCCGATCAGATCGCCGTGGCCGTGTCGGAACTGGGCGCGATTGCGCAGCGGCGCGTCGCACTCATGGTCGACCCGACACTGTCCTTTGATCTGCCACCCTTTCTGACGCCTGATCCGGGCCTCAACTCCGGCCTGATGATCGCCGAAGTGACCACCGCCGCGCTGATGAGCGAAAACAAACATCTCGCCAATCCCTGCACGACCGACAGCACCCCGACCTCCGCCAATCAGGAAGACCACGTAAGCATGGCAGCCCACGCTGCCCGGCGCCTTTTGCGGATGAACGCGAACCTGAATGTGATCCTTGGCGTTGAGGCGATGTGCGGCGCGCAGGGCATCGAATTCCGCGCCCCTCTGGAAACCAGCGCCCCGCTCAAGGCCGCGATGGCCGTTTTGCGCGCGCATGTGCCAACGATTGCCGAAGACCGCTACATGGCACCCTCTATCGAAGCCGCCAGCGCCTTGGTTGCAAACGGCACGCTGGCGGCATGCGTGGATCTGCCTGCCTTCGTCAAGGGAGAGGCCGCATGACCCCCGTCAGCGTTCATCAGGGCAGCAGCCCCATCGTTCTTGGCTTTCCCCATACGGGTACGTATGTGCCCGATGATATTGCCGCAAGACTGAACGATAATGGCCGCCTGCTGGCGGACACAGATTGGCATATCGACCGGCTCTATGGTGGTCTGTTGGCGGATGCGACGACGGTGACGGCCAACTTCCATCGCTATGTGATCGACGCCAACCGTGATCCCGAGGGCGAAAGCCTCTACCCCGGTCAGAACACCACCACCCTGATCCCGCTTACGGATTTTGACGGGCGCGACATCTGGGATACGCCGCCCGACGAGGCAGACATCGACACCCGTCGACGCGATTTTCACGCGCCCTATCACGCGGCACTTGCGGCTGAGATGGCCCGTGTGCAGGACCTGCACGGTGTGGCGATCCTATATGACTGCCACTCGATCCGCTCGCATATCCCGTTCCTGTTTGATGGTGTGTTGCCGGATCTCAACATCGGCACCAATTCGGGCGCGACCTGTGCGCCCCGGATCGAACAATGTGTTTGGGACCTCGCCGCCGCCGCACCAGCGTACACAAGCGTTTTGAACGCCCGTTTCAAAGGCGGCTGGACAACCCGTCATTACGGACGACCCGCGCAGGGCTGGCATGCGATCCAGATGGAAATCGCGCAATCGGCCTATCTGGAGTCCGAAGCCGCGCCCTGGACCTATGACGACAAACGTGCTGCGCGGCTGCGCCTTCATCTGGCGCAGATGTTGAACGGTCTAGCTAACCTCGCGCCGGAATTGCGGACATGAAGCCATTGGACGGGATCAGGGTTCTGGACCTCACCCGCGTTCTTGCGGGGCCCTATTGCACGGCGTTGCTGGCCGATCTGGGGGCGGAAGTGATCAAACTGGAGCCGCCACGCGGGGATGATTATCGTCACATCGGACCATTCCTTGATGGTGACAGCGCGCTGTTTTCGCTGAACAATCGCGGCAAGAAAAGCATCGCACTGAACCTGAAAGACCCCGAAGGGCTGGCGCTTGCGCAGCAGATCGCCAGAGGCTGCGATGTGGTTGTCGAAAACTTCCGCCCCGGCGTGGCTGAAAAGATCGGGCTTGGTCCTGACACCTTGCGTGCGCAAAACACCGGGTTGATCTATGCACGCGTGTCGGGCTTTGGGCAGACAGGACCGTTCAGGGACCTGCCCGCCTATGATCTGGTCGTACAGGCCATGTCCGGCCTGATGGCTGCCACCGGCGAAGAGGGCGGCGCGCCGCTCAAAACCGGTGAATCGGTCGCTGATCTGATGGGCGGTCTGTTTGGCAGTTGGGCGATCCTTGCCGCACTCGTCAATCGTGGACGCACAGGACAAGGTGCCGTGCTGGACATCGCGATGTACGACGCGGTTTATTCTCTTTTGACCACCAGCCACGCGCTGCACTTTTATGCTGGCCAGACGCCGGAGCGGGTCGGCAACCGGCACCCGCTATCGACCCCTTTCGGATGCTTTGCCACGCGGGACGGTCAGGTGGTGATCGCGGTGCTGACCCCGGCGCAATTCGCCCGACTGGCGGTCCTGATCGGGCAGCCTGATTTGCCGCAGGATGCACGCTTTGGCACCGATAGCCTGCGCACCAAGCACGAACCCGCGCTCAAGGCCTGCATCGAGGCGTGGAGCGCAAAACAAACGACAGAAGATGCCATGATCGCATTGGCCGAGGCGCAACTGCCCTCTGCCCCGATCTGGACCATCGCCGAGGCAAGCACGAGCGCACATGCAAAGGCGCGCACCCTCGTTCAGGACGGCGCGCGCCCACTAGTGGGGCAGCCCGTGTGGTTTGACGGTGAAAAACCGATGGCCCAGACCCCCGCACCGGGTTTGAGCGCGGATGCGACCCGCATCCTGTCGGATTTCTGCGATGTGGACGCGGCGCGGCTGGCCCATCTGCGCGACAAGGGAGTGGTTCTATGACCTTCATCTGGCATATGTTGAACGACGACGAGACCCTGTTTTGCGATGTGCTCGAACGGATCGTTGCGGACAAGATCGCGCCCCTTGCAACGCAAACGGACGAGACGTCGAATTTCGTCCACGCGCAACTCAAGGTGCTGGCAGAGGCGGGTATGATGGGGGCGAACCTGCCCGAAGCCTTTGGCGGCTCGAATATTTCCGCCCCTGCCCTGCTGCGCGCCGTTGAGATCGTGGCCGGTGGATGCGGATCGACGGCCTCGGCACTCACCGCGCATTTTCTGGCCAGCGATTCCATTCTGATCGGCGCCACCGAGGCGCAAAAAGCCCATTGGCTGCCCAGAATGGCCACAGGCGAAGCACTGGGTGCCTTTGCCCTGACCGAGCCTTCAGCGGGCAGCGATCCGGCCGATATGAAAACCCGCGCAACCCGCGAGGGGGATGGATGGCACCTGACAGGGTCCAAGTGTTTCATCTCGAACGGGGGCGTTGCGGATGTGCTCATTGTCTTTGCGGTCACCGATCCGACGGCGCGGCATCGCGGGATTTCCGCCTTCATCCTGCCCAAGCACACGCCCGGATTTACCGCCGGACCTGCGGAAAAAACCATGGGCCTCAAGGGCGGGCATGTGTTTTCGCTGGCGCTGGATTGCCACCTGCCGGCAGAGGCCCTGCTGGGCGAGGAAGGGTCAGGTTTTCGCACGGCGATGAAAGTGCTGGACAATGGGCGCGTCGAAGTTGCCGCGCAATGTATCGGCATGGCGCAAGCGGCCCTTGATGCGGCCAAAGCCTATGCCAGTGATCGCGTCATCGGCGGCGAGGCGCTCAGCGCCAAACAGGGCATCCGCTGGATGCTCGCCGACATGGCGCTCGACCTATACGGCGCGCGCCTCATGGCGCTTGAGGCGGCCCGGCAGCGCGATACGGGCGCGCGTTTCAGCGAAGCGGCGGCAATGGCCAAGCTCAAGGCCAGCGAGGCTGCGGATCGTGTGGCCGACGCGGCGCTGCAAATCCACGGGGGCTATGGCTATACCCGTGATTTCCCGATCGAACGACTGACCCGCGATCTGCGCATCATGCGCATCTACGAAGGGTCCTCTGAAATTCAACGCAATATCATCGCCGGCCACCTGCTGGCGCACTGAAGGAGAAAACCATGACCAACGCCCGTCATAACCTGCGCGACATCTACCCCCCTACCGGGCCGGACATCACGGCCAAAAGCTGGCTCACCGAGGCGCCCATGCGCATGCTGATGAACAACCTGCACCCGGATGTAGCCGAGAACCCGCATGAGTTGGTGGTTTACGGCGGCATCGGGCGTGCCGCGCGCACGTGGGAAGATTTCGATGCGATTGTCGCCGCGCTGAAAGACCTTGAGGAGACGCAAACGCTGCTGGTGCAGTCGGGCAAACCGGTGGGCGTGTTCAACACGCATAAGGATGCACCGCGTGTGCTGATCGCCAATTCGAACCTCGTGCCGCATTGGGCCACGTGGGAACATTTCAACGAGCTCGATAAAAAGGGCCTTGCGATGTATGGCCAGATGACCGCCGGGTCGTGGATTTACATCGGCACACAAGGGATCGTGCAGGGCACCTACGAGACCTTCATGGAAGCGGGTCGCCAGCATTATGATGGCAACCTCAAAGGCCGCTGGATCCTGACCGGCGGTCTGGGCGGCATGGGTGGTGCACAACCGCTGGCGGCGGTCATGGCCGGGGCCTGCTGCCTCGCGGTGGAATGCGACGAGACCCGCGCCGATTTCCGTCTGCGCACCCGCTATGTCGATGAAAAAACCCATGATCTGGACGAAGCGCTGGCGATGATCGAGCGCTGGACGGCGGCGGGTGAAGCCAAATCCGTAGCCCTGATCGGCAATGCGGCTGATGTGTTTCCAGAATTGGTCAAGCGTGGCGTGAAACCTGATATGGTCACCGACCAGACCTCTGCCCACGACCCCATTCACGGCTATCTGCCGCAAGGCTGGAGCGTCGCGCAGTGGCGTGAAAAGCAGGAAAGCGATACCAAGGCAGTTGAGGCAGCCGCGCGCGCCAGCATGAAGACACAGGTCGCCGCGATGGTCGATTTCTGGAATCAGGGCGTGCCCACGCTGGATTACGGCAACAACATCCGGCAGGTCGCACAAGAGGAAGGGCTGGAAAACGCCTTTGCCTTCCCCGGCTTCGTGCCCGCCTATATCCGCCCGCTGTTCTGCCGGGGCATCGGCCCGTTCCGCTGGTGCGCGCTGTCGGGCGACCCCGAGGACATCTACAAGACAGATGCCAAGGTCAAGGAGTTGATCGACGACCCGCATCTGCACAACTGGCTGGACATGGCCCGCGAGCGGATCGCGTTTCAGGGCCTGCCCGCGCGCATTTGCTGGGTAGGACTGGGCCTGCGTGACAAGCTGGGTCTTGCGTTCAACGAAATGGTGCGCACTGGCGAACTGAGCGCTCCGGTCGTCATCGGTCGCGACCATCTGGACTCTGGTTCTGTGGCCTCGCCCAACCGCGAAACAGAGGCGATGAAAGACGGCTCGGACGCGGTGTCGGACTGGCCGCTCTTGAATGCGATGCTCAACGTGGCAGGCGGTGCGACATGGGTATCGCTGCACCACGGGGGCGGTGTCGGCATGGGCTTTTCGCAGCACTCGGGCATGGTCATTTGCTGTGACGGGACCGAGGATGCAGACCGCCGCATTGCGAATGTCCTGTGGAATGACCCGGCGACAGGGGTGATGCGTCACGCCGATGCAGGCTATGATGTCGCCCTTGATTGCGCGCGCGAGAATGGCTTGAACCTGCCCGGTATCCTGGGCCGCTGAACAAAAGGAACACGCAGATGTTTTTGAAAAATGCTTGGTATGTCGCCGCTTGGGATCATGAGATCACGCGCGAATTGCAACAGATTACGGTGCTTGGTGAAAAAATCTGCGTCTTCCGTTCTGAATCCGGGGAATTGGTCGGGCTGGAGGACGCCTGCCCGCACCGCAAGCTGCCCTTGTCCAAGGGGCGCATCAAAGGGGATACGGTTGAATGCGGCTATCACGGCCTGACCTTCAATTGCGTGGGCCAATGTGTCTGGGCGCCTGGCTCTGGCGGCATTCCCTCCAACGCCAAGGTGCATGCCTATCCGCTGCATGAAAAATACGGGCTGGTGTGGATCTGGATGGGCAACCCCGCGCTGGCCGATCCTGCCGATATTTTTGAGATCGAAAATTACGACAATCCGGCCTGGGGCATAAACCGCGGTGCGGCGATGGAGTTGGACTGCAACTATCTGCTGATGTGCGACAACCTGCTGGACCCGACCCATGTGGCTTGGGTGCATCAAAGCAGCTTTGCCGCAGATGCGACCAAGGACACACCCCTGCGGATCACCAAAACCGATGATGGCGTGATCGTGCATCGCTGGATGATGGATCATGAACCGGCCCCGTTCTACAAGAAGGTCGTCGAGTTCGAGGGCAATTGCGACCGCCTTCAGCACTACGAGGTCCGCTACCCGTCCCATGCCCTGATCAAGGCGGTGTTCACGCCCGCGGGCACTGGCGGGCCTGATGGCCCCTTGCATGAAAACACCTTCATCATGGACAGCTATAACTTCATGACACCCACCGATGAGGGCCGCACGCGGTACTATTGGTTCCAGCTGCGCAACATCCGACCCGATGATGAAGCCCTGTCCAAGATGATGAGCGAGGATGTACAGCACGCCTTCGAAGAAGACCGCGCCGTATTGAACGATGTACAAAAAGGCATGGCCAACAAGACCTCGCCGCATATCGACCTGCCCATTGATGGCGGACAGCTTCGCTTTCGCCGCCAGTTGCAGGCGATGATCAACGAAGAACAACAGGTCGATCGCCAGATGGCCGAATAGCCCGCGCACGATCATCCATTCATTAAGGACGCACCCGATGACACATCCCCTCCTCACCCAAGACCACATCGACGCCTATGCCCGCGACGGCGTGGTCCTTGTCAAAGGCCTGTTCAAGGATCAGGTCGAGCAGCTTCGCGCAGGCGTGGCGCGCAATATGGCGGACCCCGGACCCTATGCGGCCGAAAACCTCAGGGAGGGAGAAGGCGGCAGATTCTTTGACGATTATTGCAACTGGACCCGCATTCCCGAATTTGCCGAAGCCATCAAGGCATCGCCGGCCGCTGCGGTTGCCGCAGAACTGATGGGATCAAAGAATGTTCAGATGTTTCACGACCATGTGCTGGTCAAGGAACCGGGCACATCCAAACCGACGCCGTGGCATCAGGACAGCCCCTATTACTTCGTGGAAGGGCAGCAGACCGTCAGCTTCTGGTCGCCGCTCGATCCAGTGCGCGATGCATCCCTGCGCTGTGTCGCGGGCTCGCATCTGTGGGAAAAACCGGTCTTGCCCACGCGTTGGCTGGCCGAAACCAGCTTTTATCCCAATGATGACGACTACATGCAGGTGCCCGACCCAGACGCAGAAGGGATGGACATCCGCGAATATGAGATGGAACCGGGCGACGCCGTGGCGTTCAATTACAAGACGTTGCATGGCGCGCGCGGCAATGAGAGCGGCACCCGCCGCCGGGCGTTTTCCCTGCGTTTGCTGGGCGATGATGCACGGTACGTAGAGCGCCCTGGCCCGACATCACCGCCGTTTCCCGGCCATGACATGAAAGAGGGGCAGCGCCTTCGGACAGACTGGTTCCCGATGCTGCTGGAACCAACGGGTTAAAGCGTTTTGAATTAAAGCGTCTGACGAAATACCGGAAACATCAAGTATCACGTAACGCGTTGAAATTCTTGATTTCAGGCAGCGTTACGAGCTTCAGGTTTTTCGCATGACGCTTGAACCGTGCATCACGTGTTCGCGGCCCCTTCCTTTGATCAAAGGCAAGAAGCGATGTGCAATGCGCAGGTCGGTGCCGCGCAAGACGGCAAACATCAGATGCGCCAATCCGGACGGTAAACCCGTTCAGACTGGCGCATCTGGTTTTGCAAGCTCGCGTGTTTTTGGGCTTTTTCGCCGCTCACTCAGGTGGGGGCAGGATTTCCAACCCTACGGCGGCATACCAATCCGCAATCGCCCTGATTTCTTCATCTGAGAGCCCAGCGGCCACATCAGACATGATATCGTGCTGGCGTTTCCCGCGCTTATACGCCTTGAGTTGCGTATCAATGTAGATGTTCGTTTCACCGGCGAGATTTGGCGCATCAAGCAGCAGCGAAATGCCATCCGCGCCGTGACAGGACACGCAGGCTTGCGGCGCATTTGCCGCCAGAACACCCTCGGGCAGTGTCGCGCGCGCTTCATGTGCGGCATACCACGCCGCCACGTCAGAAATCTGCTGCGCCGTCAGACCCGCCGTCACAACGCTCATCATTTCATGCTGGCGCTGCCCGGTCTTGAAGGCCATCAACTGGCTTTCAAGGTATTCCACCGGCTCCCCCCCGATATGGGGCGCAATCGGTATGGTCGCATAGCCGTCAATGCCGTGACAGGTACGGCACATATTAGCGATCTTCCGCCCCGCTTCCGGGTCCCCCGCCAGCACAGGCACGGCGGTGCCCCCGGCGAGCATCAGCCCGCCGAGAAACAGTGTCATCAGAGCCTTCATTCGGACTGCGATCCGACATAGGCAATCCGCCAGATCGCACCGGCAAAGTCATCCGATACCAGCATCGAGCCATCAGGCAGGAATTCGATGTCCATCGGACGGCCACGATACTCGCCCGTGTCCTCGTTCAGCCAACCGTCCGCGAAGACCTGCGCGCCGACGGCGTTGCCCTCTTCGTCAAGGGCGGTGAACATCACCCGTGCGCCCACAGGTTCGGTGCGGTTCCACGACCCGTGCTGCGCCCAGAAAATGCCGCCGTGATAGGCTTCGGGGAAGCTGTCATCGTGATAGAACCGCATACCCAAATCCGCCGCATGGGCCGTCAACTCGAGTTGAGGCTCCACAAAACTGACCCCCTCTGGTCGCGGCACATCCTTATAGGCGGGGATCTCCACCCGGCTGTTGGTCCAGGGGAAGCCGAAATGCTGCCCGGCTGCGGTCTGACGGTTCAACTCACCCGGCGGGATATCGTCCCCCATGCCGTCGACTTGATTGTCCGTCCACCACAACTCACCCGTTGCCGGGTTGAAGTCCTGACCGACAGAATTGCGCACACCGCGGGTGTATACTTCACGCTCCGAGCCATCGGTGTTCATGCGGATGATGCCGCCGATGCCCCATTCGTCGTACAGTTCCAGTTTTTCAACGGGCTGCACATTATGTGGCTGGCCGAGCGAGATGTAGAGTTTGCCATCAGGTCCGATATCGCAAACCCGTGCCGTGTGGTTGAAGCTCTCTTCCTCCGGCGGGACGAGTTCACCCTGCGCGACGACGACACCTACCGCCGGGTCCGGCCCTTCAAAGAAGAATTCAGCCGCCGGGAACACAAGCACCCGGTTGCGCTCGGCGATATAGAGGAACCCATCTGGCGAGAAACAAGGCCCATTGGGAATGTCAAAGGTGATCGAGGGTGCGAAATCCTTCACCTCATCCGCCACACGGTCGCGGTCACGATCCACGATGGACCACATTTTATCCTTGCGCGTGCCCGCAAACAGCACGGTGCCCTGCGGTGCCATCGCCATGGAGCGCGCATCCGGCACAACGGCGTAAAGGCTCACCTCAAAACCGTCCGGCACGTTGATATGGTCGATGATTGCCTTGAGCGATTCCGCCCGCGCCCCGTCTTGCTCAACAAAAGTGAACGTGGCGTCCGTCTTTTGCATGTTGCTCAGTTTGTCCATGTTGTCCTGTGCCATCAGTGGCGTGGATAAGATGGACGTGCAAAGCATCGCCGCCAAGCTGCGCTTGATCATTTTTATTCCTCCCAGAATGTATCTCGTCGTTTCTATTTTGCATGGCGAGAACGCAAACACCCTCAACCACGGGGCGAGGTTTGCGCGAACGACGACGCAAGTCAACGGTGAAGACCCGACGCTTTGGTATGGTGTGAGCGCCCCGCGCGAGGGCGTGGGTGCTTTTTGATAATACCTTTTGCTGTATTGCAAATTTCGTCTCAAGCCATACGCATGCCATGCACAGAATCGGCGGTCCATGCTGAGAAGGCACATGGTGAGCGTATCGCCACAAGATGGGCGCCTTCTGGCGGCGTCAGACCAAATAGCCACCTTCCTTGAACGAAAATTCCCTTTCCTTGCCGATGATCACATGATCATGAATGGTGACGCCAATGGCAAGGCAGGCAGAGGATACCTGATCCGTCATCGTGATATCCTGTGTACTTGGCGATGGATCCCCCGAGGGGTGATTGTGCACCAGGATAATCGCACTTGCGTTAAGCTCCAACGCACGCTTGGCGACCTCGCGCGGGTAGACAGGTACGTGATCCACGGTGCCCTTGGCCTGTTCTTCGTCGGCAATGATGACGTTCTTGCGGTCCAGAAACAAAACCCGAAACTGTTCCGTCTCGCGATGCGCCATCGTCGTGCGGCAATATTCGATCAGATCATCCCAGGACGACAGAACGCAACGCTCGAGAATCTTTGCCTGCCCCATGCGCTGTGCAAAGGCTTCGGCGAGTTTGAGCTGGTAATAGACTTTGGGCTCCACCCCTTCGACTTGCATCAGCCGGTGTTCGGAGGCCGCAACGACCCCGTTCAGATCGCCAAACGCGCTCAAAAGCCGTTTTGCCAGAGGTTTGACGTCGATGCGTGGAATCGCATTGAACAGCAAGAGCTCCAGTATTTCGTACTCGGGCATGGGCGCATGCCCGCCTTTCAGGAACCGCTGGCGCAGCCGTTCACGATGCCCCCAGTAGTGCGGGACTTTATTGCCCGCACCGTCAATCAGCAGCCCCCCACCCGCTGCCGCGTCCTTGGACAGGCGTTCTGTGTGTTTGTAAGAGGGTGTGAACGCCGGCTTCGTTTCGGTGTCGGGAGGCGGTATCCGCGCTTCCAGATCATCAAGGCCGCGCAGCGCGTCTTCGGAAAACCCCTGCATCTTGCGCGCAGGCGGGTGTTTCAGGTCCGAGCCCGAAGACCTCTTCTTCTTGCGCAAGAGTGAAGAGGTGGATGCCAGCCAGCTATTCATGCCCATAATCCTCAAAGCGATTTCGTTTCTTCAATCGCATAAAATGCGCAGTTTTGGTTAAAGCACGGTTAACCAAAACAGGGGGACATCCCTTTTGGCGCGCAATCGGCCTGCTTTGGCGGCACCGTTGTGCGGTGATCCTTGCCCTGACGGTTCTGTCTTCCAGCCTCCTTGCAATGGGTATGCAGCGCATCAAAAGACAGGCACCCCATGGAAACCGCCGCTTATTTGGCGCTATGCTCCCGGCAGTCGCAAGGGAACAGCGGTAGATGCACAAGAAACCATATGATCAATTCCGCTCCGCGCGCTGGTTTGGGCCGGACGATCTGCGGTCCTTCGGCCACCGCTCGCGCGCGATGCAGATGGGGCTGTCGCGCGAGGATTGGGAGGGTAAACCGGTCATCGCCATCCTCAATACATGGTCCGAGTTGCAACCCTGCCACATGCATTTCAAGGACCGGGTCGCCTTCGTCAAAAAGGGCGTGCTTCAGGCAGGCGGCATGCCGGTGGAAATCCCGGTCCATTCACTGGGCGAGCAATTGTTGAAACCAACCGCCATGCTGTACCGCAATATGGTGGCGATGGAGGTCGAAGAAGTCCTGCGCGCGAACCCGGTCGATGGCGCGGTGCTGATGGGCGGCTGCGATAAATCCACGCCCGCGCTTGTGATGGGCGCGGTGTCCATGGGCCTTCCCTTCATCTACCTGCCCGCAGGTCCGATGTTGCGGGGCAATTATGCCGGAAAGGTGCTGGGGTCCGGGGCCGATGCATGGAAATACTGGGATGAGCGGCGCGCGGGGCACATCTCCAAAGAGGAATGGCAAGGGCTCGAAGGGGGCATCGCGCGGTCCTATGGGCATTGCATGACCATGGGCACGGCCAGCACCATGACGGCCATCGCCGAAGGGCTTGGCCTCTGTCTGCCGGGGGCGTCGTCCATCCCGGCCCCTGACGTGAACCACCAGCGCATGAGTGCCGCCTGCGGGCGACGCATCGTCGATATGGTCTGGCAGGACCTGACGCCGGATCAGATCATCACCCAAAGCAGTGTCGCGAACGCCGTGACCGTTGCCATGGCCACCGGCTGTTCCACCAATGCGATCATTCACCTGATTGCCATGGCACGCAGGTCCGGGGTGCCTCTGACGCTTGATGATCTGGACGCAATCGGAAGAACGACGCCCGTGATTGCCAATATCCGACCCTCCGGAAAGGACTACCTGATGGAGGATTTCTTTTATGCGGGGGGCTTGCCCGCGCTGATGAAAGAACTGGGCGACAAGCTGGATTTGGACGCAATGACCGTTTCGGGGCGCACGGTCGGCCAGAACATCGCGGGTGCCACGAATTACAACAGCGATGTGATCCGCAGCTTGCGCAACCCGGTCTACGGCGAAGGGTCGCTGGCGGTGCTCAAGGGCAATCTGGCACCGGATGGCGCGGTCATCAAACCCGCTGCGATGGATGCGAAGTTCATGACACATCGCGGGCCTGCGATGGTGGCAAATTCCTATGCCGAACTGAAGTCGATCATAGATGACCCGCAGGCGGACATTACCGCCGACCACGTTCTGATCCTGCGCAACGCGGGTCCTCAGGGCGGGCCCGGCATGCCCGAATGGGGCATGATCCCCATGCCACAAAAGCTGCTGAACGAAGGGCACCGGGACATGGTGCGCCTGTCCGATGCGCGCATGAGCGGCACGAGTTACGGAGCCTGTATCCTGCATGTGGCGCCTGAGGCATTTGTGGGCGGGCCGCTCGCGCTGATCGAAACCGGAGATATGATCTCGCTCGACATTCCGAACCGCCGCCTCGACGTGGAATTGACCGAAGAGCAACTGGCAAAGCGGCGGCAAAACTGGGTGCCGCCCAAACCGCACTATGAACGCGGCTATGGCTGGATGTTTCTCAAACACATCGAACAGGCGGACAAAGGGTGTGATTTTGACTTCCTGCGCACGGAATTCGGCGCATCCGTACCAGAACCAGAGATCAATTGATTAAAGACGCCCGGCGGAGATATGATCCGGTGCGAGGGCACAGCCAGGTTTGGAGAGCGCGCATGAACAACGACGAGGACAAGATCGCCGGGCGCCTGCACGGCGAGCAGATCGAGCCTGAAGGGGCGGACAACCTGCTGGAACGGCTGATCTACGTGCTGATCATCGCCGTCATGATTTCGTTTGCGCAAACGGTGCTGGGGGTGATGACCGTCATCCAGTTCATCATCATGCTGGTCAACAACAAGCAACCCAATGAACGGATTGCGGATTTTGGTACCGACCTGGGGATTTGGGTCGCCAAGGCGGCCAGATACCAGACCGCGGCGAGCACCGTGAAACCCTGGCCGTGGAGCGATCTCGATTAAGGGTTTACACCCAACAGGGGCACTTCGGTTTCAGGACGAAAAAGCGTACACAACAGACAACAGGGAATACGATGACCCGCACCGCCGCACTGAAGCGCGCGCGCGCATATTTCGATCAGGGGCAGTTTCAGTCTGACCTGGCGGACCTCGTGGCCTATCGCACCGAAAGCCAGAGCCGCAGCGAAATGGCGCGAAAGGAAAGCGCGCGGTATCTGAACGTCGCCATCGGGCCGCGCCTTGCCGCGATGGGGTTCAGCTTTGAAATCATTGAAAACCCTGACGCAAATGGCGGCCCGCTATTGATCGGTGAGCGGCGCGAAAGCGACGACCAGATCACCGTTCTGACCTATGGGCACGGGGATACCGTGCTTGCTCAGGAGGTTATGTGGCGCGAGGGCCTTGCGCCATGGACGCTGGTTGACGAAGGCGACCGCCTTTATGGACGCGGCACGGCGGACAACAAGAGCCAGCATCTGATCAATATCGCCGCCGTCGAGGCCGTGCTGGCCACGCGCGGGCGTCTTGGGTTCAACCTGCGCATCGTGATCGAAATGAGCGAAGAGGTTGGCTCAATCGGTCTGGCGCAGGTCTTTGCACGCTACAAGGAGCGTCTTGCGGCGGATGTCCTGATCGCATCGGATGGCCCGCGCCTGCAACCCGGCGTGCCGACCATGTTCATGGGCTCACGCGGGGCGACGACCTTTGATTTGCTGGTGCAAACACATGATGGCGCGCATCATTCCGGCAACTGGGGCGGGCTTTTGGCGGACCCTGCGATGATCCTTGCGCATGCGCTGGCGTCGATCACCGACCGGCGGGGCCAGATCAAGGTGCCCGAATGGCGCCCCGACAGCCTGACCGTTGGGGTGCGCGCTGCCCTGAGGGATTTGCCGGTCACAGATAGGGATGGGCCAGCAGTCAAGCCCGATTGGGGCGAAGAAGGTCTCACCCCCGCCGAGCGGGTTTTCGGGTGGAACAGTTTCGCGGTTCTCGCTCAGGTTTGCGGCACACCTGAGGCCCCGGTCAACGCGATTTCGGGATGGGCGCGCGCCACATGCCAATTGCGCTATGTGGTGGGCACTGACCCGGCGGATATAGTGCCCGCCTTGCGCCGCCATCTGGATGCGCATGGGTTTGAAGACGTCCAGATCTTAGAGCATGCGCGCGGCTTCTTTTCGGCCACGCGTCTTGACCCCGATCACCCTTGGGCGGCATTCGTCGCAAACTCGATCCGCGAAACCAGTGGCGGGGCGCTGCATATCCTGCCCAACCTTGCCGGGTCGCTCCCGAATGACAGCTTTACCGATATTCTTGAGGTTCCCACGATCTGGGTGCCGCACTCCTATCGGGGCTGCGCGCAACATGCGCCCGATGAACATGTACTGAAATCCGTCTGTTGCGACGCATTGCAGGTCATGGCGGGTGTCTTTTGGGATCTCGGCGCGGATGGCGCAGACCTGCCGAAAAAATAATACGTCCCCGCGTCGCGGCTATCTTCTTGAGGAAACCTGCCGCGGCCCTTAAAACAGCAATCTGATTTGCACCGAGGCCCGAAAACGAATGCGTTTGACGGCGGTTCAAGGAATACTGCATCTGGACCGACAGGCGCTTGAAACGACAGTCGATTTTCTTATGTTCCTGCGCACGATCGGCCCCGACGCCACATGAAAAGAGGTTTTCACAATGACTGATGCAAGCGTAAAAGAAACATTTTCCTTTCAGACGGAAGTGGGTCAGCTTCTGGATATCGTTGCTGGATCCCTTTACTCCAATCGTGAGATCTTCCTGCGGGAACTGGTGTCCAACGCCTCGGACGCCTGCGACAAACTCCGCTATGAGGCGCTGACGAACCCGTCCCTTGCACAAAATGCGGATGAATTCGCCATCTCGCTCGCGGTTGACAAGAAGGCAAAGACGCTTTCGGTCTCCGACAACGGCATCGGGATGAACCATGGTGACTTGCTCGACACGCTCGGCACCATCGCAAGGTCCGGCACCGGTGCATTTCTGGACGCGCTGAAATCCGAGGAAAAGGGCGACATCGGCTTGATCGGCCAGTTTGGTGTCGGGTTTTATTCCGCATTCATGGTGGCCGAGCGTGTGGATGTGCTGACGCGCAAAGCGGGTGAGGACGAAAGCTGGCTGTGGTCCTCAGACGGAAAGGGCGAATTTTCGATCGAGCCCGGCGAGCGCGCCCAAAGCGGCACGACCGTCACGCTGCATTTGAAAAAGGACGCGAAGGAATTCCTCGAAGAGAGCCGCATTCGCCACATCATCAAGACCTATTCCGAACACATCAGCTTTCCGGTGCGGCTGGACACGGAAGCGCTGAATTCCGCCTCCGCGATCTGGACCCGCGCGCCCAAAGAGATCACCGAGGAACAACACACAGAATTCTACCACCACGTCTCGAACGCCTTCGACAAGCCATGGCATGTCTTGCACAACCGCGTTGAGGGCACGGTCAATCACACGAGCCTGCTTTATGTGCCTTCCATGGCGCCGTTTGATCTTTATGAGGCCGAGCGCAAGAGCCACGTGAAGCTCTATGTGAACCGGGTATTTATTTCCGACAACACACGCGATCTGATCCCCGCCTACCTGCGGTTTCTGCGCGGTGTGGTGGATTCGCAGGATCTGTCGCTCAATGTCTCGCGCGAGATGCTGCAGTCGGATCCGAAACTGGCCAAGATCAAAACCTCTGTCACCAAGAAAGTGCTGAGCGAGCTGAAGAAGAAGGCCAAAAAATCCCCCGAGGACTATGCAGGTTTCTGGCAGAATTTCGGTCCGGTCCTCAAGGAAGGGCTGATCGAAGACCCCGCCCTGCGCGATCGCATCCTTGAAATCTGCCGCTTCTCGTCCACAAAATCCGGCGATGTGACCAGCCTTGCCGACTACATCAGCCGCTGTAAGGAGGGTCAGGACGCGATCTATTACATCGCAGGCGATGACGCGAGAAAGATCGCGCAATCCCCGCATCTGGAAGGGTTCAGGGCCAAGGACGTCGAGGTGTTGCTGCTGTCTGATCATGTCGATGAATTCTGGCTCCAGCACATCACGGAATTTGAAGGCAAGCCGTTCAAATCCATCACACGTGGGGCGGCTGATCTGGACAAGATCAACGAGGGTGAAAAAGCGGATGATGCCGAAGAGGAGGCGCAAGCACCCGATCTGAATGATCTGATTGCCGCGCTCAAACTGGAACTTGGCGCATCGGTCAAGGACGTGCGCCCCTCCAAAAGGTTGACGGATAGCCCCGTCTGTCTGATCGCGGATGAGGGTGACATCGACGTCAACCTTGAGAGAATGCTGAAACGGCATGGTCAGTTGCAGGACGCAATGCCACGGGTGCTTGAGTTGAACCCGGATCACAGGATCATCACGAAACTGGCTGAACGGGCGAAAGGCAGCGCAGCCGCGTCTGACACGTTGCTCAAGGATGCCGCACATTTGCTGCTGGATCAGGCGCGCATTGCGGACGGCGAGACGCCCGCCGATCCGGCCGAATTTGTCCGGCGTCTGGGCTCGGTGATGGACAGCGCGTTGTAAAAGCGCGCGCAGGGAACTGTGCAGTAACAGGTGGTTTTAAAATGCAAACCGACTGGCGTTTGCCCGTCGGCCGGTTGTTCATGTGATCGGTTAGGTGCTGCGCCGCGCAGCGAGCAGACCCGGCACCATTCTGCGCAAAACCTGCGAGCAGTGCCTGACATATGCGCAGACGTCAGTTAAAACCGACGGCACCCCATCGCCACCAGAGAGGTCTGATTTGCCCAACGCCGACTCCACATCACATGCGCTGGCAGCACGGGTTCGCGCCCGTCTGTGCGCGCTTGCCGGGCAAGCGACGCCGATC
Organism: Roseobacter denitrificans OCh 114; assembly: GCF_000014045.1. Lineage (NCBI taxonomy): Bacteria > Pseudomonadati > Pseudomonadota > Alphaproteobacteria > Rhodobacterales > Roseobacteraceae > Roseobacter > Roseobacter denitrificans. The sequence continues at coordinate 3,562,505 of NC_008209.1, forward strand.
ACCTATCAGGCGCTGGCCCGCGATCTGTCTCTGTCACCGCCCAACACCATCCACCAGTTGACAGTGGCGCTGGAACTTCTGATCGAAGAGGACGCCGCCCGGTCCCACCCCCTGATCGCAGCCCTCGTGATCAGCAAAGCAAGGGGCGGTTTGCCCGCCCCCGGTTTTTTCGACTGCGCCGCGCGCGTCGGACGATTTGCAGGCGATGATGCCGGGCCTGAAGCGGCGGCATTCCATGAAGAGGAATACACCAAGGCCGCCGCGTTTTGGGCCGGCAAGACATCCTGAGCGCGACCCGCCCCTTTCATCGAAGGCGGCTTTAGTCGCTGTGGGCAAACCAAATGCCTTACCCCACAAGGCCCGCATCGTTTCACTTCGCCCTCTGTCAGCGGACAGGTTTTTCAGAAAAACGCGCTTTGCCCGCAAGGGCAGGTTTCTCATCCTGATCGCTTTTCCGGCTGAACATCCCCTGTTTCTGCACACGCGCTGCGAGCCATGTGGTATCGGATGATCATGGACATCGTCGTAATCACCACGATCATAGCATCGCTTTTCCTCGTCATCGGGCTGTCGGAGCCGTTGGCCGCGCGTCTGAAGCTGCCCTACACCGTTATTCTGGCGCTGGTCGGCATTCTGATCGGGGTGGGCGCGCTGTTCTTTCTGCGCACCGACCTGACGGATGTGCTGAACCCCGTGGCCGAAGCGATCCTTGGCCTGCCGATCAAATCCAACGTGTTTCTTTATGTCTTTTTGCCGACTTTGCTGTTTCAGGCCACATTGGGCATGAACCTGCGGCGCATGATTGATGACTGGGTTCCGATCCTGACCCTTGCCGTCGTCGCCGTGGTCGTCGCCACGCTGTCGGTAGGCTATGCGCTCGCCTCCGTCAGTGCCCTGCCGCTGATGGCCTGTCTGCTGGTGGGTGCGATCGTCTCCACCACGGACCCATCGGCCGTTGTGTCGATCTTCAGGTCCATCTCGGCACCGCGCCGGTTGTCGCGCATCATTGAGGGCGAGAGCCTGCTGAACGATGCCGCGGCCATCGCGCTCTTTGGGCTGTTCATGGGATTTGTCATGCTCGGTCTGCCTGACCCCACCCTGAGCGACACATTCATGCAATTTCCACTGCTGATCATCGGCGGCGCGCTGATCGGGTGGCTGGCCGCGCGATGCGCGGTCTGGGTCATGGCCCTGTTCGGGCGCTATGAACTGGCGCAGATTTCAATCTCTGTCGCGCTGCCCTATCTGGCCTATATCGTTGCAGAACAAAGCGTTGGCGCCTCCGGTGTGATTGCTGTCGTTGTCGCAGGCCTCACCCTGAACCTGACCGGACCGGGCCGGTTGTCACCGCAATCCTGGGCAAACCTGCGCGAAGTCTGGGGCCTGTTGGCCCATTGGGCCGGGGCGCTGATCTTCATCCTCGCAGCCCTGCTCATTCCCCGCCTTCTTGAGGAAGTCCGCCTTGGCGATTTCGTCCTGCTCATCGTTGTGATCCTCGCGGCCATCGCAGCCCGTGTCGTGATCCTGTTCGGACTGTTGCCGCTGCTGACTGTTTTCAGGATTTCACCACCGGTCGAGCGGCAGTACCGTGTCGCGATCCTGTGGGGCGGTCTGCGCGGGGCTGTGACGCTGGCGCTTGCTCTTGCTGTTACCGAAAGCGCGCGGGTCCCGGATGAGTTGCAGCGCGTGGTGGGTATTCTGGCCACCGGTTTCACGCTTTTCACCCTGATGGTTCAGGGGACCACCCTGCGTCTGGTGATCCGGCGGCTTGGCCTTGACCGCTTGTCCCCCATCGAGGATGCGCTGTCGCGGCAGGTTATTGCCGTCGCCCTGCAAACCGTGCGCGAGGACGTGGCGCGCACCTCGGAAAACTACGATCTGACGCATGACATCGTGCGCGCAGAAGCAAAGCAGTTTGGGGAGCGGCTGGATGCCGCCGTGAAACTGGCTGAGGACACGGACGACATTCTGGAGCGTGATCGCGTTACTCTGGGCCTGATCGCACTGGCCGCTTTTGAGCGGGACATGATCCTCGAACGCGTCCGCGAACGCACCATATCCGCGTCGATGGCCGAACAGGTGGTCCAGAATGCGGATCGCCTGATTGAAGCCGCACGCATCGGCGGGCGCACCGGGTATCAACGCGCCGCGCGCCGCTCTGTCGCCTATGGCAAAACATTTCGCGCCGCTGTATTGCTGCATAGCCGTGTGGGCATATCCTACCCGCTGGCCCGCATGACGGCTGATCGCTTTGAACAATTGCTGTCACAACGCTTGATCCTCAAGGATCTGGGGGCATTCATCGAGGGTCGCATTCGCCGGATCTACGGCCGCCGCCTTGCGGATCTTTTGCAGGAAATGCTCGCAAGGCGCATCGAAATGGTCGAGACCGCGCTGGAAGGGCTGCGCCTGCAATATCCGGGCTATGCCGAGGAACTGGAGCGTCGCTTCATCAGACGCACCGCACTTCGCATAGAAGAGCGGGAATACAACACCATGCGCGACGATGGTTTGATCGGTTCCGAGGTGCATGGCATGCTGATACAGGACCTTGGCACGCGCCGGGCTGCCATCGAAGAACGCCCGCATCTTGATCTGGCGCTGCAACGGGTGGAGTTGATCCGACAGTTCCCGCTCTTTGTGGACCTTGATGAGGATGCCGTAAAACGTCTGTGCCGGACGTTCAAAACGAAATACGCCAATGCAGGCGACATCCTGATCCGCAAGGACAACTCGGAGAAACAGGTCTATTTCATCGCATCCGGCGCCGTTGAGTTGGAAAGTGCGGGCCAATCATGGCGCTTGGGTCGCGGAGAGATGTTCGGACAGATGGCAATTCTGATTAGGAAAAAGCTGCGTGTCGAGGCCCGTGCGATTGCCCCGTCAACCTTCCTTGTTCTGGATGAAACCCGTTTCAGGCGTTTGTTGTCGCGCAGCGAAAAACTTCGCTCGGCTGTGCGCGCCAGCGCTGAAAAACGCGGCATTGATCTTGAGGCACTGCAGGCGGAATAGGCGCATTTGCCCTGATGTTGTCAGGCAAGCCCCCGTTGTTTTCTTTTCGGCGGCACCGACCAAACCGACAGTATGATCATGCACCGGATGGCATCACACCCCTTTACGATATCTTAGAGCCTCACGTGGATGATGCCGCTTGGCAGGATTTGCACCACATGAGGAAAAACAAAATTGGCTGAAAGAATTTCACCGACATCTTTGCAACACAAACAAGAACATATCGAACAGCCCCAGCGGGGCGCGCAGAAGGCGGACACCCTCGTTGAACTGGCAAAACTGGAACCGCTGACGGATGGTGGCCTGCGCACATCACAGCTGCTGGCGCAAACGCTCGCCCTGGCACCCGACCATCATGAGGCGCGGGTGCTGCGCGAAAGGCTGCACCAGATGTTCGTGCCGCGCTGGCATTTCCCGATGCTTGCCGACAAGACGCGCAACAACGCTTACGCGAGGGCCATAAACGCCAAGGTGAAGCCCGGTGACATCGTGCTGGACATTGGCTGCGGCGCGGGTTTGACCGCCATGCTGGCAGCGCGTGCGGGTGCCAAACATGTCTATACCTGCGAACAACAGCCCCTGATCGCGCAAGCCGCCATGCAGGTGATCCGGGACAATGGCCTGAGTGATTGCATCACGGTCATCCCGAAACTGTCGCATAATCTTGTTGTTGGTGTGGATATTCCGGAGCCGGCGGATGTCGTGATCTCGGAAATAGTCGATACCGTCCTGCTTGGCGAAGGGGCGCTTGCCACTCTTACCCATGCCATGCACATGCTGGCCAAACCAAATGCACGCGCGATTCCGGAAAGTGGCAAGCTGATCGCGCAACTCGTGCAAAGCGACGCATTGATGAACCTGATGCGCCCGACTGAGGCGGAAGAGTTTGACCTCAGCGCCTTTCATCGCTTTGCCAGCGTCGCACAGCTTACGCCGAACGATGTCGCGGCCTGCGCGCTTACCCCTTTGGGACCGGCATCAGACTTGTTCGGGTTTGATTTCACCATACCGACTGTACGATCCGCGCGTACGACAACAAACCTTGCCTGCGGTCAAACCGGCACCATTCATGCCGTTTTTGTGAGTTTCGAGATGGAGCTGGCGCCTGATATTGTGTTGTCAAATGGCCTGCAATCGGATGGGCATTGGGGACGAACGGCATTCCTGCTTGATCATCCACGACCTGCAGCGGACGGGACCCGATTGACAGTCACCGCGCAACACGACGCCGCCCAATTGAGCCTGACAATCGCTGGCGATGAACCCGCTCTCAGGGCTTCGGAAAACGCAACTGGCTGGCTGAAGCGCGCATTGGATTTGCCAGAACACCTCTGGAAAACACCCCACGTCGCCACCACAGCCAAAGTGCGAAGCAGCGCGGCAAAAAACAAGGAAGGACCAAAGAAAATGGCAGGCTGAGGATCAGACGCGGGATGTGCCATTGCCCTTCCCTGAGACGGTGCGCACAAAAAATGCCGCTGCACCGAAGGTCACGATTGGTAAACCACTGCGCCATTTGCACGCTGGGGGCGACGGCCTTTTTACGGTGCTTTGCGCCAAGGCTTCGCGGTTTTACTGCCCTGCATCAACCGGGCCGACAACGTTTCTCTGCCAGGGGGTTCGCTGACTTCATGCGCCTGACCGATGCGAAAGGGCGGATGATCTATTGCCCGCTGCGCCCTGTCGAATGGTGTTTGCCAGCCGGGCCAGCACTATCGCATAGGCAGATATTGATTGGCTCATCACTGTTTGCGAACGTCATCCAACCCTTGCAACACGCATCAAAACCAAGATGAGCGTCGGCTGCAAGACTGAATTGCCTTGTCATCCCGAAGGTGGTATCCCCCTTCAAACGCCCGATCGCAGGCTTTAACCGAGTGCGCTGCGCGCCGTGATCAACCTGAGCATCTGATCTGACCCTGTCTGGGTGACAGGCGCGACCGCACAGCGCTCCGCCTGCGGCTTCAAAAACCCTGGCGCCCGTGGGGCAGACCCGCAAACGCGCGCCCGACGCTCCGTCGTGCATAACATCATGCGCGTGATCAGTTCCCGGCAAATCCTGTACTGGCATCTCTGGCAAAGAAGCTGAGAAGGTCTTCGAATGGCATCGGCTTGGCGAACAGGAAACCCTGCAGCCGATCACACCCGAGGTCGGCAAGTACCGCCGCTTGCTCCCGCGTCTCCACACCTTCAGCAGTGACGCCCATTTCGAGCGCGAGCCCGATTTCGACAATGGAACGCACCAGACGCAAACCACTGTCACTCTCCGTCACTTGTGCAATCAAACGACCATCTATTTTCAATCGGTCCGGCGCGATGCGCTGCAACGCAACAACGGAAGCGTTTCCGCTGCCAAAGTCGTCTATTTCAATGGTGATGCCAATGTCACGCAAACGGTCCAGCTGGAACAGGAATGCATCGTCCTCCTCTTCGACGAACATCGTCTCCAGGAGTTCAAAACAGATTTTCCCCGAATACCCTGAAACGCGCGCTCTGATGTCATTGATGCTGTTCTCGCGCACCCGGCTGGCGCTGACGTTAAAAGACAGTGAGGGGCAGGATGGCATTCGCGGCAGCACCCCTTCGCAGTCTTTCATCGCTTTTTCAAAGATCAGCTCATCAATACTTGCCGTGATGTTCAGATCGGTTGCAATCGCCAGAAACGCTTCGGGAAGAACAATTCCCTTTTGCGGATGCTGCCAGCGCGCCAGAACTTCAACACCCGCGACATGACCTGTTTCGGCGTCGATCTGTGGCTGGTAATATGGCACGAACTCATCCTGTTCGATCGCCCGCAATATGTCGTCCGCCATCGTTTTTCTTTTGAGGATATCCTGTAGATCACTTCGGTCAAAGAAACCCAACCGTCCCCGCCCTGCACGCTTGGCCTTGTAAAGCGCAATGTCAGAGTTTGTCAGCAACTTGTCCACTTCTGAGAGCGGTGTCTCTGCGACGCCTATTGATGCACCGAACCGACATTCCTTGCCTTCGAAATAGACCGGCATCTGAAGCTCTTTGAGCAAAGTGGTTGCCAACTGAAAGGGCCGCGTGCTGCCGGTTTCGAACCGGAGCAACACCACAAATTCGTCCCCCCCGATGCGCGCGATGACATCCTGCGGTTCGACCTCGTTCCTGATCCGGTTCGCGGTTTCCAACAACACATGATCACCCGCCGCATGCCCCATCGTGTCATTGATCTGTTTGAAACGGTCTAGGTCAATGTGCAGCATGGCTATTTCGCCACCCTGCCTGCAGCGGGATTCAGCAAGCTGTTGAAACCTATGGGACAAATGACGCCGATTTCCCAACCCCGTGAGGGCATCATGACCGGCGATGTGGCTAATCTCTTCATTGGCGCGTTCCAGCTTTTTTGTATATCGCTCGACCGCGCGCCGCTGATTCACCACTTCGGTGATGTTCAGCCGCAGAACCACATATTCCCCATTCTTGGTTTTGGAGCGCACAATCCGGAAGTGCTGACCATCCGCGAATTCGAAATCCTCGACAGATCTGTCGAGAAGGTGCGGGCTATAGTATGCTTGCAGCCACTCTTCCTCCCGACCCCGGGCCGCGGGAATACGCCCGCAATAGGCCGCCTGGCGCAACAGATCCTTCAGGTTGGTGCCGGTGCGCAGCTTTTCGGGGGTGTCGGTGACAGAGCGCGCATAGGCTGGATTCCAGACCACCAGATTATGTGACGCATCATAAATCGCGAACGGGTCCGGATAGGCATTGATGGCAGAAACCAGACGCTCCTGAACCGCCTCGAGCGCGCGGCGTTGTCGCACAAGTTCCGTTGTATCAATCCTCAGCATAACCAGATCACCGTTCTTGGCACGTGATCTCAACAACCGGTGATGGATGTCACCTGCCAACTCCAGATCCTGCACGGGTTTGGCAACATCCGCTTCCTGATGCTCAAGGGAGGCCCATTCCTTTTCCTTTCCGATGGCCTGCACGATCTTGCCGCCTTCGATGGCAATGCGGGCCGCTTCAGTGCGATGCATTCCAACATAAAGCGCCGCAGGATCATCCGTCATCGACCGGCTGTAGGCGTCGTTCCACACGATCAGGCAATCATCCTTGTCGTAAATTGCAAAGGGCGAGGGATAGGCATCAAGGGCCGCCATCAGCCGCGCGCGCGATCGGGTGGCCTTTGCTTCAGCATCCTTCAAAGCCGAAATTTCGCGATAGGTTGCGCAGATATAGCGATCTTCCTCCGGGTTATCACCGGTGGTCAGGAACGAGATACTCGCCCAGAATTGCGTGCCATCAGCCCGCGTAAACTGCGATTGCGTTGACAGGTTTTGCGCACAGCCCGTCTCTTCCCCAGCGATCGCGTCATAGAGGCGCAACGTGGTTTGAAGCTCACCGACCTCCTCGAAAGAGCGTCCGCGCAGGTCTTCGGGGGCATAGCCAAACAGACGCGTGAAGCCCTTGTTGATATAGGCGACCCGCAGGACATCGCAGCCGGGCGAGATGCATCCAACCACGACCGCATCGCCGGTGAGATCCATATACATCCTCTGAAGTGTCTCGAACTTCATCGCCACCCCTACTCCGAAACCCCCGCTATAGGTGCTTTTGGTTAGGGTCTGGTGAACGATTGCCTAAAATTGTTCGCAGTGCCGCTTTGTGAACGTGGCCTGAGCACATCTTTCTTGGCATTTCGTCCACCATTCCGGTTTCGAAACGGGAACACCCGGTACTGTCGAACCTGTGCCCAGACCCGCGAACATACGGCTTTATCACGCCGTTTGACGAAACCTTTCCACCTGCACTACAGTCGCTTTCGAAGGCGGGGGAGGTCTGAGGTGAAGAGAGCTGGGCGCAACGTTATGTCCCGAGCCAAAGGCGCAATGGAGCGGTGCAAACACAGCTTTGGCATCGCCCATGGTCCCTTTCACAGGAACACTGTCGCAAACAAGACCGCGAACACGTTTGGGCGGATGTCCAGCGCACAGCGCACCGTCAGCCAGTTGCATAAGAGGAATAGACACGCATGACGCAGTTCATCAATAAAAAGGAAACGCTGGTCACCGATGCGATTGACGGGCTGTTGGCCAGTGCTGGCGGGTCGCTGCGGCGTCTGGACGGCTATCCGCATATCAAGGTCGTCTGCCGTGCCGATTGGGATAAATCGCAGGTTGCCTTGATTTCAGGCGGCGGTTCAGGCCACGAACCCGCGCACGCCGGGTTCGTCGGGCGCGGTATGTTGACGGCAGCTGTTTGCGGTGAGGTTTTCGCCTCGCCATCGGTGGACGCGGTGCTTGCCGCACTTCTGGCCGTGACCGGGCCTGCGGGATGTCTTTTGATCGTGAAGAACTACACGGGCGACCGGCTCAATTTCGGGCTGGCAGCAGAGCGCGCCCGCGCGCTTGGCCTCAAGGTTTCCATGGTCGTTGTCGGTGATGATATCGCGCTGCCGGATCTGCCGCAGCCGCGCGGTGTCGCGGGCACGTTGTTTGTCCACAAAATCGCCGGAGCCATGGCGGAACAAGGGGCCCCCCTTGAGGATATCTGCAAGGCTGCACAAAACGCCATCGAAAGAATGGCCACGATTGGCATGTCACTCGACACCTGTACGGTTCCCGGCGCGCAGAAAGAAGACCGCATCGCAACGGGTATGGCAGAACTTGGCCTCGGCATTCACGGTGAGCCCGGTGTGCAGCAGGTTGCCTTTGGAGACGCGCGAAACGCCATGGATATGGTGCTTGATAAACTCGCCCCAAGGATCGGTGAAGAACCTCACGTTGCCATCCTGAACAACCTGGGTGCCACCACACCGCTGGAGATGAGTGTCCTGACCCACGTGCTGACAACCTCGGCCAAGGCGAAAAACATCAAGCATATCATCGGCCCGGCGCCGCTGATGACATCGCTGGACATGCATGGGTTTTCCCTGTCCGTCCTGCCGGTCGATGAGACGATCCTGCCCCATCTGGGTTATCGCGTGGACATGCCCGCCTGGCCCGGCATGCAGACCATCAGCGCGCCCGCCGTCATCGCATTGCCCGATGGGTTGAGCCCGGTTCAGCCCACGGCCTCGGACAATGACCAAACCCGCCGACTGGTCGCGCATGCCTGCGATCTGCTGATCGCCAGCGAAGCGGAGTTGAACGCGCTGGATGCGAAATCAGGCGATGGTGACACGGGCAGCACATTGGCCACTGCTGCGCGCGATCTCAAAGGGGCGCTGGACCGTCTGCCGCTGGCGGATCCGGCACAGTTGTTCCGTGCCCTCAGCAATGAACTCAGCCAGACCATGGGCGGGTCCTCCGGCGTGATCCTTGCCATTTTCTTCGGGGCGGCAGGCGATGCGGCGGCCAAGGGTCTGCCACCCGCCAAAGCGCTTGTCTCGGGCTTGGAACGGATCAGCGAAGTGGGCGGCGCAACAAAGGGCGACCGCACGATGATCGACGCGCTGGAGCCTGCCTTGCACGCCCTGAACGAAGGCATCGCAGCGGCAGCCACGGCAGCGCGCAAAGGGGCCAGCGAGACCGCAAGCATCGGGCAGGCCAAAGCGGGCCGCGCCTCCTACGTGCCAGAGGAAAACCTGATCGGGCACAATGATCCGGGTGCCGAAGCCGTGGCACGGTTGTTCGAGGGTCTGGCAACCCTCGCCTGAGCATGCAATGAATTTGGACAAGATCGATGCGGCTCACTCGAAACAGCGGCAAGGCGGCGGGGTAGCCCCGCGCATCTGACACCAAAAAACCGCGCAAAGCGGCAGAAGAACCGGGAGGAACAGACATGACAGCACGCGAAGGCCACGGCCTTTTTCCCCCGCCGTTCGCGGATATCCCTGCCGATTGGAACGCAGGTAGCTCAATCAGAATATCGCGCGCTCCTTGGGGCGGCAAGGGTGCGCCGCGGCCAGCACGGCTTTGCCGTCTGCGAGCCGCAGAAAGTTAGAAACAAACCTATGTTGGGGATTTCATAATATGACAAAGATCAAACTCGGTATGGTCGGCGGCGGGAATGACGCCTTTATCGGCGCGGTTCACCGGATTGCCGCGCGCATTGATGATCGCTACGAACTGGTTGCAGGTGCCTTGTCCTCCACGCCGGAAAAGTCGCAAGCCTCCGGCAAAGCCATCGGACTGGCGCGTATCTATGATGATTTCAAACAGATGGCGATCCGTGAGGCGCGGCTGAAGAACGGCATCGACGCTGTGGCAATCGTGACCCCCAACCATGTGCACTATGCCGCCGCGCGCGAGTTTCTCAAACGTGGCATTCACGTTATCTGTGACAAGCCGCTGACCTCGTCGCTGGCGGATGCCAAGAAGATGGTCAAAGCCGCCGAAAACTCGGATGCGCTGTTTATTCTGACGCATAATTACACCGGCTATCCGATGGTGCGTCAGGCCCGCGAGATGATCACCGGCGGTCAGATTGGCAAGATACGTGTCGTACAGGTGGAATACCCGCAGGATTGGCTGACGATCGAGCAGGATTTCAAACAGGCCAATTGGCGCACCGACCCCGCGCAATCCGGCGCGGGCGGATCAACCGGCGACATCGGCACCCACGCGCATAACCTCGCGCGCTTCATGACCGGTCTTGAGGTCGAAAGCCTCGCTGCGGACCTTGATGCATTCGTGCCCGGGCGGCAGGTGGATGACAACGGCCATGTGATGCTGCGCTTTGAGGGTGGGGCCAAGGGGATGCTGTGGTGCAGCCAGGTGGCGCCGGGCAATGAAAACGCGCTGCGCATCCGCGTTTACGGGGAAACCGGAGGTCTGGAGTGGGCGCAGGAAGACCCCAATTACCTCTGGCATACGCCTTTTGGTGAACCAAAACGGCTTTTTACGCGCAACGGCGCGGGCACTGGCGATGCCGCCGCCCGGATGAGCCGCGTGCCCCCCGGGCACCCCGAAGGATACCTCGAAGGGTTCGCCAATATCTACACCGAAGCGGCAAATGCGATAGAAGCCCACCGCGATGGTTCAAAGGCGGATGCAGCGGTGATCTACCCGACAGTGATGGATGGGTTGCGCGGTGTCGAGTTTGTCGACGCCTGCGTGCGGTCGTCCGCGCGCAATGCGGCCTGGGTCAAGCTGAGGTAGCACCGTGACATTCATTGGCCTGGACCTCGGCACCTCATCGCTCAAGGCGATCCTGATGGACGCACAACAGAACATCCTGTCCGAACATGCTGTTCCCCTGAGCGTGGAGCGCCGGCAGGACGGATGGTCCGAACAGGACCCGCAAAGTTGGTGCGATGCTGCCATCGAAGCACTGAGCGCTTTGGCAGCACACCCGGCCTGCGGCGAGGTTATGGGTATTGGCCTGTCGGGCCATATGCATGGCGCAACGTTGATCGGGGCAGATGATGCGCCGCTGCGGCCCTGTATGCTTTGGAACGACACGCGCAGCCACGTCGAGGCCGCAGGCATGGACGCCGATCCGCAATTTCGCGATATCAGTGGCAATATCGTCTTTCCCGGATTTACTGCACCCAAGGTCGAATGGGTCCGCCGAAACGAGCCGCATGTCTTCGATCAGACCGCCAAAGTCCTGCTGCCCAAGGACTACCTGCGCCGGTTCCTGACCGGTGAATATTTCTCGGAGATGTCGGATGCGGCGGGCACCGCGTGGTTTGACACCGGGAAACGGGACTGGTCGGATGCGCTGCTTTCTGAATGCGGCCTGACGCGCGCGCAGATGCCCGCGCTGGTCGAGGGGTCGACCCCATCTGGCACATTGCGCAAGGATCTTGCCGCGCAGACGGGTGTCCCGCAATGCACCGTCGCGGGCGGGGCCGGTGACAACGCCGCCGCCGCGATCGGCGCGGGCGTTGTCACGGAAGGCTCTGCGTTTTTGTCGCTGGGCACGTCGGGGGTTCTTTTTGCCGCGAACGCGGGCTACCGCCCTGCCCCTTCCTCTGCTGTGCACACATTTTGTCATGCGCTGCCCGACACGTGGCACCAGATGGGCGTGATCCTCGCGGCAACTGACGCTTTGGAATGGCTTGCCCGGCTCACGGGTCAGAGTGCGGCGGCCTTGACCCGCGACCTTGGCGTCGTGCGCGCGCCCGAAAAGACGCTGTTTCTGCCCTATCTGGGCGGGGAGCGGACACCGCATAACGACGCGCAAATCCGTGGACAGTTCCTGCATCTTGATCATGCGACAGACGCCAAGGCCGCCGCCCGCGCCGTTTTGCAGGGTGTCAGCTTTGCCTTTGCCGATTGCAAGGACGCGCTGAGCGCCACGGGCACGAAAGTCACACGCGCGCTGGCGCTTGGCGGGGGGGCCAAATCCGATCACTGGGTCGCGATGCTGGCCACGACATTGAACATCACGCTCGATGTCCCCAGGGACGGTGATTTCGGCGCAGCACTGGGCGCTGCGCGATTGGCGATGATGGCCAGCACAGGCGGGGGCGCGGACATTGCATCGCAGCCGCCCATCTCCCGCAGCGTTGACCCTGATCCTGCCCTGCACGCTGCCATGGCCGATGCGCATGCGCGGTATAATCATGCCTATACACTTCTGAAGGACCTTTGACTCATGACCGATTTCTTCAAGGACATCCCCGCCATCCGCTATGAGGGACCCGATACCGAGAACGAATTTGCGTTCCGGCACTATAATCCGGATGAGGTCGTCATGGGCAAGACGCTCAAGGATCACTTGCGGTTTGCCTGCGCCTATTGGCACAGTTTTGCATGGCCGGGCGGCGACCCCTTTGGCGGGCAGACCTTTGAGCGTCCGTGGTTCGGGGACACGATGGAGCTGGCGAAACTCAAGGCGGACGTCGCCTTTGACATGTTTGAACGTCTGGGCGTGCCCTATTTCTGTTTTCACGATGCAGACGTACGCCCCGAAGGCGACACCTTTGCCGAAAGCACCAAGAACCTCGAAGAAATCACCGACTATTTCGCCGAAAAAATGGACGCAACAGGCGTCAAACTGCTGTGGGGAACGGCCAATCTGTTCTCGCATCGCCGCTTTATGGCCGGGGCGGCGACCAATCCCGACCCCGAGGTTTTTGCCTATTCCGCCGCGACGATCAAATCCTGCATGGATGCGACCCGGAAACTGGGCGGCGAGAACTATGTGCTCTGGGGCGGGCGCGAAGGCTATGAAACGCTGCTCAACACCGACATGGCCCGCGAACGCGCGCAGGCGGGCCGTATGTTGCAAATGGTGGTCGATTACAAGCACAAGACCGGTTTTGCAGGCACCATCCTGATCGAACCCAAACCGCAGGAACCGACCAAGCACCAGTATGATTACGATGTGGCGACGGTCTATGGCTTCCTCAAGGATTTCGGCCTCGAAGGTGAGGTCAAAGTCAACATCGAACAGGGCCATGCCATTCTTGCAGGCCATAGTTTTGAACATGAGTTGGCGCTCGCACGGGCACTGGGGATTTTCGGCTCGATCGACATGAACCGCAATGACTACCAATCCGGCTGGGATACCGACCAGTTTCCAAACAATGTCCCCGAGATGGCGCTTGCCTATTACGAAGTTCTGCGCGCCGGGGGCTTCGACACAGGGGGCACCAATTTTGATGCCAAGCTGCGCCGGCAATCGCTTGACCCGGCGGATCTGATCCTTGCGCATGTGGGTGGTATGGATGCATGCGCTGCGGGGTTAAAGGCCGCTGCGGCCATGCTGGAGGATGGCAAGCTAGAGGCCGCGCGCGAGGCGCGCTATGCAGGCTGGTCAGAAGGTTTGGGGCAAAAACTGCTGACCTCTGATCTGGCGGAGATATCAGATCTGGTGATTGCAAAAGGCATCAACCCACAGCCCCGCTCAGGACGGCAGGAGCGGCTGGAAAATCTGGTGAACAAATACCTTTAAAACAGCGCTGTCGTTTTCAAAAAGCGACATGCCCGGAAATCCCGGCATCCGGCGCTCAGTAACCTGAAGGCGCTCCGACAGGTATGCGACCCGCCAGCGAAGGCGGGCCGCTGTGGGCCTTAGGACAGGTGATGGACTTCCTGCAGGCCGTAGACCGGTGTTTCGATGCCTTCCATCCTCGCCTTGATCTGAAGCGATAGAAACTGCGAATAATGTCTGGATTGGTGCAGGTTCCCACCATGAAACCAGAGGTTTTCCTGCTGGGTCGGCTTCCACATATTGCGTTGCTCCCCCTCCCATGGACCGGGGTCCTTGGTCGTGTTCGAGCCAAGGCCCCAGACCTTGCCGACCTTGTCGGCCATCTCCTGGCCCATCAGGTCCGCAACCCATCCGTTCATGGAGTTGTACCCCGTCGCATAAACAATCAGATCGGCTTCAAGCATCTGACCGGTATCAAGGATAACACCATCCCCGACCACTTCAGTGACCTGCCCACTGGCCAGTTTGATCTCACCATCAATGATCAGCTGGCTTGCGCCCACATCAATGTAATACCCCGAGCCCCGGCGCAGGTACTTCATGAAAAGGCCCGAGTCATCATCGCCCCAATCAAGCTGAAACCCGGCCTTTTCCAGCCCGTCATAGAACTCTTTGTCCTGCTCTTTCATCTGCGCATAGGCGGGTATCTGAAACTCATGCAGGATCGCATAGGGCAGCGAGGCAAAGATCAAATCCGCCTTTTCGGTGGTCATACCATTGCGCACCGCCTCTTCGGAATAAAGCGCGCCGAGGCCGACCTCCATCAGCGTTTCAGAGCGCACGATATGCGTTGATGAGCGCTGCACCATCGTGACATCCACATCGCTCTCCCAAAGGGCTGCACAAATATCATGCGCGGAATTGTTGGACCCGATCACCACGGCTTTCTTGCCCGCCCAGTCGTCCGGGCCGTCGTGTTCGGAAGAATGCTGCTGCACGCCCTTGAATGTATCCATGCCGGGGAAATCGGGCATTCGCTTTTTCCCGGACATCCCCGTGGCCATCACCAGTTGCTTGGGCCTCAGCGTGACCTCTTCCCCGTCACGATCCACCACGACCGTCCATTCCTTGCTCGCCTCGTCATAGCTGGCCGACCTGGCCCAGGTTTTGGTCCAGTAGTTCAGCTCCATCACCTTCGTGTACATTTCCAGCCAGTCGCCGATCTTATCCTTGGGCGAAAAGACCGGCCAGTTGTCCGGGAACTTCAAATAGGGCAGATGGTCATACCAGACCGGATCATGTAGGCAGAGCGATTTATAGCGGTTGCGCCAACTGTCCCCGGCACGTTCGTTGCCCTCCACGATGATCGTCGGCACCCCAAGCTGGCGCAGCCGCGCGCCCAAAGCAATGCCGCCCTGACCGCCGCCAATAATCAGGCAGTAGGGTTGCTCGGTATAGCCCAATTCCGCCAGTTCCTTTTCGCGCTCTTCCTGCCATGTGCTGCGGTTCTTGCCTGCGCCATGCTTTGCGCCCAAGGGGCGATCAAACCCTTTCGGCTCTTCATGGCCTTTCAACTCGACCATGGTTGTCAGCAGGGTCCAGATTTTCCCCTCCCGCAGCCGCACCAGCCCGTAGCCGCGCGCGACTTCGGTTTCAAACTGTATCCATGCGGTGGTCACGCCACCCTCTTCGGTGGGAACCTCCCCGTCTGCCACCTGCCAGTTGCTGGGCTTCGTGGTCGCAAGCTGATGCCTGAGCATGTCTTCGACCTGATCTTTGCCTTCGACCGTCTTGATGTTCCACGTAAAAGTCACGAGATCCCGCCAATAGCAGTCTTGCGCAAACATCTCTGTCGCGGCCGCGATATCCCCGCTTGCCAGCGCCTTGCCGAATTGATCCAGAAACGCCTGTGTCTGGTCTTCAACCGTTGAATCGAGCATGTCGTCCTCCCTTAGCTCATTTATTGTACCGTGAAACCTGCCCGTAACGAGGGCGGGATGCCACCGAAATTGATAACGCGAAGGTGCACCGCACCTGCAACCGCAGGCGGATGTTGGCCGCCCAAATCAATTTGACAGGGTAAAGTCACACATAAATCTGTGCAGTTTTCAATAGCTCCCAAGGGCGCGGTTCACAGGCCGCTGTCACGCCGGATTGCAAAGCGATCAACGGCACCATGTGCAAAAAGCGGTATGCTAAAACCTGAAACACCCGACGCCGCCTGAAACCAAAGACTTCAATGCGTTGGATCATACTTGAAGTTTCGGGTACGTCGTCAGCCGCTTTAAAGCGGCGAACCCAAACCTGTTTGCGCCTTGGCCATTTCGGTCTGGACAGCGCGTTCAGGGCGCGCCGCGCACCGAACGGAAAAACATATCCAGTGTTGGGGTGGGCGATGTGGGGTGGAAGGTATCGTAAAACGCCTGATCAATGATAGACGGGTGCGAGACGATTTTTTGCGACAGGATTTCAAAGAACCGAGCGACGCGCAGCGCCCGTTCGGGGTCATCCCCATAATCCAGCCGCCCGAATATTGCATATCGGTCGGTGGTGAAGGTCCGGTTTCCGTTGGTGAAATCACAGCCGGGAATGTTGCTGACATTGGCGAGAATGATCTCCCTGTCGCCAATGTAATTTCCGATCTGGCCGTTGCAAAAAGCCTCTGCTGCCTGCTCATGCGAGCGAAACATCATGACGGAGCCGCTGATCTCGCCATTCAGATTGTTCTGCAAAATACTGATCGCCTGTCTTTGTTGCGCACTCAGATCACAATTGGATTCGCCACGCAGAAAAGCGATCAGCGCGTCGCGATACTGCGGCATTTCGTTCGTCGCGAGCAAGGCCCGGATGCCCGAGCGCGCCGATGACGTATTGCCAACCAGCCCAAACAGGAATTTGGCAGCCTTTGGATTGTCGGGCGGAATCTGTGGGCAGGAACCGTCATCAATGCCGCCGATCTGGCGGCTGATACCGGGCTGCGTGAGATAAGACACCCCGGTCAGATAAACCGGCGGCGAAATGATCAGACCGGTGCGCCGGGCGTTGGTGATTGTCGCGGGATCACACAGAATGTCGATTGTCGGCGCCACCGTCTCTGTCCTGACGACCTGAGTGGCACTGTCATCTCCCTCTGCTTCGATCTCGACTTCATAGCCCTTCAGCAGGCCGAACCGTCCTTCGCTCGGCTGTTTGTCAAGCTTTGCGATTTCCTTGTCGAGGTCCACGATCTGTACGCCGTCGCGGGCAAGGCCGACAGGCCCATCCGCATCCAGCATCATCTCGATCAGCACGGAGTCGCAGATGCGGGTGATGTAACCGGTATACCTCTGCGTGGACAGGGGACCCGGCGTCGCCGCTGTCAGAACATCCACCATCGTTTCGGCCTGAAAGGAAAACGGCATCGCCTTGGAGCGCACCCCGATGCGCAGTTGATAATTGTCCTGCCGGGCGCTCGTGTCCGTTTGAACCTCATCGCTTGCGCCGGCAGAAAACGCCATGCAGATTGCCGCCACTGTGCCAACCAGCCTGCGCATTACGCAACATCCTTTTGGGGAGGGAGGCCCGCGTCTTTCGCAGCCGGTTTGCCTTCAACGAACTTGCGCAGCCAGCCTGTCGGCTTTCTCTGCTCACCTGCGGCCTCCTCGCCCTCTTCATCCTCGGAGCGGTCCTCGGTCAGTTCAATGAAGAATGCAAAAAGCACAAGGAAGAGCATCGGCAAGAAGGCCTGAATCAGCCAATCCCGTTTCTTGTAGGTGATCCACTGATTGCCCTCAAACAAGGGGAAATCATCAAATTTATAGCTGAAAAAGACCACCGCGGCGACGAGGAAACCAACAAAAATGGCGCAAGGCACAGCCAGCGTCAAGATCGTGCGCAGGCGGCTGAAATCATCGTGTTTATCCAGAATGACCAATACGCCAAAGCCAACCGACAACCCGACCAGTGGCATCATCGCGTAGTAGATAAAGTCATTGTCGATCTGCAAAATGATCTGCGACTGCGTCACCTGAAAATTACTGTCAAACGCGAGTTCCAGCAATGATCCGGCAATCGCCAGAATAAACGCCAGAACCGCCGGGACGACGCACAAACCCAGCAAGCGCAAAAAGGGGATGCGATGCATGCTCCACCCCGGCTTCCAGCTTTCCTGTTCCATTCGGACATCCCGCCCGAAGATCACAGCACCTGCGGCGGCTAGCGTGACAAGGGCCATCTGCAAGGTGTCCCATGCCGCCTGAACCAGCAGATCAGGGCGGATGTCGTATTTATAGGCGACCTTGCCCTGATTGATCACATAGACGCAGGCGTCGCTTGGATTGGTCACAAAACACCCGGTCAAGGTCAGCGGCGCGGCTTGCTCAAAGCGTTTCGGTGGGTTCGCGTTGAAAGATGCAATACTCGTCTCAATCTGGTCAGCCGCTCTGTGCACTTCCTTGTCGACCATCCCCTGATGCCAAAAGGCATAAATCATGAACACAGCCACAACCGATAAAAAGGACGAAAAGAACGCCGACAGCGCGAAGGAATTTTTTTCCGGCACGTAATTGCGATCAATCACATGCACGATCTTTGCCAATGGCGTCGCAGGATCGAGGTTTTTCACCGATTGATTGTTGCGGATATAGTGCACGGCAAACAGGGCCTTGGTGTTTTCAGCAACCCGCAGCGCCGTTTTGTGCAGTGTCACCAGCCCGTCAGTCGTTGTGGGATCATAGCCCAAAAGCAGATCGGACAGCTCCGTCAACTCGCACTCCAGCTGGCGCGACATCTTGGTCAGCTCTTCAAGCTCTGCCACGGGGAAATACTGCGCCCGTTTGCTGGGCGTCACTGCAAGCGATAGCGCATCGATAATGGTCAGCGCCTTGTCGATCTCTTCGCGCCGCCCGGCAAGGTCAGGGGCGAGCTTATCTTCGGGGTTTGCGCCGTCTTCTTCATCCTCCGCTTCCAGCGCTTGTGCCAGTGTCTTGCGAAAATGGGCCGTCAAAGCGCCGGGTTTGCGCGTCTTGCAAATCCGTGTTGTTTCCTGCGTTTGAAGCGCGTCGATCACGCGATAGACCCCGCGTGGAATACCGGCAATGCGGTGCGCTGCAGACCGCACCATATTCTCAATCGGTCGCATCACGCCTACCGACATGATGGCAATCAGAAAGGCGGAGACGAAAATCGGCTTTGCGTAGACCGTGCCCTCAAGGTTCAGTATATCATTGCCAAAGGGGTCAAAACTCGCCGTGGCGCCGACCTCAAGTTTTGCCATATTGGCGTTGCGGATCAACTCATAGAGTTCAGCGGACGACAGGATGATGCCGTATGACACAAGGTACAGCATCGAATAGATAATGAACCCGAAAAAGCCGTCCTTTTGCGTGCAAAGATCGGAGACGCGCGCGTTTTGCAGGATCGGATGGCGCTGGAAAGGTGTCTGCGTCAGCGACTCGCGGTAGTTTCTGCGCGCTTCGATCAGCAGCGCAATCGCACCAAAACAAACCACGCCGATGTAAATCAGCCAGTTCATCTCAGTTCACGCGGTCCGGGTGATGCCCTACCAACATTTTTGAACTGCAGGATTACAAGGTCCCGCAGCAATGTCATTCGACTGATCGGAAACCTGCAAAAGCTGCAAGCTTGCGAAAGTGAACAAGGTTATCAGGGCAATAATGCGGAGCATCGAACTAATCCATTCTCTTTAAACATCGACATCTTATCGCCAAAGTTGAAAAAAATCAATAGTTCCAACGCAGGAGGCGAATAAGCAGGATTGTTCAAAAATCGCGCAGACCGGTTCAATCAGTCTGTACGCGTTGCGTCTATCTCTAGGGGCAGCACAAGGATGACCGCGCAAACAATCAGGACCGACAGTAAGTTCGAAAAGATTGGCGGACATCGCCCCCCCAAGAAAGGCCATAACCATGAAACACATCATTCTCGCCGCCCTGCTTGCGGTGCCGCTTCCTGCCGCTGCGGATGACGAAGCGGCCATCCTGACCACGATCAAGGGCATCGCGACAGCTGCCGATGCTCAGGATTGGAGCCGTCTGGATATGAAATTCGGCGATCATGTGACTTTGAACCAGTTGTCACTGGAAACCGATCAGGGAGCCCGGGTCAAAGAGCGGACGGTGATCGAGATATGGGCAGAATTGCTGCCGCGTTTTGACAGCACGCGCCATGAGATATCGCAGATCGAAGTGTTGGGCGTGTCCTCGATCGTTGCACGCGCGACAGCGCGCTATCATGCCACTTACGATCTGGGCGGGCAAACGTGGGAGCAGACAGGTCGCCTTGACTACGTTTTGAAAAACACCGACGCAGGCTGGCGCGTGGTTGCTCTCAATACGACACCTGAGTGGGAAAACCGGCACTTGTCCGATCTGTTTATGCCGGAACAGCCGCAAAACAGTTGAGCCCGGTTTCCACCGCAAAGATCAGTCTGCGCGGATCGCGCCCCGGGGTGACAAAACAGGCGACACATACGTCAGAAATGTCGAAACGTCAGATCGTGCCGGATTTTCGGCGTAATCCGCCAACCGCCGTCTTGTTGTTCCACGATGGCTGAGGCAAGATCAGCGCTATGCAAGACGCACCGCCTCTGTTGGTCTTCACCGATCTTGACGGCACATTGATTGATCACGACACGTATGAGTGGGCCGCCGCACGGCCCGCACTTGATGCGCTTTCACGGGTATCGGCTGGCGTCGTTCTGGCCAGCAGCAAAACCGCACCTGAAGTCAGCGCCCTGCGCGCGCAACTGCAACTGGGCGCCTGGCCTGCCATCATCGAAAACGGCGCCGGGGTGGTGCCCGCGCATACCCACGCCACGCCCGACCCTGACGCATACCAACAGATCAGGGCCGCTCTGCGCGAGATACCTGATGCGTTGCGCCAGCATTTTACCGGGTTTGGCGATCTCAGACCGGCCGAAATCGAAAAACTGACAGGGCTATCCGCAAAGGCCGCAGCACAGGCGAGGGAACGTGCCTTTTCCGAACCGGGGCTTTGGGGGGGCGATGACGCCGCATTGGTCGAGTTCAAAGCGGCCTTGCGTGCATTCGGTATCAGCACGCGCGAAGGTGGCCGGTTCCTTACCCTGTCCCATGGAAAGAACAAATCCGACCAGATGGCCAGGATCATCAACCACTACAAACCGCGACATACAATCGCCCTGGGCGATGCACCCAACGATGTGGAAATGCTGGAAACGGCAGACTTCGGTATTGTGATCCCAAATCCCAAGGGCCGCAGGCTGCCTGAGTTGAAAGGCGAAGCGCAAGGCCACATTATCCGCGCGCAACAGGCTGGCCCCGTCGGGTGGAACACAGCCATACTGGGCCTGCTTGAGCGGCTCGACTTATAAAAAGGACACTCCCACATGGCCGATTTCCATCAGAATGGAAACATCACGACCCTTCATAACCTGCGGACGCGCGCGCTTGCCGAGATGAATGACGAGTTGGTGACCTTTGCCCAGACGCGCAAAATTTCGTTGATCCTGCCTTGTCTCTATTCGGAACTTGAAGGCGACGCGATGCCCAACATTCTGTCTGAACTGTCGCAGGTCACCTATCTGCACCGCATCATCATCGGCCTTGATCAGGCGGATGCTGCGCAATTTCGCCATGCAAAGCAGTTTTTCAAGGGCCTGAACCAGAACCATGTGGTGATCTGGAATGACAGCCCGCGTATGTTGGAACTTGGCGCGCGCCTTGATGCAATGGGCCTTGCCCCCGCAGAACAGGGCAAGGGCAAGAACGTCTGGTCGGCTCTTGGGTATCTGATCGCCTGTGCGGACAGCGCGGTGATGGCCATCCACGACTGCGATATCCTGACGTATAAGAACGAAATGCTGTCCCGCCTCGTTTACCCTGTAGCCAATCCGAATTTCCCCTATCAGGTCGCCAAGGGCTATTACCCGCGCATTGGCGGTGACAAGATGAACGGGCGGGTAACGCGGCTGCTGGTCAGCCCGCTGTTGATCGCCTTGAAACGTGTGATCGGTGACAGGGATTACATCGATTACCTGCGCAGTTTCCGCTATCCGCTGTCGGGCGAATTTGCCATGCGCACCGCGATCCTGCCGGATTTGCGCATCCCTTCAGACTGGGGGCTGGAGATTGGCGTGTTGTCCGAGGCCTGGCGCAACCTCGCCCCCAAAGCGGTGTGTCAGGTCGAGATTTCAGATGCTTACGACCACAAACATCAGACGCTGAGCACTGATGACGCCGATGCTGGCCTCAGCAGGATGTCCACGGATATTTGCAAGGCGATCTTTCGCAAACTGGCCGCTGACGGGACGGTTTTCACCGCCAATACCTTTCGCGCGCTGAAAGCCACCTATTACCGCAGCGCACTGGACCTGCTGGAGGGCTATTACAACGACGCCAAAATGAATGGTCTGTCGCTTGACCGCCACGAAGAGGAAACCGCGATTGAACTGTTTGCCGAAAACATCATGCGCGCCGGTCAGGTTTTCATCGAAAACCCGCATGAGACGCCCTTTATCCCGACGTGGAACCGGGTGCATTCGGCGGATCCGCGATTCCTGACCGATCTACGTGCGGCCGCCGCAGCGGATGAAGCAGAATACGAGTAACGGGGGCCGCGAGGTCAGCCCGGTTGCGCCCGGTTGGTAATCCACCGGCATTGATAGGGGGCGAGTTCGATCGTATCCGCGAAGGTATCGATCTTTTCACCGCTCAGAATGTCAATCCAGTCTTCATCCTCAATGAG
Source organism: Roseobacter denitrificans OCh 114 (assembly GCF_000014045.1). NCBI lineage: Bacteria > Pseudomonadati > Pseudomonadota > Alphaproteobacteria > Rhodobacterales > Roseobacteraceae > Roseobacter > Roseobacter denitrificans. Next base: position 3,585,038 of record NC_008209.1, read on the forward strand.
GTTCATGGAAACAGCGGGGATTTCAACGACCTCATCGCTGACGTTATGCAGGGCAAAGATCGACTGAAACCGATCGAGGCTTTGGCGCCAGACCCCGAAAACCCGATCCTCCAACGCCATGGTGAATTGAGTGGCATTGGGGTGAAACGCGGACTGACGCGCCCGCAAACGCAACCGCGCGGACAAGGCCGCGAGCACGCGCGCATGTATCGACCCGGTATCCGCCAGATGCGCCTGCAAAGTGGGGTAATCCCATCTGTGCCGGTTGATCGCCCGGTTCATCCCGCGCCGCGCGACCTGTGCGTGATCATTCGGAGTGGCGAGCATGGCGTGGATGTAGAAGGCGGGGATTCCTTCCAGCGACATCACGATGGTCTGCGAACAGACAAACCGGTCGAAATGCAGGGCATCCTCTCCTTTGAAAGTGCGTGATGTGGCCTCGAAGAAGGTCGTGTTCAACTCGTAAGGGGCCTCGCCGCCATCCGGTAGCGCGCGCATCGACACAAGCCCTCCGATGTCGCGCACCGTCTGGATCATGCGCGCCTGCTCTTGCGGCGGTAGCACCCCTTCTGCGGGGCGCATGCCGATCCCATCGTGGCTGGCCGTGAAGTTCAGATAGGCACAGCCCAGTTGCGCGGGCGGCATCCCGCTTTGCCAGCGCCGAAGATACCGCGCGGACCCCGACATCATGGCATGCAGGATCAGCGGCGGCAGCGGGAAGTTGTAAATCGCATGCGCCTCGTTGCGATTCCCGAAATAACTGAGATTTTCGGCCTTGGGCACGTTGGTCTCGGTCAATAGAATGATCGTCTCCGCCGCGTAGTCGCACAGCATGCGCATCAGCTGCACAATCGCATGTGTTTGGGGCAAATGGATGGATGACGATCCCACCTCCTTCCACAAAAACGCAACCGCATCGAGGCGGATGATCTGCACCCCGTTGTCCACATGCAGCCGGATGATACGCAGGAATTCCAGCAAGACCTCCGGATTGCGGAAATCCAGATCAATCTGATCATGGCTGAAGGTACACCAGACATGGCGCGGCCCGTTCACCGTGTCGACTTGTTGCAGCAAAGGCGTGGTGCGGGGCCGGACAACTGCCGACAGATCATCATCGGGGGACGCCTCGAAAAAGAAGCGATCATAGGGCGCCTGCCCCTGCCGGTAGGCATTGAACCACGCGCCCTGACTGGACACATGGTTCAGCACCAGATCGGACATCAGGTGAAACGCATCCCCGATCCGGTTGATATCGGCCCAGTCGCCAAGCTGCGGGTTCACCGCGCGAAAATCGGACACCGCAAAGCCATCGTCGGACGTGAATGGAAAAAACGGCAGGATGTGCACGCCATTGACCACGCCTTTCATGTAGCGCAGCAAAAAGTCATGCAGCAGGTCCAGCGGCTTGTGAGACCCGTCCAGTATAGAGTTGCCATAGGTGATCAGCAGCGCGTCTTTTTCCGTCCACAGGTTGTTGCCCGGCAAACGCCCGCGTTTGCGCGGCTTGGTGCCCTCGGGCCAGAACGCCTCAACGATCTTGCTGGAGAGGATATCAGCATCAATGTCGGGGTAAATCTGGCGGACGAGCGATGCGAGGCGCATGCTGAAGGAGGTCGTCTTGCTGGCTTTCATGTCTTCAATCGTCCGGTGTTCTTGAGGTCTTGCCCTCTAGCCAACATCCTTTGGCGCGATTTGCCCAGAAAATTCCGCCGAAACCGGTGCATGGGGTTATCGGGAAGACGCCCCTGACTAATTCTTTGTCGAATGTTCGGGCGTGTCATCCGATTTTCCCGCCGTAAAGCACCGTCAAAAACGGCCGTAGGGCGAGACACCGTTCACATTCAGGAAAACCGAATAAAGCGATGTGGTGCCACAGATAAACAATCGGTTCAGTTTTTCGCCACCAAAACAGACGTTGGCCACAAACTCCGGTATCAGGATTTTACCGAGCAGTTTCCCATCCGGGGACAGGCAATGCACGCCATCCGCCGCAGAGGTCCAGATGCGACCGTCCGTGTCCAGCCGGAACCCATCGAAAAAACCGCTGTCACAGGTGGCAAAGACATCGCCACCGCTCAGCGTGCCATCAGCTGCCACACTGTGGCGCCGGATATGCGCGGGGCCATCAGGCATATGTGTGCCGCCGGTATCCGCGATATAAAGCTGCGTTTCATCCGGGGAAAAGGCCAGCCCGTTCGGTTTGACATAATCATCGGCGACGATCCGAATGTCCCCGTTGGGATCGACACGGTAAACGTGACACGCCCCGATTTCACTGGGCGCGCGCCTCCCCTCGTAATCCATCATGATGCCGTAGGACGGATCCGTAAACCAGCTTGATCCATCGGATTTGACCACAACATCATTCGGCGAATTCAGCCGCTTTCCCTGGTAGCTGTCAGCGATCACGGTGATGGAGCCATCAGGCTCGGTGCGCGTCACCCGGCGGGACAGATGCTCGCAAGAAACCAGACGCCCCTGCCGGTCCACGCTGTGTCCGTTGGAATTGTTCGAAGGCTGGCGAAAGGTCGAAACACTGCCATCGGTGTCATCCCAGCGCAGAATCCGGTTATTGGGAATATCCGACCAAAGCAGGTAGCGCCCCGCCGCAAACCAAACAGGCCCCTCGGACCAGCGCGCACCGGTCCACAACCGCTCCACGCGCGCGTGACCGATCAGGCAATCGTCAAAGCTGGGGTCAATTGCGTTGAAGCCGGTCCCGTCGATCATCCCGAACATCGCGTTCTTCCTTCTGTTCATCAGGTATATTCATACGGCGCACGCCCCACCCCGGTGCCGCGCGCTGGTTGCCCGGATGCGCCGGGTCCGCGCCCCAGATGGCCTGATAGGTGTCCACGGCAAAACCCTTGCGCTGCAACACGATGAATGCACATAGCAGCATGCTCCACCACAGCCCCAAGGTCAGCCACATCCAATGCGGTGCATTCGCGTGCCACAGCCCGAAAATGATTGTCGCCAAGGCCAACAGGATCGCCGCATATCCAACAGATTTATGTGCATGTTCAAAGAACAGGCGCCATGGTGTCATGTCATAGTGATCCCCGCGCATGGTGCCGCCCGGCATGGTCGGCCCCCCCTTGTCACCGCGCATGAAGCCGAGCGTGACCTGCACAAAAAGGGCCGCAAGCACACCATAGCCCAGCCACCCGTGCCACGACAAAGGCCCGTCAGAAGAGACCCAGTAGAGCAAAACGAACCCCACGACGGAAAGCGCGGCAACCGTCAACTGCCCGAACAGATGACAGCGCCACCAGACCTGCACATCCAATTCGCGTGGCCAGTCCTGACCCGGCAAAACCTTGAAAAACCGCGCGATCAGAACGGCCAGCGGGGCAATCACGCCCCATGCAATGACCATTGTCCGCGCGTGCCATGAAACCGCAAAGCCGACATCATGCACCCGTGTCGGGTCAATCGGCGCAAGCAGCCAGTCCCACATCATCCCTTGACCGCGCCCGCCGTCATGCCGGTAATGATCTGACGGCTCGCAAAGAGCGTGAAGATGATCGGTGGGATGGCAAGCAGCATGCCAGTGGCCATGATCACGCCCCATTCGACATTGAATTCCGACATGTTGTTTACGATCAGAATGGGTACGGTGCGGGTATCACGATCACTCAGAGCCGAGGCCAGCAGGTATTCGTTCCATGCAATCCGAAAGGTAAAAATGGCCGCCGCCGCGAGGCCCGGTTTGATCAGCGGCAAAACGATCTTGAAAAACACCTGAAACGGGCCGGCCCCGTCCACGCGCGCGGCTTCTTCCAACGATCGTGGCACCTGAACAATGAAACTCTGGAGGATCCAGATCACAAAGGGCAGGTTCATCGCGACATAGATCAGGATGATCCCCGAATGCGTCCCGGCCAGACAAACATCACCGCGCCCGCCAAAGGTGTCGCGGATCATGCCGCCGATCAACCCATCGCGATCAAGGCAGAATTCATTGTTCCACAGCCCGAACACCGGCACCAGCAACACGGCGGGCGGGACCATGCGCACCATCAGCGTGCTCATCGACACTGTGTCACGGCCCATGAATCTGAACCGCACCAACGCATAAGCCGCCATACAGCCGATAATCAGCGTCAGCAGGGTCGAGATCAGCGCGATGATCAGCGAGTTGATGAATGCGCCCCCGAATTTCAACGAGCAGAAATCAAGGTGGTCGATTTCGTACCAGAGAATATCACATAGCGCTGTTTCATAATTCTGGATCGTGGGCAAAAACAACAAGCCCGTACCGCCCGACAGGATGTCGACATCCAGCTTGAACGAATTGACCAGCATCAACAGAACCGGCCCCACAGACATAAAGACCAGCGCCACGATGATGGCGTAAAAACCGACCGGTTGGCGTTCTTGTCTGGCGGCCATCAGCTGTCCTCCTCCTGAATCATGGCGTTCAGCCGGGCCGCGCGCGCCTCTTGCCAACGGGTGAAGGCGAACATGCCCAGGGTCAAAAACAGCAGCAGAATAAGCAGATAATTCGACATGGCCGCGGCCACCCCAAGTTCGCGAAACTCCGTCGCGGTGCGGGAAATGCGCAAGGCAAGGATTTCCGTGGACAGACCCGGCCCGCCTTCGGTCATCACAAGGATCACCTCGAGCACCTTGAAGGCATCAATCAGACGCAAAAGCGCGGTGACGATCAGCACGGGCATCATCAGCGGCAGTTTGATATGCCAGATTTGCTGCCAGCCGGTCGCACCGTCAATCCGCGCCGCTTCAAGTGCGGAGCGGGGCAAGGACTGCAGCGCTGCCAGTGACAGAATGAAAATGAAGGGCGTCCACTGCCAGATATCGGCAATGATGATCGACATCAGCGCATGTTCGCCCAGCCAGTCCACCCGGGGCAGACCCAGCTTGTCCAGAAAGCCGTTAAATGTGCCGATGGTCGGGTGGTACATGTAGCGCCACATCAGCCCCACCACCACCGGTGCGATCATCATCGGCAGAATGAACAATGTGCGCAAAATGGACATGCCGCGGATGTTGCGATCCAGCAGCAGCGCAAGGCCTACACCAATCAGCATCTCCAATGTCACAACGAAGAACGCAAACTTCAGCGTGACCACAAGGCTTTCGTGGAAATTCGGATCCCCCCAAAGGGTAATGTAGTTTTTCAGACCAACGAATTCGGCCTCGCCGATTGTCTGACTGGGGTTCCATTCGCGAAAACTGCCCCAGATCATGTAGCCCAGCGGATACATCAGCGCGATGGCCATGATGAGCACGGCAGGGGCCATGAACATGTAAGGCGTCAATCGGTTGGCCATGGCGATGCGCATGAAAACCACTCTTTTCCGGTTCAGCTAAAACAGGCCCGGGGCGCACAAAACAGCGCGCGCCCCGAACGCTGGGAGGTTACTGCCAGGTATAATAGCCGGCGTCTTCCATCACGGCGCGCGTCCGCTCGGCAACGCCGTCCAGTGCTTCCTGGATATCGAGATCTTCGGTCAGCACCTTGGACATCGTGGTGCCGATATCAGCGTTGATCTTGCCCCAGACGGGGATGATCGGGCGCCAGTCCGGGTCTGCATATTTCAGCGCCTCACCGAATGTGGCCGAGAACGGGAATTTCTCGTTCAGGCCGGGGTCCTGATAGGTGGAGAACCGCGAAGGGTTGCCGCCGGCCATCGCGACCTTGAGGTCCCCTTGTTTGGAGGTGAGCCACTGCATCAGCAAAAAGGCGGCTTCCTTGTTTTCAGCATTCTTCGGGATCGCGATTCCGAAGCCACCTGTCTGGCTGCCCCGGCGCACACCTTCGGGGTGCATGGCATAGCCGACTTTGCCCACAACCTTGGAGCGGTCAGGGTCTTCAAACCCGGGCATGAAGGCGATGGAGTCAAGGAACATGGCCGCCTCGCCGTTGGAAAAGGCCGCCGCCGCCTCGGATGGTCCAAAGCTGAGCGATCCTTCGGGGCCACAATCCACGATGGTCTTCAGCGCCTCGGCCGCCTGCTTGCCCGCGGCGTTGTTGATGATCGGGTTCCACGCATCATCAAACACGCGCCCGCCCAATGGCGCGAGGTGCAGCAAAAACGCATGGCTGGCCTGGTGTCCGGATGCGGCACGCGATGCCATACCGCCCATGCCGGGTTCCAGTTCGGGTATTTTACACGCCGCATCCAGCAATTGGTCGTAGGTTTCAGGCTTGGCGATCCCGTGCTTTTCAAAGATGTCCTTGCGATAGGCCAGCACGGAAGTTTCCGACCCGAAAGGTATCCCGAAGAGCGAGCCCGTCGGACCGGGCAGATAGCCTTTTTCCCCGCCCGCAACACCGATGTTCTGAACGTACCCGTCGATCAGGTCTTCGGCATCATAATTCGGGTCAGCCAGCTTGGGGTTCATGAAATATTTGGCAAGGTTTTCAAGCTGATCCGCGAAAACGTAGTCCGCCTTTGAAAACACAACATAGGAAATCAGGTCGTATTCCCCCTCGTCCTGCGCAAGCTCCAACGTCTGACGTTCGCGCATCTTGAGGTAGGGAAGTTGATCAACCTCAACCTCGATCCCGGTTTCTGCGGTGAACTCAGGCAGAACCTTCATTGCCGCATTGTAATGCGGGTGTGCGGGAAAGTTCACGATCAGCGTCGTGCCCGCGTATTCAGCATAAGGGTTAGCGAAAGCCGCACCCGTCATGAAGAGCGCAGCGGAAACGCTGATCCCTGCCCGTTTTAGTGTCGTATACATCTGGTTCCTCCCATAAAAAATTCAGGCCGCTACAGTGCAACCTCACTCTGGCGGTCAAAGAGATGTATCCCCCCTGAATTGACCGCAAACGTCAGCGTCTGGCCCAATGCGACAGGCGTGTCCGAGCCAAGTTCAACCATGATTTTTGCCCCGCCGCAGGTGCAGAGCAAAACAGACTGCGCACCTACGTATTCCGACACCATCACATGCAATTCCAACGCATGCTCCCTGTCGCAATCGGGCGCATAGGTCAGGTCGGATGGCCGTACGCCAATGATCACATCCTTGCTTTTGTTCCGCAGGGCCGCCGACGCCCTCTCGCCCTGCAGCAACAGATCAAACCCGTCACCCTTGGCATAGACCTTGTTGTCCCGCTGCTCGATTTCGGCGTTGAGAAAATTCATCGGTGGCATGCCCAGAAAACCCGCCACGAATTTGTTGACCGGGTGCTTGAACAGCTCTTCTGGGGTGCCCTGCTGCTGAATGTACCCACCATGCATCACCACAATCCTGTCCGCCAATGTCATCGCTTCGATCTGATCATGCGTGACGTAAATCATGTTCTTATGAACACGCTGGCTCATCAGTGCCAGTTCGGCGCGCATCTGACCGCGCAGCTTGGCATCAAGGTTCGAAAGCGGTTCATCAAAAAGAAATGTGCTGGCATCCCGTGTCAGCGCGCGCCCCATGGCAACCCGCTGACGTTGACCGCCTGATAGCTCACCCGGTTTGCGGTTGAGATAATCGCTCAACCCGAGGGTCGCTGCGACGGTGCGGACCTTTTCGTCGATCTCTGCCTTGGGACGCTTTTGCAGGCGCAAAGCGAAGGACATGTTTTTAGCGACGTTCATATGCGGGTAAAGCGCGTAATCCTGAAACACCATCGCCAGATCACGGTCTTTTGGCTCAAGTCGGCTGACGGGCCGCCCATCCACGTAGATTTCACCCTCTGTCACATCCTCAAGCCCTGCGATCATGCGCAACGTCGTGGATTTTCCGCAACCCGAAGGCCCGACAAGAACCGTGAATTCGTTATCGGCCATCTCAAGTTCGATGCCGTGCAAAACCTCTACGTCACCGTATCGCTTGATCAGGTTTTCCAGATGAATAGTCGGCATTCAGCCCGCACCTTATGTCACATTTTCACGCCACCGTATTGATTGTGACCGGTAACACAAGTAATTTTTGAAGGTGTCAGCTTCGTTTCTTTTAAATTCAGCCGGATTTGGTACTGCCGCGAAAGCTCAACTCGGCCTTCACAGCGACCGTCCTTGGGGCCGCGTTTGCGGCATACGCTTCAGAAAACAGGTCGGACAAAAGGGTCCCTGTCGCCTGACCGATACGTTTTGGGTCCACAATTACGGTCGTGATTGATGGGTTTGAAAACCGCGACACTTCAAAATTACCGAAACCCGCGACGCCGATGTCATCAGGCACCGATTTGTTCAACCCGGTCAGCGCGGACAAAACCCCGAACGCCGGAACATCCGAGACGCAAAAGATGCAATCCACATCCGGATACCGACGCAGCAGTTCCGGCGTTGCCACGGCACCATCCTGGATCGAGAGCGGCGGTTTTCCCAGTTGCAGGATCCGGTGTGCAGACAAGCCCGCAGCTTGCATGGCCTGCGAAAAGCCGCGCCGCCGCGCCGCGCCGCGTGTCCACGCGTCATCCGCTTCACCCAGAAAGGCGATGTTGCGATATCCACGCTGGATCAGCCCATGCGTCATTTCGGCCGCTGCCTCGCAGTTGGAAAACCCTATAGTGTGCCCGATGGGATTGTCCGGTCGTTCCCATAGTTCGATAACGGGAACATTGGCCTCGCCGAGCAATTGAATGGTTCTGTCAGAGTGGCCATCGTAGGACAAAACGATCGCCTCCGGCCTGCGCCGCATCATGCTTTCAACGAGCTTTTCCTCGCGTTCGACTGAATAATCCGTGTAACCGAGCAGGATTTGCTGACCAATTTTTTCTAGCTCTTCCGTCAAAGCCTGCACTGTCTCGGCAAAATGCAGGTTGTTCAGCGAGGGGACCAGAACAGCCACAAATCCCGATCTTTTCGTGGTCAGGCTGCCGGCCATTTGATCAGGCACGTAGTTCATATCGCGCACGAGTTGCAAAATGCGCTCACGTGTTTCAGATGAAATGGGACTGTTTTCGCGCAACGCGCGCGATACTGTCATACGGGAAACGCCTGCGGCCCGCGCAACGTCCCGCATTGTAACGGGCGATCTTGGCTTTGATGATTTGGGCAAGGTTAATCTACTCTTGTATCGCCGATCCCATACTGCGCAGAGTCGAACCATGTTGCAAGTAAAGCGCTGTGACGCTCATGGCGTTCGTTTGCTCGCTCGCGCGGCGGCACTGCGTTTGATGCTTTAGCCTGCCAACGGGGTGCGGTGGGTTTGGTGCTTTATAATGCTGGACTCGCCAGCGAAACACCTCAGGATCACCCGCGCAGAAAGAGCGTGACTGGTCCGCACCGATTCATTTTCCTCGCAGCAATCAAGCTGATGCACAACACAACAAAGGCAGTATCGCAGGCCATGATCAAGACACAGAAAACTGGACAGCCATCGCCTGCCTGATCAAGGCCTGTACAATCAACGGAAGCGAACCCTTAGGCTGTCAGTCCTGATTGCTAACCGCCATTTCTGGCAGGCAAAACAAACGGGCACCATCAAAAAACTGCCTTCGACCCGCGCCACTTCCGTCTATCCAGCGCAACAACCGCAACCTTGACAGCCTGTGTTAAAGACGCCTCGAGTATAAGCTATGGCCATTCCGGGCACCCTAGTCATGCCATTGAACGTCGGTGCGGCGAACACCATGAGACCAACTGGAAAATGCTATCACTTCCCAGAGCTTTACAGACCAACCTTGCGGTCGAATATCTTCTGCTCGGGGTTCAAAACCGTCGCACCGGTCGAGATGGCAAAAAGCAAGCGCATAAACGCTGTATTGGCGCGCGCAACCTCCTTGGAATGTTCGGAACGCGCTGGGGTCACTGCTCAGTCGTCTCATCCGAGGACGATCTGTGCGCTTTTGTCCTCGCCGGTTGCCTTACAGGTTTTGAGGCAGAAACAATGAACAGTGTTAGATCAATTCCTCGCAACCCCAACCTTTGCGCGAGTGGCAGCTGGCTCACAAGGATTGCCCCGCTTTCAAGTCCTCATAGAGCTTCTGAGTGTAACGCGGCTTACCGGCTGCCTGCACAAACGAGTCTCGGCACCTGACTTCGGTGGCTTACCGCAGCCACGTTTCACCAATCCTGTCGCTCATAGGTTTCCGCGACCTCAAACGTTTGTTCCGCGCCCTGACCGCTGGCGACAGCTTCGTCCAATATGTCGTCATCACCGGAACTGCTATCACGACCCCCGTCGGTCGCATCGGCGGACCACCCTGACGTCTGCTCGGAATCATCTGATTGTTCCAGCAGCACGAGATCTTCCTGACCTCCATTTCTCTCCAAACTTTGCTCGTCGGTGACAACACTGATCTGAAAGGACGTACTGACTTCCTGTTCGGAGCCGTTCAAGGCGTAAGAAGGCACTGACACATCAACATTTATATCGCCCAAGAAACCGGGAGGGGGCATGACTTCGATCAAATCGAGGTTCCAGCCCTCAAGCACAACATCATTCCCATCTGCGACCGCAGTCATATCACCACTGACCAGAATGGTGTCCGCAGGCAGACCAGACAGCGTGGCAGGTCCGTGAGACATAAAACCGGAGGTATCAAGACGAATGTCGATCGCGCCATTCTGCTCCGCAGTTAAATCACTATCCGCCTGAACAAGCTCCCGGCCATTTGTTCCCGGGCCGTCCCACTCCAGCTTCAACCCTGCAACGCCGTGGTTTTCAAAATAACGAATTTCGATTTCATGCGTCCCGGGCTCAAGCTCAATTTCGCCGGCGCGGGTCCGAAAGGAATGCAGCCCGTCGTCTTCAACCACTTCCTCACCATTCACGTAGAGGACAACGCCATCGTCACCACCGAGGTAGAAATTGTATACGCCGCCCTCCTCAACGGTAACGTCGCCCGTAATTCTTGCACCAAATGTATCCTTGGGACCACCCTCCCAGAACGATCCTGCACCGTTCTCATAATCAATTTCGCCGACGACTTCCTCATGCGTCGGCGTGCCAGACCAGTCGATCTGATCCAGCGCGCTCAAACTGTGGTCGACATCGAAATAGGTAGCTTTGAAACCCGTTTGGACATCTAGCTCAGGTGTGTACATGTCCAGAGCGTTGACCTTGAAACCCATCGGAGTTTGGCTTGTTGCAACACCACCACCCTCAAGCGTCACCGTCGTTTTCAAGATCGCAGAGACATCACCTGTAAAATCAACCGGTGGCGTGATTTGAACGACAGAAACATCCTTGCCAGAGATATCGATACTGCCTGTTTCGCCAACCTCTACGAGCTGGTCACCAAGCTGAACGATACTACCGTCGGGCAAGCCTTTTATCGTGTGAGATGTATTTTCATACCCTTGTTCAATATCCAGACGGACAGAAAGCGGCATGCCAGTCACCGTCTGCAGATCATCAACGGGTGGCGTCGTGACCAATTCACGGCCTTCAATTCCTGGTCCTTCCCATTCGAGCTTCAGGCCCGCGTGGCCGTAATTCTCAAAATAGCGTATCTCGATCACATGGGTGCCGGGTTCGAGGTCGATCTCGCCTGACCGCGTCCGGTAGGAATGCAGGCCATCATCCTCAATAACTTCTATGCCATTGACGTAAAGAACCACGCCATCATCGCCGCCCATGAAGAAATTGAACGTACCACCTTCTTCCACCTCAATGTTTCCGCTGATCTGTGCACCAAATGTATCTGTGGCGCCTCCCTCCCAGAAGGAACCCCTGCCATTGGTATAATCAATATGCTCTACGAGTTCCCGATGCGTTGGTTCTGCGCTCCAGTCTATATCATCCAGTTTGCGCAGGGTCTGGTCTACATCGAAATACCTGGCATGAAACCCGGCGTCGAGGCTGACCTCAGGCATATCAACAACATTCACAGAAAACTGCTCGGTTACGGTACCGCCTGCGCTATCTACTGCTGTGATCTCCAGCGTAAGACTGGCAGCATCATCCATGCTCAGGCTTTCGCCTTCCTTAAGTTTGACGACACCCTCCAGTATCTCGAACCTATCATCCGAAACAGAAAAACGGTGCACATCACCCACGTCAGCATCACTGACGCTCAACCGCCCCAGAACGGCCCCCTCGACGTTTTCCGCGATTGCAGCATTCGAAAGGTGGACTGCTTCGGGCGCGGCGTCCTCAGAACCCTGTGATTGAGTGGTCTCTGCGCTCATCTGGCCGCCCGCTGGCAGCTGCCGTTGACCCATTTGCGCGACCATCCCTTCTTCTTGGTCGATCACAGCGGCAGGGCTTTGGGCAGATGTCACCTGCGGAATGTCGAGGTTTTCGCCTGCGCGCGCCGAGCGGTTCGCGCTTGAGTGCGGCGCGGCATCCGTAAGTGAGAGCGCACCCTCGGTATAAGAAAACTCGCTCGCGCCAGGCCCGGCGGCGTTTGCCGGCAAGTCAGGCGTTGGTCCCGTGCCTAATTCGCTCTGTGATGCAATGGTGTCTTCTGCCCCGCCCTGCTGAGGAATCAAAGGCGCGGCACCGTCGAGGAACGCTTCGTTCGCCGTCTCAGGATCTTCGTCTTTGCCATAATGCAGCGATCCGCGTGCAGGGTCTTCATAAACCTGCCCTGCAGATTTCAGTGACTGCTCTGCGACCTTCTTTTTAAGATCTTCCGCGTCTGATTGTGGCGCACCTTGCGACCCGTCTGCATAGTCATCGTCAACCATTTGAACTTCCCACGTCAATTTTGGGCAGCATGAAAGAAACATGGAAAAAAAGTCTTAACGCGTTCTTTCAATACAGTTCAAAGTTTACTTATCTTTATGTTCATACGCAGTCAGGTTAAGTGATTTGTAAACGCACCGGCACTATCCAAATCCTGTAAGGAAAGTGGGCCGGCATGACCTCATCAGACGAAGCGACAGTAGCAAAAGAAATTCGGCCAAGGGTTGGCGCCGCCGTTTTGTCGGCCACTTTTGCTTTAAATATACTCGCGCTCGCCCTGCCGCTTGTTGTTCTGCAGATTTTCGACCGCGTGATCCCTTTCCAAGCGACTGAAACGCTCGTCATCCTTTTCTTGGGGATGTGTTTGGTCGCCATACTGGAATTCACATTGAAGTGGGCCCGCGTCGTCCTGTTAAGCAACGTTGGCGAGGTGTTTGACCAGACGCTGACAACTCGTTTCATGCAAACGAGTCTTAACGCCGATCCGACCGCTTTCGCCAAGGTGACACCGGCTGCGCATCTGGATCATTTTGGCGCAATTTCCCAAGTCAGAACCTTTTATGCAGGTCAGGGGCGAATTTTAGCGATAGATTTACCTTTCGCTGCACTGTTCGTTGCGATGATCGGTTTGATCGGTGGCTGGCTGGTTCTTGTTCCTTTGGCCAGTATTGCCTTGCTTATCATGTTCAAAATCGGGCTGAAGCAAGTCCAGTCCTCGGTTTTTGAGGAACGCAAGAAACTGGATGACAGGCGGTACTCCTTCCTCGTTGAGGTCCTGTCGCAAATCAAGACACTCAAAGCCAATGCGATGGAAGCCCAGATCAAACGACGCTACGAATTGTTGCAGGATCAGACCGTCGACATAAGTCAGCGCGTTATCAAGATTTCCGGCTTTTCGCAGTCTTTTGGCGCATTATTTTCGCAGATGGCCGTGGCGGCAATGGGGTTGTTTGGCGGATACCTGATTATAGTCGGTAATTTAGGTATCGCCGAACTTGCAGCCTGCATGCTTCTAAACGGCCGCACGATACAACCCATGTTAAAAACACTCAACCTGTGGGTTCAGTCTGAAAACCTATCGTTGTCCCGTTCAAAATTGGACGCAACTTTTGCGCTTCCCTCCCGTACAACGGCAAATGGAAACGAAACGCCGCTCGCGGGACGCGTTTGTTTTGAAGACGTTGCGCTGAAACACCCGACAAAGGATGGCTATCTCTTTCAAGGGTTAAACGCCGATATCATGCCCAATCAAAGCCTTGCTCTGCTTGGGAATGCGAGTTCGGGCAAATCCGCGCTTATGCAACTGATACTGGGCGAGAAAAAACCGACAAAGGGACGCGTGCTTGTCGATGGCGTTCCTGCACATGACATGATTCATGCCAGAGGCACCGGTGGAATTGGTTATGCCGACCAACAACCTGTTGTTTTTGCGGGTACGGTCCTCAGTAATATTTCCGCTTTCGGGGATGGCGAAAGCATTGCACGGGCGCTGGAGTTTTCAGAGCGTTTGGGGCTCGACAAAGCACTTCATCGTTTACCACTTGGCTACAATACGCTGATGCAAGACTGCCCGGCCTTAACGAACAACCAGGCAGCTTTGCTGGGGATTTCTCTTGTCAGGGCCATGGCGCTACAACCAAAAATCCTGCTTCTCAACGATGTCACTGCGACGATGGATAAAGTTACCCGCGATGGCTTTCTGTCGCTGATCAAGGACATTCACCAACACACGACACTCATAATCGCAAGTATGGACCAAGAGCTGCTGGAATACGCGGACGCAAGTTTGAATCTCAACCAACCTGAGGCCAAAAACATCGATGCTTGGATTGAAGACGGTCATGCCGACAGACGAGCGGCCAAACAATTGATGATCGGGCCCTTACAAGAGCGGAGCGCGTGATGGACAAAGCTGTTTCACCCAGCTTCAACCTGCTCAACCAATTGATGTCAGCTGCAGGTTGGCACAGCAGTCAAAATCGGTTGTTTGAAGCTGTGCCACACATGTCCGACGAACTCACTCCGTTTGACATGGTGAGCACATTTCGAAATCTGGGTGTCCCCACATCTTCGCAACGCTGCAAACTCAATGAAATAGAAGCTGACGATTGCCCTGCCTTGTTCGTTGATACCCAAGATTGCATGCAAGCAATTCTTGACGCCGACCAAGGCAACCTTCTCGTTTGCCAACTGGGAGACACCGACCCTCGCTGGGTCAAAGCAAGTAGTTTGGCGGGACGACTGGTCCGCCTTGAGCGGTTCCAAAACGAACAAAACGCGAAAACCAGGTATAGTTTCAGCCAGATTACCAGGCCCTTCAAAGGTCTGATGCCATGGTTGTTCATTGCCTCGTTCATGTCCAACTTGGCAAGTCTTGCAACACCCTTGCTGATAATGGTGATCTATGACCGTGTGATCCCGTCAGGCTCCGTTGACCTGATAACGTCCTTGGCTCTGGTAGCCCTCATTCTATTGGCAACCGACGCTGGTTTTCGCCTCATCAGATATCGGGTTATCGCTCATATGGGGCGCGAAACCGAACTTGGTCTTGGCCTCGCTTTGTTTCAAAAGATACTTGCTCTGCCGGTATCGCAAATCCAAAAGGCCAGCGTTGAACAACAATTGGCGAGGTTTAGACAGTTTGAAAGCCTGCGCGATGTATTTACCGGCCAGATTTTGGTGGCGGTACTCGACTTACCCTTCACACTGATTTTTCTGGCCGTTTTATACATTTTATCACCTCAAATCGCTTTTTTGATCGTAGCGCTGATCATCGTATTCGTTGTCATCACCTGCATTACCTTGCCGATACAAACGTCGCGCAACGCCAGTGCGGCAGAGCACAAAGCAGCTTTGCAAAGTTACATGTTTGAAACCGCGCAAAATCAACAAGCAATTCAGCGACTTGGCCTAATTGACCACTGGACCAAGCAAGGTGAAGCTATGAACCGGAAAGCTGCGCGCGCAACGCGTCTTGCATCACAACTCCAGTTGGTCACGCAAAACCTTGGCCAAAGCCTGATGGCAATCGCTGGATTGGGCGCCGTAATTCTTGGCACGCTCAGTGCCATGCAAGGCACTATGTCCTTTGGCGCTTTGATTGCCGTTTTGTCTTTGGTTTGGAAAGTGCTGACACCGCTACAGGCTCTTTATGCAAACTCAGCGCAGATTGTTTCGTTTCAAAACAGCAAGACGCAAAGTGACCGCGTTTTGAACCTGCCCGAAGAGATGGTACGCGGCGTAGCACAGAACCATCAGAAAACACTCAAAGGTCAGATTTCTGTTTCAGGCGTTACACATCGTTACGATTCCGCAAGCGCGCCGGTCTTGTCACAAGTATCAATGGACATCAAAGCAAACGAGTTTGTCGTGCTCGGTGGCAGCAGCAACAGCGGAAAGACAACTCTGTTGAACCTCCTGCAGGGCTTTTATCAACCCAGCTTGGGCTCAATTCAGATTGATGATCTGGATTTAAGGCACATCGCAGTCGATGACTTGCGACGCTCCGTGAGTTATTGCCTCTCACCGCCAGAGTTGTTTTACGGCACGATCTATCAGAATTTCAAACTGGCCGCACCGTCTTTAAGCCGGGATGACGTCATTGAGGCCCTTGTGCAGATGGACCTTCTCGAAGAAATCGACGGATTTACCGATGGCTTGGATACACGGCTATCCGAGGCGTTTCGCAGCACGCTGCCACTGTCAACCCTGCGAGCTCTGGGGATATCGCGCACGATCGCAAGGGGTGGTTCTGTTTGCATGCTTAATGAACCGTTCGCGGGTTTGGACACAAAGCACCGCGCTGCATTGCTCCGCACCATGCAAGACCTCAAAGGCTCTCGCACGTTCATCGTTGCGACGCAGGACATCAGTGTTGCCCAGTTGGCAGACCATTACATATTTTTGCAAAACGGCAGGGTCGTCGCGGATGACCTTGGCAATGCAGGCCTCAAAAAATTCAACGCTTTGTTAAACCGCACGGGAGCAAGTTGACATGACGCAGACCAAGTTGAAACGGGGCAAAAAGGGTGTTTTCGCGAAGTCTGACGCCCGCGCAGCGCGGCGGGGCCCGAAACTGGCCAGCCTGCTGATCCTGACGCTTGTTGGCTTTCTTGGTGGTTCCTTGTGGATGGCCGCCTCCACAGTCGTTCCTGAGTTGACACGCGCAAGCGGCGCGCTTGTTCCGACCGGAAGATACCACCAGATTCAGGCACCAGAAAGCGGGACAGTCGTTTCAGTTCACGTTCACGAAGGACAAGTGGTTCAAACCGGTGACGTTTTGGCTGAGCTATCCTCCGCATCCCTGGACCAACTCGAACAAAACCTGCGCCAAGAGCTTCTGGCGATTGAAACAAAAGTGAAAAATTTTCAGGCAATAATTGCAGGTGTTACAACCGACAATCCGACGACTGAGCCCTTGTCCAATCCTGAGATGGAGTTTGCTGATACCCAACTGCAACTCTTTGAGAGCAGACAGCGCGCGCAGAAGGAATTGATAACAAGGCTGGAAGAAACGCTCGCAACGCTTGAGCGTGCGCGAAAACTAGCCGAAAAGCGCGTGATCGCCAAAACACTGTCAGTCCAAAAAGATGAAGACCTGTTCAACAAAGGGCTGACCACTTCGCGCGATCTTGATGCGCAAAAGGACCGACTGGACCAATTGCAGGCGCGCCTCGTTGATGTAGATGTACGACTGTCCCAACTTCAAAAGGAGGTTAGCCTTTCGCAATCCTCGGTCGTGCAAAACCGCCTGTCTATGGAGGAAAAATACACCGAAAAGCTGTTTGAACTGGAATTGCAACGCGAGGCGCTGAAGGGTCAATTGGAAACCGTTGTGCAACAACGCGACAAGCTGAAATTACGCTCGCCCGCAAACGGCGTTCTACACGCAATTGGCTTCCCAAATCCGGGCGAAATCGTGAATGTTGGGGACGTACTTTTTGAACTTCTTCCAACTCAGCAAAGCCTTGTTGCAGAGATTGAAGTGAACCCATCTGACATCGGTCATGTTTCAACGGGTGATCCGGTTGCATTGAAGTTCGACACCTTCGATCCGAGACGATACGGGCAAGTGGAGGGCGAAATCATAAGTATCTCACCTAATTCGGTGATGGATAGCGATACGGGTCAAGAACACTTTCGTGCCACTGTTGCCTTGGGCAACGCCTCGATAGGTGAAGGTGTCTGGCAAAGGGATTTGAAATCCGGCATGACTGCAACGGCCGAAATTGTGACTGATGAACGAACGGTATTGGCATATCTGCTAAAACCAATCAGCCGTTCGCTGGAAAACGCATTTGGGGAGAGGTAGCGCTCGCAATTTCCATATCCGTCACAGCCTAAGCACTCACACAGGCAAACTCGGCATCTGTCCAAGGCGGTAACCGATTTCTCGAACGTTTTTCTCGCACCCGTTACCCGCACTCCCGCTCAGTCACGCTAAAATGGCACGAACCTCCATTGCCGTGCGGTACTTGCCACCTACGTCAAGCCCATGATTGATAGAGCTGACGATCCCCGCGCCTTGGCCGTCCCGTCAGGGCGTATCGCCCGTTTGGGCCGTCTGAGTTCCATGACAGCCGGCGTGGCCGGGAGTATGGCCGTAAACGGCTTGGCGCAGCTCGGCCAAGGTCAGCGCCCTTCGATGCGGGATCTGTTGCTTACACCGCAGAATGTCACGCGCGTTGCCAATCAACTGGCAAAGATGCGCGGCGCCGCGATGAAAATCGGTCAATTGATGTCAATGGATACGGGTGATGTTTTGCCACCTGAACTCGCGCAGATCATGGCTCGACTGCAAGATGATGCACATTTCATGCCGCCGGCACAACTCAAACAGGTACTTGCTGCAAATTGGCCTGAAGGCTGGCTGCAAAAATACAAGAAATTCGACGTCCGCCCCATTGCCGCGGCGTCCATCGGGCAAGTGCATCGTGCGCAACTGAAAGACGGGCGTGATCTTGCAATCAAAGTGCAGTACCCCGGTGTCGCAAGGAGCATTGACAGCGATGTGGCAAATGTCGGCGTTCTGATGCGGATGTCAGGCCTTTTGCCGAAAGGCTTCGAACTCGCCCCTTATCTGGAAGAAGCGCGCAAACAACTGCATGATGAAACCGATTACGTATTGGAAGGCGCGCAACTGATGCGTTTTGGCACACTGCTGCGCAATGATCCGGCCTTCATCATACCGGAACTATACCGCGATTGGACAACAGCCGGCATTCTTGCCATGAGCTATGTCGAAGGCGAACCCATCGAAAGCGCGCAGGATGCGCCGCAGGAGACGCGCAACCGGATTGCGAAACATCTGATTGAATTGACGTTGAAAGAACTCTTCGAGTTTGGTTTGATGCAAACCGATCCGAATTTCGCAAACTATCGATATCAGCCTGACACGGGCCAAGTCGTCTTGCTTGACTTTGGCGCAACGCGCACGCTCGATCCGGTCGTCGTGCAACAATACCGTGTGTTGATGCGCGCCGGGTTGCAGGACGACACAGCCGCGATCTTTCAAACGGCACAGGACATTGGCTTTTTTGCCGCCGACACGCCGGAGGTACACAAAAATCGGATCGTGAAGATGATCCGGCTCGCCTTTGGCGCCCTGCGCGACAGCACAGAGTTTGAATTTGCCGCAACCGACCTGTCGCAACAGATGCAAACCGAAGGCATGGCACTGGCCCAGGAGGGGTTCGTACCGCCGCCCTTGCCAATTGATGTCCTGTTGTTGCAGCGAAAATTTAGCGGCGTCTTCCTGCTTTGCGGACGCTTGGGGGCCAAGGTCGATTTGTCATCTCTTTGGGAGGCTTATGTTACGTAAGCGCAAATGCAAAAGGCGTTGCCGGACTGGGATGCCTGGGAGCGATCCGACGCAGAGGTCAAGACAAATAATGCTTAAATGTTGGAACCGGGTATTATGGTTTCCAGCGCACCGACGAGGCAGGGAATTACGCGCGGGTTAGGGCGCCGCAAAACGGAGGGTCTGTCATGTATCGTTTCGTCATCCTGTTTGTTCTGAGCTTCGCTGGTCCGGGATCTGCATTGGATTTGAAACTGACCGGACAGTTCGATCTGAATTACCCGTCCAGCCTTGATTATGACCCGGCTTTTTGCGGGCTATGGATTGCCAATGAAGGCCCCGAAGCCATTCTGATGACGCTTGACGGGCTGGAACTGCGCCGCATTTCCTCCGGGCTTTCAAGGATCAAGGCGATCACGCTCGAAGGGGATAATCTGCTCGTGGCCGATGGCGCCGGGCGGTTCCAGCGCATCACGAAAAATGGCGCAGCGCTGGCTGATCCGTTCCGGATTTCGTCGCAATGGGCTGATACCGAAGGCCTGGCGGTGGACGCAGATGGCACGCTGATCATGGTTGAGGACGACCCCGAATACCTGACCTGGATGACCCCATCCGGCGAAATTATCCGCCGCATCGACACCATGACACTGACGCCCCCTTTGAGCGAAGCACAAGGCATCGCCCGTGACCCACGCAGCGGGCACCTTCTGATCGTTGACGATATGGAGGGCACCAACAGCCTGTACGAATTTGATGCTGACGGCCAGTTGCTCGCCACCGCGTCGCTGCTGGAATATGGCATGGACCCCGAAGGCATTGCGATACGTCCCGGTTCGAACCAGCTGTTCATCGCATTTGACAGCGGGACAAGCATTGCAAGTTTCGAGTATACGCCCACGCTGCCAGAGGGCGCAGAGCCCCTGCCGCCGGGCGCGGATTGCGCATTGATGTGACTGCGCGCGCGGCAAAAAAACGCGCCGGACACGCGCAAAACCGCCGAATTGGGCCACAATCGGTGCAGTTAAACGCGCAGCATTTGTTTGCACTTACCGGTTGCAAAGAAAACAGATGATGCTTAAGGCCAAAAGAGTAACCGCAGGAAGAATTGCATGCTCACTCGTTTCGCGCTGCCCTTAATTGTCTTTATTTCTTTGCTTTTCATCGCAATTGCGGCCCCCGGACCGGGACTTCATGCACAAACAGTAGATGGTGAGGCTGCCGCGACACAGATGCCAGAACCGCTGTCGTCTGAAGCCATTCGCGAAATGGTTGCGCGCATGTCCGATGATCAGGTGCGCGTCATGTTGTTGGAGCGGCTGGATGCGGTCGCGACGGAATCCACCGAGGAAACGGTTGAGTTTCAATCACTTGCCGTGACACTGACGCGGACATGGGAAGCGTTCTACACCCCCGTGGTCGAAGCGGTGCAGCGCATTCCGATCCTCTTTGCACGCCAGATCGAAGCCTTCGCCACCTTTGCAGGCAGTTTCGGCGCAAGCGGACTGGCGGTTTTATTCGGGCTTTTGGTCGGCATCCTTGCTCTGGGCTATGCGGCCGAACTCTTGGTCACCAAAACGTTGGAACGGCGCACAAAAAAGACGCTTGCGCAAGATACAGGTTCGCTGCGCGACACGCTGGTTTTTCTGGCCAAGCGCTTTGGCCGCGAAATTCTGGGCCTCGCCGTTTTCTACATCGTGATCCGCATCATCGGCGCGTCGTTCCTGAGCCCGCAGCAGATTGCCATCCTTGCACCGGCCGTTCGTCTTTTGATCCTTATACCGAGGCTGATTGCGGCGCTGTCACGCTTTGCACTTGCGCCTTACGAGCCGCAATATCGTCTGGTGAGTGTGAATGACCATTGGGCGAAATACCTGCATCGCAACCTGATCGGGTTGGGTCTGCTGGGCGGATTCACCATGTTTATCATCGGGTTCAACGCCCAGTTCGGCGTGCCCATCGGCGAGACGCGTCTGGGGTTCTGGCTCACGCTGGCGCTGCACATCTACATTATTGTCATTGCCTGGACAGCCCGCGAAGGTCTTGTGGAAATGATGCTGGGCAATGACCCCGACAGAACCAGATATGACGTTCAGGTGGCGCAATTTTATCCCATGTTTGCGATCTTTGTATCCGCCTTTATCTGGGTGGTTTCGACGATCGTGGCAGGCTTTGGCAACATCGCGTTGCTGCTCAAGGCACCGCACTACACAACGATGTTCTGGCTGCTCATGGCTCCGATCATTGACACGATCATCCGCGGTCTGGTGCGCCACCTCCAACCGCCGATGATCGGTGAAGGCCCCGTGGCAGAGCAGGCGTATAAGTCCAACAAACGCAGCCTGATCCGCATCGGGCGCGTGCTCGCCTTTGGGATGATCGTGCTGATTATCGCAAGTGCGTGGGAAATTGACCTGTCCAACGTGGGTGCAAACAGTGCAGGTGAACAGTTCATCGGCAATCTGGTTGAGTTTCTGGTGATCTGTGCGATCGGCTACATCGTGTTCGAACTGATGTCGCTGTGGATCAACCGACGCCTTGCGCGCGAGCAGTCCTCCAGCATGACATCTGATCAGGAAGCCGGTGAAGGCGGCGGCGCGGGTGGCTCGCGCCTCGCAACGGTTTTACCTCTGGTTCTGATGACCGCGCAGATTGCGATTGGTGTGATCTTTGGGCTGCTTGCCATCGGCACGTTGGGTATTGATATCACGCCCTTGCTGGCCGGGGCCGGGATTTTGGGTCTGGCCATCGGTTTTGGCGCGCAGAAACTCGTCACCGATATCGTGTCGGGCGTTTTCTTTCTGATTGATGATGCTTTCCGCGTTGGTGAATATGTGGACGTGGGCGGGACAATGGGGGCGGTCGAGAAAATCTCGATCCGTTCCATGCAATTGCGCCACCATCGCGGCAACGTGCATACGATCCCCTATGGCAGCGTGGAAAAGGTGACGAACTTCAGCCGTGACTGGGTCATCATGAAACTGATGTTCACCGTGCCCTTTGACACCGACCCCAACAAGGTCAAGAAGATCTTCAAGAAGATCGGCGCAGAGATGCTCGAAGACCCGCTCTTCAAGAACGATTTCCTTGAGCCTTTCAAAAGCCAAGGGGTGTTTCAGTTTGACGATGTGGGCATTGTCATGCGCGGTAAGTTCATGGCAAAACCCGGCACGCAATTCACCATCCGCAAGGAAATCTACAACCGTGTACGCAAGGAATTCGAGGCAAATGGCATCGAATTCGCCCGTCGCGAAGTGCGCGTTGCACTGCCCGGTGTAGATGATCAGGACGGCATGACCGAAGAGCAACGCACCACCATCGAGGCCGCCGCAAGCGGTGCGGTTCAGGCACAGGTGGAGCAGGAAGCAGCCGAGGCCGCAGCGGCCAAGAAATAGCCAGCACTTGTCACGTCTGACTAAGAACCCGGCACATCATCTATCACATAACGCGTTGAAATCTCTGATTTCAGGCAGCGTTATATGATCGGTGTATTTCGCATGACGCTCTAGAATACCTGAACGCCACTTTACCTCAGGCCAAAAGGGCTGCGAGAAACAGCGACAGGTTGGCGCCGTCACTGCCGTCGGGGTCTGCAACCTCCGCTGTCTGCGCAATCACAGCAGCGTCTGTCGGCCCGTCCCAGTTTGGTTCTAACCGGCCAAGCCCGCCCTGTTCGACAAGGTCCCGCACCAATGAAAATGCCGCAGCCGGGCGCTGCAAGCGGATGAAATCGGACGATGGCAGCCCGCTGGCGTCTCTGGGCGAAATGCCAAGACGTGCCGCCATCGACTGGATACGCTGATTTCTGACCTTGGCGCTATAGCCCTGCGCGATGGCGTGATCGACAGAGGCGACCGCCGCGCTGCCATCAAAACTGACGCCGCGCCTGCGCAGATGCGTGGCACCGGTCAGCGAATAGACATCATCCACAACGACAGTCGTACCCTGCAACCGTGCCGCCCGTCCCGGAAAGGCCCCCGGGTGAAAGGCGACGACACGATCGGCGGCCACGCTTTGTAACGCCAGAAGTGCTTCGTTGCGCAATTGGATCGCGGCGCGCACAAATGGCGGATCGACAAAATCGGTCTCGCGCGGCGTGCACAGTATGACCTTGAGCCGTGGTTGCACAGCCAGACGGTCCGCCAGTATCTGGATCAGGTCGACCGTGACCGCGCCACTGCCAGCACCGGTATGGACCGTGCGGGCCAGGCCTGCGGTTTCCACATAGACCAGCTCCTGCGCCTCGTGAAAGGCGCGTGCCAAAGACCACAGCGCATCGCGCGCGCCATGGACCGACAGCTCATATTCGCGGCGCAACTCGTTCAGCAAGCGGTTGCCGTTGGTGACATCCACCGTGGGGGCCGGCAGGCCCAAAGCAGCGGCCACATCATTGATCACCGTTTGCAAATCAAGCGGGGTGGCTGAGTTGAGCGGGTTGCCATCAGGCAACAGCGACAGTTCTGGCGTTTCAGCCACCGCCGCGATGGAGTGCAGCAAAACGCCCGATGATGTGGCGCCCGCTGGCGCCGCACCTGCCCGTACCGGCGGGTTCATGTTATCCCCGCCCGACATCGCCAGCCAGCCCGGTGCCTGCCCGACAGGAGGTCCACCGGGCAAGGGAATGAACGGCTGCACGCGGCGCACTGCGTGGCGTGCGAGGTCATAGCCAAGCGCCCCCTCGACCCGAACGGCGCTGCTGTGGGTATCGGGTCCGGGCGGGTTGCCCGGGTTGCCCTGCGCATGGCTGGCTGACATCGTGTCGCGCGACCAGGGTGCAGCACTCAGCACCCCGTCCCAGTCAAGCCCGGCGCTTACGTTGGCCGAACCGATACCACTGACGACGATGCCTTCGAGACGCCCCATGGTCGGCAGCCTCGGCCCGGTGCGCGGCACCGTTTCGGACGCAAGCGCACGCGCGGCATCCACAGGCGTGCCCGCGGCGCCGTCATCCGGCCCGTCATCCGTGCCGAAAATCGGAACCGGGGCTACCGATTTCAGATTGTCGGACAGCCCACCCATACGGTCGAGCGCGGGCGCGAAAACATCGGGGGGCAAGGCGGCAGGCCCCGGCGCAATCAGCAAGGTGCGCGCAGCAAACAGGCGGCGGTTCTGGCCACGCGGTGTGACCACCAGATCAAAGACCAGCGTTGCCGGATCGGGTTTGGGATCCCCTGCGCCTAACCCAAGCGGATTATGCACCCGGATGAGCGTCGGCTGGGTTGCCACGGCGATTGCCGCCCCGCCATCGCCTCGCTTGAAAGATGGTGTCTCTCCGATAGCGGGAATGGAAACGAACTGCTGGGAATAGAGCCTGACGGCGCTGCCATCGGGCACCGCGTCGGCCGGGATCTGCACGATCACGTCTTCATCAGCGCTCCATGTCGCCGTGGCGCCCACGATTGGCGCCGGGTTCGGCCCGAACATGCCAGCGCCCGCCGGGGTGGGAAACGCGGGCCAGCGGGCCGCGGCACCGGGCGCAGCAGGCGTTGGGACCTCATCTTCGATGATCGGTGCGACGACAAACATGAGCGGGTCGCCGGGGGCCCCCTCGACCCGCGCCAGCACAGCATCCGCACGTGCCATCAGGTCGGGGCCATCGACCACATAGTCAATCACAACTTCGCTGCGCACCTGCGGTTTCAGATCGGAGGGCATGTCGCCATCCTCGCCCGGCACGCCCGCAACGGCGCTTGTGGTGCGGTTGCCCCGCAGATGCCAATCCAGATCAACCGCATAGGCGCGCAGGAATTGGCGCGGCAACGATATGCCACCCGGCAGCGCAGGCTGCGTCAGGGGCCCTGCCCCCATGGTGCCACCGGTTGCCCATCCCAACCGCATGCGGCTTGCGGCATTCGCCCCCGTGGCCGCAACCGTTTCAGCCGCGGCCAAAGTCATCAGACCCGACGCATTAGGCACACCTGTCGACGTGGTATCTGCCGCCTGTTTTTCGATGCCAACGTCACCCAGATGCCCCACAAAGGGTGATCCGTGCAAATCCACCACCTGCACCAGAACGCCCGTGCCCGCGCCCAACCCGGTCGCAATCGTCCCAACGCCGCCCGGCCCGCCCGTGCCCGCGCCATTTGAGAAATCGAGGGCCGGAAAAGTCGTGATCAGATCATCAAACAATGCTGCGATCGAAATCGGGTCAATGATCAAGCCGCGTGCGTCGTGAAAACTCATGGGTTCCGTGCGACCAAGACTCTCACCCGGCTCATAGGTTTGCGGCGACCGGTCCGGCGTCGGTACCGCGCCTGTAAAGACCAGCGTCTCCGGCACGGGGCGGTGGTGCGGCGCAGGGGCCACGGCATAGCGTGCCATCAGGCGGCTGAGGCGCTCAACGGCTTGAGGATGCAAACGAAATGCCGCAACCGGCCCGGCAATCCCCGCCCCCGTGACATCACGAAATTCATGCCCCTGATCCAGATACTCAAGCGTGCCGCGAAATGGGGCCAGCGCGTTGCCCGATGGCGTCAATCGCAGCGTGTTTGCATCAAAGGCCGGGTTGGCGCTGCCCCAGACATTGGACAGGCGCGCCATGGTCAGGCCCAGAGCATCCAGCCCATTATCCTGCAGGGCCTGTGCAGCGGCCTGCGGTGTCAGCGTAAAGACGTTAAGCTGTGTCATTAAGCTCACTCCCGATCTGAACTTGAGACGCGCCGCCCATCCGGCATGATGATCTCAAAGGTGATCGCCCGCAGGTCAGCACGCGCGAATACGGTGATGCCCGTGCGTCCCCCGATGCTCTGACGGCTGGCGGAAAAAAGGGGCGATTTCTTGGCTGTGCTTGCCGGAACACCGCCCACAGGCACGTCATCAAGGGCTGCTTCATAGACAAGGTTCTTGCCGTCCGTGATGAACTGCGACTTGGGCCTGTTGGAGCCCAGATCAATGATCGGACCGGGGCGCGGTTCAAACCGCCGTATGATCCGGCCTTCGGAGATGTCCCGCTCGCTGCCGGAGCGGCGGCCAAACCGGCCAATCTCCTCTGTCCGGCCCCGCAAGGCGCGCAGCCGGTCCGGCCCGAAAACACCGCCCTTTTGCGACAGTGGTCTGATTGTGATCCGAACCCTGTATTCCAGCGGCCCGGTGATGGGCGCATTTGTCGTGACCGAATATACCGTCCCACGGCCCGCAATGCTGAAGCTGTCGACATCGCTCAGGCTCGGGGGCGGAATTATGGAGCCCTGCGCAAACCGGGCCATATGCTCGGTCACCCGGCCAAGCGGGTCCGTGAGTCTCAGCGTGATGCTGCCACCGGGCATTGCGGCGGGGCGGCGAATAAAGAGGCGATAGTTGCGCGCCTGACCATCCGGTTCACGCCAGAACCCGGTCTGCGTTGTTTCAGGGGTTTCCGAAACCAGTTCCAATGGCGTCGCGCCCGGCAGTTTCTGGCCCGGAGTGCGCGGGTCGTCAGCAGGTTCCGCCGGGACGGTTAAGAAATGCGGCTGTTCCTGCCCCTCAAAGCGCACATCAACCGAAATCGTATGAGATCCCAGTTCGGTGGCATCAACCGGCGCGGTGGAGGTAAATGAAACCAATATATCGCCAAGGTTCCCGCCGCCGGGCCAGATCAGCACCGGTGGCGTCATCGGCGGTGGGCCAGCAGGCGGGATCACAACCGACACGGCGGGCGATGGTCGGCCGCGGCCCTTGCGCACGCCGCGTTGCGGATCATCCAACCCCCAGGCGATGGCGCGATACCACTGCGGTTTCCACGACCCGGCCGGCGCATCCGTGCCGGTCACATCCGTGATCCATGTTTCCGATCCATTTGTGTCGGACCCGGCCACCCAGTCGGGAGTGCTGCCTGTCAGCGACGCCAGCGGCGGCCCCATACTATCCAGGCGGCGCGCCGCGTCCGCGACACGCGTGCGATAAAGATCAATACGGCCCGGTCGCGCCCCGGACGCGGGGCGGGTTTCAACACGGATGCGCGCAGCAAACCCGCCCGGTCCTTCCACTGGCAGGGCTTCAATGGTGGGGGGCGCGGGCGTTGCGATGCGCGGGGCCACGAAGGGGATCAGCGCCTTGTCCGCATCAGGCCCGCTGGGCCAGGGGCCTTCAATGCCGCCGCTGCTGACGGGGAGGACGACAAACAGGTGAATCGCCTGCGAGCCGCGCGGCAAAGCCACATCCAGATTGGTGCCCGTCAGCAGTTTCTTGTTGACCCGGTTGAAATCCCTGCGGTCCGGCTTGTTTGCAAATGCCCCCTTCAGCGTGGCGAGCCGGTCGCTCAGAGAGACACCGGACAAAGCCTCTGGCAGGTTCCGGCTCGCCAGCATTCTGGTTTCTGTGCTTTGATAGAGGATGTAGCCCTCCGCCCCCGGCACGCTTTGCCATTCGACAATGGCGTGGCATTCGCCCTTGGCATCCGGCAGGCTGGCAAGACGCACGATATCAATGACTTGCGTGGGCCGCGCGCGCGGATCCGACGCATAGGTCAGCTTGCTGCGGGGGCCATAGCCCCCTGCCCGCCCCGGTGCGACTGCCTCGCGCAGACGCGCCTGAAGCGCCAGCCCCACATGCGGTGTTGCAGCGTAGTCCAGCGAAAAGGCAGGGATGGTCACCCGGTAGCGCCGCGCGTGACCCTGCGTGGCAAAACCCGGCGTCGCCACTTCGACACTGCCTTGCGCATCAAGGTTCACCACGCTCGCAACACCGTCCAACCCGGGCACGCCTGGATCAACCAGGGCCCCAGTATCACCCGAAAAGGTGATATGCACATTCT
Source organism: Roseobacter denitrificans OCh 114 (assembly GCF_000014045.1). NCBI lineage: Bacteria > Pseudomonadati > Pseudomonadota > Alphaproteobacteria > Rhodobacterales > Roseobacteraceae > Roseobacter > Roseobacter denitrificans. The sequence continues at coordinate 3,613,114 of NC_008209.1, forward strand.
GAACCGCCCCGCCGATGGATTTTTGCAGACCGGCCCCGGGCAAACCGCCCGGCGGTTCGCTATGCCGTGTGGGGGCTGCGAAAAGACGACCGCGAAAGTCAATGCGCGCGACCGATCGCACGCGCCAGTCGACGACGAATTCTACAACAAGATCCGCCGGGCATACCGTGCCGCTGCCGGTATCAATCGGCCTGAGTTCAGCGGATACGATGTTGACCGGGTCAGGCGGCGGCTGTGTGCTGGAAAATGCGCGCGTGGCCCATGGGCTCCAGATCCCAAAGAGATTTTGGGTCGCGATCCCATATTCCGCGCTGACCGCACCGGCGGCATTGGGGATCAAAAACCCGGTATCGGACGCGGATTGGCGCGGGTATTCCGGGTCTTTGCGGTTTTCATTGTTTCCGATTGGCATGTGCCCCTTGCCCGAAGGTCGCCGCTCCATCAGCGGCGTTGCGGGGTCCGTCGTGCCGCTCTCTGCGCGACTGAAGGCAAAACTTGAAACGGGATTCAGGTTATCAAGCGGCAGGCGCTCCCAACTGGCGCGGCTGGTCGCAATCCAGGGTCCATCCGGGACGGCGGGCCGCTGGTGCGACAGGAAATGCACACGCATATCAGCCGCCGTCAGAGGGCGCATCACCCGGCGGGGTCGCGGGATAATCGCAGCCAATTCGCGCGGTTCTCCCTTGCCGTTCAGGTCATTCGCCCACAGACCCGTGATCATGTAGTCGTAATCAGCCATGTCGGAGGAGCCAAGGAAGCTGCGGTCACCAAACACAATCGGGTCAAGATTGACATAGGGAAACCCGGTGCCGAACCCCATCAGCACCGATTGCATCGGATCGGTGCCCACGGCCATCTGCAACAGCTTTATCGGCGATACATTCGCCTCGCCCTTTTCCGCGGGCATGGCCTCACCGCTCAGGTTTTCCGGTGGGTTTATCACATGCGTCTCAAGCACATTCACCTGTTGGTTGGGCGGGGCCTGCAATGCCTTGTGCAGCATCTGCAACAGCGTCTTTTGCGCATCATCAATCATGCCCGCCGGATCCGGCATTTCCCAAACCGGCCCTTTGGCCCCGCTTGGAAAGGTCGGATACCACCCGAACGGGTTCAGGCCGCGCGAAAACCGCTGTTTCGCAGCCTCCATGGCGGACAACTCGGCGCCCACAAGACCCTGTTCCTTGCCATGTGCCTGTCCGCCAAGGTCAGCGAATTTGTCCGGGTCCACCGGCAGGCCGACGGTTTCGATCAACTCCCACCCTTCGATCTCATTGGCATGGGATACAGGTTCGCCGATGATGCTGACCTCCTGACCGTCCGCACCGCTGATCAGCAGCGCGGTGATATGCGGGGCGTAGAACTGATAGCGCCGCTGGCCATTTGCGGGGATGTTCAGGCTCTCAAAGCCGAGAATGTTTTCAAAGCCGACACCATTTGCGAGCGGCGCGATGTTGACCGTCAGGGGGGGGCCGTTGCTCTTGATCGTGACGTTGACCGACATCATCGGCTCAAAGAACTGATGCACCGTGCCCAGCGGCGGCAAGTCCAGTTTTTGCGCCATTGCCGCAACCGGTTTGGACAACAGCGGAAAGGCGATCCGCCGCCAAACCTTGAACGGCTCGGAAGGCAGGCCAACAGATGGGTTGAGCTGCCAGCGCAGAAAGACCGAAAAGACGTGATTGCCAAAATCATTGAGGTCGATGCCCTGCGTTTCGCGCCGGGCCGTTCCGCGCAAGGCGTCCGCCCCGGCGGCGGTATCCCCTGTGGGACCAAATGGCGCCGTCACAACATCATTCTCATCAGCAAAGGGTCGCAAAACAGAGCTTGCCGTGATCATCGCGCCCTGACCGCGGAACCAATATGGGAAAAATGTCCGTTTCACCGCCATCCCCTACTCTTCTTCCCAGGGCGCGCGGGCCAGGTCCGTTGCAATGATCTCGATCTCGACGTTCCCCGAAAACCCTTCATCAAGATAGGGTTCGTCAAAGGCCTTGCGGATCATATCCATGCGCAGGCTCTTGCCACGCGACCCGGCCTTGAGCGTGACAAGCGCGCGCTGTGCCCCCGGCGCAAACAATATCTTGTCCACGATGTCATCCGATGCCGCATTTTCGGCGATGGATAACCACGGCGCAGGTTCAAGACGCCAGCGGGTGGCCGCAATGCCGTCGGGGTCCTCTTCGGTGACTTCCTGCGGGATCGGACGCATCCGGTGCATCGGCTCGCTGGCATCCAGCAGCAAGGCGGCTGGCTGCGGATCGGCGGCCGGGTTCGCCTGCTCCCAAAAGACGATGACACGGGCCGCACCGGGCACGTCCATCGGTTCGAGACCCGCACCGATCAGTTCCTCATCCAGTTCCGGCCCCATGGTGCTCAGAAGTTCCTGACCGGCGAGGATGCTGTCCAGCCTGCGCCCGGCAAAACGCGGATCATTCCCGATCGCCTGCAACGCGCCGCTTTGCACAAAGCGATGCTCGTAAAGGGTGGCCTGAAAATCACTGGCAAAGTCTTCCATCTGGCCGAACTGACCGGTGGAGAAGTTCAACCGGTAGACCCGATCACCGACCGTTTCGGCATCCGCGCCGATGTCGACCGCCTCGATATCAATGACATAGTCGGTATAGGGATCAAGCGGGATCGGCAGGGTCAGCATCGAATGACGCACCCGGTTTTCGTCAATGGGCACACAAGGACCGCTCTCGCCAAGCACGTCTTCGACCACCGCTTCAAACGGGGAAAGCACATGGGCTTTGACGTATTCCAGCGTGCCTGCATCAATAGGAACGGGATGCGGCGCGCCCGGTTCATCGACCTGCCGGAACGACGCGGCCTTGAGCCTGACGCGCAACTCCTTGCCATAGGCTGCAAAGAGCTGATCGACCGAATTCGTCGCAAAGACAAAGCGCGGCGCATCAAGGCCGAAGACATGTGCCTCCCCCTCCGTTGGCAAGGTGCACAGGATCCACGGATCAAGGCGCTTCGGGGCCGCGCGGTCTGTTTTGAACCAGAAGGTTGCTTCCTGATCCGCACCGTCGCTCTCATCGCCTTCTTCATCAAGGATGCGCACATCGGCGCGACATGTGACACGGTAAAGCGCGTCCGGGAACAGCAATGCAACATCCGCGCTCGCGCCGCTGACCAGGTCTTCGATCACCTGACGGTCTTTTTCGATCTCCGTGTTGTCGTAGGCCTCGCGTCGTGCTTCGCTGAGGCGGGTCAGTTCAATCGCGCCCACATAATAGGGCCGTCCCTCTTGCTCAAAACGCTGCGCCTGTTTTTCGTCAAGATAAAGCACACCGATCCTGAAGCGTTCCGTGCCCTCGGGCGGCGAAAGCTCCACACAAACGGGCTGGCGCGGGCTGAGGCGCATCTGTCCATAAAGCACCGTGTGATAGAGATCCTCAAACCACGGACCATTCATATCCATCCAGTTCGCAGGCAGGCTGGTGACAGTCAGCAAATCCGACACCCGCACCGGGCGCATCCCCAGAATATCCCCATCCGCATCAAGGAAGTGGATCATCAGACCCCGCCCGGTGCCTTGCTGATCATCATTCAGAAGACCACGATTGACCCACATCAGCACATGACCCGACAGGATGGCGCCGCTGTCCACTTCGATCACGTCGGACAGGGGGCCGTGTTTGAGGCCAAGGGCCGCAAGCTGATCTGCGATCTCGTCCGAACGGCTGCGATCTCCGAAAACGACCGGCGCGCCCGTGTCCCAAAGCGGCGAGGCCAGCACGCGGCCCGGACACTTGGGTTCATCGACCTGTCCACCCCCCGGCACCGTTGTGCCATGCGGGCCCGCAGCACTCGCCCCAGCCAGCACGCCCAGCAGGGCGCTGCGCTGGATTTCAACGCCACGCGTGACCCGGCGGATGGCTTCGCCAAGCTCCAGATGCTCCGCCGAAAGCTCATCGACCGGGCTGATCGTACCAAAAGATCCGGCGATCGCGCGGTTGACCTTTTCGCGCTCCGCCGTGCGTTTCAGCTTGGTGTTCAACGTTGCCTTGGCCGTCATCTTGTCACCAAGACTCTTGTTCAACGTACCTGCCCCCAAGGACATGTTCCGCGTCAGCGTCCGCATCTTCAACGCGGAGATGCCGGTTTCATCTATCTTGTTGAGCGTGCCCGTCAGATCGCGCCCTGAGGTGACAATCGCACCCGTCAGATCACCGCCCCTGATGCCTGTCGTCAGGCGGCCAGTTTCAAAGCCGCCGCGATTTAGGTTTCCGTCGCGGTCCTCGGGCGCGCAATCAACCAAGCCCCCTTCGACGACCGCGGGGACGATGCCGCGCATCTGATCGAGCGCGAAATCACCCGAACGCCATGTTTCATGCACATGCAGTTCAACGTCCGGATCACGCGAGCGCTTGGCATCAACAGGATCGGGCCATGCGGTGCCTTTAAGATCCCAACCTGTGGCCGAGGGGCCGAGACGTTCGTCCGAAAAGGTCCACAGAACCGGAGCCGCAGGGGCTGCGGGCTCACATACCTTGCCCCATCTTTCGCGGATCGTTTCCTCAAGAATTTCCGTGCGTTCCAGCGCTTTGGGTGCCGGGTTCGGCACCCAGTTCAGCAAGGACAGATGCGTGGTCAGGTTTTCACCATCGGGCGGTTCAAGCGTCCACCATGTTGACGGCGTATTTCCGGCCATGACCGCATCGGTCTCCCCGACCCGTTCCAGCGTGACCTCGGTCATTGTAAAGCGGTAGGCGAAATCACCCCGCGCGATAAAACCACCCGCGGGGGCGCCGGTGTTGCCACCCGGCGTTTCACCCAGCGGAGTGATGCCCCCGTCCAATGCGGGCATCGCAAGGCTGATCACCGGGATCGCATCAATCGGCACGACGGGGATGTCCGCATCCGCAGGGGCGCTGGTGCCGCGCGGCATGTCTCCGATTTTGCTGTCGATGCCACGATCCACCCCGGTGCCTTCGGCAAGTGCGGGCGTGCGGCTGACCAAGACGGCCCCCGCATAAAGATCGGGGGGCGGGGGCAGTATCTTGGAGTCTTCGCCGATGTGGAAATCGACGCAGCCCTTGATGGAAAAGAAGAAGAGGTCCAGCTCACCGCAAACCTCACCATCAATGCGGCTGACCTGCGTGCCATCCGCCCGCTCCCCGACCTGCGCAGACAGAGCCGCAGAGGCCGACAGGCTGATGATGAACAGCTTCAACTCGCCCCGGATATAGAGTAGCCCGCCCACGTAAAATGGCTGGAACCCGATGATCGCGTTAAAGCCCGCCGTCACCTTGAGGTAGAGGTTGATCGAGGTGTTCCCCCAGATGATCGACACCTCAAGCCCGGCGGCGATCCCAAAGCCATTGACCTGGCTGAGCGCGGGCAGATTGTTGCCCGGCGGCTGATAGCTGGGGATACCATGCCCGGAGAACATCACATAACCGGAGCCGTCAAAGGCCCCGAGGATGGACGCACGGATCGGACCCGGCAACGGGTTGTCCTGCAAGTCCTTGCCCGCAAAACTGCCGAGATACACGTGCCAGAATTTGCCATCCCTGAGGTTGAAGAACGCCTCAATCGGGATTTTGATTTCCACCAGCGGGTCGATGGTGAAGTCAATGGAAATGCCGATGGTCAGCGTCCCGCGCCCGAAATCCAGATCAATGACACAGAGGAACGTGCCTTCGGCGGTCTTGTCCTTGAGCGCTGGCAGCACCGCCAGCAGATTGGCCTTGACCACCAGCAGGACACGCGGCCCGGGCAATTCCAGCAGGAACATGCCCTTGACGTTAAAGATGATCGGACTGCCCATCGTGCCCAGCGTGATCCCCACCCCAAAGGCCCAACTGTCGAGGTTGGTTTTCCAGGCCCGTAAATTCGTAGGATCCCCATTGGCGCGGTTTTTCAGCCATTCCAGCGCCGGGGTGAGCGAGGTGATCCCGTCTTCGTCACGCGCGTAATGCATCGCAAAAAGACCGACAAAACCGTAAATGCCAAAGCCCGATTGCGCCAGCGGGATGGCGACAGGCAGTTCGACCTCAAGCGCGATGGCCACACCTGTTGCCGGGCCGCCCGCAGATTCCGGGATCTGCGCAATCGCGATTTGCGCCGCAATCCGCATCTTGACGGGGATCAGGCGGACATCAATGCCGCCCTTGATCTCGGTGCCGGCATCCCCGTTGTTGAACTCCAGATAGCCCGATCCCTCCAGCACACCCGGCACTTTCAACCCCGCGCCAAAGGCGGTCAGTTCCGGCGGTCCCAGCGGATCAATCGGCATGCGCACCCGCGCGCGATCCACCGACACCACGCCCAGATCAATGGCAAAGCCGAGGTCAATTTCAAAATTCAGCGGGTTTGTCCGTGCAATCCGCGCGCCCAGCACCTGTAAAATCTGCCCCAGAGGGTCAGCCACGCGGATGGCGCCGGGGCCGGACACATCAATGGAATAGCCTTTGGAACTGTCGAAAACGGGTCTCAGGTCGAACTGACCGCCCCCGCCGGGCGGCACACCAAAGCTCAGCCCAATGGCTTTGTAGCGCACGGCGAGCGGTGTATCGCGCGGGATTTCCAGCAGCGGGTCGCCATCGCCAAACGCGATATTGACGGATACGGCCGTCTCCACATCGAACAGGAAACTCATCAGCCAGCGATCCCCCTGCCGCCGGAACGCGCCTTCCCCGCCGAACAGGATCACCCGTTCGATGTTGAAAAACCCCGCCTGTGCCAGCCCCGTTGCAACACCCACCGCGGCAGCCGACGCCACAAGAGGTGCGATGCTGCCATCCGAGCCCTGCGCTGGCGTGCTCTCCGCCAGCAAGGGCGTGAAAATCGTGGTCATGCCCAGCAGATCGCGCCCGAAGTTCTTGGGCTTCAGGGTTTGCCCCGGCAGTTGCCCGGTCATCAAAAGCCCGTCTTTATCCGCCGGGTCCGCGCCGATATAAAGCTTGACCTCATCGGTCTGGCTTGCCGGGTCGGTCTGGTAGAGAAACAGGAAATCGGTAATACCGTCCGCCGGATTATTTCCAATCCCGCGAATATCATCCGGCAGTTCGGTCGCCCCGCCGTTTTGCAGCGTGCTTTCCAGACCGGTCTGGAAATCAATCTTGCCCGAAAGCTCAAGTGCGACGAACTGGTTGCGGATTATGCGCACTTTCAGACGCGCCGAATGGAACCAATCCGGGGTGGCGGGATCATTGGGCGGTGTATCGGGCACCACGGGGGGCGGCAATGGCTCGGGCGCTGCCGGCCTGCGCACGGTGCCGGTGATGACCTCACCCGGCAGGTTGACCGAAAAGCCGCTGATAGTCGCTTTCCAGTATTGCGATCTATTGGTCGGACCTTGGGTTTTCCAGACGCTGTCGCGCCAACTGGCGGTGAAGGTCTCGCCCGAGGGTGCGTTGGCGCCGGTGAAACTGGGTGGAAAACGATCCTCGATCAAGGCGCGCATCCCTTCTGCACGCCGTTGGCTCAGCTTCCAGTTATACTGCGCCTTGGAATCGTCCCCGTCCCAACTGGCCGTGCCGGTGATGGTGACATCCTTGGGATTGATGCGCGACAGAATATCCGCGTAGGCGACATCAAAGGCCCGCGCCCCCGGTTGCCAATCTGATGTTTTGCTCGCGGTCAGTGCTTCCTTGTCACGGATATGCCCCGGCACGCGCGCATAATCGGTGTAATCCACCTTGGGTGGCGTATCAAAACGGAAAAACCCGACGAGCGATGTCACCGCATCGTCCGGCGTGCGCGCCTCGATCGCGCGGGACTGACCGCCCGTCACTTCGATATCCACCGTCACGCCGACCGTGGGCGGGCCGCCGTCAATGCGCCACTCGGTTGCGGGTGGCACGCTGAACCCCGCCAGACTGACCCTGACGCCGCCCGTCTCGCGGTTGTCGCTGAGCAAGGCCAGCGGCGGTGCATCCAGCGACTGCGCGCCGCGCGTGATGGATGTGGTTTCCAGAATGGCGGCGAGCGGAGCGCCCGGCGGCGGCGCGATCGCGGGCGGCGCGCGCCGTCCCACCGAAACGGTCAGGGTTGCTTGTTTGGGCTGCGCGCTTGCATCACTCGCTGTAATCGTGATCGTTCGGGTGCCGGTTGCGGGCGCTGTCACGTCATGCACGATGCCCGCCTGCGCCCCACTGCCCTGATCCACGGTGACGCTGTAAGGCGCGCGCCCCCCGCGCACATCCACCGCCAGCCGCGTGGTTTCCGGCAGGGCCGCAGTTGCATTGCCCGGGCTGGTGCGCGTGATACCGATCCCGCGCCCGTCACTGGCAAAGAAATTCGCACCGATCACCAGATCGCCGCCGCCCTGATTGATGACAGCAACATCAAAATCGCCCGTGACCCCGTTGGAGCCACCCAATCCGATCAACAGGTTTTCAACACCTGCGTTGACGGCGAAATCCTCCGCCCCGTTAGGGGCAAAGAAAATCCGTATTTCCGGGAGGTAAAGCCCGGTCCAGGCTTCATCAAAACCGAATTGCGACAGGACTTCGGGCGGTGTGTAGCCATCCGACAGGTCCAGATAGGCAGAGCGAAAGCCAAACCCCACCACGCGGCCTGACCCGATAAAGGCGTGATGCGGCTCCATGGTGACAAGCTCGGCTGCCGAAAGCGCGCCCGGATCATCAAGGCCAGAGGCCCCCAGCGACAAAAGGCAGACCTGCACCTGCGCGTTCGTATCGGTCCCTTGGGTCAGCCGCAGCTTGACCTTGGGCAGATGAAACACGACGTCGCGGCGCGACGGATGTGGCACCAGCAAGCCATCCGCGCGCATCTCGGCAGGCTCCAGGAACGGCGGGCGCATTTCTATGCCCGACAGGACCAGATCCAGCGTGAACCCGGTGTTTGGATAATCCGACGGCGGCGGATCAATCGGGGGCGCGTCAAGCGCGTCCAGCACATCGCGCACCGCTTGAAACGCAGCATCCCCACCGGCAACCCCCGCAACACCGTCGGCGATAATGGCGCCCGACACACGCGGGACGGTCATGCTGAACTCGACCTTTGTGTCGGTTACGTCCAGCCACGGTTCTGAGCGGTCGGGCTGGTTTCTGGGATGTCCTTCCGAATTTGCCGCCGCCCCGCTGAGCGTGCCTGTGCTGGGATCAAAAGTGGGCAGGTCCACATCCCCCGAAAAACGCCCGATGCCACGGATGACCATGCCACCGGGGCCGGTCGCGGTCTCGTAGCTTTCAACGTAAATGACGGAGAGAACAGCGTGCCAAGGGGTTGCTTCGCCGCGCAGAATATAGGGGCGAAAAAGATCAACCAAGGATAGATCAAAAGGCATCAGTCAAACACCCTTGCAAATCGTGCGAATTGTAAAACAGCGCTGTAAAATGGCAGTAATCTAAAAGTTAATACAACCATAACTAGTGCCTTGAGTCAAACCAGGCTGCGTGGGAACATGCCTCTGGTGCCCTGCGTGGCGCATCAAGCGCTTGGGGAAACGGGTCTGATACGATTGCGAAACGCGACTGCAACGCGGAGAAAATATGATGATTAGTGGTTTTAAAACGTGTACTTAACGAAAGACTGGTCTGTTTGGGGCACGCTTTGCCTCGCGTACATCAGCCTGCAGTCATGCCGCATCACACGCCACCGATCAGAGGCGCAGATCATCGCCCCTTCAACCTCCAGAGTGGCGCTGCCCGAGTGTATCCGCAGCCTAAAGCAGCGCCTCGACCTCTGCGCGGCTTGGCATCGCAGGTGCGGTGCCGGGCCGTGTCACGGATATGCCCGCAGTGGCGCATCCATACTGCACCGCACGTTCGACGGGCATGCCTTCGCTGAGGGCCGCCGCGAAGGCGCCGTTGAAGGCGTCCCCCGCACCGGTTGTTTCCACGACCGGGCCGGCATTCACGGCCGGGACCAGACCGTGGCCTGCAAGATAGGCACCCTGTTCGCCCATGGTGATGATGGGACGGCCGACCCCCATCTCTGACAGGGCCTCACAAGCTTTCTGTGCGCTGCCTGCATCGGTAACGGCAACGCCGGTCAGGGCCTCGGTTTCAGTTTCATTGGGTGTGACGTAGTCGCACAGCGCCAACATGCCGGGCGGCAAAGGGGCGGCGGGTGCGGGGTTCAGGACTGTCGTGACGCTGGCCTGTCGCGCGATTTCAAGCGCTTTGACGGCGGCGTCCATCGGTTGTTCAAGCTGGGTGACGAAGACATCCGCGCCCTTGATCAGCGCCGCCTGTGCCTGCACGTCCTGCGGACTGATAAAGGCCGCAGCACCGGGCGCGATAATGATCGCATTGTCGCCCGTGCTCTCTTCGATAAAGATATGTGCGGCACCGGTGTAGCTGTCTGCCATCTGGACCGCATGCGGGGTGACACCAGCTGTGCGCCAGGTCTCAAGCGCCAACCGGCCGAAGTCATCTTGCCCGAGCCGCGAAATCAGATGTGTTTCAGCCCCCAGCCGCGCAGATGCCACGGCCTGATTGGACCCTTTGCCGCCTGGACCAAGGGCAAAGGATTTGCCCATGATCGTCTCGCCCATCCTTGGCATACGGTCCGCCCGATAGGCCGTATCAGCCACGAATACGCCCAGAATAACGACCCGGCCCATCTATGACGCATCCGGTGGCACAACGCCCTTGCGAAAGGCAAAGCAGCCGTAAAACCGCCGCTCACCGGTCTGGATCACCGCATAGGCTTTTTTGGATCGGTCGTAAAACGCAAACCGTTCGATGCTCATCATTGTCAGCCCGCCAGCGGCAGAGACCTCTTGCTGAACCTCCTGCATGACGGGCAGGATCGTGTCTGGCTCATCCACAACCTCCATTCGGGCGGCGGCATCATCGACGAATGTATCAATCGGATAGACGGACAGCACCGCGCGCACCACCTCGGCAGCGGGTCTGTCAATGCGCAGGATTTCACCCAGCACAGTATCCCGCGCGACACTGTCAGAGGGAAAATTGGTATCCGCAATGATCAGATCATCGCCATGACCCATTGCGCGCAGGGCAAAGAGCACCTCCGCATTCAAGATGGGGTCAATTCCTTTCAACATGGATCACGTCCTTTCCTGTTCATCGCTTTACTCCGGTTGGCGCCGCCACAGCGATGCCTGCCTGACTGCGCACAGCACGACCTGATCACACCATCCGTTGGCCGGTTTGCGCATCGAAACAATGCAGCCGGTCCGGATCTGGCATCAGGTGAATGGTGCTGCCCGGCGCAAAGGCGTGGCGTTCACGAAACACCGCTGTGACGTCCTGACCTGCGTAGCGCAAGAACACCATGGTTTCCGACCCGGTCGGCTCGACCACTTTGACCTCCATGGGCAGACCGTCATCCGACAGGATCAGATGTTCGGGCCGCACCCCAAGGTTGACCTTGCCAGACCCCGACGGCCCCGCGAACGAATGATCCCCGATGCGAATCTGCCCGCCCACAAGTTCGGCAGACAGCAGGTTCATCGACGGCGCACCGATAAAAGTTGCCACGAATTCATTGGCCGGGTTGTCATAAAGTTCAAGCGGGGTGCCGAGCTGTTCGATCACCCCGCCCTGCATGACAACGATACGGTCGGAAAGGGTCATCGCCTCGATCTGATCATGGGTGACAAACACAGTGGTTGTCTTGAGCCGTTGGTGCAGTTCCTTGATTTCCGTACGCATCTGGATGCGCAATTTGGCGTCAAGGTTCGACAAGGGTTCATCGAACAGGAACACCTGCGGATCGCGCACGATGGCGCGCCCCATCGCCACTCTCTGACGTTGCCCACCGGACAGATGCCTTGGCTTGCGGTCCAGATAATCGGTGAGGCTGAGGATCTCTGCCGCCTCTTTGACGCGGCGGTCAATCTCGGCGCGGTCGGTCTTGGCGACCTTGAGCGCAAAGCCCATGTTCTCGGCCACGGATTTATGCGGATAAAGCGCATAGGTCTGGAACACCATGGCAATGTCGCGCTGCGCGGGGGGCAGGTTATTCACCACACGGTCCCCGATGGAAATCGTCCCGCCGTTGATTGGCTCAAGCCCCGCGATCATGCGCAAAAGCGTCGATTTCCCGCAACCTGACGGACCAACCAGTGCTACAAACTCACCATCCGCAATATCGACATTCAGGTCACGAATGACCTCAACAGACCCGTATGATTTGCGAATATCCGCGATCCTGACGTCAGCCATGCCGTTTCCACTCCCCCTGAATTAACGCGATGCTAAACAATGAAAAATTCACTGTCCACGGGGTCACACAGCTTTTGTTGACTAAACGTATTTCTCGACCATACTCGCGCGTTGATGGGGGAGCTTACGGTATCGGTCAATCAGATAAACCTGATGGCTGGCTTATCTGCCGCCTGCCCGTTCCAGCAGATCTGACTTACTTCCAGGGAGGACACAAATGAAGGTCGAACTTTACAACTACATCCGCGCGGCGCAAAAACTGAATCGCCGCCAGATGCTCAAGGGCACCGCCGCCGTTGGCGCCATGGCCATGATGCCAAAAGGGGCCGCAATGGCGGACGGGCACGGCAATGTGCGTGCCGATATCCTGAAAATCCCCGGCGTGGGCATGGGAACGCCGACGGACAGCGACTATCAGAAGGTCGGCGCGATGTGCATGGAAGGCACCAAGGCGAATGTGGCCGAAGGGGAATTCGAAGGGGTTGAGCTGACCTTCATGGGACTGAACAACCAGAACCAGCACAACTTCATCTTCCGTGGTTTCCTGCGCGCGTGGGAGGATTACACCGGGGCCAAGATCAACTGGATCGACCTCGCACAGGCCGATTACAACGCCCGCCTGCAACAGTCGATTGCGACAGGGACGGTGGATTTCGACATCATCGAAATGGGTGCCCCGTTTGAAGGCGACGTGTTGGGCAAGGGCCTCGCCTCGGAGATGCCGGACTGGGTCAAAGAGCAGATCGACATGGACGACTATGTGGATTACCTCAAAGCGCCGGTCGGCACATGGGATGGCAAGACATATCGCGTCTCGATTGATGGCGACACACATACATTCGCCTATCGCAAGGACTATTTCGGCGCGGATTCCATCACCGGTCGTGATGTGCCAACGACATGGCCAGAGGTCAATCAGATCACCAAAGACCTCATCGGCAAGGAAGATCCGCTGACCGGTCTGCCCGCGCATGGCTATCTGGACCCGCTCAAGGGCTGGGGCGGTTTCGGGTTCTATTTCCTCGAAAACCGCGCGGCTCCCTATGCCAAACACCCTGATGATCCGGCATGGCTGTTTGATCCCGACACGATGAAACCCCGCGTGAACAATCCGGCCTTCGTGCAGGCGATCCAGGACGTGATGGATCTGATCGAAGCGGGTGCTTACCCCACCGATCAGATCAACGCAGACCCCGGCACAACGGCCTTCCAGCAGTTCCTTGCAGGCACCGGCGGCATGATCAGCTGGTGGGGCGATGTTGGTGCATCCGCACGCACGTCCGACACTTCCGTTGTCGGTGATGTAGTGGGCTTCAGCATCAACCCGGGCAGCGAAAAGGTCTGGAACACCGCCGCAGGGCAATGGGATGAAATGCCCAACGTCGCCCCGAACAACGCCTATATCGGCTGGGGCATCTATGTGATGGCCACCGTAGAGGGCGACGAGAAGAAGAAAAAGGCGGCGTGGTCGGTGGCCGCACATCTGGGCGGCAAAGACATCTCGCTCTGGGCATCTGCTTATCCAACCGGGTTCCAGCCCTATCGCAACTCGCACTTCCAGTATGAAGAGTGGGAAGAGGCAGGCTATGACCGCGCCTTTGTCGAAGACTACCTCGGTTCAAACGCGGACAGCTACAACCATCCGAACGCCGCTGTGGAACCGCGCATTCCCGGTATTTTCCAATACTATTCCGTCGCCGAAGACGAATTGGCCAAGGGCTACGCCGGTCAATACGCCTCAGCACAGGAAACGGCAGACGCCATCGCGGCAGCCTGGGAGAAGATCACCGACCAGATCGGTCGCGAAAGCCAGATCGCGCTTTACAAGGCATCTCTGGGCCTTTCATAGTCCGGTTGAAAAGGGAAGGCGCGGTTTGTTTCCGCGCCTTCTGCCCTGATCAGGCAGCGTAAACACCACGCATGACTTGCAGCGGCGGGTCCGGGTACAACCCGGGCTGCAGCACCTAAGCGCAAAACGTCTCTTGCGCAGCGACTGCGCCACCCATCGAAACCAAACCGTTCCTTGCGCGCCATGGGGTCAACACCTTATCGCGCACGCCGGTTGCATGCCCCGTGCACAGCAAGCGCCGTGGCAAGCAGGCATGAATTGCTCTTGCGCCGCGCGTCAACAGTGCGCGCGGATATCACAGACTTTTGGCGAAACTGTGAATGAAACGTCAACCGAGTTCATTAGTCATTCGCGCGACCACCACATAGGCTTGTGGCACGCAAACGGATCACTTCAGTAAAAGGACTTCACATGACACTCAAGAATATTCGCCGGGGTTTTGCCATTGCCACATTGGCCGCCCTCGTTTCCGTCGGCAGTGCCCACGCGGCTGACGAATTCTTTATCTCCGACACAAACAAGAACATCGCCATCAATGGGTATGATGCCGTCGCCTATCACACGGCCGGAAAGCCGGTAAAAGGTGATGCGAACTTCAAATACGAGCACATGGATGTCGTCTGGAAATTCTCTTCTGCCGAGAACATGGCGGCTTTCCAGGCTGATCCGGCGAAATTTGCCCCTGCCTATGGCGGCTGGTGCACGGTCGGGGCCAGCAAAGGCAAGAAAATCGCCACTAAACCTGAGTTGTTCAAGGTGGTTGACGGTCAACTCTACCTGAATTCCTCCGATGGAGCGCACAACCTGTTCCTCAAGGACGAAGCAGGCACCATCGATACGGCGGACAAGAACTGGACAGAAATCGAAAGCAAGCCCGCATCCTCGCTGTGATAACCAGGGGCTGACAAGACGGGATCTTGTCAGGACATCGAAAGGGCGCGCACCTCTGCGCGCCCTTTCACGCTCTCGGTCATATAAGGTGGTTAGGATGCAGTGCGGACCTCCCTGATCAAAGCAACGCTTGCATCCGGCGGCACAGACGCTCAAGCGTCAGAAGAATTGTCTGATTTCTCGATCTCAGGTCTGATCCACTGTTTTGCTTCACACGGACGCAACAGCACAAAAGCCACCGCGCGTTTACTGCACCACCCCCAGACCCGCACTTTCCAGCATCTTGACGAAAAGTCCCCGGCCACGGGCCAGAATCGGGTTTTCATAAAATCACGCGCAGAGATTTTTTCGCCTTAACACTCTGCACCATCCTCGCTAACGTCCCGTTATGACGAACGAAGGTGATCTTCTACATACGGTTACGGCGGATGCAATCTCGGATCAGCGCAGGCTGCTGGGTAAGGCGCTTGTGTGGGGGTCGGCGGCTTTGGTGTTTGTGTTGGCCGCATGGCAGATGGCCTTTGAGACAGGCCGCGTGACGACAGGTTTTGATACGTGGCGACCGGTGCTTTACGCCTATATGCTCTGGGCCACGGCACTTTGTGCAGCACAGGTCATCGTGAACGGTGAAAAGGGCAAACGCACACTTTTTGTGCTGCCTGCGGCTCTCTTTGTGATCAGCCTTGTGGTCTTTCCGCTGCTCTTTGCGCTTTATATATCATTTACTGACTGGAACCTCGCGTCACCCAATGGGCCGCAGCCAAACGGCTGGGACAATATGCGCGAGATGTGGAACGATACGTTTTACTGGAACGCATTGAAAAACATGGTGTATTACGTGCTGGCGGTCAGTGTGGAATATGTCATCGCCTTCGGTCTGGCCCTGCTGCTGAATGCGCAGATCAGGGCGCGCAAGTTCTTTCGCGTGGTGTTTTTGCTGCCGCTGATGCTTAGCCCTGTGGCGGTGTCGTGGATGATCGGCAAGTCCATGCTGGAGGTCCGTTTCGGCCCGATCTCGCGCGTGTTGCGCGAAATGGGCATTGAACCGAGCTTCTTCGGCACGCCGGAAATCGCCCGTTTCATGATCATGGCCATGGACGCATGGACGTTTATTCCCTTCATGATGATCATGCTGCTGGCCGGTTTGCAGGCGCTCCCGCGCGAGATCATCGAGGCCTCGAAAGTCGATGGCGCATCCGGCTGGCAAAGCTTTCGCGAAGTGATTTTCCCGCTGATGCTGCCCGTATCGGTGACCGCGATCGTGATCCGCATTATCTTCAAACTGAAACTGGCTGATATCATCATCAACGTGACCTCCGGCGGGCCGGGTGGGGCCACGGACAGCGTGACCAGTTTCATATTCCGCGAATACCGGGACCGCTCCAACGTGGGCTACGGGACCTTGCTGGCGATGATCTATCTGGTGCTGATCGTCATTTTTGTCACGCTCCTGCTGAAACTCGTGAGCCGCTGGATGGAGCGCCCCGCATGACCGCAGTATTCAAGGATCACGAGGGCGACCAGCGCATGCCGACGAAATGGTGGGCCAGTCGGATTGCAATTTACGCTGCCCTGATCACATGGGCCTTTGTCTGTCTGTTCCCGATTTTCTGGACGATCACGACGTCGTTCAAACTCGCGCCCGACGTGATGAAGGGCAATATGATCCCATGGGTCGACTTCCAGCCCAAATGGCGCGGCTGGGAAAGCCTCGGCCTGTCACCGCGTCTGATCGGTGAGGTTTCCACCGTGCGCGAAGAGTTCTTCAAACGCTTCTGGAACAGTGCCATCGTCGCCGTTTCCGCCTCCACCCTTGCGGTCGTGCTTGGCTCGCTTGCGGCCTATGGGCTGTCGCGGTTCAACTACCGCTTTGGATTCATGCGCAATTCCGACATCTCGTTCTTTTTCCTCAGCCAGATGATCCTGCCCCCGGTGGTGCTGGCGCTGCCGTTTCTGGTGCTCTACCGCTCGCTGGACCTGTTGGACAGCCGCATCGGTCTGATCCTGCTGTATACGCTGATGGTGCTGCCGATTGTCATCTGGATCATGCGCGACCAGTTTCAGGGCATCCCGGTGGAACTCGAAGAGGCCGCATTGGTCGACGGGCTTGGCATCTGGGGCGCGTTCATGCAGATCGTCCTGCCCATCGCCCTGCCCGGCATGGTCGCGGCCTTTATCCTCAGCCTCGTGCTGTGCTGGAACGAGTATTTCTTTGCCGCCCTTCTAACGGCCACGAACTCAACAACGCTGCCGGTGATGGTGGCCTCTCAGACCGGATCGCAAGGCATCAACTGGTGGTCCATGGCCGCCCTGTCGACGGCGGCGATCTTCCCGTTGATCATCGTCGCGATCTTCCTTGAAAGATACATCATCAAGGGCATGGCGGCGGGCGCGGTGAAATAGACGCGCGGCAATCTCCGTCGTCAGCCCTCTGACGCGCGGGCTTCCTACCGCCAGCCTTTGTCCGATCCCGTCTGAAAGGTGCCACGGTCGATGTGGATCAATCCCGTCGATACGTGACCCTTGCGACCGTCAGGTTTCCCGGCATCACGGTCCCGCAGGCACCTATCCCAACGCCGTCGCGGGGTACGACCTCCATCGTTGTCTTCGCGCTGACCTCAGGGGGTTGCATCACTCGCTCAATGCGGCCCCCTGTGCGATCTGAACGTTGTGAATGGTGCCGTCAAAAGCAAAGGGACGGTTTTCCTCATAGCTCAAAGACACGGGTGAACCGAGGTCGCGACCAACATCGAAACTCTCGGTCGCGGTAAAGGCTGCGGGCACGGTGCGGGGCACCTGAACTGTCGCGGCCTGCTCGCCATTGATTGTGATGATAACATCCGCCGCCGCTGCGGGTTTCGCAATTGTCGTGTCGATAACGATCTTGTGGCGACCCGCCGGCAGCGGATCGGTCTGTACCTGCGTGTTTTCGATGATGAGCATGTTGTATTCATAGGTCAGCACGCCCTCCTTGACATAGACGGACAGGCCGCCGCCCGCGCCGCCAACGGCATAGAGCACGCCGTTCGCGGCCTCGCCGAACTCGGCGTCGATGGTCACGCGGGTCGATTGACGACCGATGCCCGGTGCTGCGAACTCCGGCATCCGCTTGATCTCGGGTCCGAAGGTCCAGCTGTCATAGGCCGAGGTGATCCGATCCTCGGGATGGATGCGCAGCCAGTTGCCCGCCCCGATGGGAAAGTCCTTGTTGTCCTCCGCCACCTCCAGAAACCGGGCTTGCAACTCGGCCAGTTTGTCCGGCATCTCGGCCGCCAGATCATTGGCCTGGCTGAAATCCTCCGTCAGATTGTAAAGTTCCCACACGTCATTGTCAGAGTCCCAATCCGCGATTCCGGCAGCCGAACCTACGCTGTCCCATGGCGTGAAAGGCCCAAAGGTGCCCGCGAACCAGCCGTCCAGATAAATCCCCCGACTGCCGTTGTTGTCAAAGAACTGTTCGGACTTCTGCGGGGCCGCATCCGCATCGCCAAAGGTGTAGGCAAGGCTCACGCCGTCCATGGGCATTTGGGAGAAACCACTCACAACGTCGGGATGAGGGATGTCAAGCAATTCATAGATCGTCGGGGCGATATCGACGACATGGTGAAACTGGGTGCGCATTTCGCCATCATGAACGATCCGGCCCGGCCAGTTGACGACCATCGGATTGCGTGTGCCGCCAAAATAAGCGCCCATCAACTTGGTGCCCTTGAACGGCGTGCTCCCCGCCCAGGCCCAGCCCGCATGGTACATGTTGTCGGTGCGCGGGCCGCCCAGTTCCTCGATCCCGCCGATCTGATCGAGCGCCTCAAGTTGCTGTTCGATCGTGTTGGGGACGTTGTTCTGCGCCAGAAGTTCGCTGATCGAGCCGCGCTGGCCTTCGGCGGAGGATCCGTTGTCACCGAAGATGTAAAAGATCAGCGTATTGTCGCGCAGGCCCCGGTCGTCCAGCCCGTCGATCAGCCGCCCGGCCTGCGTATCGGTATGTTCGACGAAGCCGGCGAATATCTCCATCAGCCGCGTCTGGAAGTCGTGTTGATCCGCGGGGATTTCGTTCCAGCCTTGCAGCGTCTCGTCACGCGGGGTCAGTTGCGTGCCCTCGGGGATCACACCCATCTCCAGTTGCCGCTGGAATGTGGCTTCACGGTAGGCATCCCAGCCGTCGTCAAACTGGCCGTCATATTTGTCAGCCCATTCGGGGAAGATGTGGTGCGGGCCATGCACGCCGCCCGGTGCCCAGTACATGAAGAAAGGCTTATCCGGATCAAAGGCGCGGTAATCGTCCAGCCAGCGCAGCGCATCGTCCACGAGGTCCTCGGTCAGGTGATAGTGGGGATCGTCCACGGGTGGCTCGACCGCGTCGAGGTTTCGCGTCAGCCGCGGTTCCCATTGCGAGGTTTCGCCACCAAGGAACCCATAGAAATACTCAAACCCATATCCGGTCGGCCAGCGGTCCTTTGGCCCGATTGCCGTGGTCTCGATTGCAGGCGTGTTGTGCCACTTACCGAAGGCGGAGGTGTGGTAGCCGTATTCCTTCAAAACCTCGGCGATGGTCGCCGCCTCCTTGGGAATGACGCCGGTGTAGCCGTCAAAGGCCACCGCACGCTCCGCAATAGTACCGGAGCCGACGCGCGTGTGGTTGCGACCCGTGAGCAGAGCAGCACGGGTGGGCGAGCAGATCGAGGAGGTATGAAACTTGGTGAAAAAGATGCCTTCGGCGGCAAGCGCATCAAGCGTCGGTGTGCTCACCGCCCCCCCCGAAGGTCGAAGGGATGCCAAAGCCCACGTCATCCAGCATCACGATCAGGATGTTGGGCGCGTCCTCTGGCAGACGCTCGACCGGGTCGGGCCATTTCATGGTGCTGTCCTGAAGGCGCCGGGCCGCCGTGCCCGCCATGGGTTGCGGCGGGAACGGCAGAACTGATCCGTCGTTCGGGGTGCCGGCCTCCTGCGCTTGGACGGAGACGGCAAGGACCGTTGCCGCGATGGCCAGGAATAGCGCGGGCATTGAGGTTAGATGAGACATCGGGTGGTCCTTTGATCAGAAAGCATAGGAAAGGGACAACACGTAGAGATCGCCGGACAGCCGGTCCTTGGCGTCGATATCGAAAAGCGCCTTGGCAGTGACACCAATGGAAGTGCCTGCGACGGGCGCATTCCATTGCGCCACTGGACCGAGGCCGTAGCTCCACGCTTTGATGTCCGAGGCGTCCTAGTGGCCGATCACATTACCCTCGTCGGCTTCGATCTGGGCGTAGAAGTATCCGCTGATGCCAGCGGTGAAGCTCTTGGAGACATGTCTGGCGACGGTCCAGTCGAGGTGAACTTCATCACCTGTTCTGTATTCTGTGTCCGGGTTTTCCCAGTTATGAAGATACCCGACATTCGCGGAAACCTCGAACCCGGATTGCGGATTGAACCAGGTGTAGGCACCCCCGATTTCGGCCGTCCAGTAGTTGCGACCGGTGTTCAGTGCCTTTTCCGCGTCAAAGCTGCCCGTCGGCGCGTAGGCACCAAGCTTGAACGTGAAATGATGCTTGTCCTGCGACCAGTTCAAAAGGACCGGCGCGACATAGAGATCGGCAAAGCCGGAGATGGACTTGCCGCGGGTAAAGCCGCCGAAATCCGTCAAGACCTGCCCGGAAATATCTGCGTCGAGCACATAGGTCAGAACAACAGACGCCCCGTAGCGTGCGCCGAAAACCTCGGTATCGGTCAACCATGACAGCCGGGTCGTGTTGAGCGATGCCTGCTGATTGGCGGATCCTACGGCAACACCGTTTCGCACATGGGCACCGACATCGTAGTCGTAGAACCATGTGTCGTTGCGCAGGTAGAGGCCCGCCGGTCCGAAGACGCCAAGCAGGAACTCGCCCTGCGTGCCGGGAACGTAGTGGCTGCCGCCGCCCTCGCCAGCAAAGGCATCCGATCCACCGCCCGCGACGCCCACCGCCATGATCGCAGCGATGGTAGGTTTGCGCATTAGGCTGGGCATCCTGCCTGTCAGGCCGTGGCGGCATTCTGTGGCATCGTCACGCGTCACGGGTTGGACCTCGCCACGGCGGGCGGCGCCCATGTTCCAGTTGCCAGACCGTCATCCGGGCCATAGAGACGCAGGTTCATGTAAAACCCGCCCTCTGGCGCCGGCAGCCAGTTGGATGTGGCGCCATCCCCTTCCGGCGCGGCGTTCTGGATGGTGATCGTCAGGGAGCCGTCGTCGTCATAGACCAGCCCCGGTGTGTAGGTGCCGATGGAATATCGGTCGATGGGATTGGCCACAAAGGCGCCAGTGCCCGCGTCATACATAGACAAAGACCAGAAGGCGGACACACCGGGTAAGGCGTCTCCGTCAAACCGGAGGGTGTAGCTGTTTGCCCCATCAAACGCGGCCCCGTCGGTGTCTATGCGACCGTCCATGTAAATCGCCTCGTCGGGCCGATTGCCGCCGGTGAACCATTTGGCCCAAGTCGCCCGGAACAGATAATCGGTGCCCATGATCCCCGACGTCCGGCTCCAGCGCCAGCCATTGACCTCTTCGCCCGTGATGGCTGCGTTCACATCCATCAGGTGATTTGCAAAGAGATAGGCTTTAGCCAGCCCCGACCGTTCCGCGTCCGACAACATCGTCGGGTCAAAACGGGTGTTGCCATCGGTGAAACCGATCTGCGCCAGACTGTCGGCAAAGACGGCATCTTGCTGCGGCTTGGGCGGCGTGAATTGCAGCGCATGGGCCAGCTTGTCGTAAAAGAGCAGACCATCGGGCAAATCCGTGGGCGGGGCATAGGCGACACGCGCCTGCGAGAACGCAGCATCGACAGGCACCTCACTGTCAGAGGGATAGGCACTGAGCGGGGTGATCCACATCCCGTCCTGTATTTCATTGGCGCGGGCCACATCGCCCGGACCTTTCACACCAATGCGCCCCCAATACACCGCATTGTCATAGGGGCTGTCGATCCGTGGCAGACCGTCAGGCAGCGTGCCCGTCCAGTTCGGACCCACAAGCGCATAAGCCCCCGCATCGGTCCCCGTCGTCAGTGTGCCCACATAGTCAAAGGTATCGCCGTTTGGATCCCAAAGCTGGATTGCATAATAGCGATCGTCTTCGACCTCCGGCACACTCAGCACCATGGGTTCATTGCTGAGGTCCATGAAGGACTGGATGTAAAGCGTGTCGTTATTCGGGGTGGCAATCTGTGTATATTCGGGGCCGCGCAACTGCCGCACGCGGGCCAGTTCATTCACCTGTGATCCCGGGTTGCCGGTCTTCTCCTCGGCATCCGGGGTCGCGCGCCCGCGCATGAGATCTTCGAAAAACACCACCGGGTAGCCCCAGATGACAGCATCAAGCGCGAGGTAGAAGGCTTGCGCTTCTTCCCCCTGCAGGCCCGACAAATCCGGCAGCGGCAAAGTGCGATCGTCGGCGCTCGCGATGGGCGGCGCAGTGAAAAGGGCTAGCATGACGGCGGCGATCGCAAGTTTTTTTCGTTTCACGTCAGCGTCCTTGTCCAGTTAAATCTTGAAGCTCGAAGCCTTTGGTCGGAAACGGACGGTAAGTGCCGGCACGGGTTATTGCCTCCGCCCCAGGCAAGCGCCTGCGAGCAGGAGGGGCGCTTTGCAACGGTGGAAAAGAGAAACAGGCGCACGTCAGCCCCCTGTTGGAAGAAGAAATTTCACGGTAAATCCAAAGGTGTCGCGCGGCGCGGCCCCATCGTCATAAAAGTTGCGTTCATAGCTGATCTGATACTGCACCGGTACGCGACCCGCGCCGGGGCGGGTGAGCTTTGACAGCTTGACGCCCAAGGGAAGGGACGTGAATTTGTTTGCATCCCAGTCGTAGACGAACGTCATATCCGAGAACCCGGCAGACCACCCCTGCCCCATCGGTATGTTCACAATCGGCTGGATGGTTGACAGGTTCACATCCGGGCGGTCGTCATCGCCCGCGACCGTCAAGAGGTTCTGGTTGAATACCCCCCAAAGCCCCCAGTCCGGGCTCGCCGTGAACCCGACTGCGGGACCAAGCCCCCATTTCTCGGCACTCAATCCCTCTTTGCCGGTCGGCAGCAGTGCCACCGCACCCACGCCCCACCGCCCCCACGATTGGTCAAAGACAGTGAGATTGAACAGTGTCGCATCAGATAGCCCGCTTTGGCCTGATGGCGTATCAGTCAGATAGGGCAGTGTGAGCCGCGCAATATTGTTCATGGACCCGAAGCTGAACGGGATCGCCGCCCGAAACTGGAGTGTGTTCTGCGTAGTATCGTTCCGATTGTGAAAATCGGAAACGTAAAAGTCCTGCAGCTGGAAAGACATCAGCGACGCCGTCGGATCATTGGCCGCCGATGCCAGATCCTGCCCGTCCGACTGCGCAACGGCGGGCGCCGCTGCCACCAGCGCAAAGATCAATTTCAAACGCATACACACCTTTTTCGCGCCAGTGCCAGTGTTGGTGATCCGGACAGAGCGAGGCGACGCGTTTATGGCGTGGCAACTTCAACCAACGGTTCAGCATTGCCCGGCGCGGCCTTCAGGATCACTTTTCTGACAGAATAGTCGCTTTCACTCACGCCATTGTCATCCTGTGTACAAACCATGACAGTATAAGAAGATATTCGGACTGGTGCGTTTCGCGACGGTCTGTGGCTTCGCACACTTCCCGCGACCGTGGTGAAGACCTTGGAGAACGCCGCTCATACCCTTGATCTGAAGGCCGGACAGCGGTTCAGTGAAATTGGTGATACGGCGCATTGCCTCATCGGTGTTAATCGGGGCGTTCTCGCGCTTCATACGGACGATCAAGAACGCCATGATGTCATCGGCCATGTGGTCTGGCCGGGTGATTGGTTTGGCGTCGCGTCAGTGCTGATCGACACACCTCGGTTTATCGGCAGTTCAGCACACGTGGACGCCCGTGTCGTGCTGATCAACAGACGGTCAATCGAACGTATTGCACAGGAACACCCCACCCTTTGGCGGGGCGTCGCAGTTCTGGCCGCGCAGAACGCGATGCTGGCGACCCGCATTGCGCGGGATAACCTCCTGCGGTCACCGACTGAAAGATGTGTGGCGACCTTGGACCGGTTGGTCGGTCGTCAGTGCCTTCCATGCGATTTGCCCATCACCCAGGGACAATTCGCCGAGATTTGTGGTTTGTCCCGGGGCGCGGCCGCAAAGGTGCTCGCCGGGTTAGAGCGCAAGGGGCAAATCTCGCGCGGGTATGCGTCAATCACGGTCGAGAAAAGTTTTTCCGCGTCACCCCGCGAAAGTTGACCACCCACGCCCGGTTGGCAGGGCGAAAAAAGACCGCGTTTGGCACCTGTTCTGTATCGAACCGGTTGCCTGGGTTTCTCAACACCTTGCGCGCATCTATGGATGCAGTCCCTTTGCGATCTGCCCGGAAAATCCGCAACGCGCTTTGCAGCAAACCTTAATGCGCCATGCGGAGGGCAGAAAGGCGCACGACGTGCGCGTTTGACGCCTTGCGAAACTGGCGCTCGCTGCGATCGGGCACAAGGCGGGCTGCCACCGCGGTATCCGAAGGCCTTGGCCGATGGCCACTCAGGGTCGTGGGGGTTGGTCATGCCATTTCGCGGACCATTGATCTGAGGTGGCGCATGTCTGTGCCACAGCACCCTCCAAGCACCTGAATTGACGGATTTCTTCGCAGGATCTCGGCCATCTGCCTACCAAGTTGGCCGGGATCTCCTGCGTCTAGATTCTCAGCCTCGTCCAGTTCCGCGTGTGAACAACTCGACGCGTTCGCCACGATTCCCCTCAGGCGCGGATGGTTGTCGAGGGCTTCGGAGAAATGGGTCGGATGGGCGCAATTCACCATGAAGAACAATGCCGCCGAATTGGTCGCCTCATCAATCTGATCGATCACCTCGACAAGTCTGGACCCGTCGGCCAGACACCCGTCTGTTTCAACGACCAGAGACATGATGATCGGCAGTTTTGCATCCTGCGCGGCAAGAATGCAGCCGGCAGCTTCGCTGGGCCGGTTGAACGTATAGGCGGTGACGAGGTCAACACTGGTATCGTGCAAACTCTGCATCTGAGCCTTGTGATAGTGGCGCGCATCCTCGACAGAGACTGGCGGAATGCCTGCATAAGGATCATGGCGCGGGCCGATGCAAGCAGAGACCAGAACGTCATCGCGATTTGCGGTCCGACGCACCTCCTCCATCAGACTGACCGCATCCTTGTTCACTTCGACGAGGCGTCCAGCATCATAGCCCAGTGGTGCCGCGCGATCCGCGTTCGCCATCCAAGTGGGCGCATCGAGAATACATCCGACGTCCATTTCTTTTGCAAGATCAACAAGGGATTGCATTTGACTGGCCAGTATGGCCCGCGTCCGTGGCTGTTCCAGCAAGGGGAATGACGCGAATCCGGGCAACTCCACACCGTGGGTGAAAATGAGATCGGTACCGGTGCCAGCATAGACAAGGAACTTCTTTTCAGATTCATGTGGGAGTTGCCTTGCCATCGTCATCCGTTCCATCTGCTGCAAAAGCCTGCCGATAAAGTAGCCTGTCTCGTCTTTACTGTGAACCTATCGATGGCTGCTACGTATTTGCCCACTGCGTGATATCATCTGGCGCATCATCCCGTCTGTGCCGGGAAGCGCGCGTTTCACGGGCCGCGCAGTCACGACAACAACCAACAATGACGCGCCTTTTCAGCCTGTTTGCCTGCTCAGTTCGCTGGCACCGCAACAGTGCGCTCTTGAGCGCTGCATTGGCGCTCTGACACTTCGCACGGTCCGTTTTGGCTCTGTCATACTGAACCCGTGACAGCCTTCAGGTCCCCGCAAGCGGGTGTTGCGCGCGCTTTGGCAATCAGCTTTCGCTGTCAAGCATGGCCATGCCCGCAGCGTCGTAACGATCGCCTTGAACAGCAGCGGCAGGCACTGCGGCCTCAATCAAAGCGAGCTCTTCGGCGCAAAGTTGTATATCCAATGCATCTATCGCCTCCACCAGACGATCACGGCGGCGCGCTCCGATCAGGGGCACAACATCGGTGCCGCGATGCAACGCCCAAGCGATGGCCAACTGAGCCGTTGTGCATCCGCGCTCGCGGGCCAGACGGCCAAGAGCGTCGGTGAGGGCAAGGTTCTGTGCAAGGGCCTCTCCCTGAAACCGGGGCGCGATCGCGCGGAATTCGCGACGGCCTGCCATGGCATCGGGCGTCATATGACCCGACAGCAGACCACGCGACAGAACGCCGTAGGCCGTGATGCCGATGCCGAGGGTGCGACAGGTTTCCAACACCTCACCTTCGATAGAGCGGCTCATCAACGACCATTCCTGCTGCACGGCGGTGATCGGATGGATGGCATGGGCTGCGCGGATCGTCTTTGCGCCCGCTTCGGACAGGCCGATGTGACGGACCCATCCGACCGCCACGCAGTCCTTCAACGCGCCCATCCACTCTTCCAGCGGTACGTCACGCGGCACGCGGGCGGGCTGGTAGAGGTCGATGTAATCCGTGCCGAGACGGCGCAGGGTCTGGGCCAACGCGTTTTTGATCGATGCCGGGCGATAGTCGCCACCGGCAACCCCCCCTGCCGGGTCGCGCAGCACGCCGAACTTGACCTGCACGAAGCTTTTCTCGCGTCTGCCTTTGAGGGCACGGGCAAGCAGCATCTCGTTATGGCCTGAGCCATAGAAATCAGCCGTATCGAAAAGCGTGATGCCATGCTCCATTGCCGCATGGATCGTCGAAAGGCTTTCGTTCTCATCAGCAGGGCCATAAAAATCGCTCATCCCCATCAATCCGAGACCGAGGGGCGATACCTCCGGGCCATTCGACCCAAGGTGGCGGGATTGGGTGTCGTTGTGCATTGATCCTTGTCCTCACAGGTTCAAAGGTATGAAGCGGGCGCAGCCGCAAAAGCCGCGCCCGCATTGTGTCAGCGGGTAAGATATCCGCCGTTGATGAAAACTGTCTGGCCGTTGGTCCACTGACCTTCGGGCAGGGCCAGAGCGGCCATGGCGGGCACCACGTCTGCCACAGTGCCGAGGCGCCCCTCGGCGGCAAGACCCGCGGCAAAGGCGACGGTTTGCGGCGTTTCGGCGGCGTGGAAGAACGACGTGTCAAGCGGACCGGGTGCGATGGTGTTGACCGTGATCCGGCGCGCGCCCAACTCTTTGGCCATCATCCGGGTGAATTCCTCCACTGGCGCCTTGGTGCCACCGTAGACCGCATAACCGGGGGCGGCGCCTGCGGTCAGCGACGTGCCGACGGCGATGATGCGACCATCATCCCGCAGGCGGCGTGCCGCCTCGCGCATGGCATAAAAGGTCGTCTTGGTGTTGTCATTGAGCAGTTGCTCGAATTCTGCGTCGATGAAATCCGCCACAGGTTTCTTGATGATTGTTCCGGCGGTGTGGACAAGGATGTCGGCCCCACCGAATTCCGCCTCGGCCAGATCGAACATCGCCACGGCAGTGGCACTTTTGCCCAGATCCCCCTGAACGAGCACCGCACGGCGACCCGCGTCACGCACCAATTGCGCGGTTTGCTCGGCCTCTGCCTGCGTCTCGGCGCGGTGATAATGGACGACCACATCGGCCCCCATCTGCGCCAGACGCTCCGCGAATCCGCGCCCGAGGTTGGCGCGCGCGCCGGTCACGATAGCGACCTTGCCGGCAAGTGGCGCCGCAGGGTTGGTTTTCGCCGAAGCGTCTGTTGTACCAAGGGCGGCAGCCCCCATGCTGGCAAGACCCAGACCTGTCAGGGCGGCACGGCGGGAAAGCATTTCTTGTGTCATGATAATGTCCTTTGATTTTCTGGTTGAGGGAAGGTTAAACAAGGCAGCGTGGCGCCTTGGCGGGGGCGTTGGAGGCCAGTTGCACCGCATGCGCCTGCTTGAGCGCTCTGGCCTGCTGGAGCGTGGCGCGGAACTGCGCCCGTTCGGCATCAGTGAGCGGCGCATGCAATGCCAGACCTGTTGACTGTGCGACATGCGTGCGTCCCGCAGCGAGTGAGATCAGCTCCAGCGGGGTGAAAGAGGCGGGGTCCACGTTGAGGGCGGCGGCAAGGAACACCCGCTCTGGCGCATCAGAATTTATGTTGGCTACGCTTGTTTTCCCACCGGCATTCAGGACCAGACCAAAAGCCAGAACCGAGGCCGAAAAAACGCTATAAACCTGTGTGTACATGATTTTTCCCATCTTTGTTTGGCGCGCTGCGCAGTTTTTCTTTTCTTGAAGCAAGATATAGCAACGCCAGATTCTCCTTGAACTGCGAAAAAATCTCTGCAACCCATCTGATATTCAGATGGGTAAGTAGATGCTTGATAATGTGACGCTTGATCAGTTGCGTATGCTGGTCGCCATTGATGAAACCGGAAGCTTTACCGCCGCCGCCGCCCGCGTGCAGCGCGCGCAGTCCGCTGTGAGCCATGCGATCCGTACGCTGGAGGCGGATCTGGATGTCGTGCTGTTTGACCGCACGGGCCGCAAACCCGTGCGCACCCCAGCGGGTGACGCGATCATCGCAGAGGCGCGCACGATCCTTTCGCGGGTTGATCACCTAAAAGCGCGGGCGCGCGGTATTTCGGCGGGTATGGAGAGCGAGATTTGCCTCGCCACTTCGGTCATTGCGCCGCGCGAGGGCGTTCTGGATTTGCTGGATGCCTTTCGCGCAGAGTTTCCCACAATCGGGCTGCGCTTGTTTGTCGAGGAAATCGGCGGCGTGCCACAACTGTTGATGGATGGTCGCGCCGATCTGGGGCTCTTGGGCAAACCCAGTCTTGCCGGTGCGGTTTTTGAGCCGCTGGAGGCTACTGCTGTCGGCACCTCGGACGTGGTCGCGGTGGCACGTCCTGATCATCCACTCGCGATGATGGACCGCCCGCTGACCGAAGTCGATCTGACCGACCACCGCCAGCTTGTGCCCACCAGCCGCGCGCTGCCGCGCTACCTCAACCGGATGGTCAACGACATCTGGGAGATTGCAGAATTGGACATGCGCCACGAGATGCTGAGACGTGGCATGGGCTGGGGCACCGTGCCAACCTATCTGGTGGAACGCGACCTTGCATCCGGTCGGCTGGTCACCCTCGATATTTCCGCCCGACCGGATGAGGTGATGCGCGTACCGCTGTTCGCCGCGCATAAGAAAGACGCCGCTATTGGCCCCGCGACCCGGTGGCTAATTGAGAAGATGGGCGAGGTATTCGGGTAAATCGCTCAGGGTATCGATGACCCAACCCGACAATAAACGGGATCGAATGTGCAGCATCGACTTGGATCTACCCGATTGAACCGGCCATTCGCGGCTTTGGCAGCGAAAGCAAGGTTTTGCCCTGCACTGCGGGCTTTACCCCAGCTCGCTCGCGATATCCTTGGTCTGCTCATAGAGGCGGCGGAACAAGGCGTAGTGCTTTTCATAAATCGGGTCCGGAGTGGCGCGCAC
The DNA here is from genome assembly GCF_000014045.1 of Roseobacter denitrificans OCh 114. Taxonomy (NCBI): domain Bacteria; kingdom Pseudomonadati; phylum Pseudomonadota; class Alphaproteobacteria; order Rhodobacterales; family Roseobacteraceae; genus Roseobacter; species Roseobacter denitrificans. The sequence goes on from NC_008209.1 coordinate 3,642,397, forward strand.
GGTGTCCTGCACCGGGTTCCAGTCGGTGATATGCGCGCGCTCGACCGCGCCAATTGCCAAGGCGGCAAGGAACGCATCGCCATAGGCCGCGCCGGACGTTTTTTCGCAGACCATCTGATCAATCCCCGTGATATCCGACGTGGCCTGCAGCCAAAGACGGTTTTTCGTGCCACCCCCAACGGCAAGCAGGCGGGTCGGGCTTTGGCCTGTTTCGGCAAAGGTGTCCGTCACATGCCGCGTGCCATAGGCGATCCCCTCGATCAGCGCGCGGTACATGTCGCCGCGCGAATGGGTCAGGTTCAACCCAAAGAAGGCGCCCTTGGCGTTCATGTCATGGATCGGGGTCCGTTCGCCTGAGAAATAGGGCAACATCAAGAGCCCGTTCGCACCGGGTGGGCTGCTGGCCGCCTCCTCAGCCAGCGCCGGGAATGCGGCATCCGCCGCAAGATCGCGCGCAAACTGATCGCGGAACCAATGGGTTAACGTCCCAGAGGTCGCCAGACCCGCCATCGCCGTATGCGCGCCTTCAAATAGCCAGGGCGCATACCAGATGCGCGGATCCGGCGTGCGCGCAGCGGTGCGCAGGACAATGAAGATGGTCGAGCCATACATCATCATCATGTCACCCGGTTGATCGACACCGACCGAAAACGCCTCTGCCGCCGCGTCAATGGTGCCCGCCGTCACAGGTGTACCGACCGCAAGCCCGGTCGCCGCTGCCGCCGCTTCGGTGATGGTCCCGGCGATTTCATTTGACCACAAAAGCCGGGGCAGCTTGTCCAGTGGTAGGATATCCGGCGCAAGATCATCGACCCAACCCTGCGTGACCACATCATAAAGCGGTGAGAAACTCGCCGCCGTGAAATGGTCAATCACCACCTCCCCCGTGAGGCGTTGCACGAGGAAACTGGTCGACGTCAGAATATGGGCCGAGTTTGCGTAAATTTCGGGGCGTTGGCGTTTCAGCCAGAGGATCTTGGGCCCGACCGATTGGGATGTCAGCGCATTGCCGCAACGCGCAATGATCATCTCTTCGCCGATGCGCTCAGTCAGTTCACGCACCTCCGCTTCGGCCCGCCCGTCGACACCATAAAGCACACCATTCATCAGCGGCGTGCCCTGCGCATCCACCGGCAGCATACAGGGGCCAATTGCGCTGCAGGCGACGGCCTTGATATCGGCGGGATCTATCCCGCTGTCGCTCAGTATGGTCCGGCACACATGGACGAAATCGCCCCACCAGTTTTCTTCCGGACGGTGCTCCGCCCAGCCCGGTTGCGGCACAAGCATCTTGTGGCCCCGCGCCGCCTGCGCGTGAATATGGCCCGTGTCATCCACCAAAACGCCCTTGGTTTCATATGTGCCGATGTCAATGCCGAGCGTGTAGGCCATCAATTTCTCTCATCCCATATCGCCATTTAAGGTGGTCACGTCCATTGCGAAAAGACCTGCGCCCAACGGCTTAACCCATCCCTGCCGGGACAACGCAAAATGCTGCGCATGTCACGGCTGTGGATTTTATAGGACAGATAAAACCCCACTCCAACCTGTGCATGGCAAAAACGCGCGCTTGCGCCGTGCGTCACAGGCGGCGAGCTGATCTGGTCTTGCCACGGCAAAACAGTTTATGCTCGCCGCAACATCAGGGAGAAGACCGACATGGCATTGAAAACGCGGCATTGGGACAGGCTTGGCAACGGCGGGCTGACATTTACGGAACTCGGGTTCGGCACCGCCCCGCTGGGCAATCTTTATCGCGCCATCAGCGATGAGGACGCGCGTGCCACGCTGGACGCCGCATGGCAGGGGGGCGTTCGCTATTTTGACACGGCACCGCTATATGGGCTGGGCCTGTCGGAGACAAGGCTCAATCCTTTCCTGCGCGACAAACCACGGGATGAATACGTGCTATCGACCAAGGTGGGGAGACTCATGCAGCCGTGTGAGCCTGCGTATCGCACCGGTGTCGGCAAGTGGTTTGACGTCCCGCAACGGCGTGAACAGTATGATTACACCTATGACGGCGTAATGCGCTCTTTCGAGCATTCGTTCTCGCGCCTTGGGGTTGATCGCATTGATATTCTCTATGTGCATGACCTGTGTATCTTTTCGCATGGCTCGAAAGAAGCCTCCGACATGCGGATCGAAGAGTTCTTTGGCGGGCGGGGCTATGATGCGATGATCTCCCTGCGTGATCAGGGGTTGATCCGCGCGATTGGCGGCGGCGTGAATGAGTGGGAAGTCTGCCAGACACTGACCGAACGAGGTGATTTCGACCTCTTTCTGCTGGCAGGGCGCTACACCTTGCTGGAACAAAAAGCACTGGACAGTTTCTTACCGCTTTGCGTTGAACGCGGGATCGGCATTGTAACAGGCGGTCCCTATAATTCCGGCATATTGGCCACAGGTGCCAAGCCCGGTGCGTTTTACAATTACGATCCGGCACCTCAGGAAATCATGGACCGGGTGAACGCAATCGAGGCGGTCTGCACGCAGCATGGTGTGCGCATGGTGGACGCCGCTTTCCAGTTCCCGCTTTTGCACCCGGCTCATGTGGCCGTCATTCCCGGCGGTCAGGGTGTAGGCGAAATGCACGCCAATCTGGAGGCGGCACAGGCCGACATCCCCGCAGCGCTTTGGGCGGACCTGAAGGCCAAAGGGCTGATGCGCCCGGACGCACCGGCGTGAGGTAGCTATGAAAATCGACGCACATCAGCATTTCTGGCAGCCTGCGCGGGGCGATTACCACTGGATGCCGCAGGACAATGCAACCCTGAACCGCGCCTATGCGCCGGATGATCTGGCGCGGATACTGGCGGCCCATGATATCGACGGCACGGTTCTGGTTCAGGCCGCCGCGACGCTGCATGAAACCGAATATATGTTGGGCCTTGCGGATGCCTCCCCCTTTGTCAAAGGCGTCGTCGGCTGGATTGATTTCGAGGACCCCTCCCATCTGACCCATCTGGAACGCTGGGCGCGGCATCCAAAGTTTCTGGGGGTGCGACCGATGATTCAGGATATCCCCGATGTCGACTGGATGCTGCGCGACGACGTGCAATGGGCTTACGCAGCGCTGATCGATCTGGATCTGACCTTTGATGCGCTCGGGTTTGCGCAACATATCCCGAATTTTCTGACGATTGCGCAACGCTATCCGGCCCTCAGGGTCGTCTTTGATCACGCGATGAAACCACAGATCAGGGACCAGCGTGCAGGCAAGGACATATTTCCGGCATGGGCCGAGGGCATGCGCCAACTGGCACAGGAAACCAGCGGCATGTGCAAACTGTCAGGCTTGGTGACAGAGGCGGATGAGGGCTGGCAGGTCGAGGATCTGGCCCCCTTCGCCGCCCATTTGCTTGAGGTATTCGGCCCGGATCGCGTGATGTGGGGGTCGGACTGGCCGGTTTGCCGATTACAGGCCGAATATGACGTTTGGTATGGCGCTGCGCAGACACTCACCAAGGGTTTGAGCACAGACGAACGTACAGCGATCTTTGGCGGAACAGCCGCGCGGCTTTACCGATTGAGCTGAGCGTCCAGAAAGGCGTGCAGCGCGTCATCATCATCGCGTTGCGCCACCGGCGTCGAAACCAGCCACGCGGCTGCGGCCTGCGCGCGCGGCAAGGCTTCATTGATGCTGGCACCCTGCGAAACAGTGGCGGCCAAGGCCCCGACAAACATGTCCCCCGCGCCATGGGTGGACGCAACCGCAACATCGCAGGCCGGATAGGATGATCCACCATACACCACACCCTGCGCCCCAAGAGTCGTAAGCATCTCCGGTTTTTGCGCCAGGTCAGCATAGAATGCCGCTTCAACCCGGTTGACGATCAACAGATCGGTCTGCGCCAGCAGATCATCCGCGAGCGGCCGCGCCGGGGCGGCGTTGAGCCAAACCGAAGCACCCAAAACCTGCGCCCGCTGCGCGATGGCGCGGTTTACCGCATGGGGGATTTCATTCTGAAGCAGGACAATCGACACCTCGGGCGGGATTTCGATCTGGTCTGCGTCGATGGCAAGGTTGGCGGCCGAAACGATCACCGCACCATAGGCACCGTCATCATTCACGATAGCGGTGCTCATACCGCTGGGACCGGGATCGCGCTGCACTTGGCTGATATTAAATGAGCTTGCCGCAAGACGTGCGCGCAGAACGTCGCCAAAGGCATCGCTGCCGGCGCGTCCGGCAAAATGGACATCCCCCCCCAAGCGGGCCGCCGCCAGCGCCTGATTGCCCCCCTTGCCGCCAAAGACATAGTCCACGCCGCTGCCCGCCAGCGTTTCGTCAATATCGGGGATGTGCGGAGCGCGCACGACCACATCAAGGTGCAACGCACCCACCACCAGAATGCTCATTTCAGCATGGCCGCCTGTACCAGCCGCATGGACAGGGGCGCATCCTGTCGGGCGATGGCCGCTTGCAGATCAGCATCCCCGGCAAGCCCCTGCGCAATCGCGCGCAGCCGGTTCACCACGTCGATATTGGTGCGCGCCTCTGCCACCGGGTCAAGACCGGAATGGTCCGGGAAGGTATCGAAATAAATCGCCCCATCATACCCTGCGCGCGTCAGTTCCACGAGCAGTTCAATGGTCTGCACCGGATGCACGGCCCCCACCATCAGCCCGTTGTCCCATTTCCCGTAGCCATCGTTAAGATGCACACCGAGGATGCGCGAATGACGCGCCACGAGGGCGGCGGCAAAAGCGGGCATCTCGTCGGCATAAAGCACATGGGCAAAATCAAGAGTTACACCGGTATTGGGCCGGTCAACCTCCCTGAGCGCAAGAAGGGTCGTGGCCGCATCGGGCATCAGGGCAAAGGCGCGCGGCTCATTGGGTTTATATTCCAACGCGATATCAAGGGTCGGGTTGTGATCGGCAACCTCAGTGATCGCGGTGATCGTGTGGTCCCATGCGCGTGTGTAATCCATCTGGAACGAATAATCGAACCCGTCCTGCCCCATCCAGAGCGTCATCAGACGCCCGCCCATCTGCGCCAGCACATCGAGCCCGCGTTTGGTTTCATCTATGGCCGCGCGCCGGACGCTGGCATCGGGATGCGTGAAGGCCCCCAGTTTATAGCCCGGGTCGGTGTAGTACCGCATGGCCATGCCGTTGAGCACCATGCCGTTGCCCTGCAAGGCCTCGGTCAGTTGCGCAGGCGTATCGCTGACGAAGTGATCGGGGTAATTCAAATCCGCCGCTGTCAGCCCTGCCGTGGCCGCGCGGCCCAGCAGATCGGCAGTTGTGACCGTGTTTTTGCCGGGCCAATAGGCGTCAGCACCGATCTTGAAAGCATTCAGCCGGGCTGCAAAAAGGGGGGTGTTGGGATCTTTCATGGCCGGACCTTAATCAGTCGGCGCAATACTGGCAATTTCCATTTTGAAAATCCGGTGTCCGCGCGGGCAGGCCGATCAGCGTTCGCGACCAGGACGCAGGCGGTTACTGCGCGATGTCGATGCTGCTGATGTGGATCATGTGGAACAATGGCACGGCCTGTGCCACCGATGCGTCCTCTTCCTCGGGTGCGCACAGGGTGCCTGTCACCACCACTTTCTTCCCCTGAAGCGCCTTGCCCTCCTCCTCGGGTCGATCAAACAGATCCACGAAACTGCCATCCTCAAGAGCAAGGACGACGACACAGCCCGCTGCACTCAGGTTGCCATCTGCATCCCTGACAAGGGTTCTGTGTCTGGGGTTGAATTCTGCGCGGTACGCGCCCGCAAGGCGCACCACCCGACCCGTGTTTTGTTTGAAACCAGAGGCGTCAGAGAGTACCGGCGCATCATTCATGGCTTGGCGCTGAAGGTCGTGGCACGATTGCCATGGGTGCCGCTGGCCAGATGCTCATCATGAAAAGTCTGCCCGTCTTCGGCCTTTGTACCATACATCTGGAACGCCCAACTGCGGTCAACAAAGTCTGCGGCCCACTCGCGCAGCCTCTTGATCTCTGCCGCGAGTTCCTTGCCCGACATCGTTTCCTTGGCTTCCCTGATGTTGTTTGCGGCACTGACCGCATAGCTTTCCAGGGTCACATTGTCCGCGCCGTCCTTGGCCACAACACCCCCCCAGTGGAAATTCCACGTCTTGCCACTTGAAGCAAACCCCGGCATGTCCTTTTGCGTCACCATGGTATAGGCCCCCCCGATTTCCGGGTTCGCATAGCGGTTGATACCGACGTGCTTGTCGAATGCGGTGCGCCCCTCTTCGCCAAGCGCGTAATACATGCGCCGCGCTGATTTCCCGCTGCGCGGCTTGATGAACCAGGAAAACGGGCCAATTGACCGGTAGTGAACGCCTTTGGTCAAGTGGCCCTCGCTGACATCGCTGCCGTAAAAGGCCTTTATTGCCTTGGGGAACATTTCATTGGAATAGGCTTCGGGGCTGTTTGAAGCCTTGCTATCCCCGATATTGGTCGTTGCCTTGGGCGTGCGACCGGTGTCTTGCGCCCCCATGATCGTGCGGGCCACCTTGCCACAATCGGTCCACATGGCCAGCATGTCATCGTCCGTCACACCCATGTCATCGGGCTTTTCCCCTGTGTTGATCTCTTTCAGTTTTTTCGTGCGGTCATGATCGACATCCGCAATCGCCTTTTCACGCAGATATGGTGCGACCCGATAAATATCGTTTCCTTCCAGCTCCATCAAATCAGCCGTTTGAGTCAGTCCGATGGCTGAGGAGGCCGCGAGCAACTTGTCATCCCCATCCTTGATGATTTCTGGCGTGGCATAAAGCGCAGAGCCCCCGCCGCTCTTGTCCTGCGGGACCCCCGATTTTCGCGAGTCGCTCAGACGCCACTGCGGCGGGTCATCTGCCGCCGTTTCGGCAAAAGCCTGCAATACCGGGGCATTTTGGGCACCGCTGTCGGCCATGCGTTGCAGGGCCGATAGCCGATGAACAGATGCGCTTTGATCCGCCTTGGCCTGAAGTGCATGTCCGGCCCGACCGGGCGTGCGCCGATCCGGCTGCGGGCGGCTTTTCATCGCCTTGTTGCGCTTTTTGCTGGGCTGAACCATACACTTCATGCGGGAAAGGGTAATCGACCAGCGTTTTTGTCGCAAGCCATCTTTGCAGGGCTTCTGAGAGGATGCGGGTCAACGCAGGTTCTGACGGCGACAAACCGCGCAGTACACGCCGCCACTGCACATTTTATGCGCGCAGAGAAACCGGGCATCGCACGACGCCCCGACCTGCGCCCGGCAGGCCGTGGACTGCGCCGCTTCATCCTACTTGAGAATGATCGAGCGTTGCTCCGGGTCGTCCGGAAACACGCGGCCATTTTCAACGCATTGAAAGATGTGTTCAAAAACCAGCCCCGGATTTCCAGCCTTTTTGGCATAGCGGAAATAATTGTGGCCTGTCGGCATATCATAGGCCGTGTTGATATCGTCGCAATCGACCTGAAACACGTTGCGCGGGGTTTTTTTCATATCTTCGGGACCGGTGTGGCCAAGCCTGCGCGACGCCACCTTGTTCCTGAGGTTTGCCGCCTTGCTGGCACGCAACGCCAGATCATCCGAGGCATAATAAACGACAACATTGCGCGATGCGTGGCAGATTAACTCGCCGGAATTGCCCTCTTGCAGGGTTTCATTCACGACGTCCGCTGCCACGAGAAAAGTGTTGCGGAACAGGAGCGGCACGCCCGAGGCCAGATCATATCTGTCCCATTCTACCAATGTCTGGCGCAAAACGCGGTTCCCCATGGAATGGGCCAACATGTTGATGCGTTTGAGGCACGGCGCCACATCCGGTTCGTTTGCATCCGAGTTGCGCCACTCCAGAAACTTTTCCAGAACGCGGGCAAAGGAGTAGCCGCTTTGATCCGCTGATTTCTGATCATCCCAGTAGTCATTGACGACGCCGAGATCGTTGTCGCAGGGCCAGATGATCGGAACCACCAGCGCTTCCTCGTTCTTTTTCTGATCGCAAAGCTCCTGCAGTTCGCTGGCCATACGGAACACATCTTCGGGCAGGTTGTTGAAACCATGCACAAAAAGCAAAACCTGCTTGTAGTTCGAATTCTTCAACCTGAGAAGGAATTCGGCGCTGCCAATCTCCGTGTGATCCTCATCCTCGCCCATCTCACAGAAAAACACGGAATTGCTTGGCGCATTGTTTCTGAGATCAAAATTGAACTTCCTGCCCTTGCGGCTCCGTATGCTTTGTGTAGGAAATCGGTTTGTTACAAATAGCATCGCGGCACCCCCCTTTTAAATCTGGTTGTTGAAAATCTGTTGCACGTAATGCGGGCAGTCTATCAAAAAAGAACTTCTCTGTCACTTGTGCCGGGCCGCTCTGAAAGACGCCGGTGTCCCGGCAACGCAACGCCCACTCGGTCGGGGTGCGTGGCTGGTGTGATTGCTGGTCCGCCGATGCACGTCAGGGAGCAGATCGAAGCGACGCGAGACCAGCTATTTGATGGATAAGAACGCACAGCTTGCGTGTTTGGCGATCTGTTGTGACGTGCTGCCCGCAAACATCCCGCTCAACGTGCCAAGACCACGGCGCCCGGTGATGACGAGATCGGCGGCGTAAAGACCGACAATCATCATGATCTCATCAAAGGCGTCGCCTTCCGCGACTGTCGCACTGGAGGGCGTGATGCCAGCGCTCCGCACCTGTTTGACGGCGGCATCCATGACATCCGATGTCAGCCCATTTCCGCCAGTGGCCCGTTTTGCCTGATCTGACTTGACCACCGCCTTGTTTTCCAGCGCATGTATAAGGTGGACTTCCCCACCAAAGGCTTCGGATAGCTTGCAGGCGGCCTCCACGCCACGGGTCGCGGCGTCCGACCCGTCCACAGCGACGACAATTGACTCAAACATAGCTTCTCCGATTGGGTGACCTCGCGGCGATCAGAACAGTGTTTGGTCTGCGCGTCTTTGCTTTAGGTCAAACGCAGCGCCGTTTCCTGCATCCGCACCCCAGATACCGCCCCAAATACGGCAGCGGTGATTCGAATCCGGGGCCATATCCGATATTTCAAGCCCGTTGCGCGCAAAGCATCAAATTGACATTCGCAGTTTCGGCAAGAGAACTGACCCCTCATTTCACCTGAAAAACAGGGTAGTTTTCGCTGTTAGCGGCTAAACTGGAAAAAACTTCTTACCAATTGCGACAAAAAGTATTAAATCCTCGATCCAGATCAGGCGTGAGGCACATCCGTTCCTTTTGCCGATCCATATAGGGAGGACGATATGACCATCAAAACCACAAGCCGCCGGAACGCGCTGCGCACTCTTGCCGGTGCAGGTGCCGCAACCTTGGCCGCACCGCATATTGCAACCGCAGCAGGTGAGGGGACAACCTGGAAAATCCAGACGTCGCACACTGGCGGGATTGGCCTTGCCACCTTCAAGGACTGGTGCAGCTCGATCGAAGAGAAAACCGGCGGGGAACTTGCCTTTACCGCTTTTGGCGCGAATGACGTTGTGGGCGACTTCCAGCTTTATGACGCGGTGAAGAACGGCGTTCTGGACGCTGTGAACCCGTTCACCATCTATGCTCAAGGCATCATTCCTGCCGCGACGTTCCTAACCAGCTATCCGCTGGGCCTGCGCAACCCGCATGAATGGGATGTCTTTTTCTACAGCCTTGGCGGTCTTGAGATCGCGCGCGAGCTTTACGCGGCACAGGGTATGAAGTTCGTCGGCCCGGTCCACCACGGCCCCAACATCATCCACTCCAAGGTGCCGATCCGCTCCATCGACGATTTCGCGGGTCTGAAGATGCGCATGCCCGGCGGCATGGTCGCGGAAGTCTTCAGCGAAATCGGTGCCGAGACAACCGTTCTGCCCGGCTCCGAAATCTTCCCGGCGCTTGAAAAAGGCACCATTGACGCGGCCGACTTTGTCGGGCCAGCGGTGAACTACGCGCTCGGCTTCAGTCAGGTGACAAACTATATTTCCATGGGCCCTGCCGGATTTATGTCGCTGTATCAACCGGTTGACCTGATGGACATCACCGTGGGCCAAACTGCATGGGACGCCCTGTCGCCACAAATGCAGCAGTTCGTCGAGATGGAAACGCACGTCTACTCCGACATGCACCACGCCGCGATCCAAAAGGCCGATCAGGAAGCATGGGCCAAGTTCGAAGCCGACGGCACGGAAGTCACGCGCCTGTCACAGGACGATGTGGAACTGATGACCGAGGTCGCCGTACCGATCTGGTTCGACTATGCGAACCGCGACAAGGACGCAGCCCGCGTTTTCAAAATCCAGCTTGATTACATGATGTCCGGCTCTCTGGGCTACGTCACGCCAGAGCAGATCGAAGGTCTGACACTGAACCTCTGATCGGGGTCAGATACTGACCAAATCACTGTGACAGCCCGGCGTTCTGTCGGGCTGTCCGTGCGAGACATCCCTTTCTCAACAGGACAAAGACATGCCCAGTCTAAGCTTTACGCTGCCACACTGGCTCTATCTGGTTGGCCTGATCGCCTTTCCACTTATTGCCATGGCATTGGCCCGTCGCCCCCAGCCCGCTGATCGTGAATATTCCTCCGCACTTGGTTATATGATCCTTGTGACCGGTGGTATCATCGGGCTGCACCGCTTTTACCTCAAGAGCATGCTCGGCTTTCTGTATTTGCCGGTGTTTCTGTTCATCCTCTACTCGAACGGTCAGGAACAGATCGCGCGCAACGCCCTGTCAGATGTCACGAACGAAGTACGCAGCGCAGAGCGGACGATAGATCGCGAAACACCCCGGCTGGAGAAGGCACGCGAGGATGTGATCGCCTTTACCACCGCCTTGTCGGAGGCAGAGGAAGGGTCCTTCGCCGAAAAGTCCGCGCAACGCAGACTGGACCGCGCCACGGGCGGTGTCGAGACGAGCGCCGCGCGCATCGAAGAGGCGCAGCAGGCGCTGGATGCTGTTGGGGATCGGCTGGATGTTGCAACACAAACGCGACTTTTCTGGACGAACGCCGCGAAATACGCGCTGTATGTCATTCTTGCGTTTCTGGTTATCGATGCGCTGATGTTGCCGGGCATGGTCAAACGTGCCAATGCCGCCATTGAACCCGAGGAGTTGTCAGAGGTCGAACTGGCCTTGGAAAATGCCGAGATCGAGGAAGGCCCGAAAGACGACCGCGAATGGGGCAAGAACTGGATCGACCGGTTGTCGCTGTTTTGCGGCGAATTCGTCTCCTACTGGGCGGTGATCGCGGTCTTTGTCTACTACTACGAGGTGATCGCGCGCTATGTCTTCAACTCGCCCACCAACTGGGCACATGAGGCAATGTATCTGATGTTCGGCATGCAATATCTGATCGCCGGCTCTTATGCGATGCTGACCGAAACCCATGTGCGCGTTGATATCTTTTATGCACCGCTGGAGAAAAAATCCAAAGCATGGGTCGACCTGTTGACCTCTGTGTTTTTCTTTATCTTTGCCGGCACGCTTTTGGTGACCAGCTACATCTTTGCGATGGATGCGATCGCTGTGCCCTCGGGCAATGGTGTCCTGTCGTCCTGGGCGCGCGGTGAAATCCCGACCAGTGAAATGCTGGCCACTTTCAACATGGCGCAGTTCACAGACTCTGCGATTCGCTGGGGCGAGATCAGCTTTAACGAATGGGAAGTGCCGCTGTGGCCGATGAAATGGGTCATGGTGATTGGCGGTCTGCTTTTGGTGCTGCAAGGCATCTCGAAGCTGGCAAAAGACGTGCGCGCTGTCGCAAGAGGGGCATAGACCATGGGCATTGAAATCGGAATTGAGCTTTTAACGCTCATCATGTTCGGCAGCCTGCTGGCGCTTTTGATGGCGGGTTTGCCACTGGCCTTTGTCACGGGCGGTCTGGCGTGCGTGTTCCTCTTTATCCTTGGGGACGCGCAGGCGCTCAACATCGTGCCAAGCCGCATCTTTCCGCTGATGACGAACTACCAGTTGTCGGCCATCCCGCTCTTTATCTTCATGGCCGCCATGCTTGAGCGGGCGGGGATCATCAACGACATGTTCGATGTGATCTACAAGGTGCTGGGCGGCGTGCGCGGGGGGTTGGCTGCGGCAACGATCATCGCCTCCACCGTGCTGGCGGCCATGGTTGGTGTGATTGGTGCCGCCGTTGTGACCATGGGCATCATCGCCCTGCCCGCCATGCTGAAACGCGGCTATGATCCCAAGATCGCCATGGGCTCGATCATGGCCGGGGGCACGCTGGGCATCCTGATCCCCCCGTCCATCCTCGCGATCATCTACGCGGTTGTGGCGGAGCAATCGGTCGGGGAACTGTTCATCGGTGCGGTGATCCCCGGTCTGATGCTGTCGGGCATGTACATCATGTACGTTCTGGCACGCAGCGCCATCAACCCGACGCTCGGCCCGCCTATTCCAATGGAGGAGCGGGTATCCACGCGGGAAAAGATCCGTCTGGTCGGTAAAATGTCCGCGCCGATCGCCCTGATCGCCGTGGTGCTGGGGGTGATCTTCTCCGGCGTCGCCACCCCGGTTGAGGCGGCAGGCATCGGGACCTTCGGCGCGTTTATCGTCGCGGCCATCCACCGCAAGCTCACCTGGCCAACGGTGCGCGAGGCCTGCCTGACCACGCTGAAAGCCAGCGCGATGGTCATCTGGATCATGTTCGGTGCAACCATTTTCGTGGGTCTCTACGTGCTTGAAGGTGGCCAGCAATTCGTACAGGACAGCCTTGCCGCCACAGGTTTTGGTCCATGGGGCATCCTGATCATCATGATGATCGTGCTGGTCGTTCTGGGCATGTTCCTTGACTGGGTCGGCATCCTGCTGTTGTGCGTGCCGATCTTTGTGCCGATCATCAAGGCCATGGGGCCGGAGCCTTTCGGCATGACCGATCCCAACGATCTGGTGCTGTGGTTTGGGGTGCTTTATCTGGTCAACATGCAGATGTCGTTCCTGTCACCGCCCTTTGGCTATGCGCTGTTCTACCTGCGCGGGGTGGCCCCGCCCGAAATTCCGATGACGGATATTTTCAAGGCAGCACTTCCCTTCCTTGCGCTGCAAATCGTGGCCCTCGTGATCTGCATGTTCTTTCCGCAGGTCATCACCTGGCTACCCAATCTGGTCTACGGATAACGGTGCAGACAAAACGGCGGCCCCACGGGTCGCCGTTTTCATCTGAGGCGGCAACAGGGCATAAAGCCCCCTATTCAAAGTGCGCAATATTTGACAACCTGCCTGTGGCGAACAGACGAGGGAGGCACCAATGAGCGACCGGTTTGAAGATGGCATGTCCATAAGGCGCGCCGTTCTCGGCGATGCGCATGTCGACAAGACAGAGGCCGAGCGGCACCCGATTGAGACGCCGTTTCAGACGCTGATCACCGAAGCGGCATGGGGCACGGTCTGGGCCAGCGATGGCATCAGCCTTCGCGAACGCTCCATGCTGACGCTCGCCCTGTTGGCGGCCACCAGAAATTTTGATGAAATCCCGATGCACATAAGGGCCACCGCGCGTACAGGTGCCAGCCCGCAGGATGTGATGGAAGCCTTTCAGCATGTGGCCATCTATGCCGGGGTGCCTGCGGCAAACCGCGCGATCAAACTTGCCAAGCAGACCTATGCGGAAATGGAAGATGCAGGTGAATGAGCAACCGCGCGCTGTCCCCCCGAAACTGGCAGGTGCATCCGCCCGCCCTTGCGCCGGCCTATAAAACCAGCCGGTTGCGCGCACCTGCGCAGGCCCTCATCGCGATGGACCCGACCACAAGCGAGCTGTCAGGCCCCACATTCGGCCCGGCGCAGATCGCGGCGAGCGACAGTGATCTGCTGCAAAACCACAAGACCACAGGCCTCCCGATCGGCGAGCGCATCATCGTGCATGGGCGCGTGCTGGATGAACAGGCGCGACCCGTCCCGCATACGCTGGTCGAAATCTGGCAGGCCAATGCCAGCGGGCGCTATCGTCATGTGAACGACAGCTATTTCGCGCCGCTTGATCCGAATTTTGGCGGTTGTGGCAGAACCCTCACCGATCAGGACGGTGCCTTTCGGTTTCACACGATCAAACCGGGTGCCTACCCTTGGCCAAACGGTCCCAATAGCTGGCGGCCTGCGCATATCCATTTCTCGGTCTTTGGCACCGCATTCGCGCAACGCCTGATCACGCAGATGTATTTTGAAGGCGACCCGCTGCTGGACCTGTGTCCGATCTATCAGGCGATCCCCGACCCTCATGCGAAGGCACGTCTGGTTGCCCCGCTGGACATGGAGACGAGCGAACCCTTTGACAGTATCGCCTACCGCTTTGACATCGTCCTGCGTGGGGCATGTTCCACCCCCTTTGAAAACCGACCCGAGGGGAATTGACCATGACGCTGCCTGATCCCCCCAAACAGGAAACCGCGTCGCAGACCGCAGGCCCCTATGTCCACATCGGACTCCTGCCAAGAATGGCGGGCCTTGCCTTGCATCCAGTGGAACTGGGCCGCAGCCTTGTCGGACCGGAAACCAAAGACGCGCGCATCACGGTCACGGGGTGCATCCATGACGGTGCAGGCGATCGCGTGAGAGATGCTATCATCGAGGTCTGGCAGGCAGATGGCACGGGCAGCCTCGCAGGAAACGACGGCTTCACCGGGTGGGGACGCGTGGCGACGGACTTCGACACAGGTGTGTTCTCGTTTGAAACCATCAAACCGGGATGCGTTTTGGATGCGGGCGGTAAAGTGATGGCTCCGCACCTTTGCTTTTGGATTGTGGCGCGGGGGATCAACATGGGGCTGAGCACACGGATGTATTTCCCGCAGGACAGTCAAGCGCATGAAACAGATCCCGTACTGTCAGGATATGTGCCGCGAGAACGGCGCGACACCCTGATCGCCCGGCGCGAGGGCGACACCTATCACTTTGACATTCACCTGCAGGGCGCGCGGGAAACCGTTTTCTTTGATGTGTGACGTTCAGCCCTGCAAGAGGCCATTCAGATAGGCCGCATTTCCCTTCAGCGCGGCGTAATCATCCTGCACGACATAGATCGCGAAATCCGTCATGAAGTCAGCAAAACGGCCCTTGTCCAGAAAGGCTGCCTCGAAATTCTCGCTGCTCATATAGGGCGCAATGGCCCCGGACAGTCCGCCCACCAGATAAATGCCGCCAAAGGGCAGTTGCACCAATGCAAGGTTGGCGATGACCAGCGCCGTCAGGCGCACGAAGTACCGCACCGTCTGCACGGCAAGTTCATCCCTGTCATCCGCGCAGGCCGACATGATCTGCGCCGAATTCAGCAACCGGTTTTTCCCGGCCTCATGCGCCAGAAAAGCAAAGACACGCTCCAGCCCGCGGCCCGACAGAATGTCATCAATCGCGGCAAATCCGTGACGTTCCTCGATGAAGGCGCAGAGCCGCAGGTCCTGATCCGTCCGGATGGGCATGTTGGCATGGCCACTTTCGGATGTTGCCACATAGGCCCCGGCCTGCGTCATGAAAACGGGCGAGGCATTGAACCCGGTTCCGAGGTTCACAACAAGGCGCGCGTCCCCTTTGGGTGTCGCGGCCCCCTTGCGCAGGCGGGCAAGATCACCCGGCCCCAGTTGATCAAGCGCGTAACCCTGCGCCTGAAGATCGTTCAGCAATGCGACGCACTTTGCACCTGTTGCCTTTGCGATCTCCGCCTCGTCCATGTCCCAGTCAAGGTTTGTGAGCCGCCCCTTGCCGCCACTGACCGGCCCCGCAATTGCCACGCAGACCGCCCTTGGTTGCACATTCCCTTCTGCGGCCAGATACTGCGCAAGGACCGCCGTAAAGCCGTCATTGTCCGCGTTACGGTAGCGCCGGATCGTGGGTTTGAGCACCTCAACCCCATCACAAAGGGCAACGCGCGTGTTTGTCCCGCCAATATCGGCAACCAATGAAAACTGCTGTGAAGGGTGCGACATAAGGTTTTATCCGAAAGAGGCCGAAAGGAACGGCAAAATTGACTCTATCGGCCTTCTAGTGAGCGCTAACACTCAGGTCAACGGAGCATGCGAGCAGTTTGATAATCCGCGCCACCTCAGGGGAAGGCAACACCGGCGTCCCCCGTTTGCCATTGCGGGTATTTCGGCATGATCCGGGAAAAGGCGTCACTGGCAAGGAACTGTGCCAGCCAGTCCTGCAGCTTTGGCCAATCCTGCGTATCAAACCACGCCTTGTCGATAAAAGCGAACTGGCGGACAAAAGGCAGGATCGCCAGATCTGCCAGCGTTGCCCGGCCAAACAGAGAACCGGACAATTGCGCCTCAAGCGCGCGCAGATAATCAGCCGCCTGTGCGCGCGCCTCATTCGGGTCGGACTCCGGGTACCGCGTGGCATATTTCGTGCGATCAAGGGCCGCCTTGAATGGACCATCGCAGGTTTCGATCAATTGCCAGCCGGTGTCGGGCATGTCCAGCAATCGCTCCGGGTCGTTCCGTTTCAACGCCCAGATCATGATATCGAGGCTCTCGTCTATCACATGCTGATCCGTGACCAGACAGGGGACGGTGCCGCTGGGCGAGGCCTCCAGAAATTCCTGCGGCTTGTCTTTCAGCACGACTTCGCGCAGGCACACCGGCACCTGCGCCGACACAAGCGCAAGCCGTGCGCGCATCGCATAAGGGCAGCGGCGAAAGGAATAGAACACAGGCGTCATCGCCTGCAATCTGCCAGCTTACGCCGCCCGCAACAAGCCACCCAAAGACATCAGATCACTGTGCGGCCATCGGCAGACGCGCCAGCTCGCATTGCGTCCAAAGCTGCCCGAGGGCAGAAACCAGATGATCAATATCGGCGGCGCTGTGGACCGGGGACGGGGTGATGCGCAACCGCTCGGTTCCCTTCGGAACCGTCGGGTAATTGATCGGCTGGATGTAGACGCCGAAATCCCGCATCAGAATGTCAGAGATGTATTTGCATTTGACCGGACAGCCGACCATCACCGGGATGATGTGGCTCGGGTTCATTTCATGCGGAATGCCGAGGGCATCCAGCCGCGCACGCACGGCCGCCACACGATCTTGATGCGCGTTTCGCTCTGCCTGAGACGTCTTGAGATGGCGTACGGAGGCTGCCGCACCCGCCGCAACCGCAGGCGGCAGGGCCGTGGTAAAGATAAACCCGCTGGCAAAACTGCGCACAAAATCGCACAGATCAGCGGATGCAGCGATATAGCCGCCCACTACACCAAAGGCTTTGCCCAGAGTGCCCTGGATCACCGTCAGACGGTCCATCAGCCCCTCGCGCTCAGCAATGCCACCGCCGCGCGGACCGTAAAGGCCGACCGCGTGGACCTCATCCAGATAGGTCATGGCGTTGTATTTATCCGCCAGGTCGCAGATATCAGCGATCGGCGCGATGTCACCATCCATCGAATACACGCTCTCGAATGCGATCAGCTTGGGCCGATCCAGCGGCTGTTGCGCCAGCTTGGTCTCAAGGTCCGCCAGATCATTGTGTTTCCAGATCTGACGCTCTGCCTTGGAATGGCGGATGCCTTCGATCATCGAGGCATGGTTGAGCGCATCGGAAAGGACAAGGCAGTTGGGGATTTTGCCCGCCAGCGTCCCAAGAGCGGCCCAGTTGGACACATAGCCGGAAGTGAAAAGCAATGCGCTTTCCTTGCCATGCAGATCCGCCAGTTCGGCTTCGAGCAATACGTGATCATGGGTCGTGCCCGAGATATTGCGCGTGCCCCCTGCCCCCGCACCGCAGCGGTCCAGCGCATCATGCATCGCGCCCAGCACATCAGGGTGTTGCCCCATGCCCAGATAGTCGTTCGAACACCAGATCGTCACCGGCTTCTCGGTCTCGCCCCCATGCGAGCGCGCCCGAGGAAAGGCGCCGCGTTCCCGTTCCAGTTCGGCAAATACGCGGTAGTTGCCCTCTTCTTTCAGCCCAGAAAGAGTTTTTGCGAAATACGATCCATAATCCATGTGTCTTGATGCCCTTCCGTTTCAGCTTCAAGAGGTACACAAGCCGACAAGGCTCGCGCCTTGATCCAGATCATATCGGTGCCGCGCCCATGGCCAGTCGCGGCTCACTGGCCTGTCTGTGTGGGGCTCCAGAGCGTCTGACGAAGTACTTGACACATCAGGTATCACGTAACGCGTTGAAATTCTTGATTTCGGGCGGCGTTGCGTGATTCAGGTTTTTCGCATGACGCTTTAGGTGGAAATCCCGCCATCCCGGTCAATGGACAGCACAACACCGGATGCAAATTGCGGGTCCGGCACAAGCAGAACCGGCGGCGTTGACCAGCCCATCTGGCGCGCCACGACAACACCCATCGGCAAGATGGCGTCACGCTGCCCGAGGATCAGCGCCAGCGGGCTGACATCGCGGTAAATCAGCTCAAGCAGCACCGCAGATGAGCTGCTGGAGCCGATAAGCTCATGCAAAACAACGATTTTCCCTTTGATCAAAACGCCATACTGCGGATGGCCCGCCAGCACCACCCGCGACGTCGCAGGATCAACCCCGCCCCAGAAACTGAGAGGAGCGTCGATGCGCAATACCTCACCCTTTGCGCGGCCCTCGCATAAAACCTCGCCTTGCCAGCGCATCACCAGCCACCGCGCGAGCCAACAACCCGGCCCGCCTGCGCACTTGCGACACAGTCATGCAGGCTGCCGAAAACCGGGTCATATCCGGTGTTTCCCTTGGCATAATGGGCGAATTTGGCAGAGTTGGTCATCAGCACACCGGGATGATCGGGCAAAATCGGCGTAACGACCACACAGGTATCGAGCACAAAAACGACGCCCAATGCCTCGAGCGCGCGGCTTGTGTTGTCCCTTTCCAGATCGATCATACTGTGCCGCCCGAGGCAGACGTAGACCGGCACCTTGAACGGCGTGTCCCGCGCCATGGCCAGCAGGGCGCGACACTCATCGGATGAAAAATGCGGACTGCCGAGCGCCACCGCATCAATGTGGCCCGTGTCTGCGCGGCTGAGGTCCCGTTTGGCCTCGATCATCATGCGCGGTGTGATCACCCGCACGTCGCGCGCAGGGCGGCCCCCAAAGGCGGTTGCCTGATCCGGGGCCTCCGGCGTGATGCCGATCAGGTGGACAAGCCCCACGGCCCCGGTCGATGCCGCACCGGCACAAAGCGCTTTCAACTGATCCTCGCCCGGCGCGCCCTGAATGCCCTTGACCGCGCAGACACGTGCCCCTGCCAATCGGCCGATCAACGCACCGAGCACGGGGAAAAACACCTCGTCCTGTTGCCAGTCAGCGGGGATGTCGGACAGATCAAGCAGCATCGTGGCATGTCGGTTTTCAGCCACATGCAACCCATAGTAAGGCGCGCGGCCCGCAATCGCGCAGGCGATGTCCAGAAAGTCCCCATAACGATTGGTGCGCGCGCCCAGCACAGAGTTGCAAAAAGCCACCGCGTTGGATTCCCCCCACGCCACCTGTGCACCGAGCCCCGGACGCGCGCCTGCCTGATAAGGCGCACAGGTCCAACTGGGCACACAGCCCAGCCGCTCATGGGCCACCATCAGACGGAACGCCATTTTTCGCGCCTCGCCAGACAGGCGCGATTGTGCGGGTTTCAGCAGGTTCAACGCGCCCACGTTGGTCGTTGCGGGCACGGTTGTTTGCGCGCCAAGTTCAACCAATCGCTCACAAAACAACGTCCCGGATGCCCCGTGATAAAGACAGCCATCGATATGTGCGGATTTGATCGGCACCAAGCGCTCGGCCCCCAGAATACGCGCGGCCTCGAGAACGATTTCGAGAGCCATGCGCTGGCCTTTCGAGCCCATCCGCCCCTCAAGAACCGCCGCTTCGCCCTCAGACAGTTGGATGTTCACTGACATGTCGTCTCCGTTGCCGGTGCGAACGCTCGTTCAGGACACCACCGGAACGGCAAGGTTCTTGCGGACCCGGAAAAGGTTGACCTTTTCGCGATCCTCGGCGGGGTGAAGGCCAAAGACTTCCTTGTAGTTCTGAATCATTGGTGTCGCGGATGCGTAGCCGACAGCCAGCGCAATCGCCGTCATGTTGTCGTTGGAATAGCGCACAAGCTGGCGCGCCGCGTTCATCCGCATCATGCGGTAATACTGCAAAGGGCTGTGCCCGGTGGCCTTGCGGAACATACGCTCAAGCTGGCGCGCGGACACACCGACGATATCCGCCACATCCGCGACTTTTATCGGATCCTCGATGTGGCTGGCGAACAATTCGATGGACGCCCGGACAACGGGGGGCAGCATGTCATCGGTGCTCTCTGCGCGCACCGTCGGCACCCGTTGATCGACACCCTGACCGCGCACAAGCGCATGTTGAAACCAGCAGGCAACCTCGGTCGCGACGTCCTGCCCCAACTGTTCGGCCACCAGATGCAGCGCCAGATCAAAACCGGCTGCGGCGCCTGAAACCGTGGTGCGACGCCGGTCGATGGACATCACCTCGTTCGTGGCAGGAATGCGCGGGAATTCTTGTGCGAAAGCAGCGGCATAGCACCAGTGTACCGACGTGCGGAACCCTTCCAGCAGGCCGGCCCGCGCCAAGGGAAACACTCCGCCACTGACCGCGCCCAAGGTCACACCATGACGTTCCAGCTTGCGCAGCTGCGCATCTGATCGCGCAGGGTCCGCAAAAGAACTGGCAGGGGCCGCCATCAGGTAGAGCTGATCAATGTCATGCACATCATGCAGCCCCGCATCGGCCTGAAAAACGACCTGCGCGCTGGATGTCACCGTGTTCCCGTCCTCGGACAAAATCACCCAGTCGAAAGCATCCACCTCCGCGATCTCATTCGCCGCGCGCAGCGGCTCGATCATCGACGTCAGGCAGGCCATGGGAAAACCCGGGAAAATCAAAAAACCGATGGTTATCTTGTGGTGTTGCGCCATGACCGTACCTTATCAGGATGAATCATCAGGAAGCCAGCCTGAGCGCAAAGTATTTGCGTAGACCGAGGGGCCGACAGGTCGCGGTTCGCCCCGGTTCCCATGCAGGTCGCAGCGTCTTATTTGCGCGGACTTGGCCGTCGAGCCTTCAGTTGCGCAGCTTCGTCATCCACCCCAGCGTTTCATCCGTCGGCAGCGGGGATTTATACTCCGCACCCAAGGGTTTATGCCAGCCCAACTCCTCGATCACGCCAAAGATATGCGCGTAATTCACTTCCCCCCCCGCAGGCGGCCCCCGATCCGGCACGCGCGCAAACTGGATATGTCCGATCACGGGCAGCAACGCCGCCAGCTTGTGGCTCAGATCGCCCTCCATCAGTTGGACGTGATAACAATCAAACATCAGCTTGAGGTTTGGCGCCCCGACACGGGTGATAATCTCTTTCGCATGTGTTGTTGTGCTCAGGAAATAGCCCGGCGCATCATAGTGGTTCAACGGTTCAATTAAAATTGTGATGCCGAACGGCAGCGCCTGTTCACAGGCATATTCCAGCGCCTCAACAAAGCAGTTTTCAGCGGCGACACCCTGTGCAAAGCCCGCCATCACATGCACGTTTTGCGCCCCTGTTGCCCGCGCGTAGGCGATTGCCTGATCAATCGCGGCTCGTGCTTCGCCCTCGCGGCCCGGCAGGGCGGACAGCCCGTTTTCGCCCGCATCCAGATTACCCCGCAATGTATTGAGCCCCAACATGGGCAGACCGGTCGCATCCAGCGCCGCGACCACGTCTTTTGCAGCCTCCCCGTAGGGCCAATGGCATTCGACCGCATCAAAGCCTGCCGCTTTGGCGGCATGTATCGCTTCTGGCAAGGTGCGATCGGTCCAAAGAAAACCCAGATTTGCAGAGAACTGCATCATGCCTCCCAATCTACGTCAAAATGTGTCACGATATCAGTGATTTGCGCAGGGTTGAGCATCCGGGGCTGAAGCCCGCGCGTGAGTAAGGCCAGACGGGCGGTGTCCTCAAGCTCTTCGATGGCGTTGCAGGCCGCCTCAACGTCTTTTCCAGCCACCACAGGACCATGATTGGCCAGCATCACCGCACTGCGCTTGCCCGCCAGACCGCGCACGGCTTTGCCCATTGCCGCATCACCGGGCCGGAAAAACGGCAGCAACTTCACCTTGCCAAGCTTCATGATCGCGTAGGGTGTTAGGGGCGGCAGGAAATTATCCTCATCCGCGTCCGGCATCATGGAAAGTGCGACCGCATGACAGCAATGCAGATGCACAACGGCCCCGGCGGTGGATCGCGTGTCATAAAACGCGGAATGCAAAGGCATTTCCTTGGTCGGCGCATCCCCCGCAATTAGTTTTCCAGCCGCGTCAAAGCGGCTTAACCGTCCGGGATCAAGGCGACCAAAACTCGTCCCCGTCGGAGAAACCAAAAGCCCCCCATCATCCGTACGCGCCGAGATATTGCCCGTACTGCCGCCCGTCAGTCCACGGTCGAACATGGATTTGGCCAATCCGCATATCTGTTCCCTGAGGCGGCTTTCTGCGGTCATGAAGCGTCCAGCACCCGATTGGCCCTGTCAAAGAAATCGGCCGCGCCAAAGTTCCCCGATTTCAGGGTCAATGCGATCTCTGTCCCGGCGCTGATGCAATAGGTCCACGGCACACCGGGCGCGATCTCTGCCCCGATATCGAGTTGCGACACCCCAAGCGCTTTGGTCACTGCCCCTGATGTTTCGCCACCGGCCACGATAAAGCGCCGGGCACCGCGATCGCGTGCGGCTATGGCCAGCTGCGCCAGCGCATCTTCGACGATTTCACCGGCGCGCGCGACGCCGAGGCTGGCTTGCGCAGCCAAAACGGCGCTCGGTTCGGCTGTTGCATATATGATCGGCATGGCGTCCAGCGGTTGGCTGTTCAACCAGTCAAGTGCTGCGTCAATCCCTTTTTCCGCGAGCGCCAGCGGGTCAAGACGCAGACCCGGCGCCGTTTCAAGGTAGGCCGCAACCTGCGTCCGTGTCATTGCGGAACAACTGCCCGACAGGACGACGCCCTGCGCAGCAACTTCGGGCTTCTGCCGCGTAATCGTCTCTGCCTTGATAAGACCGTCGCGCAGGTACAGCGCGGGCAACGGCATTGCGAGCGCGCTTCCCCCCGTCAAAAGCGGCATGTCCCGGCATGCCTCGGCGATCACGCACAGGTCGTCATCCGCGACCGCATCCACGACGACATGTGCGATATCTTTGCGTGCATGGTCCTGCAGGGCAGCCTGCACAGCGTCCGGGCCGCGCGCAACGCACAACCGGTCGATCAGCCCAACAGGTCGGGTCACCTGTGATTCAAGCAGGCGCATCAGGTTGCTGTCGCGCATGGGCGTGAGCGGATGGTCCTTCATCGGGCTTTCGGACAAAGGTTGCTGTCCGACAAAGAGGTTGCCCATGAAGATCGAACGTCCGTTTTCCGGAAAGGCCGGGCAATAGATCGTCTGATCCGTCTTCAGGGCGGTCATCAGCGCCTCCGCGACCGGGCCGATGTTGCCCTGCGCGGTACTGTCAAAGGTCGAACAGTATTTCCAGAAAAACCGCCCCGCCCCGGCTCGGCGCAGCCACTCAAGTGCGGCCTCGCACTCCGCCACCGCCGCCTCAACGGGTGCCGTCCGGCATTTCAGCGCGATGACCTCGAAAGGGGCGGTCTGCGTCGGCGCATCCTCAGGCACCCCGATGCGCAGGGACACCGGCAGACCGGACCGCGCGAGCAAGCCGGCAAGATCAGTGGCCCCTGTGAAATCATCAGCGATACAGCCGAGAATTGTATTCATCTGCTCTGCCCTATGTCCTGTCTTCAGCCATCACCGGGCAAAGTGAGCCCGGCGTTGCGCGCATATACTTTGGCAACGGCAGCATCGTCCTCATGGCCAAGCCCCTGCCCCGCAGCCGCGACAAACTGCTGAAGGGCTGCCGCCGTGATCGGCGCGCTGAACTGCGCGTTCTTGGCGATATCAAGAACGATGCCCAGATCCTTGGGCCAGATATTCACGGAGCTGTGCGGCGTGTAGTCCCCGGCAACGATATGCGGGGCGCGGTTTTCCAGCATCCAGCTGGTGCCCGCGCATTTGCTGATCACCTCGACGAATTTCTCCGGGCTCACCCCCTGCGTCATGCCAAAGGTCAGCGCCTCGGCCATGGTGGCGATATGCACGCCTGCAAGCAACTGATTGACGGCCTTCATTGCCGACCCCGCCCCGGCGCTGTCACCCAGTTCAAAAACCGTTTCGGCAATGCTGTCGAGCACCGGGCGCGCCGCGTCAAAGGCCGCAGGGGCACCGGCCGCCATGATCGACAACTGCCCCTGCGCGGCCTTGAGCGAACCGCCGGAAATCGGTGCGTCGAGATAATGCACGCCGTGTTCGGCGCATCTGGCACTCATGGACTTTGCAAAATCCGGCGGCACGGTTGCACAGGCGATGACGACCGCCCCTTTCGACAGGCCCGGCACCACCCCATTTTCACCGAACAGGACAGATTCCGTCTGCGCTGCATTCAGCACAACGACCACCACGACCTGCATCTGCGGGGCCAGATCACCAAGCGCGCCCGTCTGCCCGCCCTCGGCCACAAAACGCGCAACCTGTTCTGCGTTCACGTCAAAGCCGAACGTCTCATGCCCGCCCCGCAGCGCTGATGAGGCAATACCATAGCCCATGGAGCCGAGGCCGATCACGGCTATCTGTCGCGTATTTTTCATTCTGAACCTTTGTTTCGTCCTGTTTTTTAATGGTAGCGTTTTGCGCGGGCATTGTCCGCAGAAATCCAACAGTTTCGCGGAATTAAAGCCGCTGCAACCTGTGACGGGCCAGCAGATCGACCAACATGTCGCGAGCTGCGCGCCGGTGGCTTTCATGCAAGGCGCGCGCCTGTCCCGGCTGGCCTGCGGCAATGGCGGCAAAAACCGCCCGGTGATCCGCGTTGGAGCGCACAGGCGACGGTCGCATGTAAAGCGTCAGGGCGCGCGCGCGGCGCACCTGATCCGCCATCATTGCCACAATCGCCTCGATCCGCCTGTTTCCGCCCAGACGCACAAGCTCACGGTGAAACGCATCATCCGCGCGCGCCCAAGCCGCGCGGTCGTCCCGCGCAAGGGCTGCGTCCATCTCGTCAATGGCCGTCTTGAGCGCAAGCAATTGATCTGCTGCATAGGCTCGTTCGGCGGCTTGCTCTGCCGCATGGCTTTCAAGAACCGTAAGTACGTCATAAATCTCGCGCATATCCTGGGGCGAGACGCCCAGCACACGGATACCACGGCGCGGGCGCACCTCCACCAGCCCTTGCGCCTGCAGCGACAGGGCCGCCTCACGCACCGGCGTGCGTGACATGCCCAGCCGCTGCGCAAGCTCGGTTTCCAGATGATCCGATCCGGGGCTCAGATCACCGCTGAAAATGAGGTCGCGCAGAACCTTGATCGCGCGCTGCGTGTTGGATGTGGCACCGGCACCCGTCATCTCAGATCGACCTTTGCCCCACATTGCGCAGATTGGTAAATCGCATCCCGGATGCGGATCACGTCACAATACGCCGCCGCTTCGTTTTCGAAAATTCCGCGCCCCCGCAAACCCGCGATGACATGGCTTTGCAGGGCATGCACGCAATCCCCGCCAAACCCGTCCCAGGGATCAGGGGGCAGCAGAACCGCCGCATCCGCCGAACCAAATTCGCGTTTTTCAACCCGCCCGTCCCCATAATGCGATAGCACCCCCGCCGTCCCCTCAATCAGCGCCTCACCCATCGTGCGGCGCAGGTTGTCACTTGCGTGATCAAGGTGTCGGTTCCCATCAAAGACCGACCTGACCCCGCCCGCATGTTCAAAGATGATGTAACCTGCATCTTCGCCCGCAATCGCCGGGTTCAGGCGACGCAGATCGGCATAGACCGAGACCGGATCACCGAACAGGTAACGGAAGGTGTCAATCCAGTGCACGGCGGTTTCATGGACCAGAAACGCAGGCATTTGCTGAAAATAGGGCTGCCGGTCCAGATAGGCGTCGGGCCCCTGACCATCACCGGGACGCAGCCGAAACACGGCCTGATGCACATCGCCAATGCCACCACGCGCGATCTCAGCCTTGATCGCGCGGTACCACGGCATGAACCGAAAATTTTCATGCACGATCAGCCGCGCCTGCGCCCGTGCCGCCTGCGCAACCGCTTCTCTTGCTTGCTCGAGTGAGGTGCAAAAGGGCTTTTGGCAGATGATGGTTTTGACGCCCGCCCTCAGCGCCACATCAATGGTTGCGGCCTGCGCTGGCGGTGGCAAGATAATGTCCAGAATATCCGGGGATGTGTGCTGGATCATCTCGCCCGCGTCTGCATAGGCCCGGTAGCCCGTCGCCTGCGCTGCTGAAATCTTCGTATCAGCAACACCAATGATTTTGACATCCTTGATCCGCGCCCATGATCCCAGATGGAACTGACTGACATAGCCCGCCCCGACGCAGGCAACGCGCAGCGGTTCGCTCATTGTGACAACAAACGGTTTTGAACCGCGCGCGCTGCCTCCTGCGTGCTGGCCACGCCACCCATATCCGCCGTCAGATGGTGACCCGCGCCGATGACGGCTTCGACGGCCGCCTGCAACTGGTCGCCATCGCGTTTTAGGGCGGCACAGTCATGCCGTTCCCCCAACCATGTCAGCATCATTGCCGCCGACAGGATCATGGCCATCGGGTTGGCGATACCCTGCCCTGCGATGTCGGGGGCCGACCCGTGACAGGGCTGGAAAACCGCATGATCGAGCCCGATGTCCGCCGAAGGCGCAACCCCCAAGCCCCCCATCAGACCTGCGCCAAGGTCCGACAGAACATCGCCAAACATGTTTTCCGTGACCAGAACATCAAATTCCCATGGCTTCAGCACGAACCACAGCGCTGTTGCGTCCACATAGGCGTGATCCGCCTGCACATCGCCATGTTTGACCGCCTCCGCATCGAACAAGGCGCGAAAAAAGGCGAAGGCGCGAAACACGTTTGCCTTGTCCACACAGGTCAATCGCCCCTTACCGCGGCCGGATGCCTTGCGCCGCCTGGTCAGATCAAAGGCAAAGCGAAAGAGTTTGTCAGAGGTCTCGCGCGTGATCAGCAGCGTTTCGCGCGCCTCATCCTCGGTAACTTCCCCGCAGCCCTGCGTATAAAACAGCCCTTCGGTGCTTTCGCGGATCAGCACGAAATCCACCTCTTGCTCTGGTGCAAGCTTCAAGGGCGTGTTCAGCCCCGGAAATATCCGAACTGGTCGCACGCCTGCAAACAGATCGAGTTTCTTGCGCAGTTCAATCTGCGGGGAGATTTCGGTGCCATCGCGATAGCGCACCGATGGCAGCCCCATCGCCGACAGCAGGATTGCGTCAGCCGACTGCGCCTGCGTCATGGACGACTCCGGCAAAGACTCTCCGAACTGCGCGTAATGCGCGGCCCCCGCAGCACAGGGGATGAAATCGAAATCATAGGCGGCACGCTCGGACAGGGCGCGTAATATCTCGACGGTGGGGGCCGTGATCTCGGGGCCAATGCCGTCCCCCTCGAAAACAGCGATCTTATAGGTGTTTTGCATGGCTCATTCTCAAATCAGAAGGTCAGGGGCGACGTCCACTTTCATCGCAATTGCATTAGCGTATACATTAATGCATACTTTATTCAACCACGCAGAACGCTTGGCCTGAAAAGCACCCCAGAAGAGAGCGAAACGAATGTTTGCAGTCACGGTCACATTCTCCCTTAAAGCCGGGTGCGCCGAAAAATTCATGCCGCTGATGTATGAGAACGCGAGGGCGTCGTTGGAGAGTGAGGTCGGCTGCCTGCAGTTTGACGTGGCAACAGACAGCGCGCGACCTGAGGAAGTGTTTCTCTACGAGGTTTACTCAGACGCTGCCGCGTTTGACGCACATCTTGGGGCGACGCATTTTCAGGCCTTCGATGCCGCAACCGCCGACATGATTGCAGCCACGGACATCAAGACCTACCGGAGTGTCGTTCAGTGAGCACATGGGAAGTACACGCCATCAAATATGCGGATCGAAACAGCCGCACACGGCGCGACAGTTTTATCTTTGATGACAACCACGACGCGCCCCATCCCATGGATTATTTCATATGGCTGCTGCGTCGAGGCAACGAAGTGATCCTCGTGGACACAGGATATGACCAGACAGAAGCGCAAAATCGCGATCGTCCGATCCGGATGGACCCTGCCGACGCCTTGCGCCCCCTTGGGATACTGCCAGAGCAGATCGACCACGTGATCGTCACCCATCTGCACTACGATCACGCGGGCGGCCTGCACCTGTTCCCGAATGCGAAACTGCATATGCAGGCGGCAGACATGGCCTATGCCACCGGCCCCTGCATGTGTCATGACACCCTGCGCATGCCCTTCACGGCGGATCATATCTGCGAAGCGGTCAAGCGCCTTTATGCGGGCAAGGTAGTCTTTTACGAAGGCGACGCAGAAGTAGCGGATGGCGTGAGCGTCCATTGCATCGGCGGGCACAGCCGTGGCCTGCAGGCGGTCCGCGTCCGGACGCAAGCGGGCTGGCTCGTGCTGGCATCGGACGCCGCGCATTATTACGAGAACGTTTTTGCCCGCAAACCCTTCCCGATTGTGGTTGATCTACAAAACATGCTGGATGGCTTTGCAACCCTTGAAAGACTGGCCTCCAAGCCGGATCTGATCATACCGGGTCACGACCCGCTGGTGGCCGCAGTTTTCCCGCAAGGTGCTGCGCCGCACATCCGGCGTCTTGATCAAGGCCCAATGTCCCCCATCCCACGATAGCTGAAAACGCACAATAAACAGGCACAGCGATTTAAATTGCGGCTGAACTGTTCCCTCATTCTGGCCAATCCATTTGGCCTCATGTGAAGCTGAGGCACGTTTGAAACGACCTGAAGGCCCGCTTCCTTGCTCATGCGCACTGCCACACCGCTGGACCAACCCCGCGCCATCGGCTCTGCCCGTGTCAGCAGCAAACGGGTCAATGGTGGCTCTGGCATCGACGGGTTGCGCCAGTCGGGTGCGCTGAAGCTCTTGTTCCCAACATCCCGTGACATCGTTCAGGCGACCCTGATCAACACAGCAGGCGGTGTCACGGGGGGCGACCGGTTTGACATTGACGGCTGTGCCGGTGCGGGGTCCCGGCTGACCATAACCACGCAAGCAGCCGAACGCGCATATGGCGCACAAATTGGCCAAACCGGCGAGATCAAAACAAATCTCAAAGCCGAGGCAGGCAGCCGCCTTTTCTGGCTGCCACAGGAAACGATCCTTTACAAGGATGCCGCAATTGACCGCCAACTCGGCGTGGACCTCAGCACGGGAGCCGAGTTCCTGATGGTTGAACCGGTCCTCTTTGGGCGCCGGGCCATGGGCGAAGATGTCAGCACCCTCGCTTTTCGGGATCGCATTGATATCCGTCGTGACGGCGCGCCGATTTACCTCGACGCCATTCACTTACAGGGCGATGTGGCCACGCATCTCGACAGACCCGCGATTGCAGATGGCGCACGTGCGATGGCGAGCCTTGTATGGGTATCGGCTGAGGCCGAAGGCCGCATCGACGCGCTGCGCCGCATTATTGGCCGCTCTGGCGGTGTCAGCATGCTGCACCCGGACGTGCTGGTGATGCGTCTTTTGGCGGCTGATGGCTATATCCTGCGGCGCTCCTTGATACCCGTGCTGGACCTGATCACGGATGACACACTTCCCCAAAGCTGGAGGCTATAGGCGATGCAACTCACCCCACGGGAAAAAGACAAACTGCTCATTTCGATGGCCGCCGAAGTTGCCCGCAAAAGGCTCGCGCGCGGGGTCAAGCTGAACCACCCCGAGGCCATAGCGCTGATCACGGATGCGGTTGTGGAGGGCGCACGCGATGGGCGGTCCGTTGCCGATATGATGGAAGCCGGCGCCCAGGTGATCACGCGCGACCAATGCATGGAAGGGGTGCCGGAGATGATCCACGATGTGCAGGTCGAGGCGACCTTTCCCGATGGCACCAAACTTGTCACCGTCCACAACCCGATCCGCTAGGAGGCATCCATGATCCCCGGAGAAATCATGCCCAAAGAGGGTGATATCACCCTGAATGAAGGAGCCGAGGCCATCACGCTGATGGTGGCAAACACCGGGGATCGCCCGGTGCAGGTCGGCAGCCACTATCATTTCGCTGAGGCAAACGCGGCGCTGGAGTTTGACCGGGACGCCGCGCGCGGCATGCGTCTCGACATTACCGCAGGAACCGCCGTACGCTTTGAACCAGGCCAGAGACGCGACGTGCAGCTGATCCCTATCTCGGGTGCACGGCGTATTTTCGGGTTCAATCAGCAGGTCATGGGTGATCTCTAGCGCCCCCTGCGCAACAGTGAGGAGACAAAGATATGTGTGATGCTTGCGTGATAAATGCCGTAAAGGACCGGATGCTGTCGCGGCGGAATTTTTTCAAAGCCAGCGCCATGACAGGTGCAGCGGCGGCCCTTGGCGGCGTCGTGGCCACCCCGCAGGCGATGGCGGCGGGACACGGTGGTGTGGTTGACATGACCCACAAGCTGAGCCCCGATTTCCCGACGTTCTTTGGCGTGCCCGGTATTTCCATGGAACAGCCGTTCAACTTTGCCGAACATGGGTTCAACCTGATGAACCTCAGCATCAATGAGCACACGGCCACCCATATCGACGCGCCGCTGCATTTTTCCGCCGATGGAGCCAGCGTCGATGAGATCCCGGTGACCGATCTTGTGATCCCGCTCTGTGTGATCGACATCGCGGCCAAAGCGGCAGAGGATGCAGACGCGCAAGTCACCCCGGATGATCTGAAAGCATGGATCGCAGCGAACGGCGATATTCCGGAGCGCGCCTGCATTGCGATGCATTCCGGTTGGGCAGGCAAGACCGCGACCGACGCCTATGTGGGCAATGACGCGGATGGCGTGAAACACTTCCCCGGTTTCCATGTGGAGGCCGCACAGATGCTGGTCGAAGAAACCACTGCCGTCTGCATGGCCGTGGATACGCTCTCGCTGGATCACGGACCCTCGGCGGATTTCGCGACCCATTACGCGTGGCTGCCCGAAGGCCGCTATGGCATCGAAAACCTCGCAGGGCTGGGCAATGTGCCCGCTGCCGGGGCGACCTTGGTCGTGGGCGCACCCAACCATGTGGGCGGCACCGGTGGCCCTGCGCGCATCTTTGCGATGGTCTGATGGCGACGGTTTCGCTCATCTCTGACGAAGCGGCCAGCCCTGAGGTGCTGGCCGTGTTCGACGACATCCGCGCAGTGCGCGGGACGGATTTCATCAACAACTTCTGGCGCGCTCTGGCGCATGACCCGGCATTGCTCAAAGCCACTTGGGAGCGGCTGAAGGTCGTGATGGGCCCCGGTGATCTCGACCCGTTGGTCAAGGAGATGATCTATATCGCCGTTTCAACCGCCAACGGCTGTTCCTACTGCGTGCACTCCCACACCGCCGCCGCCAAGGCCAAAGGCATGAGCGACGCACAACACGGAGAACTGGCCGCCGTCATCGGCATGGCGATGCAAACCAATGGGCTGGTCACGGCGCTGCAGGTGGAGGTCGACAAGGTGTTCAAGGCATGACTGCACTCTACCCAAACGCGCAACAGAGCCGGGCGGCGACCGGCCGCGGGCGTCGCGCTGAAAGCGCCCGCCCGGGGGGGCGGTCGGGCGCTGCCCGGCGGTGCCGCCGGACGGGGTCACCACCAGCCACGGTATTGACCAAGTATAACCAGAATAAAAATCGTGTAAGCGGCCGCCTGAAGCCAAAAAGCAGTACTACTCATTTTTTAACCTTTTTTATGACCAGATTTTTGTTGCGATCAGGAGACCACAGCTCGAATAATCCGGCAATCGGGACAAAGCTGTGGATAACAAGGCATATTTCTAGGTCCACACCAAACCAGAATGCTACATTATGTGGTTCTGTAAAGGCCCACCCCAAGATATGGAGCGCGCCTGTTTTTTCGCTTTTGTGTTTTCATCACCAATGCGGACAAAAAAAATTTTCCCAATAATTTCCTTACCTTAGACCAATAAGCAGAAAAAATCGGAGTGAGCATGCCCACCAAAATCCCCCGCACCAACTACGCCGCCATGTTCGGACCCACCACCGGTGACAAGGTGCGTCTTGCTGACACCGACCTCATCATCGAGGTTGAGCGCGACCACACCATCTATGGCGAGGAGGTCAAGTTCGGCGGGGGCAAGGTCATCCGCGACGGGATGGGGCAGTCTCAGGTCACGCGCGCGCAAGGGGCCATGGACACGGTCATCACCAACGCGCTGATCGTGGATCACACGGGCATCTACAAGGCGGATGTCGGCCTGCGCGACGGGCGCATTGCCAGGATCGGCAAGGCGGGCAATCCCGATACGCAACCGGGTGTAGACATCATCATCGGCCCCTCGACCGAGGCCATCGCGGGCGAAGGCAAGATCCTGACCGCGGGCGGGTTCGACAGCCATATCCACTTCATCGCGCCGCAGCAGATCGACGACGCGCTACATTCAGGCGTGACCACGATGCTCGGCGGTGGCACCGGTCCTGCACATGGCACGCTGGCCACCACCTGCACACCGGGATCCTGGCACATCGGTCGGATGTTGCAGGCGTTGGATGCCTTCCCCATGAACTTTGGCATCTCGGGCAAAGGGAACGCGTCGCAACCGGCGGCCCTCGTCGAGATGATCGAAGGCGGCGCCTGCGCGATGAAACTGCACGAGGACTGGGGCACGACACCGGGGGCCATCGACTGCTGCCTGTCCGTGGCTGACGACATGGACGTGCAGGTGATGATCCACACCGATACGCTTAATGAATCCGGGTTCGTCGAAAACACCGTGGCCGCCATCAAGGGCCGCACGATCCACGCCTTTCACACCGAGGGCGCAGGCGGCGGGCATGCGCCGGATATCATCAAGATCTGTGGCGATGCGAATGTCTTGCCCTCCTCGACCAACCCGACGCGTCCCTTCACGGTGAACACGCTCGAAGAACACCTCGACATGCTGATGGTCTGCCACCACCTCGACAAATCCATCCCCGAAGACGTCGCCTTTGCCGAAAGCCGCATCCGCCGCGAGACCATTGCCGCCGAAGACATCCTGCACGACATGGGCGCATTTTCGATCATCGCGAGCGACAGTCAGGCCATGGGACGCGTGGGCGAGGTCATCATCCGCACGTGGCAGACCGCCGACAAGATGAAGAAACAGCGCGGCGCACTGACCGAGGAAACAGGCGACAACGACAACATGCGCGTACGCCGCTACATCGCGAAATACACGATCAATCCCGCCATCGCACACGGCATTGCCCACGAGATCGGCAGCATAGAGGTCGGCAAACGCGCTGATCTCTGCCTGTGGAACCCTGCGTTCTTTGGCGTGAAACCAGAAATGGTGCTGATGGCAGGCACCATCGTCTGCGCGCAGATGGGCGACACTAACGCCTCCATCCCCACACCGCAGCCGGTCTATTCACGCCCTATGTTCGGGGCCTTCGGGCGATCGGTCGAACGTTCCGCCGTTCTGTTTGTAAGCGGTGCAGCCAAATCCGCAAACATCGGCGAGACGCTGGGCCTGCGCAAGGAACTCATCGCCGTCAAAGGCACGCGCGGGATCGGCAAGAAGGACCTGATCCTGAACGACGCCCTGCCCCATATCGAGGTAAACCCCGAAACCTACGAGGTCCGCGCCGATGGGGAATTATTGACCTGCCAACCCGCCGAAGTGCTGCCCATGGCGCAGCGGTATTTTCTGTTTTGACCGGGCTCGAAAACCCAGAGTTCGCTTGGATTGATGCTGAACCATTAGACGGGCGCGACACGTACATCGATACGATTCTAAAATGCACTGAACTGGAAAACAGGATTGAAGAACTGTTCTTGCGAGAACTTCAAATTCCAGACCGAGCAGCACAGGATGTTCTGAATAGATTTCGTTCGCCAAAGGATCAGTTGAAGCTCGCATTCAAGTTTTTAAAACAAGATTGTCCGCAGGCGGCTGACACGCTTTCCGGATGGCAAGACAAAATTGAAAAGCTCTTCGAGTTTCGACACACGTTTGTGCATAGGTCCCGGCGCTACAAATTTGATCAGTTTTCCCATACAAACCGCAACGGCAATCGCGAAGAAATCAACTTCGATGCCGTTGAGGAGACGTTGGAGTGGTTCCGTGACCAAGGGAGTGATGAATGGTTTATTTTTGCTCCTTTGGATGTTGTGGAGAAATTAGTGACGATAATTGACACTCCCGGTTTGACAGTCGGTCCGCTTTTAAAACTCCGTAAACGCAGAGGATATTAGGTTTGTTGCTCATGAACCATCAATTCGCTATCGACAGGTTAGTCTGGGGGGGCTTGTGTGCAACACTCAAGTTGCTTGGGTTCTTAAATTATCCATCTAGGCCATTGGCACGTTGGCACTGTAGACTATGCTGACCGCCCAGAAGATCACCCACAGCCACCATACGGACGATCACGTGACGCTCGACTATGACGCGCGGTTCCTGCGGCGCAAGGTGTTGACCACCGACAAGGGGGTTCAGGTGTTGGTGGACCTGCCCCAGACGACTTCGCTGAATGCGGGCGACGCGTTGGAGGCCAACGATGGCACGCTGATCGGCATCATCGCGGCACCGGAACCACTGCTTGAGGTGCGAGGCGAGATGTTGCACCGGATCGCGTGGCACATCGGCAACCGGCATACGCCTTGTCAGATCGAGGACGACCGGCTGTTGATCCAGCGCGATCATGTGATGGCCGATATGCTGGGCAAGATTGGCGCGACGGTGGCCGAAATCGTTGAACCCTTTACACCCGAGGGAGGGGCCTACGGCCACGGGCGCACCCATGGCCATGACCACAGCCACCAGCACGGCCCGGCCCATGACCATTCACACGAGCCGCATCATCATGAGCACTGACGCTTTCCTGACACTCACGCAGTGGCTTTCCCCCGGTTTCCCGGTCGGGGCCTACGCCTATTCCCATGGTCTTGAACAGGTCATTGATTGTGGTGACATGCGCGATGCGAAGGCCCTGCAAGACTGGGTCGAGGACATTTTGGAACACGGAAGCGGGACGAGCGATGGCATTCTGCTGGCCGCGTCCTACAAAGCACTCCCGGAAGACGTTAGCCGGATAGACGCCATTGCCCGTGCTTTTGCCAGCTCTGCCGAACGTGTGACAGAGACGGTGGATCAGGGCGCGGCATTTGCAAAAGCGGTCGATGCCATCTGGGCCACCGACCTTGGACAGCTATGCTACCCCGTTGCGGTTGGGCGCGCGGCCTGCGCGCAGGGCCTGCCACTGGATCTGACACTTGAAATCTACACCCATGCCTTTGCCGCGAACCTTGTGTCTGCTGCGGTGCGTCTGGTGCCCCTGGGTCAGACCGAAGGACAGGCCGTGCTGGCGGCACTGGCGCCATTGATCCGGCAGGTGGCCCGCCGGTGCCATGATGCAGGCATTGACGATCTGACCACCGCCTGCATGGCGCTTGATATTGCCGCCATGCATCATGAAACCCAATATTCAAAGGTATTTCGCACATGAATGTTGCCCCCCCTCTTACGCTCAATGGACCCTTGCGCATTGGGATCGGCGGCCCCGTCGGCGCGGGCAAAACCACGCTCACCGCCGCTTTGGCCAAAGCGCTGAGCCCGCGACACTCGGTCGGGGTCATCACGAACGACATTTATACGCAGGAAGACGCCGAGGCGCTGATGCGGTTGCAAATCCTGCCGCAGGACAGGGTGATCGGTGTTGAAACCGGGGGCTGCCCACATACGGCGATCCGCGAGGATGCGTCGATCAACCTTGCAGCCGTTGCCGAAATGCAGACGCGACATCCGGACATTGAAGCGATCCTGATCGAAAGCGGTGGCGACAACCTGTCGGCCACGTTCTCACCGGAACTGGCGGATGTGACCCTCTACGTGATTGACGTGGCGGCGGGGGAAGAAATTCCGCGCAAGGGCGGCCCGGCCATCACCCGATCCGATGTCCTGATCATCAACAAAACCGATCTGGCCCCGCATGTGGGCGCCTCGCTGGAAGTGATGGAACAGGACGCGACACGGATGCGCGCAGGCCGCCCGTTTGTCTTTGCGGCGTTGCGTCACGGTCAGGGCGTATCAGAGGTGCTGGATCATCTGCGCGCGATTTCGGGTCTCGGCGCTGATTTGGCGGGCGTCAGCCCCCAATCGGATGGGGGCTGACGGGGTCACTCAAAACTCCACGACGGCTCGGATTGATTTTCCCTGGTGCATGAGGTCGAAGCCGTGGTTGATTTCGTCCAGGCTGAGTTTGTGGGTGATCATGGGGTCGATCTCGATCTTGCCGTCCATGTACCAGTCCACGATTTTCGGCACATCCGTGCGCCCCTTGGCCCCGCCGAAGGCCGTGCCGCGCCAGACCCGGCCCGTCACCAGTTGGAAGGGCCGCGT
The DNA here is from genome assembly GCF_000014045.1 of Roseobacter denitrificans OCh 114. Lineage (NCBI taxonomy): Bacteria > Pseudomonadati > Pseudomonadota > Alphaproteobacteria > Rhodobacterales > Roseobacteraceae > Roseobacter > Roseobacter denitrificans. The sequence continues at coordinate 3,678,729 of NC_008209.1, forward strand.
CGAAATCTCGGCTCCCGCAGGGGCCACGCCGATGATGATGCTCTCGCCCCAGCCCTTGTGCGCGGCCTCCAGAGCCGTGCGCATCACGTTCACATTGCCCGTGGCGTCAAAGGTGTAGTCGCACCCCCCACCCGACAGTTCGACCAGATGCGCGACCATGTCGCCCTCGACCTTGCTGGGGTTGACGAAATCCGTCATGCCGAAATGGCGCGCCATTTTTTCCTTGTCGTCGTTGAGATCGACGCCGATGATCTGATCCGCGCCCGCCATGCGCAGCCCCTGGATCACATTGAGACCGATGCCACCGAGGCCAAACACGGCGGCCGTTGACCCAATCTCAACCTTTGCCGTGTTAATGACGGCACCGATGCCGGTGGTCACGCCGCAGCCGATGTAGCAGATCTTGTCAAAGGGCGCGTCCTTGCGCACCTTGGCCAGCGCGATTTCGGGCACAACCGTGTGGTTGGCAAAGGTCGAGCAGCCCATGTAATGATGGATCGGCGTGCCATCCAGCATCGAAAACCGGGTTGAGCCATCAGGCAACAGCCCCGCGCCCTGCGTGGCGCGCACCTTCTGGCAGAGGTTGGTCTTGGGGTTCAGGCAGTAGTCGCATTCGCGACACTCCGGCGTGTAGAGCGGGATCACGTGATCGCCCACTTCAAGGCTGGTCACCCCCTCGCCCACCTCGATGACAACGCCCGCGCCCTCATGGCCGAGGATTGCCGGGAAGATACCTTCGGGGTCATCGCCCGAGCGCGTGAACTCATCCGTATGACACAGACCCGTCGCCTTGATCTCGACCAGAACCTCTCCGGCGCGCGGGCCATCAAGATTGACCTCCATCACCTCAAGAGGCTGCCCAGCCGCAACCGCAACCGCCGCTCGCGTTCTCATCATAATCGTCTCCTTCAATTTTCTGGAAACAGAAAGCGATGCGCGATGGATGTCAAGGCACCAGCGGCGGTTTCAGCGACTCGCGCAAGATGAATTCTGTCTCGAATGTGGTGGATGACAGATCCGTTTCACCGCCAATTTTCGCCAAAAGAAACTGCGCAGCGGCACGGCCCATCTCGATCTGGGGCACACGCACCGTTGTGAGCGCCGGTGTGATCACCCGCGCCAGACCCACATCATCGAACCCGACGAATGACATCTCATCCGGCAACGAGATGCCGATTTCGCGCGCACGCATCATCGCACCAGCCGCCAGTGCATCATTGGCGCATAAAACCACGGTCGGTTTTTCCGCCTGCGCCATAATTTGATCAAACGCTGCGGCAGCATCGTCGATCAAATAGGGCGCTTCGACCTCATGGGTGATCCGCGCACCGTCGCCAAATCGCGCCACGGCTGCATGGACCCCATCGCGCCGTGCCTTTGCGCGATCATTGCTCAAGGTCTGCCCGCTGATAACAGCAATCCGCCGATGTCCAAGGGTCATCGCACGCTCTGCAGCGTCACCGGCGGCTCTTGCGTTGTCAAAGCCTGCAAAATACTGCCCCTCGCGGCTTACGTTACACCAGGAAACCACATGTGCGACACGTCGCTTGTCGATAAAATCCCATGTCTTGTCCGGCCTGTCATTCCCGATCAGCATCAGCCCGTCAGCGCCCTGCCCGACCAGCGATTTGATCTGGCGGAATTCCTGTTCGGAATCAAAGCCGGTCGTGGCCACCAAAAGTGTCACGCCATCAACCGCCAAAGCTTCCTGAAAGGCCTGAAGACCGCTTGCAAACATCGCATTCGCCATCGACGGGATCACAGCACCCACCGTATTTGTGCGACTGGACGCGAGCGCGCGACCGCCAAAATTCGGCGTATAACCAAGGGTATCAATCGCTTTTTCGATCTTTTGCCGCGTCGTGGCTGCAACCTTGTCAGGTTCATTCAGGGCGCGCGAAATGCTCGCGGTCGAAACCCCGGCCAATCTTGCCACGTCTTCCAGAGTGGGTGCAGTAGACTTGACCATCTCACCATCGCCTCACGCTTGGGATCCAGAAAGCGGACCTCGCTCATGTAAGCGCTTGCATTACGTCATGCAAGCGCTTACACATCTGCATACCAAGGGATTCTATTGGTGGGCAACCCCAGTATTCATCCAACTGACACATGTGACACGCTGGAGGCGCGAAATGGCTCGTGAATATCTGAAAAAAGCTGAAAAGACCGCGATGACAGATGCGGGGGACGTGCGCGAAATCGTTCAAAATATTCTGAGCGATATCGAGGCGGGTGGGGATGCCGCAGCGATGCGTTATGCGGAGCAGTTCGATAAATACGCCGGCAATGTCATCCTGACCGACGACGAAATTGAAGCCGCCAGCGCCAAGGTCAGCCAGAAACTGAAAGATGATATTGCCTTTGCGCATGATAATGTGCGCCGCTTTGCCGAAGTGCAGAAATCCACGATGAAGGATGTGGAGCTTGAGATCGTCCCCGGTTTGATCGCCGGGCAAAAGGCGATCCCCGTGCGCGCGGCCGGATGCTATGTTCCCGGTGGACGCTATAGTCACATCGCCAGCGCCATCATGACCGTCACCACGGCAAAGGTGGCGGGCTGCCAGCACATCACCGCATGTTCGCCGCCGCGCCCCGATGTCGGGATCAACCCCGCCATCGTCTATGCCGCCAACCTCTGCGGTGCCGACAAAATCCTGTCCATGGGCGGGGTTCAGGGGGTCGCCGCCATGACCTTTGGCCTCTTTGGTCTGCCAAAAGCCGACATTCTGGTCGGGCCGGGCAACCAATTTGTCGCCGAAGCCAAGCGCATCCTGTTTGGTCGCGTGGGCATTGATATGATCGCCGGGCCAACCGACAGTCTGGTCTTGGCTGATGCCACGGCGGATCCATTCATGGTCGCAACAGACCTAGTCAGCCAGGCAGAGCATGGGTATAATTCGCCGGTCTGGCTGGTGACGGACAGCCGCGTGTTGGCGGAAAAGGTCATGGAGCTGGTGCCGGGCATGATTGACGATCTGCCAGAACTGAACCGCGACAACGCCTTTGCCGCGTGGCGCGACTATGCAGAGGTCATCGTCTGTGCCAACCGCGAGGAAATGGCCGCCTGCTCGGATGACTACGCCCCCGAACACCTGACCGTACAGGCCGAAGACCTGCCGTGGTGGCTCGACCGGTTGCAGTGCTACGGCTCGCTCTTCCTTGGGGAAGAGACAACCGTTTCATTTGGCGACAAAGCCTCGGGCACCAATCACGTTCTGCCAACATCGCGATCCGCAAAATACACGGGCGGTCTGTCGGTCCACAAATACATGAAAATCGTCACGTGGCAGCGCTCCACCCGGGACGGCGCACGACCGGTGGCCGAAGCCACGGCGCGGATTTCACGTCTGGAGGGGATGGAAGGGCACGCGCGCGCCGCGGATGCGCGCCTGCACAAGTATTTTCCGAACGAGAACTTTGACCTCTCAGCGGTGGATTAAGTCAGGTGGCGGCGCTCTTTGATGTCAGCGGCAGGGTGGTTTGCGTGACCGGCGCAAGCAGCGGCCTCGGTCGACAGGCCGCCACGATGCTGGCACAGGCCGGCGCCAAAGTCATCGGCGTCGCCCGACGCGCAGAAGAGCTTGAAGCCTGGAACAACTCAACCGAGGGACAGACCGCCTACGTCACCGCCGACCTGGCCGACAGGGCGGCATTGAAAAAGGTGGCCGTGCAGGTCAGCATGCCCTTTGGCACGGTCGATGTCCTGATCAACGCGGCGGGTATCAATACGCGCCAACACGCCGACGAGGTGACAGACACCGGATGGGATGTAACCCTCAATCTGAACCTCGCCGCGCCTTTCTTTCTCGCGCAAGCGCTGGTTCCCGCCATGAAACGGAAAGGATGGGGGCGGATCATAAATTTCGCCTCACTGCAATCGCAGCGCGCCTTTCCCAATGGCATCAGCTATGGCGCGTCCAAAGGCGGGGTGGAACAGATGACCCGTGCCATGGCCGAAGCATGGTCAGGCTATGGCATCACCGCGAACGCCGTGGCACCCGGTTTTTTCCGCACGGAACTCACGGGGCCGGTTTTTGCCGATCCCGAACTGGCGCAGCGCAATGCGGATCAGACCTGCATCGGGCGCAACGGCGAACCTGTGGACCTTGATGGACCACTGATGTTTTTCTGCGCGCCCGCGTCTGACTATGTGACTGGCCAGACACTATTTGTCGACGGAGGTTTTACAGCAAAATGAAGGCGTTAGTCTATACTGACATTGAGCAATTGACCTATCAGGACCGCCCCCTCCCAACCCCCGGCGCGGGCGAGCATCTGGTGCGCATCGAGGCGTCGGGGATTTGCGGGTCGGACATGCATGCTTTTCTCGGCCACGACGAACGCCGCCCTGCCCCGCTGACATTGGGGCATGAGGCCGCCGGGGTTGTGGTCGGTGGGGCCATGGACGGGCGGCGTGTCACTCTGAATCCGTTGGTCACCTGCCTGTCCTGCGATGCATGCACCTCGGGCCGCGAGAACCTTTGCAGCGATCGGCAGATCATCTCGATGCTGCCGCGCGAAGGCGCGTTTGCCGAATATGTCTGCGCACCGGAGCGTAACCTTGTCACCGTACCGGATCACGTTGACCTCAAGAAAGCCGCATTGACCGAACCCATTGCCTGTGGCTGGCACGCCGCGCGGCTCACCCGTGCCGTGGTGGGCGGCGATCTCAAGGATGCCCGCTGCGCCGTCATCGGCGGCGGCGCCATTGGTGTTGGCGCGGCTTTGGCGCTTGCGGCACAGGGCGCTCGGGACATCACGGTGATTGAACCCAATGAGCTACGACGCGCGCGTCTTGCAGATGTCGCAGGCTTCGAGGTCTGCGCGCCGGATGAACCCGCCGCCCCCGAAGCGGGCAGCGTGGATCTTGTGATCGACGGTGTGGGCTATGCGGCCACCCGCGCGGCGGCCTGCGCGATGGTGCGTGCCGGCGGGGTGATCGGACACATCGGCCTCGGCAGTGGGGAGGGCGGTCTGGATGTGCGCCGCATGACGTTGCAGGAAATCACCTTTATTGGTACGTATACCTATACGGCGCAGGACTTCCGCGACACGGCCGAGGCCATTTTTGACGGGCGGCTCGGCCCCCTTGACTGGATCGAGACACGCTCCCTGGCGCAGGGCCAATCTGCGTTTCACGACATTCGCAACGGTCAGGTCGCATCGCCCAAGATCGTCCTGATCCCCGAACACGCCGATTAATCCGCAGCCCGCAACCGAAAAAGGACATAGCATGTACAAGAAGATCATCGTCTGCCTCGCTCTTGATCACGGCATAAGTGAAACCGCGCTGGCCAAGGCGAAACTGTTGCTGGATGACGGCGGCGAAATCATTGCACTGCATGTCCATGAACTGCCGTCGGGCACCACGAATGCCTATGTCACCGACGATATCGTGGAGCGTGAACGGGCGAATGCCGAAAAACGGCTGTTGGAACGCGTGCAGGGTATCCCCAACGCCAGGGCTGTCCTGATCAACGGCCACACGGGACGCTCAATTGCGCAATATGCAAAGGAACAAAACGCCGATTGCATCATCCTCGGGTCTCACAAACCCGGTCTGAGCGATTTCTTTCTCGGCTCTACGGCTGCGCGGATCGTGCAGCAGGCGCATTGTTCTGTCGTCGTGTTGCGCTAGGCAGGCTGGTACCGTTCCCGATCACATGATTTTCACTTCAATCTGAACCCCAGGAGGCCACATTCGTGTCCATCAGCTCTAAAATTGTGGACGATTTCATCGCGGAAGGCGTTGAATTCATTACCACAGTGCCGTGCAAACAACTTGCCGGCGTCATCGAGGAAGTCGAGGCAAGACCCGAAATCCATCATGTCCCCTCCAACAAGGAAGACGAAGGCATGGGCCTGTGCGCGGGGGCTTTCATGGGGGGCAAGAAACCTGCCATCATCATGCAGAACACCGCGATTGGTGTGACAATCAACACGCTGGCGACGCTGACGCAATACTACCGGATGCCGCTGCCCATGTTGATCTCCTACCGGGGCGAATTGCGCGAACCTGTGGCCTGTCAGGTCGAGATGGCGGTGCATACCAAGGCGCTGTTGAACCAGATGCTGATCCCCACGTTCCACTTCCATAAGGAATCCGATGCAGCCGAACTGCCTGAGATTCTGAAATACACATTCATGTGCAACAAACCTGTGGCGATCCTGACGGATGCGTCCTTCTGGGGAGGCTATGGCGACCAATGATCCGTTCTGAAATCCTGCGCGAAATCGCGCCCATCCTTCGGGATCACCTCGTTATCTGCAACATCGGTCTGCCCAGCCAGGAACTGCATATGATCGACGACCAGCCGACCAATTTCTACATGCTCGGCACCATGGGTTTGTCGTCTTCCATCGGGCTTGGCCTTGCCATGGCACAGGACAAAACCGTGATCTCCATCGACGGGGACGGCTCTGTTCTGACCAACATGGGCACTCTGCCTACTATCGCCAACAACGTCGCGGACAACTATATCCTGATGATCATCGACAATGGATCTTACGGTTCCACCGGGGATCAACCGACCTACGCGGGCAAGAAAACGTCGCTGGCGGCAGTGGCATCAGCCTGTGGCTGTGAAAACGTGATCGAGTGTCAGGACAAAGACACCGGCGAGGTTCTGCAAAAAGCCATCGACAGCAAACAGATGACGATCATCGTCGTGAAATGCGACAGCGGCAACATCAAGCTGCCTGTGATCACCATGGACCCGGTCGTCATTCGCGACCGCTTCATGAAGGCGGTTCAGGCCTGATCTGATGGGAGCGACCATCCACAGCTATGACGACGCCCGCCGCATCGCGCGGCGGCGTCTGCCTTGGATGGTCTTTGACTACATTGACGGGGCGGCGGGCAATGGCGTGGCCGAAGCGCGCAACCTCGCCGCCCTGCGAGACGTCGAATTGCAGCCGCGTGTGCTGCGCAACGTTGCGCGTCGCGACATCGGTGTGCAGGTGTTTGAGCACGCGGGCCAAGCTCCCTTTGGCATCAGCCCGATGGGTATGTGCAATCTGTCAGGTCCCGGCGCAGATGTGATGCTGGCGCGCATTGCTGCGAAACATCAGGTGCCTGTCGGTGTCTCGACCGTTGCGTCCACCTCACTGGAAACGATGATCGAAGAGGCGCAGGGACACGCCTGGTTTCAGCTCTACTTTTCCGGGGATGGCAGCGGCACGGCCAAGCTGGTGGAACGCGCCAAGGCTGCTGGATACAAAACCCTGATCATGACGCTGGATGTGCCCGAAGTTGGCCGACGTCCGCGCGAATTGCGGCGCGGGTTCAAGATGCCGTTCAAAATCGGGCCGATGCAATTCATCGACTTTGCCCTGCATCCGCGCTGGTCCCTCTCCAGCCTCATGGCAGGCGCGCCCGATCTGGCGAACTTCCAGACACCGGAGTTTACCTTTGATCGAACCGAAAGCCGCGCGGCCGCAGATTGGGATTTTCTCAAGCGTTTGCGGGACAGTTGGGATGGCCATCTGGTGGCCAAAGGTGTGACAGATGTGGTCGATGCCTTGCGATTGAAAGCGCAGGGTGTTGACGCCATTCAGGTCTCAACCCATGGCGGACGACAGTTGGACAGCGCGCCGCCCCCGATCCTTGCACTCAAACGCATACGCGACGCCATCGGCCCGCAGTATCCCCTGTTTTATGACACCGGGATGCGGTCGGGTGAAGACGTGGTCAAAGCCTATCAAATGGGTGCTGATTTTGTCTTTTTTGGTCGCGCGATGCAGTTTGCGATTGCCGCAGGCGGGCGCGACGGGCTTGCGCAATATTGGGACTTGCTGGCAGATGAGGTCAGCCTCACCCTGGCCCAGATGGGTTTGACCACCCTCCCCATCAACCGCGATGTGACCTGATGAACGCCGGCGACAGCGTCCCACGAAATACCACAAACATCACGTAACGCATTCAACGCTCTGATGTAAGGCAGCGTTACGCTATGCAGGTTCTTCGCATGGCGCTTTTGCGTGCCAGCAGACGCTGTGGTCGCCAAATGTCAGATGCAGCCCGTTAGCGAATAATCCACTGCGTCGCGGTATCCTCCTGCCATCCTGTCTGATGCAAAAGGGGCGTGTCTGACTCCGCTTCCGCATACCCAAGGCACAGGTATCCGGTCAGCGACCACTCTGGCGGGGCGCCCAAGGTGGCACAGACGTCATCCGGATCAAGGATCGACACCCACCCGACACCAAGGTTTTCCGCCCGTGCTGCCAGCCACAATGTGTGGATCGCCATCGCGGTGGAATAGGACAACATCTCCGGCATGCTCTGCCGCCCCAAGCCTTTACCCTCATTTGGTGCCGTATCGGTGAACACGGCCAGATGCACGGGTGCATCGCGCAGCCCTGCCAGTTTCAGCGCCAGATAGGCCTGCTGATCGCTGCCGGAGTAAAGCTGCGCTGCCTCGGCATTGCTCTCTTCGAAATTCGCAATGATCCGGGCGCGCAGGGCAGTGTCTTCGATCTGAAGGATACGCCAGGGGCGCGAATTTCCGACCGATGGCGCGCTGTCCATCGCAGTGCGCAGCCGTACCAGCACCTCCGGCGCGACGGGATCGTTGCGAAAATGCCGGACATCGCGTCGCCACGTCAGGATATCCTGCAACGCTTGCCGATGTGTCTGTGTCAGTTTCACCGCTCGCCCTCTCTTGACACCCTATTAAATCCGCCCGTCCGCAAAAGGCCCCTCACGGCGTCATCTGTCGCCTTTGCGCAGCAAATACGTATCCATGATCCAGCCATGATCCGCGCGGGCCTTGGCCCGTTTTTCCACGATCTGCGCGCCCACATCGCGCAGGTGACCCTTGATGGTTATCTGTTCGGGCATGCCCAGAAAAGCCCCCCACCAGATCATGAGGTCCGGATCATCCAGCGCCATGAAACTGCATTTACCATCCAGCATCACAACGACAGTCTCTGCGTTGCCCGGCAGAGCATGGGTGCGCAGTTGCTGGCCGGTCGTGACGCAGACCGACCCGTCGATTGTGTTGAAGGGGATGGCATGCGCGGCTGTCAAAGCCTGCAAAGCCGTGACCCCCGGAACAACCCGGATCGTGGGGCGCGGCGACAGGCGCTCGGCAATGCGCAGGGTGCTGTCGTATAATCCGGGATCGCCCCAGACCAACAGGGCAACCGGACCTGTGATTTCTGTTTCTGCCAAAGCGCCCTGCCACGCCAGCGCGATCTGATCATGCCACAGCGCCACACGTTCCTGATAGGGCAGTGTATCATCGCGCACCGGCATCTCGAACGGCACGACCTTTGCCTGCGCGCCAGCGGCCGCGATGATTTTCAGACGCACCGTGGCGAGGTCATCCTTGCCCGCCCCCTTGCGCGGCAACAGGATCACGGCCGCGTCGCGGATCGCCTGCTGGCCTTCCAGCGTGATATGCGACATCGCGCCGGTACCAATCCCGATGAGCCACAGATGCGAGATCATAGCGGCCGCTACCCTTCTGCCAGAGGTCCATAGAAAATCAGCGCCGGTTTTGATCCGACCTCTGACGTCAATGTATCGACCAGCGCTGCCACGGTGGTTCGGGTGATTGTCTGCTCCTGTGTGCCCACGGCCTCGGCAAGAATGGCAGGCGTTTCGGGAGGCAGGCCCCGCGCCATCAGGGCCTGCGCCAGCCTTGGAAAGGTCCGTTTGCCCATAAACACCACGGTGCAGGCGGTTTTATCGGCAAGTGCGGTGAGGTCCAGATCATCCGGCAAATCCCCTGATGCATCATGCCCTGTCACAAACTGGACACGGCGCGCGGTGAACCGGCGGGTCAGCGGGATGCCGCAAGCAGCAGCAGCGGCAACGGCGGATGGCACGCCGGGAATGATCTCGTATTCAATGCCGGCGGCGCGCAGCGCCACGAGTTCTTCTTCGAGGCGGCCAAACAGACCGCTGTCGCCCGATTTCAGCCGCACGATGCGCCCGCCTGCCTCGGCGTATTCGACCAGCAAGCGGCTGACGTGCTGTTGGTTCGGTGACGGGCGGCCCGCCCGTTTGCCCACGCTCACCAGATCAGCCCCCTGCCGCGCATGGGTCAAGATCGGGCCGGAGGATAGATCATCAAAGAGAACGGCATCCGCGCGCTTGAGCCGGTCCACCGCCTTGAGGGTCAGCAACTCCGGATCGCCCGGGCCGGAGCCGACGAAGGAAACGAAACCGCTCATGCTGCCTCTGGCGTGATCAGATGGAAGAACGTACCCGTCACATTGCCGCGCAACGACCCGGTTTCAGGCACCGGGTTGCCATCGGCATCAAACACATCCGCCAGCGCCGCATCCGGTTGCTCCAGAATGGTCGAGTAATGAAACTCATGCCCGCGCAACGCCTGACCGGTGGCAAAACCGGGCATCGCCGCCCCTAGAACGGCACGACGGTAGCCAAGGTGGAATTTCCTTTTCTCATAAGAAGTCACAAGGCCAAGCAACCCGGCCATCGCATGGGTGTTGCCCTCTTTGTCGATCAATGCGGTACCAAGCGCCATGTATCCACCGCATTCCCCATGTACCGGGCGCGTCTCTGCATGGGCGCGCAAGCCTGCAAGGAACCGGGACGCCCCCGCCAATTGCCCGGCATGCAATTCCGGGTATCCGCCGGGCAACCACACGAGATCTGCACCCGCATCAGGTGGCTCATCGGCCAGCGGCGAAAACGGTAGGATCTCGGCCCCCGCCGCGCGCCAGCCCTTTAGCAGATGCGGGTAGGTGAACGAAAAGGCCGCATCCTGCGCAAGCGCAATGCGCTGTGCGGGCGGGCGCGGCAGCCCGCCGCCCGATTGCTGCACAGTACCCGCAGCCGCCGCATGGATCGCCGACAGATCGACATGCGCACGCAGGAATTCGGCATATCCCGCAATCGCGGTTTCCAGATCAGGATGTTCAACCGCCTGAATAAGGCCAAGGTGACGTTCCGGCAGGCTCAGATCCCCCCGACGGGGCAAAACGCCCAACACCGGGATGCCGGCCTTGTCCATGCCAAGGCGCGCAAGCCGTTCGTGACGCGGGCTGGCCACGCGGTTCAGGATCACGCCTGCAAAGGGCAAATCCGGCGCATAGGCTTTGAACCCCAGTGCCGTGGCCGCCGCAGATTGCGCCTGACCGCCCACATCGACGACCAAGATCACCGGCCAGCCCATCCGCATCGCCGTCTCCGCGCTGGAGCCAAAGCCGGTCTGGCCCTGTGTGGCCACCCCATCATAAAGCCCCATGGACCCTTCCGCGACGCAGATGTCGGCATCCATCATCTCAGCCGCGATCCCATTCAGCAGCACGGGGTCCATCGCCCAGGTATCAAGGTTGAACGAGGGCCGCCCGCTGGCTGCACGGTGAAACGCCGGATCAATGTAATCAGGCCCGGATTTATAGGGCTGCACCGTCAATCCGTCATCACGCAAGGCGCGCAACAGGCCCAGCATCACGGTTGTTTTCCCTGTCCCCGAAGAGGGTGCGGAAATCAGCAGGCCGGGGGGTACGTCAGTCATCACCATGTCTCCATTCCGACCACGGGCTTTGCGCCGATTGTGGTCTGTAACGTCTGTCATAATCAGCGGCGTATAACCGGCTTTCAGCGAAATCCTCACCGCCGATGGCCGGGCCGACCAAAATCAAGGCGGTGCGTGAAATGTCCGGATCAAGCTGGGCCTGCACCGTGGCGAGCGTGGCGCGCAGCACACGTTCATCGGGCCAACTGGCGCGAAAGACCACGGCGACCGGGCACTCGGCACCGTAATGCGGGGTCAGTTCCTCAACCACTTTCGCAAGGTTCCCGATCGACAGATGCAGCGCAAGCGTGGCACCTGTCGCACCAAAATTCGCCAGCGTCTCACGTTCTGGCATGGACGACGCACGACCCTGCGTGCGCGTCAGAACCAGCGATTGGGACTGGCCCGGCAGGGTCAACTCCTGCCCCAGACTTGCGGCGGCGGCGGCAAAAGACGGCACACCCGGCGTCACGCTAAAGGGGATCTCCAGCGCCTTGAGACGCCGCAATTGTTCGCCCATGGCAGACCACAGCGACAAATCCCCCGAATGCAACCGCGCCACATCCTGCCCGGCGGCATGGGCATCGGCAATCTCAGCGATGATCGCATCAAGGTCCATGGGTGCCGTGTTGATGATCCGCGTCCCCGGCTGGCAATGCTCCAGCACGGCCTCAGGCACAAGCGAACCCGCATAAAGGCACACCGGGCAAGCCGCAATCAGATCCCGCCCGCGCAACGTGAGCAGATCCGCCGCACCCGGGCCTGCACCGATGAAATGAACCGTCATGCGCCCTCTCCTATCGCCAGTGCACAAGTTGCCTTGCCATCGGATGATTTGACGCGCGGTGCAAGCAGTTTCGCGCCCGGGCCCGCAGCGGCGAGGGCGGCGGCCTCGGCGACCGATCCGGTGCCTCGCGCCGCCTGTGACGCCGCCGATTGCGTATGCGTCACCTGTTCGCGCAAGACCGGTGCGGACACAGCGATGATCGGCAAAGACATGTCAGCGGCGAGGGTCCGAAACCCCTTGGCACAGGCCTTGTCGTCTATGGTTGCGATTGCATCAACGGTTGTTTGTGACCCCGTTTCAGACAGCGCATCCCTGAGGCTGGCCGCCGTTGCCGCCGATTGAAACCCAAAACCCGCCACGATCATCGCACGCCGCTCCACTGCACGAGGGGATAGGATGGCTTCCACGCGGTTTTGGCACCCAGCGGTTGCGCGGTCGACACATCAATACGCAACAACTCACCCCCCTTGCGTGCATGTGTTTCCGCCAACAGGCGTTCAGCCTCAAGCGTGACGGCATTGGCCACAACGCGCGTGCCGACGGGCAATAGTCCCTCCAGCGCATCCATCATTTCCGCACTCAAACCGCCCCCGATGAACACCGCATCAGGGCTTGGCAACCCGGTCAGCACATCGGGCGCCTCGCCATGGACAACGCGCAAACGATCCACCCCAAGCGCCGCTGCGTTGTGTTCAATCAGCCCCACGCGATCCGCGCGCGGCTCAACCGAAATGGCGCGGCACGCCTGGTGCGCCAGCAGCCATTCGATGCCAATGGACCCAGACCCGCCACCGATGTCCCACAGCAACTCCCCCGGTTTCGGTGCGAGGGACGACAGGGTTACGGCCCGCACCGGGCGTTTGGTCATCACGCCGTCGGTGTCAAAAAACGCATCCGGCAAACCCGCGGCAACGGGCATCACTGCACCGGCGCCCTTGGGCTTGACCGCCACGCAGACCGGATGCTGGAATGTGCGGGGCTGCATGTCGTCGGCACGCAGCGGCGTGCATTTTTCGCGCGGCCCGCCAAGCGCCTCCATCACGGTCAGCTCGCTTTCGCCAAACCCTTCGCCCTGCAGGTATTGCGCAAGCGCGTGCACAGCATCCCCATCGCGCAAAAAGACCACAAGCTGAAGATGCGGCGCGAGATAGGGCCGCAGCCGCGTCAAGGGCGCCGCATGCAGGCCAAGGCAGATCGTCTGATCAATCGCCCAGCCCATATGGCTCGCGGCCCGCGAGAAAGTAGACGGCGCGGGCAGACATCGCCACTCCCCCGCCTCAAATTCACGCGCAATGACGGAGCCTGCGCCGAACCAGAACGGATCACCCGACGCCAGAACGACGACATTTTGCCCCCTGAGGGACGCCAAAAGCCCTATCCCGTCAGAAAACGGCACAGGCCATTCGATCAGCCTGGCAGTGGTCTCGTCGAGCAATGACAAATGCCGCCGCGGCGCCATGATCACCTCGGCAGCGGCAAGGGCCTTATGGCTTGCAGGGGGCAGGCCATCCGGTCCATCTTCGCCCAGACCGATGATGGTGATCCAAGGGGCTTTAGTCATGACGCCAAACCTGCTGATACTGGGCGGTACGACCGAGGCCACAGCACTCGCCAACACGCTGGCCAAAGCTGGGATCAAAGGCACCGTGTCTTTTGCCGGGCGCGTAGAACGACCGATCCGCCAACCCTTGCCGCAGCGTGTTGGCGGTTTTGGTGGCGCAGAAGGTCTTGCGCGGTACATGCGGGCGGAAAAGATCACCCATCTGGTCGATGCAACCCATCCCTTTGCCGCGCAGATGAGCCGCAATGCGGTCGCGGCCTCTGCGCAGGCCGGGGTGCCGATGATCGCCCTGACCCGTCCCAAGTGGGAGCCCGAACCGCAGGACAAATGGCAGCATGTTGCGGATATCGCGGGGGCTGTCGCCGCGCTCGAGCGCGCACCGCTGCGGGTGATGCTGGCGGTGGGGCGCATGCATCTGGCCGATTTCGCGCCCAACCCGCAGCATTTTTATCTGTTGCGGCTGGTGGACCCGCCCAAGGCCGCGCTGCCCCTGCCCGACGCAAATGTGATTGTCGCGCGTGGCCCGTTTACCGAACCCGACGACCGGGCCTTGATGCAGGAGCACAGGATCGACATCGTCGTGTCGAAAAATGCCGGTGGCAGCGGCGCCTATGCCAAGATCGCCGCCGCGCGCGCGCTTGGGTTGCCGGTCATCATGATCGACCGTCCGTCTGTGCCGGAGCGGCACGAGGTCGCGACCCCCGCAGACGTGCTGGACTGGCTCAGCCATCAGGAGACCGACCGCGGGGTATAAACGATGGGGTCGCCCGCCCGTTCGATCAGCCGCGTCCGGGATGAGCCGACCAGCACCACAGTGCGCATATCCGCCATTTCAGGCGTCGCATCGGCAAGCCGCACCACGCGAATCTGCTGTTCGGCCGTCGAAACCGCGCGGGCGAAGATCAGCAACCGCTCGGGCGCGCATCCCTCGCGCAGAACATCTAGAACGCGCGCAAAACCCGTGGGGCGCGCTTTGGAACGCGGATTGTAAAAACCCATCGCGAAATCAGCCTCTACCGCCAGTCGCAGCCGCTTTTCGATCAGATCCCATGGTTTCAGGTTATCGCTCAGGTTGATCGCGCAAAAGTCATGGCCAAGCGGCGCTCCGGCTGCCGCTGATGCGGCCAGCATGGCGGTGATGCCGGGTAAAACCCGCACGTCCAACGCGCGCCACGCCGCATCGCCCGCTTCAAGGGCTTCGAAAACGGCCGAGGCCATCGCAAAGACACCCGGATCACCTGAGCTGACCACCACCACACGGCGGCCATCGGCAGCCATCTGCAAAGCGTGGCGCGCGCGATCCAGTTCCACCCGGTTGTCGCTTTCGTGCAAGGTCAGACCGGCGCGCGGCGCGATGCGGCGCACGTAGGGAATGTAGCCGACGATATCCGTGGCCTGCGCGATGGCCTCCGTCACCTCGGGCATAACGAAGCTCTCCCGCCCCGGGCCGAGACCCGCGATGATGACCCAGCCGCTCACGGTCTGCGGCCCTGTCCATGCACGATGATGATTGAAAAATAGGGCAGCGTTTCCGCACCAAATTCGGCCAGAGGGCAGATTTCCTGCCCCTCCATGCTGGCGTATTTCACAAGGATCGCGCGCTCCGCCTTGCCCGCCGCCGCCAGTGCCCGGCGCACCTTGGGCAGGTTGCGCCCGATTTTCATAACGACCAATGCATCGGCTTCGGTCATCGCCTTGGTCAAGGTCTCTTCATCCAGCGTCCCCATGACGGTCGACAGGATGTCATCCCCCCAAGTGATCGGTGCGCCACTCGCTGTCCAGGCGGCGGACATGCCCGTGATGGCAGGAACGACTTCGATCGGCAGGCTGTCTTTCAGGCGCGTATAGACATGCATGAAGGAGCCATAGAAAAACGGATCGCCCTCGCACAGGACAACAACGTCCTCGCCCGCCTCCACAAGTTTTTGCAGATGCGCGGTACACTCCGAATAGAACGCCGAAAGGGATGCGTTGTAGCGCGGGTCAGACAGCGGGATCTCGGTGGTGACGGGGTATTCCATCGCAAAGAGCACCACATCATCGCGCAACATCCCGTCCACGATGG
Organism: Roseobacter denitrificans OCh 114; assembly: GCF_000014045.1. Lineage (NCBI taxonomy): Bacteria > Pseudomonadati > Pseudomonadota > Alphaproteobacteria > Rhodobacterales > Roseobacteraceae > Roseobacter > Roseobacter denitrificans. The sequence continues at coordinate 3,694,634 of NC_008209.1, forward strand.
TCCGCGCGCGGCCCGACCGGCCTTTCTTGCGGAAATACGCGATGTTTCGGGTCTGGCGCACCAGACGATCCGATTTGACACTCATCAATTCAGGATCACCGGGGCCCAGTCCGACGCCATACAGGGTGCCGGTCATTCTGCGCGGCTCGCGATGGCGTTGATGGCGGCGACGGTGATGGCACTGCCCCCCAGACGCCCCTCGACAATCAGCGAGGGCACCGGATTGGCCGCCCATAGCGCATCCTTACTTTCGCGCGCACCCACAAAACCAACCGGGCAGCCGATGATCGCCGCAGGTCGTGGGCATGCAGGATCTTCGAGCATCTCCAGCAGGTGGAACAGCGCGGTTGGTGCATTGCCGATGGCGACAACCGCGCCCTCAAGGCGATCCCGCCAAAGCTCAAGCGCTGCGGCGGAGCGGGTCGTGCCGAGTTGTGCAGCCATGTCCGGCACACGGGAATCCCGCAGTGTGCAGATCACATCGTTATCGGCGGGCAGGCGTTTGCGTGTCACCCCTTCGCTCACCATATAGGCATCGCAGAAGATCGGCGCGCCCTGCTTCAACGCATCCCGCGCCGCTGCGACCATGCCGGGGGCAACTTTCACATGCGCTTCGAGGCCCACCAGACCTGCGGCGTGGATCATGCGCACGACGACCTGCTCTTCGTCAGGTGCGAAGCGATCCAGCGCGGCTTCGGCACGTATGGTGGCAAAGCTCTCCAGATAGATGGCCGCCCCGTCTTTCTCGTATTGGTAAGGCATGGTTACTGCGTCAGTTCCTTGATAACTTCGTCGCTGGACAATCCGCGCGCAAACGGCTCATCCCATGCAGCGCCATGCCTGACAAGATCGAATTTTCCATTCGCACCAACCAGTGTGACATCCGCAGGCCCCGCATGCGCGCAGCCCTTTGAACAGCCCGACACATGCAGGCTTTGTCCCTTGGGCATGCGGGTGGCCAGTGCCTCGGCCAAGGCACGGGTTTCGGTTTCGCCCTGTTCACAAAGCGGCGCACCGGGGCAGGCATGTACATTCAGGATATGCGCACCCGGTTTCGTGACGAAACAGTCGGTTGCGACCTTTGAGGCCCCTTCGAGCAGGAACAGCCGCCACGGCGTGCAACGCAGCCCTGCGACCGCTTCATCCGCGAACAAACCGATCAAACCGCGTGCATCCAGCGCTCCGAAACCCGCACCCAAAAGGTAGCCGTCTGCGCAGGGGCCCGGCTGCGGCGCTGTGTCAGTGCGACGCGGCGCATGGCCCTGAAAACCCTCCGGCAGCGCATTACTTTCCAAGTGGCGGCACATGCGGCCTGCCTGAGCACCGCCGCTGTCCACAAACCACTGCGCCAGATCAATGAGCGCAGACAGTGCCGTGTCCGGGCTGATTGCCATACCCGTCGCGGCACCATCCGCGCGCAGGATCAGGGGGGTTTGTTCGCCACGTTCGAACCTGAAATCACCCGAGGCCAACGACAAGAGCGGCTGCGCACCTGTATCAAGGACAATCCCCATTTTGGCCGGTAAACCCGGCAAGGCCCGCAACCCCGCCACGATCCTCGGATAAAGGTTTTCGGTAAGGCCATCCTGCCCCCAGAAAGGCGTTGTGAGGATGTTCCTGCGCGCCTCATCCTCTGCTGTGGCATCCAAAAGGCGCGCGTCCATCAGCGCATCCAGCAGTGCGCCGTGCCGGCCCTGATCCACGCCCCTGATCTGCAGGTTGCCCCGCGAGGTCAGATCAATCACGCCATTGCCGTATTCGATCGCGAGTTCGGCCAGCGTGCAGGCTTGGGTGCGGTCGAGACGGCTCATCTGAGGGCGCACACGCACAACGAGCCCGTCGCCCGAGGCCATCGGGCGATGCGCGCCGGGGCACCACCCCTTGACAAGGGGCGCGCGGTTCATTCCGCCGCCTCAAGCGAGGCGAGGATCGAGTTGCGCCGTGATTTCCACAGGCCCGCCGCATGCAGTGCTGCAAACCGGTCCCGCATGGCCGCCAGCGCCGCAGGGTTCGCATCGGCCAGAAAGGAGGTGACATCCGCATCGCCCAAAGTGGCATCGAAATAGAGATCGAACAGATGCCCCGGCACCACATCGGCAAGCTGGGCAAAGGCTGCCATGTTTTCAAGCGTCGTGGCGATTTCCGCCGCCCCGCGAAAGCCATGCCGCTGCATGCCCGCAATCCATTCCGGTTGCGTGGCGCGCGCATGAACCACGCGGGCAATCTCTTCGGTCAGGGTTCGGGTGCGCGGGTTTTCGAAATCGGTCGCATCCATATGGTAGAGGGCTGCGCGCCCCCCGGTGACGGATTTGGCGGCGGCGAAGCCTGCCTCATGGGTGGCGTAGTCTTCGGCCAGCAGCACATCGGTTTCCGGCAAGTCCTGAAAGTGCAGAAACGCAGTCGCCTCGCTGACCCGCGCCTTGATGCCAGCGGCGTCCTGCTGAACGTTTTCCCCGTCCAACGCCCAGCTTGAGGCGGCCAGCCAGGCCTCGCCTGCCGCCAGTTTCGCCGCCTCGGAATAATCACCAATATGTGCCCCCACGGCGACGCCGAAACTGCCCGGTGCCGGGCCGAAAACGCGCGTGGTGTCAGCCCCGGCATAGGGATTCCAGTCGGGCGCTTCATCGCGGGCGGCCAAGGCGCGCACCGCTTGCGAAAACAGCGCTGTAAGTGTCGGGAACACGTCGCGAAACAGCCCCGACACACGTAAGGTCACATCCACGCGCGGGCGGTCCAATTCGGTGATCGGCAGCACCTCGATGCCTGATACGCGTTCGGACCCATCATCCCAGACCGGGCGCACACCCAGCAGCCACAGCGCCATCGCGAACTCCTCGCCCGCCGTGCGCATGGTGGCCGACCCCCAGAGATCCACGATCAGGCTGCGCGGCCAGTCGCCTTCGTCCTGCAGATGCCTGCGCACGAACTCATCCGCAAGCCTGCAGCCCTGTTCGTAAGCGGCCCGCGTCGGAACGGAGCGTTGGTCTATGGTATAAAGGTTGCGCCCGGTGGGCAGCACATCAAGCCGCCCCCGGTAGGGCGATCCGGACGGGCCACCCGCGATGCGTTTGCCATCCAGTGCCGCCAGGAGGGCCGCACTCTCGCATCGCGCGGAAAGGCCCGCATCAAAACTGGTATCCACCTGCGGCGCGCGGCCCCAGATATGCAAGCCATCGCCAAACTGGCTGTCCTTGATGTCACAGACAAAGCGGTCGATGCGCGTGATGGCTTCGGCCGCGCAGGACACATCGTCCAACCCCAGTTCATGTTCCACACCGAGCGCCTGCGCTTCGTCACGAATGTTCTGTTGCAACAGATCCCGGCGGCGCGGATCAAGCCCATCCGCATTGGAAAACTCATCCAGCAAAGCTTCGAGCCGCACCAGCCGCAGCGGCGTGGCAGTGGGGCGCAGGGGCGGCGGAATATGCCCCAGCGTCACAGCCCCGATGCGGCGCTTGGCTTGTGCCGCCTCGCCGGGATCATTCACGATAAAGGGATAAATCACCGGCGTCGCCCCGCTCAGCGCATCCGGCCAACACTGATCTGACAAAGCGACCGCTTTGCCCGGCAACCATTCCAGCGTGCCATGCGCCCCGATGTGAACGATAGCATCCACCTGCCTGCGCAGCCACAGGTAGAAGGCCACATATTCATGGCGCGGGACACGGGACAGGTCGTGGTATTCTTCATCCCGTTTCTGCGGTGTGCCACGTTCTGGCTGCAGGGCGATCCAGACATTGCCACGCCGCACAGCCGGCAGTGCGATACCACCGTGTTCAGGCGGATCGCCCCATGCCGCCGTGAGATCGTCGCGCAGGCTCTGGGGCAGATTGGCCAGCAGCGCCTGATAGTCACGCGCATCAAGCCGTTGGTCGGCGCGCTCAAAATCCTGCGCGGTAACGTGCCCGTCGGTCGCGTAGCCGGCACCTGCCAGATCCTCAAGGATCGCGCAGGCAGAGCCAAGCGCGTCCATCCCCACAGCATGCGCGAGGTTCCACTCGCGCCCCGGATAGGTGGACATCACCAATGCAATGCGGCGTTCACTGGCGGGTCTGGACGCCAGATGGACCCAAGCCGCCACGCGATCCGCGATTGCCGTGATCCGCTCAGCGTGGGGGCGGTGCACAAAGCGCGAGTATTGCAAATCCGCGTCCCGCTTTTGCGGCTCCTTGAAAGAGGCGACACCGGCGAACAGCCGTCCATCAACTTCTGGCAGCACCACATGCATGGCCAGATCAGCGGGGGACAAGCCGCGCTCTGCTTCGGCCCATGCCGCCTGCCGTGAGGTGGCCAGCGCCATCTGGAAAACCGGCACGTCGCCTGCATCCAGCGGCGAGGCGCCGCGCGTGCCCTGTCCGGAGAACGAGGTCGCATTGACGATTGCGACGGGGCTGAGATGGGCCACCTGACGTGTCAACCATTCCGCAGCCCCCGGAGCCTTGAGCGAGGGCGCAAACAGCCCCATCAAGGCGAACCCCTTGGCGCGCAGCGCGGCAAAGACCTGTTCAATCGGTGCCAGATCTGCGGCCACCAGAAACGACCGGTAAAAGACGACCAGGACCAGCGGGTCCGTGGCCGCGCTGGCCAGAACCGGACAGGTCACACCATGTTCCGGCGTCCATCCCCCGACCAAGGGCAACGTCTTGGCCCCGCGCACTGGCCCTGCATAAAGCCCCGATGCCAGCGCCATCTGCGCCAGTGCCGCCTGCCACGCAACCACACCACCGGTATCACACAGCTTTTGCAACTGACGCAATGTGGACACCGGCAAGGTGGAAACGGCATCAAGGCGCGCATCCATGCGCCCATCCGCAGGCAGCACGGCCAGCGCAATGCCTTTGGCCCGCGCCAAGGCCTCGATCTGCTGCAGGCCATAGGGCCAGTAAGGCACACCGCCAATCAACCGGATGAGGATACCCTTTGCGCCGCACAGCGTTTGTTCGACATAGGTATCGACCGACAGCGGGTGTTTCAGAGCCGCGATGTTCGCCAGTCGCAGGCCGGGCAGCCTGCCCTCGGGCCCGCCCCCCTTGCGCCACGCCTCCGCCAAAGCACCGAGGTCTGAATCAGACAGGCTGAGCACAACCAGATCGGCGGGCGTCTGCCCCAGATCGGTTGGCGTTTCCGTCTCTTCCAGACCATGGCTTTCGCGAAAGACGACATGCATGGCAGGTTACTCGGCAGCCGCTGGCACGGGAACCAAAACGGATTGCACCGCCTCATAGCTCACATCATCATGTTCAGCGATCACGACCAACCGGCCCCGGCGCGGTTCATTTTCGGCCCAGGGGCGGTCAAACTGATGGCGCACGCGCGCGCCCACCGCCTGCACCAGGAGCCGCATGGGCTTGCCCTTCACACAAGCATAGCCTTTGACGCGCAGGATGTTTTGCTCCTTGGCCAGAACCTCGATGCGGGCAACCAGTTCGGCCGGATCGGACACTTCGGGAATCTCCACCACGATCGATTCAAAATCGTCATGTTCGTGATCGTCATGCCCATCATGGTGTGACGGGCGCGCATCCATATCGTCTTCGGCGGCGGCCTCCAGCCCCAGAATGACGCGCGGGTCAATCAACCCTTCGGCGACCTCAATCACCGGGACGGGGCGCGGACTGCGCGCAGCGATTTCCTCTTTGGCTTTGGCCACACCTTCGGCACCGGCCAGATCGGGCTTGGTCAGCAGGATAATATCCGCACAGGAAATCTGGTCTTCGAAGACCTCGGACAAGGGCGTGTCATGATCAAGGCTGTCATCCGCAAGGCGCTGTGCATCCACCGCCGCCACATTCGAGGCAAAACGGCCCGCGGCCACGGCCTCGGCATCAGCCAGCGCGATGACGCCATCCACCGTGATCTTCGAGCGGATATCCGGCCAGTCAAACGCCTTGAGCAGCGGTTTCGGCAGGGCAAGGCCGGAGGTTTCGATCACGATATGCTCCGGGCGCGGCTCCAGCGCCATGAGCGCTTCGATGGTCGGGATGAAATCATCCGCGACTGTGCAGCAGATGCAGCCGTTCGCAAGCTCCATGATGTTTTCCGCCGGGCAATCCGGGATCGCACAGCTTTTGAGGATTTCACCATCCACCCCCACATCGCCAAATTCATTCACCACAACCGCCAGACGTTTGCCGCCGGGGTTCTGGATCAGGTGCGAAATCAGTGTGGTTTTCCCGGACCCGAGAAACCCTGTGATCACGGTGACGGGAAGTTTTGCAAGATCAGCCATTGTTGTCCTCCAGCGGCGGTATGCGCGCGATACAGTTACGTTTGAAATGTTCCGGGCGGGTGCGCCACGGGATCAGACCATCGCTGGTCTCATGATAAAGGGCGGCCCCCTCGATCAGCGTGTCCAGATGCGACGCCTCATGCAGGTTTCCGTACAGATAGGTCCACTTGTCCCCGCCCCCCCGCAGCGCGACGGAGCAGCCGGAATCGCAGTTTTGCAAACATTCCACCGCCCGCAAATCAAGCCCCTCGGGCAGACCGCGCGCCTGCAATTCATCAAACAGACGCTGGCCCGGACGTTCGCCGTCGTCGGTAACGTCGGTGCCGCGTTTGCATTTGATGCACACCAGTATCTCTGTGCGCTCACCCATGGGGGCGGCCAGTGCAGGTTACATCATTGTCCGTTATAACAGCATGTGCCGTCATCATGTCATTCCTTTCCGGAGCACCCCGCCCGGTCTTATGTTGCGTTTGTGATGGCAGGTCTCCTGGCTCGCGGGTCAGCGCGCCTCTTTTGCCTTCCCAACCCGTCTTTCGGTCAGTGGCGTGCGACAGAGGCACTCTTCGCTTACAGTTGCGGGGGCAGCCACGGCATTTCACCGCGTTCCCTTTTATGTCCCGGCCTGAACCGGAACAACCATCGTGCCCTGCATTTTCCAGCGATGGCGTGGGAAGTCAATGGCGCACCGGCTTGTCTGGCGATTATCATTTCTGATTGGCCAACTGGCGGTAGAGTGCGCGCGGTTCACCACGCCACAGGGTGCCGTCAGATACCCGCGTGACAGCGGATCACGAGGCTGCAACTATAACCATCAGAAAACACGCCGGTGTCCAGACCGGCGGCCAAACACTTGGGAGGCCATGTGCAAAACACACTGACAAGCCGCGCGGATCGGATGCACATGCGCCCCGCGTATCGTGCAAGCGTTGCTTTGTTCCGCCGGGTCGCCGCCACATGAGCGGTATCCTTACATTAAACACTGGCTCGTCGTCGCTGAAATTCGGGCTTTACCGGGATGCGCCAGAACCTGACCTGCTGCTGCACGGTCAGGTCGATGAGATTGGCGACAACGCGCTATTGATCCTGAACACCGGCGAGGAAAGAACCAAACAGAAGGTAGCGGCACCCAAGCCCGCTGCAGCGCTGGAACATGTGATGCAGGCGCTGGCGCCGCATTTGAGCGGGTTGCCCATCCACGGGGTGGGCCACAGGATTGTGCATGGCGGCATGGATTTTACGAAACCCACGCTGCTGACCGGCGATGTGATGGCGGCGCTTGCCCGGTTCAACCCGCTCGCCCCGCTCCATCAGCCCCATAACCTCGCCGGGGTTGAAGCCGCGCGCACGGCCTTTCCGGATGCCGTTCAGGTCGGGTGTTTCGACACGGCGTTTCACCGGGGCCATCCGTGGGTCAATGACACCTTTGCCCTGCCGCGCGCCTTTTATGACGAAGGGGTGCGGCGCTACGGGTTTCACGGGGTCAGTTACGAATACATCACAGGCGTTATCAAAACCACCTATCCCGACCTGCACAAAGGGCGGCTCGTGATTGCGCATCTGGGCAACGGGGCGTCCATGTGCGCGATTACAAACGGTAAAAGCGTCGGCTCCACAATGGGATTTTCGGCATTGGATGGTTTGCCCATGGGCACCCGCTGCGGCCAGATCGACCCCGGTGTGGTGCTGTATCTGCTCACGCAAAAGGGCATGGCACCCCTTGAAGTGATGGAAATGCTCTATTCCCAAAGCGGGCTTCTGGGCCTTTCGGGGATCACCAGCGATATGCGCGCACTTCTGGCCTCGGACGATCCGCAGGCGCGCGAAGCAATCGATTACTACGTATTCCGCGCCCGGCGTGAAATTGGGGCGCTGACGGCGGTGCTGGGGGGCATTGATGCGCTGATCTTTTGCGGGGGCATCGGGGAAAACGCAGCCCCCATCCGCAGCCGCATCGTTGAAGGGCTGGAGTACCTGAACATCAAGATTGACCCGGCGCAAAACCTGCGCAATGCGCGCGATATCGGGACGGGATCAACACGCGTGATGGTCATCCCGACGGATGAGGAACGCATCATCGCGCGCGCGGTTCATGCGGCAATATCATAGGGCACGACGCCTTGAGCCGGATCAATCACAACACCGGGCCAATGGTGGCGATGACATTGTGCCAGATGCGTTCGTGTCGGGGCCAGGCAAGCACCGTGTCAAGAAGTACAGGATCGGATTGCGCGATATACCCGGCCTGCCTGTCACAGATTTCGCGCGTGATGCGCGCGTCCTGCAAAAGCACGTTGTTTTCATAGTTCAGATCGAAACTGCGCAAATCCAGATTGGAGGAGCCGATCAGCGTCACTTTATCGTCTATCGTCAGTGTCTTGGCATGGAGCAGCCCCGCTTTGAACTCGTGGATATGACACCCGGCTGACAACAGCCTGCGGTAATAGCTGCGGCTGGCGGCGGCCACGATCCAGCTGTCGTTCTTTTGCGGAAAGATCAGCGTTACACGCACGCCGCGATAGGCCGCCGCACAGAGCGCATCCAGAACCGTCGCATCCGGCACGAAATATGGCGTGGTCAGCGTTATCGTGCTCTGCGCACAGTTGAAAAGGCTGGAAAACAACTGCGGCGTGGCGCTGTTGCGTTCGGTCGGGCCATCCCCGATTGCATGGGCCGGGAAGCCGGGGGAAAGACACTCGACCGTCACGGCATCAGGTTCAAACGCCTCGCCCGTTGCCTGCATCCAGTCACTCATGAACAACAGTTCATTCTGCGCAACCACGGGCCCTTGAAAACGCAGCATGATGTCCACCCATGGTCCAAACCGGGCTTTTGGCAGAAACTCCGGATCGGCACAGTTGCGGCTACCGCAATAGGTGATCTTGCCATCAATGACAGTGATCTTGCGGTGGTTGCGCAAATCAATCCGACTGGTCAGCAGTGTAAGAATGGGACGGTTGAGCGGCAGTGTCACGGCCACCTGAACACCTGCCTCTTTCATCTGCGTCCACAACGGCGATCTTATCAGCGCGCGCGAGCCCAGCCCGTCGGCCATGGCACGACATGTCACCCCGCGTTTGGCCGCGCGCATCAGCGCTTGCGCCACCTCGGTGCCCGTGCCGTCCGTCAGCCAGATGTAATACAGCACATGCACATGGCTCTGGGCGCGATCAATATCGGCGATCATGGCGGCTTTGGTGGCACGGTCATCCGCCATCAACTCCGCCTGATTGCCCGTCATGGGAAAGAAGCCGTTGATGGAACTCGCATACCGAAAGGCAGATTGGTAATAAGGGTCAATCAGGGCGTCGCAGATCTGCGCATCGCCAAAGATCACACCCGCCTGTGGCCGAATTTCGTCAAAAACCTGTTTGTGCCGGTTTTCCGCATGATGGCCGAGGTCAACCTCACCGAACAGGAAATAAAGCCCGCTGCCGACATAAGGCACAACGGCAAGAATGATAAACCACGCCAGCCGCGCAGGCGGCGACAGGTCATCGCGCAACAGGATGCGCGTCGTGAAAGCGACCACAACCACGAAATGTGCCAGTAAAAGCAGGGTCATGGCTCAGCCCCTGTCAGATCGACGGTGATCACGATTGGCAGGTGATCCGACGCGCGCGCGGCAAGGTTCGATTTATGCACATGCGATGACACAACGCGCACACCGGGTCCGAGAACAAACCGATCGAGCGCCGCTCTGGGACGGGCGGCGTGAAAGCTCAGCCCCGGGGAGACGACCTGCGCATCGGTGCCGAAATCAAGCCGCTTGAGGTTCCATTCGTTGAAATCCCCGGCCAGAATCACGGGGTGGGGGCGATCCTGCAAAACCTGCCTGAGCACATCAACCTGTTTGCGCCGCGTCCCCGGTGTCAGCCCAAGGTGCACGCCGATAATCTCGACACATGGGTCAGAGATCTGCACGGACACCGCCCCGCGCGGATCAATCGACGGCAGATCAATACGGCGCGCGGCGTGGCTGTCATAGCGGGATCGCAACAGTATCGCGTTGCCGTGCCACCCATGGCTGAGCGCGCGTACCGAGAAGTCGGGCAAGAGATAGCCCAGCTCATCCTCCAGCCGCTCAAGGGGCAGCACCCCTGCACGCGTGCCCGTCCTGCGGTCGGCCTCTTGCAACACC